>JBGARS010000129.1:0-9635 GCA_044230075.1 Planctomycetota bacterium | reverse complement strand
CGGCACGCGTGCGAGAGTGAGCACCCGCCTCCGCGTCGCGGTCGCTTCGGCGTATCGGTGCCAGCGGGGCTCTCACAACTGCCACAGCCGAATGTCGCGGAACGCCACCGGATCGTTGTGGCCGCAGAAGCCGAAGAAGCCCTCGGTGCGGTCCTTGCCGGTGTGCTTCTCGCCGAGGTGGGTCGGCAGCTCGCTGACATCGGCATCGACGATCGTCGTGCCGTTCAACTCGACGGTGACTTGGGTGCCGCGCACGGTGACCTGTTCGAAGTTCCACTCGCCCACCGGCCGCAGGTAGCCGCGCTGCGCTGGCACGACGCCGTAGACCGAGCCGTGGTACTGCCAGGGCTTGGCCTCGGCGTACTGCGGGGCGGAGTCGTCGAGCACCTGCACCTCGCAGCCGGTGTAGGCGGGATCGCCTTCGCCCGGGTAGTGGATCGCGAGGCCGTTGTTGCCCGCGGGCGGCAGTCGGAACTGCAGCCGGACCACGTAGTCGCCGAACGATTCCTTGGTGAACAGGTTGCCGCCCTTGCCGGCCCTGCACCGGATCGCTCCATCGACGACCTCGTAGCTGTCGACGTCGCCCTGCCAGCCGGCGAACGTCTTGCCGTCGAAGATCGGTGTGAACTGCTCGGCGTCGCGCGCGGCGAGCAGCGTGTTCGCTTCGTCGGCCGCGATGTCGCGCACCCACAGCTCGCGGAAGCGGATCTCGCCGCCGTGCGTCTGCAGCTGCAGCGGCCCGCGCGCCGGCAGCGGCCGCGCACGATCCCAGTAGTTCTCCATCACGACGCCATCGACCGTGGTGACGCCGTTCAACGTCACCCACACGCGTTCGCCGAGCTGGCGGATCTCGAGCCGGTTCCATTCACCGAACGGCTTGTCGGCGAGCTTCGGCGGGAAGCGTTCGTGGGTCTCGTTGTTCCACAACCCGCCGCTGCCCTTGTCGGCCCCGAGCGGCCACTTGCCACCGGCTTCGGTGCAGTCCCAGATCTGCACCTGCGGGCAGCCGCGCAGGTAGATGCCGGAGTCGGCGTTGGCGACGGTCTTGTATTCGAGCCGGTACTCCGCATCGCCGAACTCTGCGTCGCTGGTCAGGTAGGCGCCCTCGCCGTCGTTGACCAGTTCGCCGTGTTCGACGTGCCAGTGCGCGCGCATCGTCGCATCGTCCTCGGCCTCCAGCTTCGTGCGCGCCGCAGCGTCCATCGCCGCGAGCTTGTACGGATCGAAGTGTCGCTGGCCATGCCAGCCCTGCAGGTCGGTGCCGTTCCACAGCCGGTGGAAGCCTCGATCGCCCGGGTTCTCACCGTGTTGGGCCGGGAGCAGCCCGATGCAAGCGAACAGCACGGTGGCAGACCGCATGCGTGCAATCTACCCACGGTTGATCAGGAACGTCGCGATGTCGCCAAGGAAGCGTTCCAGGTACTCGCGATGCGCCTGCTGCACCTTGCCCGCCGCGACCTGCTCGTCGACCGACGCCAGCATCAGCTGCATCCACCGGTCGCGCGCCGCACGGTCGACCGCGAACGGCGCGTGCCGGATGCGCAGGCGCGGATGGCCACGCTCGCGCAGGTAGTCGGGTGGACCGCCGAAGCGGTAGAGCAAGAACGAACGCAGCCGCTGCTCGGCGCCTTCGAAGTCCCCCGCCGGATACAGCGGGCCGAGCACCGGGTCAGCGGGCACGCGCCGGTAGAAGCCGGCGACGATCGCAGTCAGGGTCTCGGCACCGAGCAGTTGGAAGATCGGCAGCTCTTCGGACGGATCCACGCGCACAGCGTGGTGGAACGTGCGGCGAAGGCAAGTACCATCCGCCGCGCATCCCATGGTGTTCCACGACCAGCCCGACGCGGTGGACCGCGAGTTCGACCGCAGTCTGCGTCCGGGCACGTTCGGCGAGTTCGTCGGCCAGGCGCAGATCCGCGACAACCTCGGCATCGCGATCCGCGCCGCGCGGCAACGCAACGAACCGCTCGACCACGTGCTGCTGTGCGGGCCGCCGGGTCTCGGCAAGACCACGCTCGCCTACCTGATCGCGCAGGGCATGGGCACCGACCTCGTGATCACATCGGGCCCCGCCCTCGGCGCGCCGAAGGACCTCGCCGGCACCCTGACCCGCCTGCAGCGCGACCAGGTGCTGTTCGTCGACGAGATCCACCGGCTGCCGAAGGCGCTCGAGGAGTACCTCTACTCGGCGATGGAAGACCACGCGATCGACGTCGTGCTCGATCCGGGTCCGAGTGGCCGCAGCGTGCGGCTGGGCGTGCAGCCGTTCACGCTGGTCGGCGCGACCACCCGCGAAGGGCTGCTGACGGCACCGTTCCGCTCGCGCTTCGGCATCGTCGAACGGCTGGAGCCGTATCCGGTCGCCGACCTCGAACAGATCCTGCTGCGCGCGGCGGTGCGCCTGCAGGTGCAGATCGACAACGAAGCCGCCAACCTGTGCGCGCAGCGCAGCCGCGGCACACCGCGCATGGCGCTGCGCATCCTGCGCCGCGTGCGCGACCTCGCCCAGGTCACCGGCAAGGCGACCGTCGACGCCGCCGTGGCACGCGACGCCGTCGACCGGCTGCGCATCGACCACCTCGGCCTCGAGGAGGTCGACCGGCGCCTGCTGCGGGCGCTGATCCAACGCGGCGAGGCGGTCGGCCTGAAGACGCTGGCGGCGATGGTCGACGAGGCCGAGGACACGATCGAAGAGGTGCTCGAGCCGCACCTGATCCGCTGTGGCCTGCTGGCGCGCACCGCGCGCGGCCGCATCGCGACGCCGCAGGCCTACAGCCACGTCGGCATCGAGCCGCCAAAGCAGCACACCGGCGAGTTGCCGTTTCCGTGAGCGCGTTCCGCTTCGAACTGCTGGCCAGCAACGGGCGCCTGCGCCGCGGTCGCTACCACACGCCGCACGGCACCTTCGAGACGCCGTGCTTCGCGCCGGTCGGCACCTATGCGACGTTGAAGGGGCTGACGCCCGAGCAGGTGCGCGCCACCGGCAGCGAACTGGTGCTGGCCAACAGCTACCACCTGCACGTGCGCCCGGGCGCCGAACGCATCGAGCGGCTCGGTGGCCTGCATCGCTTCATGGGCTGGGACGGGCCGATCCTGACCGACTCCGGTGGCTACCAGGTGTTCTCGCTCGGCGGCAAGGTCGCGATCGACGACGCCGGCGTCACGTTCCAGTCGGTGATCGACGGCAGCACGCATCGCTGCACGCCGGAGTCGGTGCTGACGTTCCAGAAGCAGCTCGGGCCCGACATCGCGATGGTGCTCGACCAGTGCCCGCCCGGGGACGCCGACCGCGACACCCAGCGCATCGCCCACGAACGCACGCTGCGCTGGGCGCGCATGGCGCGCGACGTGCACGAACGTTGGGGCGGCAGCCGGCGTGGCCAGGCGGTGTTCGCGATCTGCCAGGGCGGCATCGATCCCGAACTGCGCGCCGCGAGTGCGCAGTCGCTGGCGGCGATGGAGTTCGACGGCTACGCGATCGGTGGCCTCAGCGTCGGTGAGACGAAGCAGCAGATGGCCGTCGCCCTCGATGCCTGCGTCGACCACCTGCCCGCCGACCGGGTGCGCTACATGATGGGCGTAGGCATGCCCGAGGACCTGCTCGCCGCGACCACACGCGGCGTCGACCTGTTCGACTGCGTGATCCCGACCCGCCACGGCAGGAACCACACCGCGTTCGGCAAGGACGGCACGTCGCTGAAGCTGCGCAACGCGCAATACGCCGACGATCCGGGCCCACTGGTCGACGGCTGCGGCTGCTACACCTGCCAGAAGTTCTCGCGTGCCTACCTGCGCCATCTCGCGGTCGCCGACGAGATGCTGGCCGGCATCCTGCTCTCGCTGCACAACATCCACTTCCTGCAAGACCTGATGCGCTCCATCCGCAGAAGGGCCGAAGGCCAACCATGAACCGCCGCAGCATCCTCGTCAGCACCTTCTTCCTGTCCCTGCTGACGGCCGTTGGGGCGGCGCAGGCACCGCAGGCCTCGTCGTCGACGGTCGGCATCGGCACCTGGAACCTCGAGTTCCTCGGCGCGCCGGGCAACGTGCGACACGACGTGCCACCGCGCGACGACGCCGACTTCGCGCAGATCGGCGCCTACATCCACGACCTCGGTGTCGCCGTGCTCGCGGTGCAGGAGGTCAACGACGAGGCCACGCTGCAGAAGGTCGCCGCTGGTGCCGGGGCCAACTGGCGCGCGCTGCTCGGCACGACCGGCAAGTGGACCGACGGCCAGACCGCGCAGGCGATCGGCTTCCTCTACGACAGTTCGGTCGTCGACCTGCTCGGCGCCGAAGAACTGCTGCAGCTGCCGCGCGAGGTGAACGGCGTGCCGATCTTCCACCGCGTGCCGGTGACCGCGTGGTTCCGCGTCAAGGCGACCGGCTTCGACTTCCGCATAGTGACGGTGCACCTGAAGGCCGGCCAGAAGGCGCCGGACGAACAGAAGCGCCGGCTCGAGGCGCAGGAACTGCACGAATGGCTGCGGCGGCTCCGGCTGTCGGCGACCGAGGACCAGGACTTCGTCGTGCTCGGCGACTTCAACAGCAGCTACGGCAGCGAGCCGGAACAGCTGCTCGAGCAGGACGATGTCGTGCGCTACGTCGCGCAGCCGACCCCGACGCCGACGATCCAGCACTTCGCCGAGCCGATCGACCAGATCGCCGTCGGTCCCGGCTTCGCCGAGCTGCGGCGCGACTCGTACAGCGTGCACGGGATGCCCGCGGGCCAGGACAAGCTCGCCTGGCGCAAGACCTACAGCGACCACTATGCGGTGACCGTCACCGTCGATGCGGCGGTCGATGCCGACCCGGCAGCGCAGTTCTCGCGCGGCGCACCGGAGCAGACGCTGCCGGCCACGCTGCGGCCGACGACCTTGGCCGCGACGACTTCGGGCCCGGCCGCGGGCACGGCGCCGATGGCGAAGGCCGTGGCGGCGCGCTCCGGCCCGCGCGACTGGCCACCGCAGGTCGGCTCTGCGATCCAGGTGCGCATCATGGACGGCACCCACTACACCGGCCGGCTGTTCCAACCGCTGCCCGACGGCCCGAACGGCTGGCTGGTGATCGAGACCGAAGGCTCGCTGCGCGCCGTGCCGTTCGGCCAGATCGCGTGGATCAACCTACAGTGACCATCAGAAGCGCGCGGACACGAGCCAGAACACCAGTGCTGCGGCGACGACCAGGGCCGTGACGACGATCCACAGGCGCGGGCGTGTCGACGTCGTGCCGCTGGCGTGTTCGTCTTCGCCGTAGCCGTCGGGGATCTCGATGCTCTGGTAGTCGATCTCCTGGCCGTCCTGCCAGCCGGTGGCCGCGTCGCTGCCGCATTCGCGGCACACCTTGCTGCCGAGCGGCACGTCGGCACCGCAGTGCGGGCATTCGAAGATCTCGCGGCGCGGCTTCTGCTTCTTCGGCTTCATGGCAGCTGCTCCAGGCGCAGGTAGTCGAGGCCGACCATGTGGCTCGGCTTCGCCTTGTCGTTCTTGCCGGTCAGCTCGAGACGCAGCTCGGCTTCACCGGCCGGCAGCGTGACGGTGCCGAGGTCGCGCGGGCCACTCGCTTGCACCTGGGGCGCGTAGCCGTCGAACTCCCCGAGCTTGCTGCCGGCGAGCGAGCACTGCACGATGCCGAAGTCGTCGGCCATCACGAAGCCCGCGGTGACGCGGTAGCGCCCAGTTTCGGTGACCGGCACCGCGAGCACGAGCACGTCGCCGGGCTTGCCATCGCGCCACCAGCGGTGCGCATCGCGTGAGAACTGCTGCTCGAACACGCCGATGTCCTGCACCTGGTGCGTGCCGCCCGAGCACGAGACGACGCGCAGGTCCTCGCCTTCGAGCGCACCTTCGGCGATCCACACCGGCGGCTGGTCGAGCCGTTCGAGTTGCCGCTCGGCGGCGGGCGACACCGGCGGCAGGCCCGAGGTCGCGCCCGGCGCGCCGTACCAATAGGCGACCGTCGCGTAGTCCATCTTCGCCGTCTCGACCCAGTGCCAGCGTTCGAGTTCGAACCGCAGCGACTGCCGGAACGGGATGCTGTCGAGCACCTGGCTGCGGTGCAGCTGCGTGAAGCCGAAGTTCATCGGCCCCTGGCACTCGATCTGGGCGTGGAACGGCGCCTGGAACGGCGTCGGGTCACACCACGCGTAGCCGAAGTAGTCCTCGGTGCCGGTGCCGAACCACGACGGGAAGGCCTCGCCGTCGACCCATACCTTCTCGTCGCCTTCGCCCCACCAGATGCGCGACGGGTTGCGCACCAGCAGCGAGCAGCCGACGAAGCGGCCGGCGCCTTTGGCGTCGAGCACCAGGTGGTCGGAGAACGGGCGCGTTGGTATGTCCTTGGCGAGGTGGTAGCTGGCGTGGAACAAGAGCAGCTCCTTCTCGAGCATCACGACGTCGTCGGTGACGAGAACGGCCGGAAGGTACGGGCAGCTCTCGAGTGCAGGCGCCACGACTTCGATCGAACCGCCGTCGGGCATCGGCATCGGGAACGCGCAGAACCCGGTGCCGCCGCGAACCGCGAGGAAGCGCGTGCTGTGGTCGCGCCACTCGGGCCCGGCCGCGAAGAAGTCCAGCAGCGGCACCCGCACCGTCTCTTCGCCGCCGCAGCGCACGACGAGTTCGCACTCCCGCGCGACCTCGAGTTGTTGCTGCCGATCGATCCCGTCCGGGAAAATGATGCGGAAGTTCTGCACCAGCGTGTGCGCGGGCACCGTCGCCGTCGACTTGCCCATGTAGAGGATCGTCCGGAACGGCGGGATCGCGGTGGGCATCGCGCGGGCAAGCTCGGCGAGGCGCTGCGCATGCGCCGCGAGCAGTTGCGGCGAGAACGACTCCGCGACGGGCAACTGCACCACGTCGACGTGGTAGTAGAGGTCCCCCGCTGTGCACGACACTCTCAAGCTCCTCCCGAACGGGATCGGCAGGTAGCAGTTGCCGCCCCTGCTGCGCATGCCTGCCAAGGGTTCGGGCACGCCGTCGACCTTGCCGCTGCACAGCGCCGCGAAGTCGACGCTCCACACCCGTTCGCCGTCGATGTCGAAGTGCAGCGTGCCGTGTGGATTCGCCGACCAGATGCGCGCGACGCAGCCGGGGCCCTCGGCAGCCGCCATCACGAACTCCTGCTGCCCCTCACGCTCGACGACACGCAGGTAGTTGCCGCGGTCGCCGTTCGCATACCAACCAGCACTGGCCGGCCCCGCGTCGCTGCCGCGGTCGTAGCTGCTCCACTGCACGCAGCGTTCGCCTGCGCGCGGCGGCTGCCACAGCCAGTCGACGTCGACCAGTCGGTGCAGCAAGGCCGGATAGTCGAGCACCCCGGGCGACTGTGCCGCGACCGATGGCACGAGCCAGGTGAACGCGAACAGAGCTGCACCGACACCACGCATGCGCGCAACCATACCAACTCGCCATTGCACGCCGCGCGCCGATCGCCACGATGCGCGCGTGCGACGGTTCCTGCGTTCGACCCTCCTCACCCTTGTCCCCGCCGCTGCTGCACTCGCGCAGATCGAACCGCCGCCGCTGCCGCAGCCGGTCGTCGTCGGCGACTACGACCCGCTGCGTGGCGTCGACGCCGACGGGCGCATCCCGAAGCCGGAGATCCCGGCGGACATCGAGCACCCCGAACGCTGGCGCTACACGCCGGCGGGACGCATCAAGCCGGGCTCGGTGCTCGACCGCTTCCTGGTCAGCAGCTTCCTGTCGCCGATCGTGTTCCGCGAAGAGGACATCGGCTTCGGCGGCGGCTTTGCGCTGACCGACGTCGACTTCCGCAGCCAGCGCTACCGCGAGTTCGCCAACATCGTCATGACCTACAGCGCCGAGGGGCAGCAGGCCTACCGCATGTTCTGGTCGCGCTGGCTCAACGTGCGCGACCTCGCCGATGGCGGCGTGCTGCGCGAGGAACGCGGCCGGCTCTACGCGCGCGGCGGCTACGAGAAGACGTTGACGCGGCGCTTCTTCGGCTTCGGCAGCCGAGCGCCCGAGAACGCCGAGACCAGCTACACCGAGGAACTGACCCACCTGGGCTTCGGCACGCGCCTGTCGCTGCCGGATCCGGGCGGCGACTGGCTGCTGCGCGTCGATGCGCAGGCCGAACACCACGGTCTGTCGCGCGGCCGCGTCAGCACCGTGCCGAGCACCGACCAGGCGTTTCCCGCCGACTTCGCCGAGGGTGACGGTGTCGATCAGTTCTGGCTGCTCGCGAACTTCGGCTACGACACGCGCGACAGCCTGCACCAGCCGTACGAGGGCAAACGCGCCGGCCTCGTGGCGAACCTGTGCTACGGCAGCGGCGGCGAGCTCGGCGGCATCCTCGGCCTCGACGCCCAGCACGTGTTCGCGCTGCCGCCGCTGCTGCACCGCGGCGCGTATGGCCGCGAGGAGAACCCACCCACCGACGTGCTCGCCTTCGGTGCGTTCGTGCAGGACACCATCGGCGACCTGCCGTTCTACAGCCTGCCGACGCTGGGCGGCACGCAGACGCTGCGCGGCTACATCCAGAACCGCTTCACCGACCGCGCTGCGGCGCATGCGTCGATCGAGTACCGCCTGAGCCTGATCCCGCGCGGCATCACGTTCACCGATACGATCCGCATCGAGCGCATCGGCCTCGGCGTGTTCTACGAGTTCGGCACCGTGGCCAACGGCTTCGAAGACCTGCACCACGGCAAGTTCCTCGACAGCTACGGCTTTGGCCTGCGGCTCGCGTTCTCGCGCGAGGCGACGTTCCGCGTCGACTTCGGCTACGGCGACGAGGGCAGCAACTTCACGCTCGCGTTCGGCAACAGCTTCTGACGGGTGACCCGGCGGCCCGGGCATGGCAAGATCCGCGGCGCGTGATGCTCACCGCCCTGTGTCTGCTGCCCACGGAAGCCTCACCATGGCTCGCCGTCTTCGGTCGCTTCCATCCGGTCGTGCTGCACCTGCCGCTCGGCGTGCTCGCGGCCACCGGCCTGCTGGAGTTCGGTGCGCTGCTGCTGCGCCGCGAAGTCCCGCGCGGTGCGGTGCTGGCGCTGGCCTGGTTCGGCGCGCTGACCGGCGCCGTGGCGGTGGCTTCTGGCCTGGTGCTGGCAGGCGAGTCGCCGGACGGTGACACCATCGGCCAACACAAGCTGCTGGGCATCGCGCTGGCCGTGTTGATGCTGCTGGCCGCGTTGCTGGCGTTCCAGGCGCGCCGCCTGCCGTTCCGCGTGGTGCTGGCGGCGGCGCTCGTCGTGATGGTGCCCACGGGCCACCTCGGCGCCTCGCTCACACACGGCGCCGACTTCCTGTTCGCGCCGCTGCGGCCGCCCAAGGTGCGACCGGCGCCACCAGCCTCTGCCAGCGACTACGTGCGCACGATCGCGCCGCTGCTCGAACGCACCTGCACCAGGTGCCACAACCCCGACAAGCAGAAGGGCGAGCTGCTGCTGACGACGCCGGCCGGCATCCTCGCCGGTGGCGAGAACGGTCCGGTGGTCGTGCCCGGCAAGCCCGACGAGAGCCCGTTGATCACCCGCTGCGAACTGCCGCTCGACGACGACGACCACATGCCGCCGGCCGAGAAGCCGCAGCCGACCGCGGCCGAGGTCGCGTTGCTGCGGGCGTGGGTCGCCGCCGGCGCGCCGTTCTGATCCGGCGCACCCGGTCAGT
>JBGARS010000128.1:0-9818 GCA_044230075.1 Planctomycetota bacterium | reverse complement strand
GTTCGCCACCGCGTGGCTGGCGACGACGGCTGCGCACGAGGAACCACGCCCCGAAGGCGCCTACCTGCTCGACGTGGCGAGGGGCACCGCCGGTCCCGATTGGAAGCGGCAGCGCATCGAACGCGCGCGGCGGGCACTCGCCGCCCTGCAGGCGCTGGTCCGGGCCGGCTGAAGGCCGCCCCGGACTCGGTGGATTCCCCGAGCGAGATCAGGTCTTCCTGCCGATGGCGCGACCGATGCCGGCGGCGTTGCATGGCGGCATCGGGCCAGGTGAGGGTGCAGGAAGGGGTTGCGGCGCCCGTTCGCGAAACGTCCGGCGCGGCAGTATCGTCCGCGACGCCAGCGGAGTGTCTGCGATCCTCCGGGTTCCTGGCGCGTCGATGCCGCCACCTGGACGCCATCGACAGGCGAGGTCGCAGCCCCCCGAGGCCACCGCATGCGCGCTGAGTGTCTGCCGTTCCTGGCGCCCCAGGAGCGCTTCGACGAGATCGCCGACCGCGCTCGCCGCCAACACCCGCGTCTCGTCGACCTGGCCTACGCGAATGCCTACGACGGCCCCGACCAACACGTGCTCGCGGCGCTGCGCGCAGCACTCGCCGAAGCCAAGGACCTGTCGTTCCAGTACACGCCGTACGGCGGCAAGACGCCGATCCGTCGCCTGATCGCCACCAGCCTCGGCGAGCGCTTCGGCATCGACACGAACTTCCGCGACATCGTGCTGACGCCGGGCGCCATGGCGGCCTTGAACGCGGTGTTCCGGACCCTGTTCGCGGACGGGGGCGAACTGCTGGTCGTCACCCCGTGCTGGCTCGATTACCCGCTGTATCTGGCGAACCTGGGGATCCCGTTCCGCTTCGTGCCGCTGCGGGCCGACAAGCACCTGGACCTGGCGGCGATCGAAGCAGCACTGACGCCGCGCACGGCCGGCATCCTGTTCCCGCACCCCGGCTGCCCCACCGGCGTCGTGCTCGCCAGCGAGGAACTGGCCGCGCTGGCACGCATCGTCGGCGCCGCCGAGCAGCGGTTCGGCAGCAAGGTCTTCGTCATCAGCGACGAAGTCCACCGCGACCTGGTCTGGTCGGCCACGAAGTTCGAGAGCGCGCTGTGCCACCATCCGCGCACGCTCGCGATCTACTCGTTCGGCAAGTCGCTGTTCCTGCAGGGCCAGCGCATCGGCTACATCGCCCTGTCGCCGACCATGCCGGAACGCGAGCAACTGCAGGTCGAGCTGCTGCGGGCGATGCGCACCATGGGGTTCTGCACGCCGACGGCACTGATGCAGCGCGCGATCGCGCACCTGATCGACTACGTGCCGCCGCTCGAGGTGCTCGCCCTGCGCCACCAGCTGGCGCGCACCACGTTGCGCGAGTACGGCTACCGGGTGTGCGACGCGCAGGCGACGTTCTTCGTCTACGCGCAGTGCCCGATCGCGGACGACTACACCTTCGTCGAACGATTGGCCGAACACAGCGTGCTCGTGCTGCCATCGTCGTTGTTCCACGAGCCCGGCCACTTCCGCATCTCGCTGACCGCGACGACGGAAGCACTTCGCAAGGGTCTCCCAGCCTTCCAGAGCGTGCTCCGTGCTTGAGTCCTCACTCTCCATCGCCGACTTCTACTGGGACGGCGACACGTTCCGGCCGGCGCTGCCGACCGACCTCACGGCGGCCGGTCACGGCGACCTGGTGCAGTCGCTCGCCCGCATCGACGGCCAGTTCGCGATCGCGCAACAGGATGGCCCACGGATCCTGCTCGCGCGCGACAAGCGCGGCGTCAACAAGCTGTTCTTCGCGATCCGCGCCGACGGCACCGTCGTCGTCGCCAACTACGCCATCGAACTGATCCGCAAGGGCGTGCCGTTCGCGGCGATCCGCAGCGTGCCGTCGGGCCACTTCACGATCCTCGACGTCGAACGGCAGTCCCTCGAGACCGTGCGCTACTACCAACCGGCGGTGCAGCCACAGCTGGGCTCGCCGGCGCGGATCCGCAACGCGCTCGAGACCTGGTTCGGACGCATGGCGCGCGACCTCGGCGACCGCGAAGTACTGCTCTGCCTCAGCGGCGGCATCGACAGCAGCCTGATCGGCGTGTTCGCCTGCCTGCACTTCGCCCGGGTGACGGCGTTCACCTACAGCTTCGTCGACGGCGAACATCCCGAGAGCGAGGATGCGATCTACGCGCGCCGGATGGCAGACCACCTGCGCATCCCGCTGCGGTTCGTGCCGGCTTCGCCGGACGACATCCTCGCCTGCATCGACGACGCGCTGATCTACGGCCAGGACTGGCGCGACTTCAACGTGCACTGCGCGATCGTCAACCTGCTGCTGGGCCGCGCGATGGCCCAGCACGGCGGCACGCCCCTGCTGCTGACCGGCGACCAGATGAACGAGATCGTCGCCGACTACACGCCGGTCGACTACCGCGGCCGTGAGTACTACCGGCTGCCGAAGCTCGATCACGATGGCCTGCGACTGGCGCTGATGGCTGGCCTGGACAGCGGCGATCGCGAAGTCGGGGTCTTCCATCACCACGGCCTCGACGTGATCCAGCCGTACGGCCTCGTCGCCGACGAGTACTGCGGCGTGCCTTCGCGCGAGCTGGCGCACGCCAGCGGCAAGCAAGCGCTCGTCGAGAAGATCGCCGGCGATCTGCTGCCGGCGATGATCCGCGTACGCCGCAAGGTGCGCGCCCAGATCGGCACGTCGGGACAACCGACCGGCATCCTGCCCCTGCTGGTCGACTCCGGCCACGACAGCACCTGGCTGAAGACCGCCTGGCGCCAGCACTTCGCTGTCGACGACATCCGTCGCCAGAACCTCTTCATCCGCGACGGCATCTACCGGTTCGCGACGGCGTTCCCCGAGCACACCGAACATGGCTACCGCACCGATTGAACCCACGCCGCGCGGCCCATGGCATCGGCGTTGCCACGTCGGCCTGAGCTGCGCCCGGCCAGCGATGGCGCCGGCCCTCGGCGCACGGCCGGGTGCAGAAGCGCGGCTGGACCTGCCGATGCGGTACCATGTTCCGACGCCGCCCAGCGCGCCCGTCGCCACCATTGACCTTCCTTCCCCCCAGAACCGGACCCCGTTGACCGGGGCAAGGCGCATCCCGTGGGTGCCACAGCCGACAGCCGAGCCAAGCTGCGCCAGTTCCTGGCGCGGACCTTTCTCTTGAGCGACCAGGAGTTCCCGCTCGCGGACACGGAGTCGCTGCGCGAGAACGGCGTCGTCGATTCGACCGGCGTGCTGGAGCTGATCACGTGGCTCGAGACGACCTTCTGCATCCAGATCGAGGATGCCGAAGCGGTGCCGAAGAACCTGGACTCCGTGGCCAGCCTGGTCGCCTTCGTCGCCCGCAAGCAGTTGAAGCAGACCGCCTGACCGAGCCGCGCGGGCCATGCTCCTCGTCCAGGATCTCCTCGAGCAGTCTGCCGCCCGCACACCGGACAAGACCGCCCTCGTGTGTGGCGACGTCCGCCTGACGTGGTGCGAAGTCGATCGCCGCGCCAACCAGGTCGCCAACGAACTGCGGTCGCGTGGTTTCCACCGCGGCGACCGGGCCGTGTTGTGGACCGCGAACGGTCCCGACCTGGCGATCCTGATCTTCGCGGTCCTGAAAGCCGGCGGCGTGTTCGTGGTCGTGGCCGACAGCTCGAAACCGAAGCAGGTCGCCGGCATCGTCGTCGACTGCGGCGCGGTCGCGCTGCTGTTCGCCGGCAACCGGAGCAAGGCGGCGCTCGAGGTGGGTGTGGATTGCCCGTCCCTGCAGATCTTCCTGGTGACCGGCGCCGCCGCGGCAGGCCTCGGCCAGCCCGGTTGGATCGACCTCGGCGAGGTCTACCGTCGGGCCGACGGCTCGCGGCCCCCACGCACCGGCATCGATCGCGACCTCGCCTGCCTGATCTACACCTCGGGCAGCACCGGCAAGCCGAAGGGCGTGATGTCGGGCCATCACAACGTGGTCTTCGCGGCCCGTTCGATCACCAGCTACCTGCGGAACACCGCCGACGACATCGTCATCTCCGCCCTGCCGTTGTCGTTCGACTACGGCCTGTACCAGTGGCTGATGGTGTGCCTGTTCGGCGGCACGCTGGTGCTCGAACGGTCGTTCACCTACCCCGCGGAGTTCCTGCACCGCCTGGCCGCGGAACGCGCCACCGGCCTGCCGGGCGTGCCGACGATGTTCGCGATGCTGTTGAACCTCGACCTCACGGCGTTCGACACAGGCTCGCTGCGCTACCTGAGCAACACCGGCGCGGCGCTGCCACCGCGCCACATCGAACGGCTGCGCGAGGTCGTGCCGCAGGCGCTGGTGTTCTCGATGTACGGCCTGACCGAGACCAAGCGCACGCTCTACCTGCCGCCCGAAGACCTCGATCGCAAGCCCGGCTCGGTGGGCCTGGCCATCCCGGGCACCGAGGTCTGGCTCGAAGACGCGCACGGCAATCGGCTCGGCCCCGATCAGGTCGGCGAACTGGTGGTCCGCGGCGGCCACGTCATGCGCGGCTACTGGGGCAATCCCGAAGCCACCGCCGCGCGCTTCCGGCCCGGACCGCTGCCGGGCGAGACGGTGTGCCACAGCGGCGACCTGTTCCGCCGCGACGCCGACGGCTACCACTACTTCGTGGCGCGCACGGACGACGTGCTGAAGTCACGCGGCGAGAAGGTCGCGCCGGCCGAGATCGAACAGGTGATCAGCGAACTCGACGGCGTGCTCGAGGTCCGCGTCATCGGCGTCGACGACCCCGTGCTCGGTCAGGCCATCGTGGCGCAGGTCGTGCGCCGGGACGCCGCGCTGCTCGACCAGCAGATCCTGCTGCACTGCAAGGGCCGGCTCGAGGACTTCAAGCTGCCCCGGCGCATCGAGTTCGTCGACAGCCTGCCGAAGAACGCGAACGGCAAGATCACGCGTCAGGCCTGACCGCTGCCGACCGTGTCCTTGCGCACATCCTCCGCCGCGTGGAAGAAGGAGTCGATGTCCGGCAGCAACTCCTCGAGCGAACGTTCCCACCAGCGTGACGCGAGCAGTTCGGCGATGCGTTCCGCCGGGAACCGGTAGCCGATCACGCGCGCCGGATTGCCCATGACGATCGCATACGGCGGCACGTCGCGGGACACGATCGCACCGGCACCGATCACCGCACCGTGACCGATCGAGCGCGTCGGCGGCAGGACCACGGCATGGTGGCCGATCCAGACATCGCTGCCGATCTCGAGCGGTTTCGACGCCACCGGGTTGTCGCGCACCAGGCCCTTGCTCGGGTGGAAGAACAGGGCGCTGGTCGAGATCGTGTTCATCGGGTGGTTCTGCGTCACCACGCGCGCCGTCGACGCGATCGAGCAGTAGCGGCCGACCGTCGTCTTCTCGTCGAGGTGGAACGGGAAGTACCAGTCCCCCTGGGTGTAGAGGCCGACGTCGACGCCGAACTGGCGCACGAAGATGCGGCGCAGGGTGACCGAGAAGATGCAGCCGCCTTCGAGCCGGTAGAGCAGCCAGCGCCACGCACCCTGCAGCCGCCATGGCGACAGCCAGTAGGCCCGGTAGATCAGCTCACTGAGCACGGGCAACTTGCCCGGCCTCAGGTTGCGCGGCAGCTTGCCGGTGCGGAGGGCGCCTTGCGCAGCAGCAGAGAGCGAGTTCATCGGATCAGTCTCCAGGTCCGGCGCGCGGGCCGAGCCTCACGCGATCCGGTGGACGACGTCGTCCAGGAACGCTGCCAGGCGGTTGCACAGCTGGCGTCGTTCCCAGTTCGCGAACGGATCGGCCGGCAAGGATAGCTCGTAGTCGCCGCGCTGCCAGTTGTGGTACAGCGCCTCGAGCTGGGTCGCGATCGCCACTTCGTCGCACGGATCGCACAGCAAGCCCCGCTGCGATCGGGCCACCAGATCGTGGGCGTCGCCGGCCGGCAGAGCGGCCAGGATCGGCCGGCCCGTGGCCAGGTACTCGTAGGTCTTGCCCGGAACGATGCGCGAACGGTGGCCCGCGGGCAGCCCGTGCAGGGTCAGGAACAGCGCGTCGGCCGCACGGATCGCCGCGATCAGCTCCTCGTGGCTCCGGTAGTCGCGCAGCTCGACGCGGTCGGCGACACCGGACTCGCGCACGCACCGCTGCAGGGCGCCATCGATCGAGCCGATCGCCAGCAGGCGCAGCGCCGCCGCCGCCGGCGAGCCGTTCGCACGCAGCCGCCGCATGGCGGCGAGCAGGTGCACCGGCGTGCGGCCACTCGGTTGGATCGGCTCCGGTGCGTAGCGCAGCCAGCCGAGCAGACGCCGCGACAGCCGTTCTTGCTGGTAGAGCCCGCCGCACAGGAAGGTGCCGCCGTAGACCAGGGTCAGCGTGTCACCGACCGGGACCACGGGCGGCGCACCGGCGAAGTCGTCGCGGTCCCAGCCGTTGGGGATCACCGCGACGCGTTCCGCGGACCCCGGCGGCATCGCACCCTGGAACAGGATGCCGCACTCCGGCGTGTTGGCGATGACGCCGTCGGCGCGGCGCAGCATGGCCCGCATCGAGTTCCATTCGCGGCGCCAGCTGAACCAGCTGCGGTGGTCCCGCACGCCATCGAGCGCCCATGGATCCCGAAGGTCGGCGACCAC
This sequence comes from Planctomycetota bacterium, assembly GCA_044230075.1. Lineage (GTDB taxonomy): Bacteria > Planctomycetota > UBA1135 > UBA1135 > UBA2386 > JAEUHS01. The sequence continues at coordinate 3,219 of JBGARS010000128.1, read as the reverse complement.
CGGAATGCGATGGCGATCGCCGAGCGTGACGGCGACGCGCCACAGTTCGAACGGCGACATGGTCACCAGCACGACATCGGGCCGGTGCCGCCGGATCGCGGCATCCCCGGCGACGATCATGGCGTCGCACACGGCACCGATGTCGGGCGGCGCTTCGCCCGCGAGGCCAGCGGCGCGCACGACCTCGCACGTCGGTTCGATCGCCTTCAGTCCGGTCGCATCCAAGGGGTCGTAGCGACCGCGCGCACCCGACGACGCCCGCGTCAGCACGACGACCTCGTGCCCCGTTGCGGGCAGATGCCGCGCGAACGAGATCGGTCGTTGGGCGCCCGGTCCACCGTCCGGTGGGAAGTAGTAGGCGACGAGCAGCACGCGCATGGGCCGGAAGTGTGCCCGATCGGCGGGCCACCGCCACCGCGGTGCGATTCTCGGGAATGTGCGCCACCGACGCGGGCCTCGGACCACTGCTATCACGTGCAAGGTCCGCACCACCTCCAGCCAAGGCTCCAGTTCCACGCGGGCCGGATCCTCGCCTTCGCCTGGCCTGCCGCCGTGCGCCCGCCGCTGGGCATGAATCCGGTCGCGGGTCATCTGGTCGGGCCGGCGCGGCTGCGCTGGCGGCTGCGTGCCGCGCTGCAGGATGCCGGCATCGCCTACCAGGACACGCTGGGCACCGGCGCGATCGGCAGCGCACTGGACGACGTTCCCCGGCCGGCGAACGGCGCCACGAACTGGCCAGGAGCGCTGCTCGCGCTGCGCCAGGCTGGCTACCGCGGCCTCGTGCAGGGCCTGGGGGACACGGCGCGCCTGCAACTCGTCGGGGACCTCGCCCGCGCGCTGGCCCAGACCGCGCTCGTCGCCGTCGCCGACTCGGCCGTCGAATACCGCTGGCAACAGGCGGCCCGGGCCGCCGGGCTGGCCGGCGTCGTCACCGCGGCCCGCATCACCAGCCTCGCCGCCGACATGCACTGGCTCGGCGCACGCCATGACCTGCTGGTGATCGACACGCCCGAACAGATGCCGCACGGCGCACTGGCGCAGGCCTGCGATGCCTCGGCGGCACTGGCCCGCGTCGGGCTGATCCAGCGCATCGATTCGCAGTCGGCGTCCCGCTGGGCGAGCGGCATCGGCGCCCTGCTCGCCAGCGTCGAACGAGGTCCTACCGCCAGCCACAGCGAACTGCGCATGCCACTGCCGGCCGCATTGCGCGCCAGCTACGAGGCGGCGTGGCACACGTTCCTGGCCGCCTTCGACCGCTTCGCGACGGCGCGACCGGATGCCGGCTTCGGCACCTTCGTCCAGCAGGCGCGCAGCGACCCGACGCAGCGCCCGGCCCTGCGCGCCTGGCACGAGGCGGTGCGGCTCGTGGCCTGGCACGAGCACAAGGCGGCCATGGTCGCCGAGCTGCTGCAACGACACCGTGCCCAGCGCACGCTGGTGTTCACGCCCGATCGGCGCGCCGCCTACGAACTCGCCAGCCGGCACCTGATCCCGGCGATCACGGCCGAGGTCCCACGCGCCGAGCGCCAGGTGATGCTCGACGCGTTCCATCAAGGCTCCCTGCCGGCCCTGGCCGGTCCGCGCCTGCTCGACCTCGGCATCGCCGAGGGCACCGCCGACGTGGCGATCCTGGTCGGTGGTGGCTACGGCCGCGATCAGCGCGACGCGCGCGTGCGCCGGGTGCGACGCGACGGGATGGTCTACGAACTGACGACACTCGACAGCTTGGAGGTCTCGCGTGCACAGCGCTGGCGCACCCGCGATGCCGCTGCATCGGGTGCCGTACACGATCGCTGACGGCGAACTCGTTCCTGCCTGGCTCGGCGATCGCGACCGGCCCTGGCTGCGGGACCTGCTCGACCAGGCCGCGGCCTACGCCGGTCGACCGATCACCGAGTTGCGGTCGCACTTCCGCCGCAGCGACGTCGACCCGCGCGCCGGCGTGCGCCAGGCGCCGGCCATGACAGTGCTCGCCGCCTGGTTGCGCCGGGCAGCCCGCGGCCCGGCACGTTCGGCGATGCGCCAGCAGCTCTTCCGCCTGCATGCCGCCGGCGTGCCGGGCAACGAGGCCCTGCACCAGGTCGCCGCCCCACAGGGCCTGCGCGCCGACGAACTCGCCGTCAGCCTGTTCGCCGACCTGCCGGACCAGCGGCTCGTGCACTGGCCCGAACCACCACCCGATGCCTCGCGCCTCGCGCTGGCCGCGAACACCGGCATGGTGCAGGGCCTGCTGCTGCACGCGCACACGATCGAACTGCAGTTGCAGGGCGCTTGCCGGGCACTGTTGCGCACCGCGTGGCTGCATGGCGCCGGCCTGCAGACCGTCGGCCAGGACGAAGGCACCACCACCAGCCGCTGGCAACGTGGCACGGCCGCCAGCAGCGCGCGCACCGTCGCCAGCCTGGTGCCACTGCTGCCGTGGACGCGCCGCTACCGGCTCACCGCGTCGTGCCAGGTCGGCGGCGATCGCGGTCGCGTGGTGCTGTGCACCGGCGATCCGATCCTGCCCGCACCCGAGCCGAGGCGGTACGACAGCCAACTCGAACGCAACTTCGCCCGCGACTTCGCCCAGGCGCGCCCGGAGTGGCGGCTGCTGCGGGAGCCAGCACCGCTGGCCACCACGCATGGCACGGCGTTCCCGGACTTCCTGCTGACGTCGCCCGATCGTCGCCATGCCTGGCTGTGCGAAGTGACCGGCCTGCGCACCGCGAGCGCACTGCCGGCCAAGCTCGCCCTGCTCGAACATGCACAGCTGGTGCTCTGCCTGCCCGAACGCGCGGTCCCGCTCGAGTACCGGACCCATCCCCGCGTCGTGCCGTTCCGCTGCCGCGTGCCGATCGAGCGCGTGCTGGCGATCCTCGATCGAGGCTGACGCACGCCGGCGCCGGCCCGCTACTTCGTCGCCGCCGCCTGCGGCTGCGGCGCGCGCGCGTGCTGCTGGAAGAACTTCCAGATCAACGGCGTCGCCGCGACCTTGCTGTTGCCGTTCGGCCAGCCGTGGCCCTGGCCCTCGATGCTGTAGAGCTGCACGCGCGTGCCGTTCTTGCCGTCGGCCCAGGTATCGAGGTGCACGTCGCCATCGACGAGGTCGGCCTCCCAGGTGCGGCGCACCGTGCCATCGAACTTGAGCTTGCGAATGAGCACGCCGTTGGGCACGAGGCGCCTCCCATAGTCGAGTGTAGGGGGTGGCGGTTGCAGGGCGGGGCGGGCTCACGCGCC
>JBGARS010000127.1:0-9925 GCA_044230075.1 Planctomycetota bacterium | reverse complement strand
TATCGTCGGGCTTACCTTGACAGGAAATCGCGTAACTGCGGTTGGTTGACATTGAGGTTCCTTGTTTGAGATTGGGTCAAAGCCCGGTTGTAAGCAGGGCAAGGCCTCCGTATTGCTGGTTGATGAGGTCTTCGGCGCCGGGTTCGATGTCGAGGTGGACCTGCCCGGTTTCGACCAGGACCGCGTCACGTTGGCGCCACGGACCGTGGTCACGCTGCCGCCGGTCGGCCGCGTGCTCCTGCGCCTCGTCGACGGCAAGGGGGAGCCGTATGCCAGGCCGCTGCCGCGGCAGGGTGCCACGCTGGTGTGTGAGAACGGTGCACGATCCCACCGACGCCGTGTCGTCTACGGGGCGGATGGCTCTGCCGACTTCGGCATCGTCGCGTGCGGCTGCAAGCTGCGCGTCCTTGCCGAGGTGCAGGGCCTGTGGGCGTACCCCCGCGGGCTCGTCGCCAGGAACGAACGCCAGGCGGCAACCGTGAGCGAGTTGATGGACCACGAGATCCTGGGGCCCGATGCGCCCAACTCGCTGCGCGAGATCGTCTGTGTCGTTCCGGACGATGCGCCGCGGCTGCGCGCGGTCGTGCTGGACGCCGACGGCGCACCGGTCCGGCGCGACTTCGGCCTGGCGCTGCACTACGACGGCTCGACCTTCGGTGCCTTCACGGTGAGCACGGATGCCAAGGGGCAGTTCGAGTTCCTGTTCGGCTCCGCGGCGAAGCACGATGGAGAACTGCAGCTCTGGACCGGCGGCGAAGCGCCGATCACGGTGCGCGCGGCAGTCTCCGGCGACGGCGACCTCGACGCCGGCATCGTGCGGCTGCCGTAGGCGAGGCGCATGCTGCCACGGGTGCAGCCGTGGCGCGAACGTCGGCGTCGGTCACCACCCGCCGACCGTGACCAGTAGTGAGTTCGTCGCGGTCATCGCCGTGACCGCGGGCGTCGCATCGATGTCCAAGGCGACCATCTGCTGGTGGAAGCTCGCGCCGAGGATCGGCGGCATCGACGGGGTTCCCCGACACCAGGCATCGCGCACACCTGAGGCCGCAGGCCCGAGCCGGCCCCTGTCCCCGTCGGCGACGTTCCAAGGCGTCGCGAGCCCGAGGCACGCCGACGGATCACAGATCGCTGTGATGGCAAGACGGCGATGCCAGCGGCAGGACGGTGGACTGCAGGCTGGGTGGGGCCGCGGCGGGCGACGCGCTCGCGGCGATCCGCCTCTCGTCGATCGGCTGCGGCCGCCGATGCGAGCCCAGGTCCGCCATGCATGGCCGTCTCCGAACGCCCCGCTCCTCGCTCGCGCCGCGCCGCCGCTTGTCGCGTCGCAGGAAGGCGCTGTTCGCGCTGGTGCCGCTCGCCGCACTGTGCCTGCTCGGCGAGGCGCTGCTGCGCACCTACCGCGCCGGCCAGGGTGTCGCCCCGTTCTTGTCGGGCAGCTATCGCGACCTGCGCATCGACCTGATCCGCCGCGCCTATCCCGCCGTGCACGATCCCGAACTCGGCTATGTGCCGCGCCCGGACTTCGCGAGCGCCGACAACCGGTGGCAGGTGATGGTCACGATCGACCACGACGGCATGCGCGCGAACGGTTCGCCGCGACCGGGCGGCGCCTGGGTGCTCGCCGTCGGCGACTCGTTCACGTTCGGCGACCAGGTCGCCGACACCGACACATGGCCGGCCAGGCTCGAGCGGATACTCGGTCGGCCGGTGCAGAACGGCGGCGTGTTCGGCTATGGCTTCGCGCAGTCGGTGCTGCGTGCCCGCCGCATGCTGGCAGCGCAGCCGGCGACGGATCTCGTGCTGTCGTTCATCCCCGACGACCTCGCCCGCTGCGAACACAGCCGCCGCTTCACGCCGATCCCGTGGTACGACCTGCAGGACGGCGAACTGGTGCTGCGAGGCGTGCCGGTGCCCGACACTGGGAACGACAACGAACTCGACCGACAGCACGTACGGAACCTGCTCGGCTACAGCGCGCTGTTCGACGTGATCGCGTGGAACATCGCGCCGCACTGGTGGGTCGCGCAGTCGCGCGAGGTGCGGGTACATGCGCCCGGCACCGGCGTCGTCATCGCCCAGAAGCTGCTGGACCTGCTGGTGCCGGAGTGCACGGCGCGCGGCGTACGCCTCACGCTCGTGCTGCAGGGCAACCAGGTGGACGCGGGGTCCGAGCTGGTGCTCGCGCACGCGCAGGACCTCGGCATCGACACCATGGATCTCACCGCGCGGTTCGTCGCCGCCGCCGAAAGCGACCCTTCGTTGTGGTCGAGGTTCTTCCAGGGCCACATGACGGCTGCGGGCAATGCCTGGGTCGCCGAACAGGTCGCGGCGGCGCTGGGCGCGCACGCCGGTGATGATTGCGCGCGATACCGTCCCGCCCGTGAACTCGTTCGTGGCAGGTGAGCCCATGGGGCCGCAGCCAGATGCCTGGCGATGGTGGCTGTCCGAGCACGCGTCGCGTGCGTCGCATCAGAATGCCGAGCCAAAGGCAGCGAGCGTTACCGATTCCCTGTGAAGCGTGGCATCGCTTCGTCGACCGGCAAGGCGCCAGTCGACAGCCAACTCGAAGTCCGCGCATACGAGCCCGTAGAGCGGAACGTCATCGGAGAACGCGGCCGTGACATCGAGCCACATCGGGTACTCCTGGTGGCGCACGACCGTGGTTCCTTCCAGCTGCCAAGTGTGTCTGCGGGCTGGGAACTGCCGGTCGCCGTGGGTGAGGACTCCCATCTCCACGGTGTGCTCGACAACCCTGCGGATCTGGAGCGGTTCGTAGAACGCGAGGATGTCCACGAGCGCCCCGGTGACGTCTTGCCCACGCGGAGCGTTCCACCCCGTGGGCAGTGGTCTTCTGGCGATGATCTCCGTGCACTGCATCTCGATGGAGTCCTCGTTGGCTGCCGCGGCGAAAAGGGTCCGCAGGATGTCTGTGCCCGTGGCTGGCCGGCTCGCAATGGCGTAGCGAGCCCACGAGCCTGCAACTGCCTTGCTCAGCGGGTGCGTGTCGGCCTCGGACGGAACCGCGCCGCGGTGCGCGACGAACTTCGCTGGTGGCGTCGACGGCGCGGGTTGCCACTTCGCCTTGCCCAGGGCTTGGGCCTCCATGGGAGTCCATCGTGGGTCGAGGAAGCGGTACCTCAGGGCGACGAAGCCCTCGCGCCTGGCGGCGTCGGCGGGGTAGATCGTCTCCTTGACGCCGAGTCTCGCCGCCTCCAGCACGCGCATCCGCTGCCTGCTGTCATCCACCCAACTGACGAACAGGGCGACATGACCGTCGGGCTGGTTCAGCAGATCACACGGCTGCAGTTGCTCGTAGCCGTCCAGTTCGTAGCACAACCGGGCGAGTGAGCGTGTGGTCTGCTTGACCGGGATGTCGAGACAGCGTGTGACGTAGCCGCTGCAGTCGACCCCCATGGCGAACCGACTCGCGCGCGCGCGCTCCGAGGTGGGGACCAAGCCAGCGAACATGCCCTTGCCGAGGCCCTGCGTGAACTCCTCGACGCTGGTGAACCCGCCCCAGGCGTAGGGCATCCCGCGGTTGCCACTGCTGTCCGCAACCCAGCCGGCATCATCGAAAGACCGGTCCGGCGTGTCGACGCGCACGCCGTCGGCGTCGTTGCCGTGCAGGATGTTCGCCTTGGTCGCGCGCCACTCGAAGGTTGCGTACCTCTGCGCGGTGCGCAGGATCTGCGCGCGTAGGAGTTCCTGTCGTTCTTGTGCGCAACCCAGGCTGGGCAGCAGGGCGAGGACCGCGAACCGGAGGACGTTGCGTCGCATCGGCGCATGCTACCGCAGTCGTAGGGGTGGTCTTGGTGGCGGGGACCTTGCCTTGCGCCGATGGACGATGCGTTGCTCGCGATCGCCTTGCGACATCGCCGCGGACCCGGCCACCCGTGGCGGCAGTCGCTACAGTGGAGCCGCGTGAGTGCGCCCCGAAAGAACCGGAAGACCAGTCGGCGTCGCGCGTCGGCGTCCAGTGCACCGCCGCCCGTTCCGCCGGCTCCTGACTCGAACCCGGAGTGGGAGCAGTTCGCGATCCAGTTCGCGGGTTTCGTTGCCGAGGCCGACCTTCGCGGCATGTCTCCGCTGGCGGTCTTCTTCGAATGGCTGGACGACCTGCAGGCGGCCGACCCCGAGCGTGCGGCTGCCCTGCTCGCGTCGCTGCCCATGGAGACGCGGTCCGCATTCCGGGAATGGCGTGGCGGCGGCTCCCGCAGGTGAGCAACGGGCGCGGTGCGGTCCCAGGCCCGCCCCGTGCTCTCACGCCGCGGCCGAGCCCCTTCGCGCCGAGGCCGACTCGGCTACGGGTGGGTCGTGCTCTGCACGCCGTTGCTGAGCTGGAAGCCACCGGCTTCGCCGTTGTGCATCGGGAAACTGCCGTCGAACAGCGCGACCGCCTGCGCCGCGACCACGTTGCCCGGGGCGAAGAACATGCTGTCGAAGGGGAAGGTCCACGACAGCGTCGGGCTGGTGTTGACCACCGCGCCCACATCCAGGTCCAGCGTGGCGATGTGTGCCTTGCAGCCGGGCACCGTGGTGAGGATGCCTGCCAGGTCGATGCCGCCCGGCAGCGGATTCACGCTGAGGAACATCGTGCCCAGGTAGACGCCGGAGCCGGGCACGAACTCGCGCACGTTCGAGGCCGTGTAGGTCACCAGGGTGCTCGGGTTGATGACCGGTGCCGGCGCCGCCGACAGCGCCAGCGGCGCCTCCGGCAGGGTGTCCGGCTGCAGTTGGTACGGTGTCACGGAGGCGAGCAGCTGCGAAACGGGCGTCAGTCCCGCCCCGGCGAGAGTGCACCCGACCAGCACGCTGCCGGTCGAGTTGCTCGGTGAGAACGAGGTCCACAGCATCGTCACGGTGCCGGTGGCCATGTCGATCTGGTACTGGAAGGTGCTCGGCGCGATCGCCGGAGTGCCGCCGTCGTACTCGACGCCGTCGTAGGTGAGGGAGAGCACGCCGGCGACCTCCTGCCACTTGATCTTGCCGCTGGCCGCGTCGGCGGGGTTGTGGTCGCACCAGGTGTAGAAGGCGAGGCGGGTCGTGGCGGCGACCGACGAGATCGTGGCGAAGCCCGACGTTCCCTGGTTGCCGGGCGTGCCGGCAGTGAGGATGCCGTTCGACGAGACGGTCCAGGTCGGCTCGGTGCCGCCCGGCACCGGAATCGGGGCCGATGGCGTGATCGTCGTCGTCGTGTCGTCGCCGTTGGCGACGATCGTCGCGCCGGCCGACGGAGGCACGAACAGCGCGCCGGCCGCACCGGGGATCCAGGTGGCGACATAGCCGTTCGCCGTCAGCGCGAACTGCAGCGCGTTGCCGTCCAACCCGACCTTGGCGGCCGGGATGTTGGGGAACCACTCGAACAGGTTCGACCGGTCCCCGGAGTAGTCGTGGCAGCCCAGCCCGATCGGCCGGTGGCATGCCACCTGGCCCAGCGACAGGTCGGCGAGGTTCAGGTTGTAGGGCCTACCTGGATGGACCAGCTTGTTGACGCCCGTGGCCATGTCGTGCACGTAGGTGCCGCCGTTCGCGCTGGTCCACAGCAGGTTGCCGTTCTGCAGCTCGAAGATGCCGCGGCAGTTGTCTGCCGGAACCGTCTGCACGATGGCGCCGGTCGTGGCGTCGAGCCGCACGATCGTGTCGGACGTGAACGTGCTGACCCAGACGTCGCCGTTGGACGCCAGGGCGCTGGCGTGCGTGAAGCCTAGGTCGCTCGAGTTGTTGAACGTCCCGACCGACGCGCCAGCGAGCGTGTAGCGGTGCACGTGGTCACCTGCATCGGACGCCACCACGAGCATGTCGCCCTGGAACGGGACCAACGAGAACGGCGACGGCGACGCGGACAGGGCGATGGTGCCCAGGTAGGTCCCCGCCGCGTCGAAGGTGACCAGCGAGTTGGCTGTCGCGCCGTTGCCCGAGCCCCAGTTCGTGACGTAGACGATGCCGCCGAAGAAGGCCATGCCGCGGATGTTGTCGAGTCCGCCGCCCGGCAGCGCCGGGCCCATCGTGCCGAGCACGTTGCCACAGGCGTCGTAGCGCACCACCCGGTCGGTGGTCTGCTCGCTGGTCCAGATCTGGCTGCCCACCTGCAGTGCCGACACCTGCACGGTGTTCGGGATGGCGAAGAGGTTTGTGCTGAACAGGCTGCCGTCGACGGGGCTGAAGGCCTGCACCGTGTCGGTGAGGTCGTCGGTCGTGATGACGACCTGTTGCGCCGTCGCGGTGGCGGCGAGTACCAGCGTCGCGAGCAGCGGGGAGTGGAGGAAGGAGGTGCGGATCATTGGCAGTTTCTCGGGCCGGGGGGAAGGTGTCGGCGACGGCAACTGGCGTCGGCTTCCCCATCGTTGGTGGTACGCATGGCGATACAAGCGGGTCGGGCGATGTCCCGCGAGTCCCGCGGCGGGGGGCGTGGCGTTGTTCCTGGGGCGGGGAGTTCGCATGCTGGGCCACCGAACGTGGTAGAGCGGTGGCCACGTTCCCTGCCAGCTGCGTCATGAAGCACCCGAGCCCATCCCGTCGCGAGTTCGTTTCCCTTGTCGCAGCTGCCGGGGCCGCTGCCGCGTCAGCTTGCACACGTGTCCCCGTGGTGCCCGCCAGGTCACTGCATGTCGTGCTGGTCGGCGACTCGATCTTCGACAACGGGGCGTACGTTCCGGGCAAGCCGTGTGTCGGCGATCAGCTCGCCAGTGCCCTTGCCGGAGGGGGAGGCAAGGCGACCCTGCTCGCCTCGGATGGTGCGGTCGTCGCCGGCGTTGCCGTGCAGCTCGGGCGCCTTCCCCCGGACGCGACGCACCTGGTGGTCAGCGTCGGCGGCAACGATGCACTGCATCACGCCGGCATCCTCGACCGGGAGATCGAGAACTCCGCACAGCTGTTCGGAGAACTCGCCGCCATCCATGCCGAGTTCCGGAGCGCCTACGCGCGCATGCTCGACGCGGTCCTCGCACACGGCAAGCCGACGGCTGTGTGCACGATCTACGACTCCAACTTCGAGTCGCCGAAGAAGGAGCTGGCGGACGTGGCACTGTCGGTCTTCGACGATGCCATCCTGCGGTGCGCCAGCGAGCGGGGCGTGGCGGTGATCGACCTGCGGCGGATCTTCCGTGACCGGAAGGACTACGCCAACTCGATCGAACCCTCCGACATCGGCGGCGAGAAGATGGTGCAGGCGATCCTCGGTGTGGTGCGCGGCCACGACTTCACCGGCCGGCAGACCGTGCTCTACCCGTAGGCGTGAGGCTCGACATCGAAGTGTCGCGCTGGGCAGCCCACCGCACGTGTTCCGGCTATCCTTCCCCCGTGATGGCCCTTGTCGTGCCGAGCCGGATCCGCCCTGGCGATGCCTGTCGCCATGCAGCGGGACCGATGGACCGCCTGACGGTCGCCCGAGGACTCGCGTACCTGTTGGTCGGAGCCTGGTGCTGCAGCGTGGAAACCAGCCTGGACGAGCCCGCCGTGATGGTCCTTCCCGTCTTGGTGGCAACGATCCTCGCCCTCGATGTCCTCAGTGCGAAGCGAGACTCGGTCCACGATGCGAGGCTGTCTCGTGTGGTGCTGACCGGCTGGTTGGCGCCGGTGGCCTTGGTGGTGATCGTCGTCGTCTCGAGGGCCGCCGCGTGGGTGGGACGCATGGCTTTCGGATGGGGCGCCGGCGTGGAACCAACCGCCATGATCGCCGAGATGGGAAGGCCGCTTTCCTGGGTGGAGCGACTGACCCCCGGCTTCGTGATGCTGTGGGTGCTCGCGGTGGCAGTCGCGGCGGCCATCACCGCGCGCTGGCCTCGGCATCAGGTAGGCTGGGTGCAGGCGTTCGCTACGCTCGTCGCCGCGCCCTTGCTGCTCATGCGCTGAGCGGCTCGCGCTGTCTGGATCTACCGTTCTCGGACCTCGATGGTCTGGGTCGGTTTCGTGGGCTCCAAGTTGAGGTCGAAGTAGAGCACGGCTGCTTCGCTCGGGAGCTGCTTCCAGCACATCGTGCGACGCTGGACCCAGAGATGTTGCGTGAAGTCTGGGGGCGGCAGGATTTCGAACTCGAGCAGCCCTCCGCCCGAGCGCGGGAGGACGAGCGAGCATGGTGAAGTGCCAACAAGCAACCCGTTGAGGTTCACCATCGCTCCGGGCGGTGTCGTGTCGACCTTCACGACCTTCTCGCTGGGCCGCCCGACGAGACCGCAGGCCGGTAGCAGGAGCAGCCACGTGATGCAGGCCATCCGCCGAAGGGAACTCGTGGCATCGTGGGAGTGTCGGCACAACGGGGGAAAGCAGCAACATGCTTCCGCAGGCAACACGAGCTGCTCTGGATGGTTCAACCCCGGTCAGCATGGACCGCGTGCGTGCAACTCGATCGAGGCGTGAGCAAACCCAGCTCATCGCACAGCACGCAACTTTGCCGCGACCGTGCGCAGTGCCTCGCGTTCGAGCTTGCGATTCGGGTCGTCGACGCGGATGTGGCGTGGGAGGTAGCTCAGGCTGCGGCCGCCGAAGCCTACCAGCCCATCGAACCCGATCGAGTCCGCGCCGGGACCGGCCGTTTCCCCGTGGCCCTCTTCCAACGGCAATTCGTACAGGCCGCCGCGGACGAGCAATTGCATGCACTCCAAGAGCAACTTCGCGCCCTCGGCTCCTGGCACAGCGACAGGCTCCGGCGCATCGACAACGGCTTTGCGGGGGCGCATCTCTCGCCGCACCTGCCACTCCTTGGCGGAACGTAGCCAGCCGTTCGCCAGAGTGAGCGTTTCCACTTCCTGCACGCCATCGCGACCAGTGGTGACGGTGAAAACCCGCAGCCCCAGACCGGACTCTGGGTGAAGCATGTCCCATTCCGCGGAGCCGGCGTAGTGCCGTCTCGTGAGCAGGGAATGCTCTTTCAGCAAGGCCTGCCTCACGTCGGGAGAGAGCCTCCCCTCGATGACCCGTAGCCACTCCGCGAGAGCCGACTCGCGGTAGGCGCGATCCCATGAGTTGTGAGCGATGTTCGGATACAGCGTCAACGCTGCATGCCCGCCAGCAGCGTCGACGGCTGCGCACAGGTCCTTCGCGTGCTGCGCCAGTACCTGCGTGTCGTCCTCGCCGTGGAACGCCCAGATGGGCATTTCCCGCAACGCAGCCCCGACCTCAGCTGGACTCCCGTAGCCGCACACCGGCGCGATTGCTGCCCACACGTCTGCGTGCTTCGCACCGAGCGCCCACGTGCCCGCCCCGCCTTGCGACATCCCGGTGAGGAAGCGCCGATCCGCGTCGATGCGGTACTCCTGCTCCGTTGCCGCCAGCGTTTCCATGACCAATGCCTCGTGCTCGCTCCACTGCGAGTCCCTGTCCGGCTTTTGCGGGAACACCACGACGAATGGCCAGCGTACCGGATCATGGCGGATCGCCGGTCCGAGCCCGACCTCGACCTGCTGCTTGCCGTCGGTGCCGCATTCACCCATGTCGTTCAGGAACATCAGCAGCGGCCAGGACCGCGTTTTCGTGTAGCCCGGTGGCACGTACACCTCGTAGCGGTGGGCGGTGCCGTCAACTTCCAGCCTGCGAGCGAGGAACCCAGTGGTCACGGTTGGGTCCGGCACCGAGGCAGACTGCGCCACGACGAATGTGGTCGCACCGAGCACGATCGACAGCGGCAGCAGGGGAAGCACCGCCCGATCGTAGCGGTCAGCACGCGCTGGCGGCCGTGTCGCTGCCCATGCCGCGGTGGACGTTGGCCAGCGAAGTGTTGGCACTGACCGGGGATGCTGGTGAACGTCGTGCTGTTCGTCGTCCTCGCGGTGCTGCCCGGTCCAGCGGCTAGGATGCGCCGATGAACCTACTGCGGGAAGGGATGCGGCTGGCCATGTGCGCAACCCTTGTCGGATGGACAGCGTGTTCGGGTGATGCCGTCGAGGCGAGGTTGCCACGCCTGCCGATCGGCACCGCACTCGATCAAGCA
>JBGARS010000126.1:0-10075 GCA_044230075.1 Planctomycetota bacterium | reverse complement strand
GGTGACCTCGGCGTCGACCGGTTGTCGGTGACAGTCGCTTCGCTGACCTCGCTCGCGGTCTATCTGGTGCCGCTGGTCGCGCTTCTGATGAGCTTCGACGCCGTGGCGGGCGAGGTGGAGCGCTTCGCTGCGCCGGAGCCTGTCGTCGGTGCGCGCGCGGCCGGGCACGGGTTGATCGTCAGTTCGCCGAAGGGCAGCCGGCTGTTCGTGCCAACGCGGCACACGTTCCGGGAGCTGCCACCGAACGGGATGCACCAGGGCGTGCTCGTCGGCGACGTATTGCTGAACCAGGTACGGCCGTGGCGTTGGCAACGGCAACGGCTCGGCGAGGCAGCTGCCGCGAGCCCTGTGCTGGATGGCGCGCGCCTGGTCGGCCTGGTCGACGACGATCGCGTGCTGTTCGGCACCGTCGAGCACGGCGGTCGCCGATTGCTGTTGTATCGCCCGGCAGACGACACGGTGCAGGTCCTGGCCACCTCGACTACCCGCTGGTACGAGACCACCACCTGTCTCGAGCCGATGGGCACGCAGGGTGGTTCGCTGCTGCCGCGCGACCCGACGGGACGCGTATGGCTCGCGGTGATCGGTCTCACCGAGGTCGGCGCACGACACCTGGAGAGGCTCATCTTGCGCCTTGACGTGGCGACCGGTCGGCTCGACGAGCAGCCGTTGCTCCGCCTGCCGTCGGACGGCGAACTGCTCGCGTTCGGCGAAGGCACGATCTTGTTCCGCACCGGCGCGAAGATCGAACGCATCGACCTCGACACCGGCGCGCGCACGGTCCTGTTCCCGCGCCAAAGGCCCGCGCACTGATCTCCGCGCGACCGGGCGGATTTCCGAACCTGCCGCAGTGGCATCGTGGCGCGTAGCGGCCACAATCGACGGGCCCAGATCCCGGAGAGAGACCGATGCGCCTTCACACCACGTGGTTCGTTCCGTTCCTGCTGTTCGCCGCGTGCGGCAGCCACCATCCCCTCGACGGCGCGTGGGGGCAGAAGCTACCCGGCGATGCCAAGGGCATGACGCTCGAGTTCGAGACCACGGGCACGCGGGTGGAGGTGCACACCGCGCCGGATGCCAGCGGCCAACACGAGCACATCCCTGGCGTGACCTACACCTGGGACGCCACCGCGAAGACGATCACCGTGAAGGGGCCGCTGCTGGGCCCTGCGAAGGCCGATACCTGGATTGGCAGCGTCAGCGGTGAGCAGATGGAACTCGGTTCGGCCGACGGGAAACTGCAGTTCCAGCGCGGGGCCGAGGTGCACGGGCACTGAAGCCCTCTCGCAATCCGCGGCGATCTGCCTATCCTGCGACCCAGCCCAGCCATGAAGAACTCGCCGCACTCGGACATGACGACCGCCGGGATCCGCATCCAGGCGGCTGCCCAGTTCCTGCAGCAGGAGTCGGAGCCCAAGAACGGCCGCTTCGTGTTCCGCTACAAGATCACGATGAGCAACGTCGGTACGCCCGACGGCTCGAAGCCCGCGAAGCTGCTGTCGCGCCACTGGATCATCGTCGACGGCAACGGCAAGCGCGAAGAGCTGCGCGGCCGCGGCGTCGTCGGCGAGTACCCGAAGCTCGGCGTCGGCGAGAGCTACAGCTACGTCAGCTTCTGTCCGCTGGCGACCGAGTGGGGCACGATGGAAGGCAGCTACACGTTCGAGCGCGACGACGGCTCGCGCTTCCAGGTCTACATCGGCCGCTTCTTCCTCACGCCGATCGCGCCGCCGCTGACGCTCGAGTCGCAGTCGCACTGACGCCGTTGTTGCCGGGCTGCCGCGCGCTGGCTAGGTTCGCCGCGTGCCCAAGATCCTGCTCGGCGATCCGTCCCTGCCGCTGTCCACGCTCGTCCAGCTGAGCCGCGCCGATGCGCGCATCAACCTGTCGCCGGCGGCGAAGAAGCGCGTGTTCGCCAGCCGCGCCGTGGTCGAGAAGGCCGTGCGCAAGGGCGCGACGATGTACGGCATCAACACCGGCTTCGGCAAGCTCGCCGGCGTGCGCATTCCCGACCAGCAGCTCGCGCAGCTGCAGCAGAACCTGCTGCTCAGCCACGCGACGGGCGTCGGCGAGCCGCTGACGGTGGAGCAGAGCCGGCTGGCGTTCGCGCTGCGCATCCACAACCTCGCGCTCGGCTTCTCCGGCGTGCGCATGCTGCTGCTCGACCAGGCGATGGCGCTGTGGAATGGCGACTACGTGCCGGTGATCCCGAGCCAGGGTTCGGTCGGTGCGTCCGGCGACCTCGCGCCGCTGAGCCATATGGCGCTGCCGCTGATCGGCGAAGGCGAGGTCTGGCACGGCGGCAAGCGGATCACCAGTGCGGCGGCGCTGAAGCGTCTGGGCCGCGAGCCGCTCGCACTGCGCGAGAAGGAAGGGCTCGCGCTGATCAACGGCACCCAGATCATGACCGCGATCGGCTGCCTCGTCGTGCATCGGGCGATGCTGCTGGCGAAGGTCGCCGACGTCGCCTGCGCGATGACCGTCGAGGCGCTGCGCGGCAGCGAGAAGCCGTTCCAGCAGCGCCTGCACGAGGTGCGGCCGCACGAGGGCCAGCTCGCGACCGCGAGCAACCTGCGCGCGCTGCTCGCCGGCAGCAAGGTGATGCAGAGCCACGCCGACTGCGCGAAGGTGCAGGACGCCTACTCGCTGCGCTGCGCGCCGCAGGTGCACGGCGCGGCGAAGGACGGCATCCGCTACGCGCTCGACGTGCTGGTGACCGAGGCGAACTCGGTGACCGACAACCCGCTGGTGTTCCCGAACGGCGACGTCGTCTCGGGCGGCAACTTCCACGGTCAACCGGTCAGCCAGGCGATGGACTTCCTGACGATCGCCGTCAGCACGCTGGCCAACATCAGCGAGCGCCGCATCGAGCAGCTGGTGAACCCCGACATCTCCGGCCTGCCGCCGTTCCTGGCCAGGAACCCCGGCCTCGAGAGCGGCTTCATGATCCCGCAGGTCGTCGCCGCGTCGCTGGCCAGCGAGAACAAGACGCTCGCGCATCCGGCCAGCGTCGACACGATCCCCACGTCGGCGAACCGCGAGGACCACGTCTCGATGGGCGTCACCGCCGCGCGCCATGCCGAGCGCGTGGTCGCCAACACCGCCAAGGTGCTCGGCATCGAGCTCTTGTGCGCCGCGCAGGGTCTCGACCTCGGCGAGAAGTTGAAGCCGGGCGCGGGTGTCGACGCCGCGTATCGCGCGCTGCGCAAGCGCGTCGCCGGGCTGGAAGGGGATCGCTACCTGGCGCCGGACCTCGCGGTCGCGGAGGAGTTGGTCGTCGACGGCACGCTGGTGGCTGCGGCGGAGAGGAAGGTGGGCGTGTTGGCGGTGTGACGGACGCCGGCCAGCTGCTCGGAGCCGCTCTCAGGCGAGTTTCTGCAGTGCCGCGAACGCCGCGACCGGCGCTTCACTGGCCGGCGCCGAGTCCTCGAGCGCGGCGATCACCGGTGCGGTGGCAGCGCGGATCTGGGCCGCCTGCTGCTCGCGCAGCGCGTGGTGCGCGGCGACCCGCACGCCGTGCGAACTCGCGTGCTGCATCAGTTGCTGCAACACGGCGCGCGTGCCCGGCACACCCATCTGCTTCAGCCCCTCGGCGGCGGCCCAGCCGATCTCCGGCGTGTCGTCGAACTGCCGCGCGAGCGCGTCGGCGGAGTTCGGCTCGGCGATCGTCGCCAGCGCCCGCGTCGCCTCGAGACGCAACTGCCAGTGGCCACCCTGCGCCGCCTGGATCAGGTGTGGCACGGCGGCAGCGCCCAGCTTGACGACCTGCTTGCGGGCGTTCTCGCGCGCGACGCCGTCGCGACCGTCCATGGCATGCAACAGCTGGGCGACCGGTGCCGGCGCCGAGGCGATGTCGTAGACCTGGCCGCTCGGCGGGCGGCCGAGGCCTTCGCCGAGCCATGCCCGGGCGTCGTCGCCCTGGCCAGCCGAGAAGTAGCGGATGCGGGCCATCGTGAACGGGCGGCAGAACAGCGCCAGACCCTTCTGCCATGGCTTCTCGCCGACGATGGCGATGCGGTCGATGCGGTGGAAGTTGTGGATGCCGAACTTCAGGTCGTGCCACAGCGCGCCGGCGGTCCAACCGTGGAAGTCGTGCAGCTCGACCAGGAAGTGCACACGGTCCCGCGCGGCGATGTGCCCGTCGACCGCTGGCACGAAGTGCTCGTAGTCGGCTGCGGTCAGCTTGCCGGTGATGCGGATGCAGAGCACGTCGCCCTGGGCTTCGATCTTGGTTTCGACGGTCATGGGGGATCTCCGATGGGGAATGCCGCGCGTCGGGATGGCGGTGGACGGGCGCGCCACGCCAGCGTACGCCACCCCGCAACCGACGACGTGTGAGGCCGGCATTCCCTCCGACTCGGCCACATCGAG
Organism: Planctomycetota bacterium; assembly: GCA_044230075.1. Classification (GTDB taxonomy): domain Bacteria; phylum Planctomycetota; class UBA1135; order UBA1135; family UBA2386; genus JAEUHS01. The sequence goes on along the minus strand of JBGARS010000126.1, from coordinate 5,704 downwards.
CGAGGTCGGTCTCTCCTCGCGTCTCGAGGGCCGTCTGGTGGCCGACTGCTTGCGCCGATGCCGCACCGCCGCCACGCTGTCCGCATGACTGTCACCGGCACGTCGCGCTATCGGGCCCCGCGGGGCAAGACCCTCACCTGCGCCAACTGGCAGATCGAAGCCGCCTACCGCATGCTCCAGAACAACCTGGACCGCGAGGTCGCCGAGGATCCGGAGCACCTGATCGTCTACGGCGGGCTCGGCAAGGCGGCGCGCAACCCCGAGGCGCTGCAGGGCATCCTGACGACGCTGCGCCGGCTGCAGCCCGACCAGACGATGCTGGTGCAGTCCGGCAAGTGCGTCGGCGTGTTCCGCACGCACGTCGATGCGCCGCGCGTGCTGATCGCGAACAGCAACCTGGTCGGCGACTGGGCCAACTGGGACGAGTTCCGCCGGCTCGACGCGCTCGGCCTGATCATGTACGGCCAGATGACCGCCGGTTCGTGGATCTACATCGGCAGCCAGGGCATCGTGCAGGGCACCTACGAGACGTTCGTCGCGGCCGGCAAGCGGCACTTCGGCAGCGATCTGAAGGGCAGGCTGGTCGTCACCGCGGGCCTCGGCGGCATGGGCGGCGCGCAGCCGTTGTCGGTGACGATGGCGGGCGGCGTCTGCCTGGCGGCGGACGTCGAGGGCTGGCGCATCGACAAGCGGCTCGAGACGAAGTATCTCGACGAACGCATCGACGATCCGAAGCTGGCTTTGCAGGCGGCGCTCGACAAGAAGCAGCGGGGCATCGCCTGGTCGATCGGCGTGTGCTGCAACGCCACCGAACTGCTGAGGGTCGTGCGCGACAGCGGCACCGTGCCCGACCTGCTGACCGACCAGACGTCGGCGCACGACATGTTGATCGGCTACGTGCCGGACGGCATGACGGTGCAGCAGGCCACCGAACTGCGGCAGCGGGACCCGAAGGCCTACCTCGTCGAGTCGCGCCGCACGGTGGCGAAGCACGTCGCGCTGATGCTCGACCTGCAGGAGCGCGGCGCAATCACGTTCGACTACGGCAACAACATCCGCACCGAGGCGCGCGACGCCGGCGTCGCCGAGGCCTTCCGCATCAAGGGCTTCATCCCCGAGTACATCCGGCCGCTGTTCTGCGAGGGCCGCGGGCCGTTCCGCTGGGTGGCGCTCAGCGGCAACCCCGCCGACATCGCGCGCACCGACGAACTGGCGCTGGCGATGTTCGGCGACAACCCGTCGCTGCGCACGTGGATCGGCAAGGCGCAGAAGCAGATCGCGTTCCAGGGCCTGCCGGCCCGCATCCTGTGGCTGGGCTACGGTGAGCGGGCCCGCTTCGGGGTCGCCGTCAACGAGCTGGTGGCGAATGGCGAACTCGAGGCGCCGATCGTGTTCGGACGCGACCATCTCGACTGTGGCTCGGTGGCGTCGCCCTACCGGGAGACGGAGGCGATGCTCGACGGCAGCGATGCGATCGCCGACTGGCCGTTGCTGAACGCGATGCTGAACGTGGCATCGGGGGCGACCTGGGTGTCGATCCATCACGGTGGCGGCGTCGGCATGGGCAAGTCGATCCACGCTGGCCAGGTCACCGTCGCCGACGGCACGCCGGCCGCCGCCGCCCGCATCCAGCGCGTGTTCACCTGTGACCCCGGCATCGGCGTGGCGCGGCATGCCGATGCGGGTTACCCGGCCGCCCAGGCCTTCGCGCAAAAGGCGCGCGTCGACCTGGGCGGCTGAAGGGCAGCCGGGCGGCAACGCTTGGTTGCAGGCCGCACGGCACGATAGACTGCCGGCTCGCCGGTTGGGCCACCTTGGCCGGCGACCTGCGCCGAAACCGCCTTGCCATGGTGGGTTCCTCCGGCGGGGTGCTGCCGATCCCTGTTCCGCGTCTCTCGTCCGCCGCCGATCTTCATCTCCTGAACAAGTAGGCATCGCCGTCGATCCGAAAGATCGGTACGGCGCCCGCCGCCGAGACGCGATGTTCCGCCGCAACAAGTCATCCGCCGAAGAGGGCCGGGCCGCCGGTCTGCCCGAGGACATGGTCGTGATCGTCGACCAGTCCGTGAACCCGTACCTGGTGCTGTTCCACGAGCCGGCCGGCTACCGGGCCGAGCAGGTGCGCGCGCTGCGCAACCGCCTGGTGGCGATGAACCCCGATGGCGAGCCGAAGACCCTGGTGGTCACCTCGGCCGTGCGGGACGAGGGCAAGACGATCGCGTCGCTGAACCTCGCCATGGCGATGGCGGAACTCGAGCGCCAGCAGGTCGTGCTGGTCGACGCGGACATGCGCCGGCCCGGCTGCGAGCGCTACCTGAACCTGAACCCGGAGCCCGGCCTTGCCGACGTCCTGCTCGGTCGCACGACGGTGGAGAAGGTGCTGCGCCCTGCCGGCTATCGGGGGCTGATGCTGCTCGGGCCCGGCACGCGGGTGTCGAACCCGGCCGAGGTGCTGAGTTCTTCGCGCCTCGACGAGTTGCTGCACCGGCTCAAGGAGCGCTTCCACTACGTCGTGATCGACACGCCGCCGGTGCTGCCGTCGACGGACGCCGGCGTGCTGGCTTCGCGCGTCGACGGCACGCTGGTGGTCGTGCGGCTCGAGCATTCGCTGAAGAAGCAGACCCGCGAGGCAGTGCGCACGCTGCAGGACATGGGCGGCAACGTGCTCGGCTGCTTCGTCACCGAACTGCGCGGCCAGGATCCCGAGAGCGACCGCCGGCTCGCCTACGAATCCAAGTTCGGCGAGGAGGCCTGAGCGTGTCTGGCTTCAAGGAGACACTGAAGGACGCGGTGCGACAGATGTCGTTCCGCACCTCGCTCGACAGCCTGAAGAAGAAGGGTGTCCAGCAGGTCAACGTGCTGGGCATCGATCGCATCATCGCGCTGATCGAGGCCGCAGTGCACCGCAGCCTGAAGTCGCGGCTGGTCGGCGTCGAGCGGGAGGCCGTCGCCGATGCGACGAAGGCCGAGTTCCTGCGGCTGCTGCGTTCCAACGAGGACCTGCAGCGGCAGAAGACCGAGGTCGAGCGCCAGAAGGAGCAGGTCGAGGACGAGGTCGACCAGTTGCGGCGGGACCTGACGGCGCAGCAACGTGCGCTGGAGCTGAAGCTCGAGGAAGGTGCGCTGGCGACGGCCGCGCGCTACGAGGGCGAGAACGCGCAGATCGCGGCGAAGGTGGCCGAGGTGCTGCGTGCGCTGGCGGCGACCGGCAGCACGTCGATCGTCGACGCCGAGGACCGGGTCATGGCGCTGGTCATGGACATCGTCGCCGGCGAGCGCCATTCGGCGGACGAGGCGCGCCGCGCGCTGCGCGACCGCGAGGTCGGCAACCTGCAGCGTCGCATCAAGAAGCTGACCGAGTCGCTCGACCAGACCGAACAGCGGCTGCAGTCGGTTGCGGCGATGAAGAACATCGACACCGGCATCTCGTCGATCTACCGCGAGGTGCAGGGTCTGAGCCTTGCCGATCACCATGCCGGCAAGAAGAAGGAACTCATGGCGGAGATCTTCAAGGCCAACCTGAAGCTGCAGAAGAAGACCTGAGGCAGCGGATCCCGCGCCACACTCGAGAGAACAAACGATGAGCGAGACGAAACAGACGGACGAAGCGCCCAAGAAAGACCACGGTGTGCTCTACATCGGGATGGACCTTGGCACCTCCCGGACCTCCGTGTCCGCCAGCAACGGCGTGCGCGAGACGGTCTATTCGATGGTCGGCTACCCGAAGGACGTCGTCAGCATGAAGTTGCTGAAGAAGGAGGTCCTGTTCGGCAAGGAGGCGCTGGAGAAGCGCCTGTCACTGAAGCTGTACAAGCCGCTCGAGAAGGGCGTGCTGAAGTACACCGGTGACGCGTCGAAGGACGCCGAGGCGAAGGCCAACCTGAAGGCCGCCACCGACCTGATCGGCGAGGCGATCCGGCTGGCGAAGCCACGCAAGGACGAGTTGATCTACTGCGTGATCGGCGCGCCTGCCGAGGCGTCGGTCAAGAACCGTGAGGCGATCATCGAGGCCGCGCGCGCCCACGTCGATTCGGTGATGCTGTGCAGCGAGCCGTTTTCGGTCGCCTACGGCCTCGACTGGCTCGAGGACGTGTTGGTCATCGACATCGGTGCCGGCACCACCGACTTGTGCCGCATGCACGGCACGATGCCCGAGGAGACCGACCAGGTGATGTTCGACATCGCCGGTGACGCGGTCGATGCAGAGCTGTCGCGGCGCATCACCGAGACCTGCCCGGGAGCGCAGTTCACGATCCACATGGTCAAGGACATCAAGGAGCGCTACGGCTTCGTCGGCGAGCCATCCGAGCGCTGCATCGTCGACCTGCCGGTGGACGGCAAGCCGACGCCGTTCGATCTGACCGACCAGATCCGCGCGGCCTGCTCGATCCTGATCGAGCCGATCTTGAAGGGCATCCAGAAGCTGGTGTCGTCGTTCGACCCGCAGTTCCAGGCGAAGCTGAAGAGCCGCGTGCTGTTGGCCGGTGGTGGTTCGCTGGTACAAGGTCTCGACAGCGCGGTCGAGAAGGCGATGAAGGAACGGCTCGGCGGCGGCAAGGTGATCCGCATCGAAGAGCCGGTCTACGGCGGCGCCAATGGCGCGCTGAAGATCGCCCACGACATGCCCGCCGACTTCTGGGAGCAGTTGAAGTAAGGGCGCGGCGCAGCAGGCGGCGAGCTTCGCTCGCGCCTGGGGCAGGACGCGGTGCCGCGGGCAGAGGCGGGGCGGTCAGTTCACGGCGTACTGTTGCTGCAGGATCGTGAGCAGTTCGCGGAAGTCGCGGATCTCGTGGCTCGGCTGGGTCTTGCCTGCCTCGTCGGCGTGGCGGCCGTCGCGGCGGATGCGCGCGGTCCACCAGCCCTCGGCGTTGCAGGGATCGATGTCGTGGGTGGGGTTGTCGCCGACGTAGAGGCAGCGGCTCGGCTGTAGCGACATGCGCTGTAGTACGCGGCGGTAGAGCTTCGGGTTGGGCTTGCTGAAGCCGACCTGGTCGGTGAAGAAGATCGCGGACGGGGTCAGGAACTGCAGCACGCCGAGGCGGACGAGCTTCTCGGCCTGCTTGATGGTGATGCCGGCGGAGATGACGCCGCGTACGAGCTGCGTGGTCGACAGCCACTGCAGGACTTCGTAGACGTCGTCGTGCACCTTCAGCTCGCGCCACTTGGTCTCGTGGTAGGCGACGACACCGGCGGCCACGATCACCGCGCGGTTGTTGCCCGCGGTCGACTCGGGGCCGAGGCGATCGAGCACCTTGTCGAAGTGGCCACCGTAGTTGCTGGAGAACTCGGTGATGACCTCCTCCAGTTCCCGCATCGCCGCCGCATGGTCGGCACGCATGCCGGCGGCGACCATCGCCTCGATGGCGCTGCGCCGCGCCTTCTCGGCGAACACCGAGGTCGAGAACAGCGTGTCGTCGATGTCGAAGAAGATCGCGTCCAATGCCCTGTTCACGGGCGCAGTTGTCCGCGAACGCAGGCTGGGTGGCAAGGGCGCGGGCTGACGAGGGGGAGTCGGTACAGCAGGCGGGCCGCTGGCGGCGGCCAGCGGCCCGGCGGGGCCCGCGATCGGTCGCGGCTCCGGGCGGTCAGCGGCCGCCGCGTGCGACCGCCCGACTGCCCGTGTCGCGCACGTCGGTGATCGTCGCGCGCACCATCACCATCAGGCTGCGGTTCTCGTCTGCCGTGCCCTCCTGCTTGAACAGGA
>JBGARS010000125.1:0-10177 GCA_044230075.1 Planctomycetota bacterium | reverse complement strand
GGCGTCGCCAGCACCGACTGGACCTGGAGCGTACTGTTCGGCGACCTCGACAACGACGCGCGGCTCGACCTGTTCGCGACCAACGGCATCGCCCGCTTCGACACCGACCCGGACCTCGACCTGCGGGTCAAGGAACTGTGGGCGCAGGACCGACGGCAGGCGGCGATCGAGCTGATCCAGAACGTACGCAAGGTACCGGAGAGAAACCTCGCGCTGCGCAACCTCGGCGACCTGCAATTCGGCAAGACCGGTGCCGACTGGGGCCTCGACCTCGAAGCGGTGTCGCACGGTGCGGCACTGGTCGACCTCGACGGCGACGGCGACCTCGACGTGGTCGTCAACAACTGGAACGAGCCGGCCGCGATCTACGAGAACCGTACCACTGACGGCCACGCGATCACCGTGCAGCTGCATGGCCAGCAAAGCGAACGCTTCGGCACCGGCGCGCGCGTCACGGCGACCCTGGCCGACCACACGCTGCTGGTGCGCGAGGTGTCCCTGGCGCGCGGCTACCTGTCGGGACAGACGACCGAGCTGCACTTCGGCCTCGGCCAGGCGGAGAGCGTGGCGACGTTGCGCGTGCAGTGGCCGTCCGGCCACGAGCAGACCTTCGCGGACCTCGCCGCCGGCCAGCACTACACGATCACCGAACCGCCCGGCCCGGGACCGGCGCGCGCGCCCACGGCGCCCGGACCGCACGTGTTCGAACCGGCCATGGCGCCCGACTTCCAGCACCGCGAGAACGAGTTCGACGAGTATGCGGACCAGCCGCTGCTGCCCGCCTCGGTGTCGAAACTCGGGCCGGGCATGGCGCTCGGCGACGCGAACGGCGACGGCACGGACGATCTGTTCGTGGGCGGTGCACACGGCCAGAACGGCGCGCTGTTCCTGGCGACGAAGGACGGCTGGCGCGAGCAACCCGGCCCCTGGCAGCAGGACGCCGCCTGCGAGGACATGGCCGTGCTCTGGCTCGACGTCGACAGCGACGGCGACCTCGACCTGTTCATCGCCAGCGGCGGCGCCGAGGTCAAGCAGGGCGATGCAGCGCTGCGCGACCGCATCTACCGGAACGACGGCCAGGCCCACTTCACGCGCGACGACGCCGTGCTGCCCGACGTGCGCGAGTCCTCGGGCCACGCCTGCGCCGGCGACTTCGACCGCGACGGCGATCTCGACCTGTTCGTCGCCGGCCGGCTCGTGCCGGGCCAATTCCCCGACGCGCCGCCGAGCCATCTCTACCGCAACGATGGCGGCACGTTCGTCGACGTCACCGCAGACCTGGCGCTCGCACTGCTGCACGCCGGCATGGTGACCAGCGCGCTGTTCACCGACGTCGATGGCGACCGCTGGCCGGACCTGTTGGTAGCCGCGCAGTGGCAGCCGATCCGCCTGCTGCACAACGACGCCGGCAAGGCCTTCCGCGACCAGACCGCTGCGGCCGGGCTCGCCGCGCACACCGGCTGGTGGAACAGCCTCTGCGCGTGGGACTGCGATGCCGACGGCGACCTCGACTATGTCGCCGGCAACCAGGGCTGGAACACCAAGTACAAGGCTAGCCCCGAACACCCGGCGAGGCTGTTCTTCGGCGACTTCGACGACAATGGCACGCGCGACCTGATCGAGGCGAAGTACGAAGGCGACAACCTGCTGCCGGTGCGCGGCCGCAGTTGCAGCAGCCAGGCGATGCCGTTCGTGGCCGAGAAGTGCAAGACCTACGACGCATTCGCCAGCTCGCTGCTGCAGGACATCTACTCGCAGGACAAGCTCGCCGCCGCCGGCAAGCTCGAGGCGACACAGCTGGCGAGCTGCCTGCTGCGCAACGACGGCAGCGGCCACTTCACCGTCGAACCGCTGCCGCGCCGCGCGCAGCAAGCGCCGATCTTCGGCATGCAGGCGCTCGGCGACCTGCTGGTGTGCGCGCAGAACAGCTACGCGCCCGAGCCCGAGACCGGCCGCCACGACGGCGGCACGGGGCTCGTGCTGCGCGGCTCGCCGACCGGCATCGAGGTGGTGCCGCCGAGCGCACACGGCATCTGCGAGTTCGGCGACAGGAAGTCGCTGGTCGTCACCGCCGACGGCACGCTGCTCGTCGCGCGCAACGATGGCCCCCTGTCGGCATGGCGCACGCGCGCTTCGACGGCGATCCAGGCGCCGAACCTGAGGCCGCACAATGGCAACCCACAGTCGGTCGGCGCGCGCGTCGTGCTCGAGTTCGCCGACGGTCGCAGGCGCGCCGTCGAAGTGCAGGCCGGCTCCGGCTACCTGTCGCAGTCACCGCCGTGGTTCGAACCCGGCGCCGTGCGCGCCCAGGTCGTCATGCCGCACAGCAAGGGATTCACCGTCGATCTGCCGAAGTAGCGGCCGCCACGTCGGACTCTCGCCACTCCGCGGCCCGCCCCGACACCGACCACCCCCGGCCGGTCCGCTCGCTGCACCTACGCCGATGTTCGTGCGGCCCGGTCCACGCGTCCATCCCTGCGCCCTTCAACCCGGACGGCCGGATCCCTATACCTGTTGCCCCGCTGTCCCACCCACCGGGCCAGCCCTTCCGACATGGCCAGCACCCCTTCTGCGTTCCCCCGCCACGACACCTTCGAGAACCGCCACCTCGGCCCACGCCAAGGCGAACTCGCCACGATGCTGCAGGCGCTCGGCTGCAGCTCGCTCGACGACCTGACGGACAAGGCGATCCCGAAGAGCATCCGCTGGCACGGCGAGCTGCAGACGCCGGCGGCCAAGACCGAACGCGAAGCGCTCGCGGAGCTGACCGCGCTGGCGGCGCAGAACCAGGTGCTGCGCAGCTACCTCGGCATGGGCTACCACGGCACGCTGCTGCCGGCCGTGATCCAGCGCAACATCCTCGAGAACCCGGGTTGGTACACGCAGTACACCCCCTACCAGGCCGAGATCTCGCAGGGCCGCATGGAGGCGCTGCTGAACTACCAGACCCTGGTGCTCGACCTCACCGGGCTCGACGTCGCGAACAGTTCGCTGCTCGACGAGGCGACCGCGGCGGCCGAGGCGATGACGTTGTGCCACCGGCTGCACGGCAAGGACGAAGCGAACACGTTCTTCGTCGACCAGAACTGCCACCCGCAGACCATCGCCGTGGTGCAGCAGCGCGCCGAACCGCTGGGCATCGACGTACAGCTCGGCGACCACCGCTCGGCGGTGTTCACCGACCGGCACTTCGGCGCGTTGTTCCAGTACCCAGGCTCCGATGGCCGCATCGACGACCTGTCGCCGAGCATCGACCGCGTGCACGCCGCCGGCGGCTTCGCAACCGTGGCCGCCGACCTGCTGGCGCTGACCGTGCTGAAGTCACCCGGCGAGATGGGCGCCGACGTCGCCTGCGGCAGCTCGCAGCGCTTCGGTGTGCCGCTCGGCTACGGCGGTCCGCACGCGGCCTACATGACCGCGAAGAAGCAGTTCGTGCGGCAGCTGCCGGGCCGCATCGTCGGCATGACGATCGACGCGACCGGCGCGCCGGCCCTGCGCCTCGCCCTCGGCACGCGCGAACAGCACATCCGCCGCGAGAAGGCGACCTCCAACATCTGCACCGCGCAGGTGCTGCTCGCGGTGATGGCCAGCATGTACGCGGTCTACCACGGCCCCGAAGGCCTGCGCGCGATCGCCGAACGCATCCGCGCCCAGACCGAGACGCTCGCCGATGGCATCCAGAAGCTCGGCCACCGCGTGCAGGACGGCGCCCGCTTCGACACGCTGCGCGTCTGGCCGAAGGACGCCAGGCAGGTGCTCCAGAACGCGTTGCAGAAGGGCATCAACCTGCGCGACTTCGGCGACGGCAGCCTCGGTGTCACCCTCGACGAGACGGTCGAAACCGGCGATCTGCAGGACTGTTTCGCGGCGTTCGGCGGCAGCCCGCTGCAGCTGCGGCTGGACCCGCACGCGCCTGCGCTCGGCTCGCTGGCCCGCACCAGCGCCTACCTGACACACCCGGTGTTCCACCGCTATCGCAGTGAGCACGAGCTGCTGCGCTACATCCACCGGCTGCAGCACAAGGACCTGTCGCTGACGACGTCGATGATCCCGCTCGGCTCGTGCACCATGAAGCTGAACGCGACCACCGAGATGTACCCGGTGTCGTTGGCCGGTTTCGGCGGCCTGCACCCGTTCGCGCCGATCGACCAGTGCAAGGGCTACACGGCGATGTTCGCCAACCTGTCGCGCTGGCTGTGTGACATCACCGGGTTCGCGGCGTGCTCGCTGCAACCCAACGCCGGCTCGCAGGGCGAGTACGCCGGCCTGTCGGTGATCCGCGCGTTCCACCGCAAGAACGGCCAGGAGCAGCGAAACATCTGCCTGATCCCGAGCAGCGCGCACGGCACCAACCCGGCCAGCGCGACCATGTGCGGCATGAAGGTGGTCGTGGTCGCCTGTGACGACGACGGCAACATCGACACCGCCGATCTGCAGGCCAAGGCCGCCGCGCACAAGGACCAGCTGTCCGCGTTGATGGTCACCTACCCGTCGACGCACGGCGTGTTCGAGGAGGCCATCAAGGCGATCTGCAAGGTCGTGCACGACCACGGCGGCCAGGTCTACATGGACGGCGCCAACATGAACGCGCAGGTCGGCCTGCTGCGCCCTGGCGACCTCGGCGCCGACGTCTGCCACCTGAACCTGCACAAGACGTTCTGCATCCCGCACGGCGGCGGCGGCCCCGGCATGGGCCCGATCTGCGTGGCCAGGCACCTGGCGCCGTTCCTGCCCGGCCATCCCGTGATCGCGACCGGCGGCGAGCATGCGATCGGCCCGATCAGTGCCGCCCCGTGGGGCAGCGCCTCGATCCTGACCATCAGCTACGCCTACATCGCGATGATGGGACCCGATGGGCTGCGGCGCGCCACGCAGGTCGCGATCGCCAGCGCGAACTACATCGCCAAGCGCCTGGAGGGCCACTTCCCGGTGCTCTACACCGGCCAGAACGGGATGGTCGCGCACGAGTGCATCGTCGACGTGCGCCAGCTCAAGGCCGGCAGCGGTGTCGAAGTCGGCGACATCGCCAAGCGGTTGATGGACTACGGCTTCCACGCGCCGACGATCAGCTTCCCGGTGGCCGGCACGATGATGATCGAGCCCACCGAGAGCGAGGGCAAAGCCGAGCTGGATCGCTTCTGCGACGCACTGATCGCGATCCGCGACGAGATCCGCGAGATCGAGCAGGGCAAGCTCGACAAGCTGGACAACCCGCTCAAGAACGCGCCGCACACCGCCGCCGCCGTCATGGCCAGCGAGTGGACGCACGCCTACTCGCGCGAGCGCGCCGCATACCCGGCGCCGTGGACCAAGGAGCACAAGTTCTGGCCGCCGATCGCGCGCGTCAACGACGTGCACGGCGACCGCAACCTGGTCTGCGCCTGTCCGCCGGTCGACAGCTACGTCTAGAACCAGATCAGGTCGCTCGTGATCCGTGCTGAAGTTGGATTCACCGTCGAGGATCTCACGGCCACTGCCATCCGTGAGTTTCTCAGGGTGGTCCAGCCGATACTGGCGTCCCAAGACGATCTGGCGGCCGTAGGCACCCGGTGGGAGTTGGACCTGAGGAAGTCCCAGTACCTCGGTCCAACGGCGGCAACTGTGATCGCGTCCATGAAACTCATGGGTGAGCGGAAGAGCCAAGTTTCCTCGGTACTGTTGCCGAATGCTCCCCCAGCGCTCGCGGCATTCTGCAGCTTCTCGGGACTCAGGCAGGTAGCAGAGACCGGCATGATCTCCGCCGTGGCGAACACCGACCATCCGAAGAACGAGACGGCCCCCCTGCAGCAGTTCCAACGCATGAACTGGGGAGGTAGTCGATCGCTCATCCATCTGGTCAAGCGCCACTTCCCCACCATGGATAGCGAGTCCGAGGAATTGATCGGTATCTGCTACTCGGAGATCGCGCAGAACATCGAGGACCATGCCGAGTCACCAATGGGCGGCGTCATGTGTGCGAAGTTCTTTGCCAAGAGTCGTGAGGTCCGCATCGCGGTGGTTGATCGCGGAATCGGAATCGCCAACAAGCTGCGTCTGTCCCCCCCAACGACCGGCGAGAGGGTGACGAGTGACGAGCATGCCCTACGCTTGGTTCTTGGCGGCAATGTCTCAAGCAAGTCAAGACCCAACAACCAAGGGCAAGGCATCAGCAACCTGGCGCTCATCGCGCGAGGCAACCGCGGACAACTGGTCGTCGCAAGTAATGGCGCGATGGCCATCGCCACTCACGACAAGCCGCATCGCTTCGAGGCGATTCCCGGGGGCTTTCCCGGCACTGCCGTGCTCTTGTCGCTGACCGTCGCCACCAAGAACCAGAGCGAGGACCATGAGTAGCCGCACGATTCGAGCTGCCGACTTCTGCGGGCCGGACGACGGTCCCGTGGAGTCTGCAAACCGTGTGGCAGCAGAGGTCATGAAGGCCCCCGACGAGGCCGAAACGGTGATCGTCGCCATGGACGGCGTGTCGGGTGCGTCTTCCAGCTTCTTCAACGTCATATTCCATGAACTCGCCGCACGACTTGGCGCGGAGGCCGTGCTGAAGCGTGTTGTCTTCACGGGACTCGGCAAGACGCAGACGATGATCGCCACGCGGTCGCGGGAAGCAGTTCTGGGACGGTGAGATCCACGCCGATGGCTGCTCGCGGAACACGCACTGGCTTCGTGGTGGATCGGCTTCCACAATTGTCCGTCGACAGCGTCGTAGCATGCCGCCCCACCGAACCTGAATCCGCGTGCCTAGCCTGACGACCCCCATGACTTCGAACGCACCCGCCCCACAGGCCTCCCTCGAACGCCCACCCGAGAGCGTGATCATCCGGCCGTGGCCGAAGATCGTGTTCCTCTACCCGACCTTCGTGTTGGCGACGATCTACTTCCTGCTGTCGTGGCTCGAACTGGTCGGCCCGACGACGCTCGGCAACACGTTCATGACGGTGCTGCTGCTGAACCTGCTGGTGTTCTCGTTCGACTTCTCGCGCATCAAGTCGATCACCATCGTCGTGGGGGCGATCGCGGTGGTGATGCTGGTGCTGTGGGCCGACAACAAGTGGCAGCTGACGGACTTCCTCGGCCGCGTGGTCGGCTCGATCGACATCCAGATGAACACGGCGTTCTACGGCTTCCTCAGCGCCGGGCTCGGCTTCTTCCTGCTGCTCGTGTTCGTCAACAGCCGCTTCCACTACTACGAAGTGAACGCGCGCGAGATCCTGCACCACAGCGGCTACCTCGGCGACATCCAGCGCTGGTCGACCGAAGGCCTCGAGATGAACAAGGAGATCTACGACGTCGCCGAGTACCTGCTGCTGCGCAGCGGCCGGCTGATCTTCCAGCCCGCGACCAGCAAGAAGGCGATCGTGCTCGACAACGTCGCCGGCGTGAACAAGATCGAGAAGAGCGTCAACGACCTGCTGAGCATCGTCGCGGTGCGCATCAACCAGCAGCCGGGTCCGGGCTAGGCGAACTTGGCGCGCTTGCTGGTTCCCGTCGGTTCGTGCACCGAGGCGCTGGAGCTGGCGCCCCTGGTGCGCGCCTGCCGTGTGGCCGGCTGGCACGTCGACTGGTTCGGCGATGCCGCGGGCCTGCGGGATGCACTCGAACTGGGCCTGCCGCCGGTCGACCGGCACGGCACGCCGCCACCGGAGCAGTCCGCGGCGCAACGCTACGCGGCGGCCGTCGCCTTCGCTGCCGATCTGCTCGAGCCGAGCCCGCCGCTGGCCGTGCTGACGTGCGGCCACGGCACGATGGCACTCGCGGCCGGCGCGGTGTTCCACCAGGAAGGCGTGCCGGTCGTGCGCGCCAACGCCGGCCAGCGCTCGCACGCGGCGAGCCGCGACGAACGGCGCCGTGTTGCCGCGGATCACGCCGCCTCGTCCTTTTGCGTCGGCACCGACCTGCAGCGGCTCGAACTGCTGCGCGAAGGCCTGCCCGGAGCGCGGATCCACGTCGTCGGCAGCCTGTTGCCGCGGGCGCTCGCCGCGCTGCCGCCGCCGGCGCCGGTGACGCCGTTCGTGTGGCTCGCCCTCGAGCACGCCGCGGCGGCCGATGCCGACACGCTGACCACGCTGCTGGCGAACCTGGCCAACTGCGCGCGCCGCCATGGCCTGCCCGTGCACGCCGCGGCGCCCGGACTCGCGCCGGCGCTCGAGCGCCATGGCATCCCGTTGCCCAGGGGGTTCACGCTGACGAGCAAGCTGACGGCACGCGGCCAGCTCGATGCCGCCCGGCGCGCCCGCTGGATCGTGACCGACAGCGCCGGCTACCAGGAACTGGCGGCGGTTGCGGGAATCCCGTGCCTGCTGGCAGCGAGCGCGACCGCACGACCCGAGACGGTGCGCAGCGGCAGCTCGTCCCTGGTGGGCCCGACCGGCGAACGGCTCGCCTTTGCGCTCGACGCGGCGCGGCAGCGCACGCCGTCGCCGTCGCCATACGCCGATGCCATGCCCGGGCTGCTCGGCGTGCTGGCGGCGCTGCGCGAGCCCGCCGCCGCCGCGCCGGCACCGCGGCCCGCCACGGCGACCCTGCCCAGCGACGGCGACCACACCGGCCGCACGCTCGGTGACGACGAGGTCGCGCTGGCATCGGTGGCGATCCGCAGCGGCACGCTGAACTCGACCCGCGGCACGTTCGTCACCGAGTTCGAACGCCGGTTCGCGCACTGGCTCGGCTGCAAGCACGCCATCGCCTGCAACAGCGGCTCGATGGCCGTGCACGCGGCGATCGCCGCGCTCGGCCTGCGCGCGGGCGACGAAGTGATCACGACGCCGATCACCGACATGGGCGCACTCGTGCCGATCCTGTACGAAGGCGGCGTGCCGGTGTTCGCCGACGTCGACCCCCGCAGCCTCAACTGTACCGCGGCAACGATCGCAGCCCAGCTCACCGACCGCACGCGCGCGATCGTCGTCACCCACCTGTTCGGGCTGCCGTGCGACCTCGCGCCGATCTTCGCCCTGGCCGAAACACGCGGCCTGCCGGTGATCGAAGACTGCGCGCAGGCCTTCGGCGCCACCATCGGCCCGCGCAAGGTCGGCACGTTCGGCGCCATCGCGGCGTTCTCGCTGCAGCAGGGCAAGCACATCACCTGTGGCGAGGGTGGCATCGTCGCCACCGACGACGAGGCCCTGGCGCGGCGCCTGTTCCTGTTCGTCAACAAGGCGTGGGGCTACGGCGATGCCAAGCCCGACCACTACTTCCCGGCGTTGAACGGACGCCTCGGCGAAGTGGCGGGTGCGGTCGCGCTGGCGCAACTGCCGAAGCTCGACCAGGTGGTGCAACAGCGGCGCGCGGTCGCCGCGAGCCTGCGCACGCACCTCGCCGCCGTGCCCGGCCTGCACCTGCCGGACGATCCGCCGCACGGCACCCACGCCTGGTGGAAGTTCCCGTTCTTCGTCGACGCCGAGCGCATCGACGGCGGCGCGCTGGCCCTCGGCAGGCGCATGCAGGCCGCCGGCGTGCACTGCATGCCGCGCTACATCCAGAAGCCCGCCTTCGAGTGCGCGCTGTTCTTGGACTGGCAGCGATCCCCGGTGACCTCGTTGCCGCTGCGGCACAACCCGCGTCGCGACGGGCCGCAGCCGCCGTTCGCGCGCGCGCACTATCCGGGCGCCGTGCGCGCGCTGGACACCGTCGTCGTGCTGCCGATCAACGAACGCTATCGCGAGGCCGACATCGAGCATGTGGCCACGGTGATCACCGCCGCCGCGCGGGAGCTGCAGCGGTGACGGAGCCGCTGCGGCTCGCGCTGGTCGGCTGCGGCGGCATTGCGCGCTCGTATGTCGAGGCGCTGCCGCGCGTGCCGGACCTGCAACTCGTGGCCCTGGTCGATCCGCTGCCGGCGGCGCGCGCCGCGTTGCGACCGGGCACGCCAGGCTTTCACGACATCGCCGAACTGCTGCACGCGGACCTGCGACCCGATGCCGCCCTGCTGCTGACGCCGCCGGACACGCACGAAGCGCTCGCCACCCGCCTGCTGGCGGCCGGCCTGCACGTACTGTGCGAGAAGCCACTCGCACCGACGGCGGCGGCGGCCACGCGCATGCTCGCGGCGGCCCACGACGCCCGGCGGCAGCTGATGCTCGGCAGCAAGTTCGGCTACGGTGCCGACGTCGCCGCGGCGCGCACCCTGTTGGCGGCCCCGGCGTTCGGTGTGATCGTCGCCTGCGAGGACGTGTTCGCGTCG
>JBGARS010000124.1:0-10291 GCA_044230075.1 Planctomycetota bacterium | reverse complement strand
GCCGCCGAGCCGGTCGTAGAGGTTCAGCACCGTCGAGTAGGACAGGTTGAAGCGCGAGATGATCGGCTCGACCTTGCCGCTGTGGTATCGCGACAGCGGCGCCTCGAGCAGGTCTTCGTCTTCGAGGATCGCGATCACGAGGCCGCTCTTGTCGAGCCCCTGGCGGCCGGCGCGCCCGGCCATCTGCAGGTAGTCGCGGCTCTTCATGTAGTCCATCTGCACGCCGTCGAACTTGCGCAGCAGATCGAAGACTGCCGTGCGCGCTGGCATGTTGATGCCCAGTGCGAAGGTCTCGGTCGTGAACAGCAGCTTCAGCAGACCGGACGTGAACAGTCGTTCGACGACCTCCTTGTGGATCGGCAGCATGCCGGCGTGGTGGAAGCCGACGCCTTGCAGCGCGCGTCCCAGGATGCCGCGCAAGCCCGGGTCCTGGTCCGGGTCGAGTTCGAAGCGGCTGCAGATCTCCTCGAACGTCTGCTGCATGCGATCCCGCTCGGCGCGATCGAGCAGGCGCCGGCCCATGCTGCGCTCGGCCTTGATCTCGCACTCCTTGCGCGAGAAGCAGAAGTAGAGCGCGGGCAACAACTGGCGGTGCTGGATCTCGTCGAGCAGCTGCACGTAGGGCCGCGGGCCCATGGGGATGCGCCGGCCCTGCGCGCGTTCGCGCTTGTCGCCCCAGCGGCTGCGTTCGCGTTCGCGACGTCCGACCCGCTTGCCGTGGCGTTGGTCGCGCGCGGCAGCCCGTTCGTGGAAGGCGATCGCCTTCGGTCGCTGGGCGAGCTGGAATACGCCGGCGTCGGCGTGGAACAGCCGATGGGCGAGTGGTACCGGCCGCCGGGTGTGCTCGATGATCGCCAGTTCCTGCGGTCGCACCGAGCGGATCCAACCGCCGAACTCCTCCAGGTTGGCGATCGTCGCCGACAGACCGACGAAGCGCACGTGCGGCGGTGCGAAGATCAGGCTCTCCTCCCAGACCGTGCCGCGCTCCATGTCGTCGACGAAGTGCACCTCGTCGAAGATCACGAAGTCGGTGTCGTGGAACCGTTCCGGGTCTTCGAACACCGCGTTGCGGAAGATCTCCGTCGTCATGATGACGATCGGCGCATCCGGATCGAGGGTCAGGTCGCCGGTCATCAGGCCGACCCGCATGCCGTCCGCCTTGAAGTCGCGGAACTTCTGGTTGCTCAGCGCCTTGATCGGGCTGGTGTAGATGGCTCGCCGGCCACCCTGTACCGCGCGCTCGATGGCATACTCGGCGACCAGGGTCTTGCCGGCACCGGTCGGCGCTGCGAGCAGCACGTTGTGCCCCGCCTCGATGGCCGTGGCCGCTTCGATCTGGAAAGGGTTGAGGGTGTAGCCCTTCCACTGCATCGGGGGCGGCTGCGGCGCCTGGTTTCGCACGCATGCAGCATCCCACACGGCACGTGGCTTGTGAACTGCGCAGACTCGGGAGGCCACAATCGCCGTCGTTCCGCCGCGCCCTCGAACCGTTGTGAGTCGTTGTCCACACGCGTTCGGGCGGCGCCGCGACAGCGAGAACTCGCGCTGGCGTGAGCGTGCCTCGTGGCTATGCTCGCGCGCACTCCGTCACGTCGGCGGAGCGTTTCGCAACCGGTCCTGCTGTGGTCATTGCCTGATCGCAGCGCCTCGCCGCCGCAGTGGTCACCGCGGCGGTTCCACTCAGGAGTCAGCCATGGACAACAAGTCCGAAGTCAACGTCAGCAAGTTCGTCGGTCGTCACCTCTCGCAGATCAAGCTGCTCTCGCGCGTCCTCGAGAACGAACTCGAAGGCGCGAAGGGCAACCGTGAAGTCACCATCGACCGCCACCTGGTCGAGAGCGTGCTCGACGTGCTCGAGATCTTCGTCGACGACTGCGAGAACGTCAGCGGCACCTCGCGCGAGCGTGGCAAGGTCGAGGCGAAGCCCGTCGTCGCCCGCCTCAACTGAGGTCCGATGATGCCGTCGGCAACCGTCGCGCCTCACCGCCGCGGTCCGGCAGTATGCGTTCGCGCCTCGCTGCGGACAGTGCTGCCCGCAGCCGATTCCTGACAGCGCGGCGGCATGGGTGCCGCTGCGCCGTTCCAGTGCCGGTCCATCGTCGAACTGCAGGGACGCCAAGTTGGCCGCCGCCAAAGACACCACGGACACGGGCGCAACCGCGACACGCTGGGCGGTGCGGATCTTCGTCCTGGCTGCGTTCGCGGTCACGCTGTGGCTGTGTGGGCCACGCGCCGCGGCAGTGCTGGCGGCCAGGCTGCAGCTCGGCGCGGAGCACGGTCCGACGGTCGATCTCGATCAGGTCGGCTTCGTGGGCCAGCCGGAGTGGATGGACCGCGAGCTGTTGCTCGCGGTCTCGGCTTCGCTGTCACCGGTGCTGGGCGACGACGTCGCCATCCTCGACGAGGTCGCCGGCCGTCGCCTGCGCGACGCGTTGACCGCGACGCCGTGGGTGCGTTCGGTGGGCATCGATCGGGTCATGCCCGATCGCTTGCAGCTGCAGCTGGAGTTGCGGCGACCGGAGCTGGCAGTGCGCACCGCCGATGGCGATCCGATCTGTCTGGTCGATCGCGACGGGGTCGTATTGCCTTGGGTCGAGACGCCGTTGCCCGTGACCTTCCTGCATCGCGAAGGCGGCCCGGCGAGCATGGCCCACGAGCCGGGGCGTCCGGCAGGCGATCCGCGCGTGCGCACTGCCGCGGCGATCGCCGTCGAATGGCGCGAAGCACTCGCGCCGCTGGTGCCGGGCTGCCCCGGGCTCGTCGAGGTCGATGCGACGAACCTTGGCGAACGGTGGTTGCGTGGTCCCAGCTATCCGGAGATCCGGGTCAAGCTGCGGCGCAACGATGGCGGCAGCGTGATCTTCGCCTATGGCCGGCCGGTCGACACGGCCCTGCCGCGCGTGTCGGTGCAGACCAAAGCGGGCGTGTTGACGAACATCCTCGCCAGGCATCCGGGTCTCGAAGGCCTGGTCGCCGGCGACCTGCGCCTGTCGCGTCGCTGGGCCGACTACCTGCAGCCGCGCGCGCCCGATGTGCACGATCCGCACGGTCCGTGGAGCGACCTGACGCCGCGCGGTGGCTGACGTGCGCAAGATCAGGCGCGAGTAGCAGGAGCGGCAAGCCGGCGTCAGTGGCAGGCGGCGAGCACGTCCCGCAGCAGTGCGTGCAGGCCGAAGCCGCCGTTCTTCGTGCAGCCGAGCCGCACGATGACGAGCTGCGCGGTTGGCATCACGACGCAGTACTGGCCTTCATGGCCATCCAGATGCAGCAGGTCGGCGGGCAGGTCGGGCCACATGCGCTGCCGTGGGCCGTCGCCATCGGGATCGGCGTTCAGCCACAGATGCCAGCCGAAGCGGCCGTCGCTGGCGGGCGCCGGGGTCGCCGAGCGTGCGACCCAGCCGGCGGGCAGCAGGCGTCGGTCACCGACCATGCCGTCGTCGGCCAACAACTGACCGAAGCGTGCCCAGTCGCGTGCCGAGGCGAAGCCATAGGAGCTGCCGACGAAGGTGCCGCTCGGGTCCGTCTCCAGCACGGCGCTGCGCATGCCCAGTGGTTCGAACAACGCGGTGCGTGGGAACGCCCAGTACTCGTGATCGTCGGCGAAGGTCCGGCGCAGCAAGCGGCAGATCAGGTTCGTGCTGCCGCTGGAGTAGCGATAGGCGGTGCCGGGCGCTGCCGTCCGTGGCCGCCTCACATACTCGGCGGCGTGGTCGGCCGAGCCGAACAGCATGCGCAGCGCGTCGCTGGAGGGGTCGTCGTAGTCCTCGTTCCAGGCCAGCCCCGCGGTCATCGCCAGCAGGTGGTGCACGCGGATGTCCTGCCGCGGGTCGTCAGGATCGGCGCGCCACTCCGGCACGTCCGGCCGAGCGTCGGGATGCAGTGCTCCCCGTTGCGAGCGGATCCCGACCAGCGCGTTGACCAGCGTCTTGCTCATCGACCAGCCGGGCAACGGCATCGTCGCGTCGTAGCCTGGGGCATAGCGTTCCGCGACGAGCCGATGTCGGTGAGCGACGACGACGGCGCGCGTGTGCACGCGGGGCTTGTCTTCCGGTTCCACGAACGCGGCGTCGATCGCGCGCTCGACGGCCGCGAGGTCGATGCCTTCGGGTGGCTCGGCCGGCACGCGATCGCCGTGTGGCCAGTCGATCGTGGCGGGATCCACATGCGTTTCCGCGAGGCTCAGTGCGGTGCGGTGGTGGAGTTCGGCCGCGGTCACCGTGCCGCTCACCAGTGTGCAACCGAGGTTGCCGGTTGCCACCGCGGTTGCGGACACGGCGCCGAGGTGGCAGGTGACGGCGCGCGCCTCGCTGTCGACGTCGAACGTCAGCAACGGCCGGATCAGCTTCTCGATCGCCCGGTCGGGGGCGAGTTCTTCGTCGAGCACCGACTCGAGCGTGCGTCTGCTGACGAAGAGCGCGGATGCGGTGATCTTGGCAGCGTACGCAGCGGCGACCTGCATCAGGGCCGGATCCGGACCCTGCTGGGCAGTGGCCGGCAGCGGCGGCAGAGCGGTCAGCAGGAAGCAGACGCGGCCGAGCGTGCGCATGGCCGCATGCTACCTGCCCGGTCGCCTCCAGCGCTGCGGTGTCACCGGCCGATGGAGGTGCGTGCGAACGGCCGAACGAGCAGTCCTGGTCGGGATCGTCGTGGCGGTCGCGGCGGCTTTGCGGGGCGGTTTCGTCGCCACGGCGCAAGTGCAGTCCCCGCTGCGCGTCGACGCCGGCGAGTACGCGCAGTATGCGAAGAACCTGGTCGAGCAGGGCGTCTACTCGCTGGCGACCACGGTGCCGCCGCCGCCGGATTCGTTCCGGTCGCCGGGCTACCCGTTGGTGCTGGCGTTGTGCCGGTTGCTCGGTGGTGACGGCGGCTGGTACTCGTTGGCGATGGTGCTGCAGGTCGTGCTGGGCACTGCCACGGTGCTGCTGTGCTTCCGGCTGGCGCGCACATGGTTGCCGTTCCCCACGGCGTTGGCGGCTGCCGCCCTCTGCGCGTTGAGTCCGCACCTGGTGGTGGCGGGAGCCTATGTGCTGACCGAGTGCGCGACGACCTTCGTGTTGCTCGCCGGGCTCATGCTGCTGCTGCGCGATGGCGGCGGCGGGCGCCTGGCGTTGGCTGCGGCTGCGTTCGGCTTCGCGTCGCTGTGCAACGAGACGCTGGTCGTGGTGCCGATGGTGCTGGCCTGGCCGCTGTGGCGGGCGCGCGGGGCGCGCCGTGCGCTGGCCTTCGTGGCGCTGGCCCTGCTGCCGCTGCTGGTTTGGAACGTGCGCAACGCCGGTCAGGACCTCGCCCGTACCGGCGGTGAGCGCGCCACCGCATCGATCAGCCATGGCAGCTATCCCGGCATGGTGTTTCGCGATCCACGCTGGCGCGGCTTTCCGTACCGCGAGGATCCCGAGCAGCCCGCGTTCGGCTCTTCGTGGGCGGGTCTGGGGGATGTCTTGCGCCGCCGTGTCGCGGCCGAACCCTGGCGGTATCTCAGCTGGTATGCGATCGAGAAGCCGGTCTGGTTGTGGGGGTGGGATCTCGTGCAGGGACGCGACGTACTGGTGTACGAGGTCGCGAACTCGCCCTACCAACGGCAGCCGGTCATGGCTGCGACGCACGCGTTGATGCGGGTGCTGCACGGGCCGTGCATGCTGCTGGCCGCCGCAGCGGCGCTGGTACTGGCGTGGAATCGGCGGCGGCGGTGGCCGTTCGCGGCGCAGGCGCTCGGGCTGGTGGCGGTCTTCGGCACGCTGGTCTACCTGCCGGTGATCCCGGACCCGCGTTACCTGCAGCCGATCCGGCCGGTACTGTTCGTCTTGGCAGCCGCGGCGGGGGCCGCTGCCGTGCAGTGGGCCATCGCCAGGGCGGGCCGGCGCCAGGCGTTGGCGGCCACCGTGTCCGACCCGGACTGCGAAGTGACTCGCGGCTGATCGCGCGGCTACGCACATTGCCGGACGCGCCGGGAATCCCGCTCAGGCCATGCTCTGCGCATGACCATGCACTGCTCGGCGCCCGCGGGTGCACGTTCGACGGCCGCGGTGCGGCAGTTGGTCGGCAACACGCCGATGCTCGAAATCCTGTACCGGCTCGACGGCCGCGAGCGGCGGCTCTACGCCAAGTACGAGTCGATGAACATGACCGGCTCCGTCAAGGACCGCATGGCATGCCACATCCTCGCGGAGGCGTACACGCGCGGGCAGCTGACGGTCGGTGACACGATCGTCGAGGCCAGCAGCGGCAACACCGGCATCGCCTTCGCGGCGCTCGGTGCGGCGCTCGGGCATCCGGTCCGCATCTACATGCCGGACTGGATGAGTCAGGAGCGGGTGCAGTTGATCCGCAGCTTCGGCGCCGAGATCGTCGGCGTGTCGGCCGCCGAGGGTGGCTTCGTCGGCTCGGTGCGACTCGCCGAACGGTTCGCCAGTGAACACGAACGGGTGTTCCTACCGCGTCAGTTCGAGAACGAGGCGAACGTGCGCGCGCATGCAATCGGCACCGGGCCCGAGATCCTGTTGCAGCTGGAGGCGTTCGGGCGCAACCCGACGGCGTTCGTGGCGGGGGTCGGCACCGGCGGTACCGTGATGGGCGTGGGGCGCGCGCTGCGCGCTGCACTGCCAGAGGTGCGTGTGCACCCGCTCGAGCCAGCGAACTCCCCGACGCTGCGCACGGGGCGCAAGGCCGGTTCACACCGGATCCAGGGCATCTCCGACGAGTTCGTGCCTGCGGTCGTCGATCTCGCCCGGCTCGACAGCATCGTCGACGTCTGGGATGGCGACGCGATCCTGATGGCGCAGGCGATGGCGCGCAACCTCGGGCTCGCAGTCGGCATCAGCTCGGGCGCCAACTTCCTCGGGGCTGCACAGATCGTCGAGCAGCAGGGAGGGGATGCAACCGTCGTGACGGTCTTCAGCGACAGCAACAAGAAGTACCTGTCGACGGACCTCTGCCGCGAGGAGCCCGTGCGCGACGACTATCTGTCGCCGCGCATCGAGTTGAACGGCTTCCGCGCCGTGCGCTGACGGCAGCGCACGGCTACTTCTCGTCGCCGTCCTTCTTCTCGCCCTTCTCTTCCTTCTCGTCGCCGTCTTTCAGCTGCTTCTTGAACTCGGGCAGGATCTGCTCGATGCGCGCAACGAGCGGCGACTTGGGCAGCAGGACCTTGGCGGCTTCGAGGGCGGCGATCGCGGCCTTGACGTCCTGCGTCGAGTCCATGATGACCATTCCCTTGAAGAACAGGGCCAGCTGGTGCTGGAGCTTGCTCTTCGGCTCCTTGATCACGCCGTCGAGGTGTGCGATCGCCTTGTCGGCCTCGCCGGCTTCCATCATCGGGCTGATGGCCTCGTCGAGGGCTTGCGCTTCGCGGTTGAGGTCGCGGCGCATCGCGAGTTCCTGCACCTTCGCCTCGTACTTCGCTTTCAGGCTCGCCTTGCCGTCGGTATCGAGCTTGACGATCTCCTCCATCGTCGCAAGGTGGTAGGAGGAC
Source organism: Planctomycetota bacterium (assembly GCA_044230075.1). GTDB lineage: Bacteria > Planctomycetota > UBA1135 > UBA1135 > UBA2386 > JAEUHS01. The sequence continues at coordinate 2,823 of JBGARS010000124.1, read as the reverse complement.
ACGACCTCTTCGTCGAGGGCAGCCAGGGCCTCGTCGAGTGCCACCGCGCGCTCGATGCCCTGCTTGCCGTCGGCACGCACCATGGCCGCGAGGAAGGCGTCGCCGTGCTTCTTCATCTCGGCGAGCATCGCCAGGTACTTCTCGGGGCCGCCCTTCTCGTAGCCGGTGCGCGCATAGGGACGACCCTCGGCGTCGGTCAGCAGGATGGTCGGGTAGCCGCGGATCTCGTATTGCTGCTGCAAGGTCTCGTTCTGGGCGCGGATCTCCGCGGTGACGAGGCTCTCGTCGCGCGGGTAGTCGAGCTTGACCAGCACGAAGTCCTTCGGCGCGGCGGCCTGGAACGGCTCCTGTGAGAAGACCTCCTCGTCGAGCTTGATGCACCAGCCGCACCAGTCGGAGCCCGTGAAGTCGATCAACAGGTGCTTGTTCTCGGCCTTTGCCTGGGCCTTGGCCTTGCTGAAGTCCTGGATCCAGCGGGCTTCTTGAGCGGGCAGGCAGGCAGCGAACGTGATGATGATGGTCGACAGTGCGGCGCGTGACATCGAGAACCTCGGTGGGGCTACAGAATTGGCGACGATGCTACGAGTTCGCGAGGCACCGGCAGCACGGAAACTGGCGGAAGGGAGGCTCAGGCCGGTGGCCTGGTCCCGAGAGCTTCGTGCAACAGTGCGTCGACGGTGCTCGGATCCGCGCGGCCTTTCGTCGCGCGCATGACGTGGCCCTTGAGGGCGTCGAGCGCACGTTCCTTGCCAGCTTGCACGGCTGCCGACGCCTCCGGCAGGGCGACGACAGCGGCAGCCACGAGCGGCCGCAACGTGTCGCGGTCGACGATGCGCACCAGGCCGAGTTCATGCATCGCGGCTTCGGCCCCGGTGCCGTGGGTCAGCATGTGCTGGAACACCTTGCGCGCCGACACCTGCGTCAGCGCTCCGCGGGCCAGCAGCTGCACGAGCTCCGCGAGGCGTGGCGGCGACACCGGAAACTCGGCCAAGGCCGTTGCCAGTTCGCGCTGTGCCGGCAGCACCTCGCTCATGGTCCAGTTGCTGGCAGTCTTCGGCTCGATGCCCGCTGCGACCAGCGCCTCGAACCAATCGCCAACAGCGCGATCCTGGGTCAGCACGACGATGTCGTGTTCGGGCAACTGGAAGTCGGCGCGATACCGCTCACGGCGACGCTCCGGCAACTCGCCGAGCGCCGCGCGTTGGCGTTCGATCATCGACTCGTCGACCACGAGCGGAGGCAGATCCGGATCCGGGAAGTAGCGATAGTCCGGGGCGCTCTCCTTGCTGCGCTGCGAACGCGATTCACCCGCCTCGTCGTTCCAACCGCGCGTCTCTGCGGCGATGCGGCCGCCGGCGGCGAGGATCGCGGCCTGGCGCCGTTCCTCGTACTCGAGCGCGCGCTGGACCATCTTCAGCGAGTTCAGGTTCTTCAGTTCGACCTTGGTGCCGAACTGCTCGCTGCCGACCGGCATCAGGGAGATGTTGGCGTCGCAGCGCATCGAACCGAGTTCCATGTCGCAGTCGCTGACGCCGGCGTAGCGCAGGATCTCCCGCAGGTGGAGCAGGAACGCGTGGGCGTCGGCGGGTGTGCGCAGGTCCGGTTCGCCGACGATCTCGACCAAGGCCACACCGGCGCGATTGAGGTCGACCAACGTACCGACGTCACCGTGCGTGAGCTTGCCGGCGTCTTCTTCGATGTGGATGCGGTGCAGCCGGCAACTGCGGCCACAGCCGAGCGGAACGGCGCCGCCGAGGCAGATCGGCTCCTCGAACTGGCTGATCTGATAGCCCTTCGGCAGATCCGGGTAGAAGTAGTTCTTGCGGGCGAATCGGGAGACGGGCTGGATCGCGCCGTCCAGTGCCAGTGCCGTGCGCACCGCCAGTTCGATCGCCGCGGCGTTCAGCCGTGGCAGCACGCCGGGCAGGCCGACGTCGATCGCGTGCACCCGCGTGTTCGGTTCCCCGAGCGCGGCCGAGGGCGCCGGCGAGAACAGCTTGCTGTTGGTCGACAGCTGCACGTGGACCTCGAGCCCGATCACGGTCGTGAAGTCGTTCACTGCATCGCCCGGCGCTGGTGGTGGTCGGTGTGTTGCTCGAACACGTTTGCGACCTGCAGCAACAGGTCCTCTCGCAGCGGCGGTGCCATCCACTGCAGTCCGATCGGCCTGCCATCGTCGGTGAAGCCGCACGGTTGCGACAGCGCTGGCAGGCCAGCGAGGCTCGCCGGCACGGTCAGGGCGTCGCAGAGGTACATCGCCAATGGATCGTCGACGCGGCTGCCGAGCGGAAACGCGGCCACCGGCGAGGTCGGGCTGAGCAGCAGGTCACACTGCGTGAAAGCCTGACGGAAGTCGGCCCGCAGCAGCTCGCGAACGCGCGTGGCCTTGCCGTAGTACTCGTCCTGGTAGCCGATCGACAGAGCGAAGGTGCCGAGCAGGATGCGCAGTTGCGTTTCGTCGCCGAACGCGCGGCTGCGGGTCATCGTCGTCATCTCTTCGCAGCGGCGGGCACCGCCGCTGCGGGCGCCGTAGCGAACGCCGTCGTAGCGCGCCAGATTGGACGCAGCCTCGGCCATGGCGATCAGGTAGTAGGTCGGCACCGCGTAGGAGACGTGCGGCAGCGAGCACTCGACGATCTCGGCTCCGAGGCCACGCATGGCTTCGATCGCGGCCTGGGTGGCGGTGGCCACGTCGTCGTCGAGGCCCGGTCCATTCAGTTCCCACGGCACCCCGATGCGAACTCCACGGAGGTCGCACCGCGTCGTCAGGTCGATCGGCGGCATGGTGGCGGCGACGGAGGTGGGGTCCGCCGCGTCTACGCC
>JBGARS010000123.1:0-10341 GCA_044230075.1 Planctomycetota bacterium | reverse complement strand
CAACGCGCGGTAGTGCGCGGCGTCGAGTTCGGTGTCGTCCAGCCAGGAGCCGTTCCACCGTGTGCGCATCTCAGCGCGCAGATGCTCCAACGACGCTTCGCCGCGAAGGTAGCGCTGCACCGCCGGCTCGTCCTGGGTGCCGATCGCCTCGAGCACGAACGCGAGCCGCACGCCGCTGGCCTGCAGGTCGGCGAGCAGCGTCTGCTGCAACGCGTGCAGCCGCGCACTGCGATGGTGGTCGCCGAGCCACAGGATGTGCTCGCTGCGCAGCCGTCGCAGCACTTGCTCGCGTGGCAGCGACGCGACCAGCTTGTCGCCGGCGGCGTCCTCGAAGCTCTGGCGATAGTGCGCCAGCTGGTGTTCGCCGGCGTCGTCCCAGGCGAACTCCTGCGGCGAGCACGCGGTGAACGCGAGCAATCCGAGGGTGGCGATGGGCGCGCCGCGGGGCATCATCTACAGCCTAACCGCGACCCCACGGGTTCCCGACATGACTGCGAACGTAGGTGTGCTGCTCTCCGGCTGTGGCTTTCTCGACGGCTCCGAGATCACGGAAGCCGTGCTGACGCTGCTGGCACTCGACCAGCAGGGGGCCAACGCGATCTGCATGGCGCCGCGCGGGCCGCAGGCGTCGGTGGTCGACCACGCGCTCGGCAAGCCGGTCGCCGGCGCGCCGCGCGACGTGTTGACCGAGGCGGCGCGCATCGCGCGCGGCAAGATCCGCGACCTCGCCCTGGTGAAGGCGGCCGAACTCGACGCGCTGGTGCTGCCCGGCGGCTTCGGCGCCGCCAAGAACCTGTGTGACTTCGCCAGCAAGGGCGCGGCGGCGACGCCGCATCCGGAGGCGGCGCGACTGCTGCGCGAGGTGCACGCCGCCGGCAAGCCGATCGGCGCCATCTGCATCGCACCGGCCCTGGTGGCGGCCGTGTTCGGGCGTTCGCTGGCGCCGACGTTGACGGTCGGCGAAGACGGGGACGCCGCCGCGGCGATCACGGCGATGGGGGCGAAACACCAGGCGAGCCCGGTCACCGAATGCGTCGTCGACCGGAAGAACCGCATCGTCACGACGCCGGCCTACATGTACGACACGCGCCCGGCGGACGTCGCCATCGGCATCGGCAAGCTGGTTGCCGCCGTGCTGGCGATGCTGCCGGCCGGCGCCGCGCGAGGAGCACGGTGAGCCGCCTGCTGCGCGGCAAGCGCTGCCTCGTCACCGGTGGTGGTTCGGGCATCGGCGCCGGCATCGCGCGCTGTCTCGCGCGCGCCGGTGCGTCGGTCGCCGTGCTGGGCCGCCGGCGCGCGCCGTTGCACCACACGGTCGCCGCGCTGCGTGCGCTGCGCGCCGAAGGCATCGCGGTCACCGCCGATGTCCGCGACGACCGCGCGGTGCGCGCGGCCGTGCGCCGTGCCGTCAAGGCGCTCGGCGGCCTCGACGTGCTGGTCAACAACGCCGGCGCCGGCGGGCCGAACGGCTGTGCTGCGCCCGGTCCCGACCGGTGGGACGAGATCGTGCGCACCAACCTCGACGGCACGTTCTTCACCACGCGCGCAGCGCTGCCGCACCTGAGCGAAGGCGGCCGCATCGTCTCGATCAGTTCGGTGCTCGGCCGCTTCGGCGTGCCCGGCTACACCGCCTACTGCGCGAGCAAGCACGGCGTCATCGGCTTCACCAAGGCGCTGGCGCTCGAGCTCGCGCCGCGGCGCGTGACGGTGAATGCGATCTGCCCCGGCTGGGTCGACACCGAGATGGCCGCGGCGGGCATGCAGCTGATGGCGGACGGCATGCAGATCCCGTTCGACCAGGCGAAGCGCCAAGCGCTCGCGGCGGTGCCGTTGGGCCGCATGCTCGAGCCCGAGGAGATCGGGGAGCTGGTCGTCTACCTGTGCTCGCCCGCCGCCCGCGGCATGACCGGGCAGGCGCTCAGTCACTGTGGCGGTCAAGTGATGTGGTGAGCCGGGTCCCCCTTTGGGACGCCGCCGATGTGCCGCTGGCATGGGCCGGGTGCAGTGCTGTCGCGCAGTCACAGCTCTCCCACGCGCGGCAGCGAGATACGCTGCTCCGCCGGGATCCTCGCCCGGGACATCGAACGGACCCTGGCATGCGAACACCTGTAACCCTGGCGTTGCTCCTGCTGACGGCGTGTGCCGCCTCAGGCACACCCGGCGTCGACCCGGCCTGGAACGAGATCCAGCGGCATCGCCTCGAGCGGCTGCACGAGCCGCGCAATGCCGACGAGGCCGTGATCGCGTTGCTCGGCCGCCCGGCGCGCGACCTGACCCAGGACCCGAAGCCGGCGACCGCCGACCGCAATCGGCCGAAGATCGACCAGATCCTGCCCGCGGCCGCGGGTGTCGGACCACGCCGGTTCCAGCCGGCCACGCCGCTCGTGGTGCGCAGCGCCGTCGGCCTCGGCAACGTCACGGCCCGCAGCAAGGGCTCCTTGCTGAAGGACCACGAGAAGGCCGGGTTCGTGCAGTTCGCCGTCGACGGTGCCAAGGGTGGTGCCTTGGCGGTCGACCTCTGGTCGAGCGACGACGACCTGTTCGCGGGCAAGTTCCTCAACGATGGCGTGCAGCCTGCCGCCGCGAATGCGACCCTGCGCGGCATCAGCGTCTTCCCACACCTGCGCCTCGACACGCTGCGTGAGGGCCGTTTCACGATGCCGCTGCGGGCGGGCATGTTCGCCGACTGGCAGAGCATCGACCATGACGCCGGCGTCAAGCGCCAGTGGCTGTCGCTCGGGCCGCGGCTCGTGCTGGAACCGACACTGCGACTGGTCGGCGACGACGACGGCTGGGTCGACCTCGTCGGCCGCATCGGCGGCGAAGTCGGGCCGGGTTGGTTCGGCGAGACCTATCGCAACGGCGACGACGGCGACGTGACGTCGCGCTGGTCGGCCGAACTCGGCGCGAGCCTGCGAGCCCATGTCGGTGCCATGCAGGCCGAGCTCGGCTACGGCCTGCACCACACGGCGTTCGGTTCGACCGACACCGACCTGTTCGGCGGCCACAGCCGCACCGAGCTGCAGCGCCAGCAGGCCTTCTTCGGCCTCGGCGTGCGCTTCTGAGGCGGGATGGGTGCGCTGCGGCGCATCGTGCCTACGCACTCTTCCCTCGGCCAGTGACGTTCGCGTGACGCGTAGAGTCGATGCCGTCGCCTCTGCCTGCCGACACGTCCCATGCCCGATACCCATCGCCGCGTCCTCGTTCCGTCCCTGTTCGGCACCTGCCTGTTGGCGTGCCTGGCTGCACCAGCCTTCGCCCAGGGGCCCCCTCGCCTACTGGGTTGGAACGACCTCGGCATGCACTGCATGGACTCGGACACGTCGGTGTTCTCGATCCTGCCGCCCTACAACACGTTCCACGCCCAGTTGATGGTCGGCGGCCACGTGGTCACGAACGGTACCTACACCGTCACCTACGAAGCGGTCGCCGATCCTGGCGGCTCGATCAACACGACGTCGATCGGCAAGACCGACTTCTGGCAGCACGTGCAGGCGCTGTTCGGCGCGACGCCGTCGCTCGACCAGGGGCTGCTCGGGTTCCGCATGCCGGGCGCCGGCAACGTGCCGCAGGGCATGCCCTTCCACGCCGGCATCAACGACTACCTGGCCGAAGGCGTGCCGGTGACGCCCTACAGCGACAGCGGCGCGATGATGCCCTACCCGCTGATGCGGCTGGTGGCGCGTAATGCGCAGGGTGCGGTCGTGACGTCGACCGACATCGTCGTGCCGGTGTCGGCCGAGATGGAATGCGTGCTGTGCCATGGCTCGGGCAACAACCCCGCGGCGCGGCCGCCGAGTGGGTGGGTGAACGGCCCGGTCGGCATCGACGATCGGCTGAACATCCTGAAGCTGCACGACGAACGGCACCTCGGCAGCCCGCTCTACGCCACTTCGCTGCTGGCGGTCGGCTACTCCAGTGCAGGTCTCCTGGCGACCGCGGTGACGCAGTCGACGCCGGTGCTGTGCGCCAGGTGCCACGGCAGCAACGCGCTTTCTGCGCCGGGCCAGCCGGGTGTGGCGACGATGACCTCGGCGATGCACACGACACACGCCGAGGCGCGCCTGGCCGATGGCCGGCGCCTCGACGACGTGCCGCAGCGCACGTCGTGCTACACCTGCCACCCGGGTGCGGCGACGCGCTGTCTGCGCGGTGCCATGGGCAAGGCGATCGGCGCCGACGGTGAGTCGATGATCTCGTGTTCGGACTGCCACGGCAGCATGCACGAGGTCGGCGATCCGGCGCGCACGGGCTGGCTGCAGGAGCCCAACTGCCAGAACTGCCACACCGGCGACGCGGTGCAGAACGCGGGCGCGATCCGCTTCGCGAACGCCTTCGACGTGCCCGGACACCTGCGCACGACCAGCAACCAGCGCTTCGCGACCAACCCGGACACGCCGCAGGCGGGGTTCTCGCTGTATCGCTTCTCGTCCGGCCACGGCGGCGTCGAGTGCTCCGCCTGCCACGGCTCGCCGCACGCGATCTGGCCGTCCAGCGAACGCAACGACAACCTGCAGAGCATCGCCGCCCAGGGCCACCTCGGCACGGTCGTCGAGTGCGCCACCTGCCACAGCAACCTGCAGGACAACCAGTTGGTCGGGCCGCACGGCATGCACCCGACCGGCAGCCAGTGGATCGACAAGCACAACGACGTCGCGGAGCAGCAGGGTGTTGCCATCTGCCGGGTCTGCCACGGCAGCAACGATCGTGGCACCGTGTTGTCGCGTTCGCAGTCCGACCGCACGCTGAACACGCAGTTCGGCAGCAAGACGTTCTGGCGCGGCTACCAGGTCGGTTGCTACGACTGCCACAACGGCCCGTCGAACGACAATGGCTCCAACAACACGCCGCCTTCGGTGCAGAACCGCACCGGCGCCACGCCGACCGACCTGCCGCTGGTGCTGACGCTGGCGGCGACGGATCCGAACCCCGATCCCCTGACGCTGCGCATCGTCGACCAGCCGCAGCACGGCGCCGTGGCCTTCGACGGCACGACCGCGACCTACCGCGCCTTCCACGGCTACACCGGTCCGGACACGTTCACCTACGCGGCCGGCGACACGAAGAGCAACAGCAACCGCGGCACGGTCAGCATCGACGTGCAGGCGCGCAGCTGTGCCGGTGGCATCGAGGTCTTCGGCTACGGGTGCCCCGCCGCGGACGGCAGCGTGCCGGTGCTCGGTGCCGACGGCTGCCCGCAGGAAGGCAACGTGCTCACGCTGCATGCGACGGGCCTGCCGGTGGGCCTTGCGCTGCTGGCGCTGGGCGTCGGCCGCGGCAAGTGGGAGCTGGCCCCGAACGGTTGCACGCTGCGCACCGGCAGCCTGATCGACGTCGCTGCGATTCCGGTTCCGGCCGGCGCCTTCAGCCTGCCGCTGCCGGTGCTCTACGGGCTCGCGGGCTGGGACTTCACGTTCCAGGTCTTCAGCGCGGCCGCCGTGGCGACCGACTTCGTGGCCTCGCCGGGCCTCGAGATCCGCGTGCGCTGATCCCGAGGCCGGCGCGTGCTCACGGCGTCTGCGTGAAGTAGTTGACGAACGGGTTCGACACGACCCACTGGCTCAGCGTCGCGTCGATCGTCAGCACCTGCGTGTAGGTCAGCGTGCCGAGTGCCGATGGCACCGACGGTGCCGCGAACACCGACAGCGACTGGCCGGTGGCGTCGGTCGCGCCACCGATCAGGCCGATGTTGCCGCCGATCGCGAACGTCGGGAAGCCGGGCACGACAGTGGGCCCAGGCGTGTCGCCGATGCCGAGCAGCCAGGGCAGGTTCGGTGCCTGCGTGATGATGCGCAGGATCGTCGTGCCGCCCTGCACGACCTGCTCGGGCAGCAGTTCCAGGCGCGCGCCGAGCGGCGGCACGGTGCCGACCCGCACCTCGTCGATGTTCCAGCCACCGAGCTGCACGCCGCCGTCCGACGTCAGGCGCCACTCGATCTGCACGGCCGGGTTGTTGTCCGCCATCGGGATCACGTACTCGACGTCGTTCCACGCCGTGTCGACCGTGTTCACACCGGTGGGGTTTTGCCAGACCAGCTGGCCGTTGACGAGGATCTGGGCCTGGTCGTAGGTCGCTTCCTCGACCGTGAGCCAGCGCTTGAAGCGAAGGCGCACGCCGGTCTGGCCGCTGCAGTTGATGACCGGCGAGCGCAGGTAGTTCTGCACGTTGGCGGCGTAGGAACCGTTCCAGGTGGTGCTGCCGATCGTGTTGCCGAGGTCGTTGCCATAGCAGTTGGTGCCGGCCGCGGCGAACTGCGGGTCCGCCCAGCCGGTGCCCGACTTGCCGGCGGGATCACCGACCTGCCAGTCGTTCTGTCCAGCGACCAGGGCACTGGTCCAGCCCGGTCCGCCGGTCTCGAAGCCATCGCTGAAGATGCTGGCGAACGGATCGCCGAGCACCGAGTACGAGAACTCACCGGTGGTCGGGAAGCGCGCCGTCACGCCGCTGCTGTGCAGCGCCTCGAGGTGGTAGTTGACCGCGCCGCTCTCGACACCGGGCAGCAGCGCCCGGTACTGATCCTGGAAGCCGGCCGGGTGCATGTTCCGGATCGTCGTGCCGCCGCCGGTGTTGAAGAACAGCTTGACCTGCGAGATCGTGCCGCCCTGGGGGATCACGAACGACGACACGACACGCGGCGTCAGTCGCTCGGACGTCGAGGCCAGCGGCGTGTGCACGAAGGCGGCGACGATCTTGATCGGGTACGGCAGGTTCTTGACGGTCGCCGCGCCGCTGAGCTGCAGGTAGTTCGGCGTGCCGTTCAGCAGGTTGCCGTCGTCGTCGTCGGCGAGGAAGACCTCGCGCACGGCGTCGACCTGGTTGGTCGCGTCGGCGACGATCGAGCCGATCACGATGTCGTTGCTGATCGCGATCGCCTGCGGCGTGCCGAACGCGGTGCGCAGGCGCGCGCGCAGCTCCCACGCAAAACCCATCCAGACCTGGCCGGCGGTGTGCACCTCGACGCCCGGCGTCGGGTAGGTGGTGTTGTTGAGGCCGTTGCGCAGGTAGGTGCCCGGACCGCTGAAGCCGAGCGCGTTGATGTTGCTGTCGACGAGGAACATCGCGCAGATGTCACCCCAGCCTTCGCTGAGTCCGTCGCCGGTCAGGTTCGAGATGCCGCCGTAGCGGTCGTCGAGCCCGTGGCCCCACTCGTGCGCGATCACGGTCGAGAACGCCGTGTTCGAGCAGCCGCCGCCGGCGGCGTAGAAGTTCAGCTGGTTGCCGCCGTAGGAGGCGTTGCAGGTGGCGTTGACGTTGATGTTCGGCAGGATGTTGTCGGCGGTGTTCAGTTGCGCCGTGTTGCCGAGGATCGAGCGCGCCCACTCGTTGGTCTTGTCGACCCACCAGCTGGTCGTCGTGTGCGCGGCCTCGGCGGTCGAGGCGGCGGCGGTCAGCAACTGGATCGTCGCATTGACGCCCGGGTCGACCTGGAAGTTGCCGCTCGGGGCGCTGGTGCCGACGATCGGCGCATGGTGCCGGCCGTCGAGCGCGCCGACGCTGATGACCACCGACGCGTTGATGTCGATCGAGAACTGGCCGTTCTGGTCGGTCGTGCGCAAGCCCACGCCCGGCACGTTGAGCACCAGGCCCGGCAGCGGCGTGTTGACCAGCGCGCTGGTGCCATCGACACCGGTGCGGGTCCACGCCATCACCGTCACGGTCGTCGCGATCGGCAACAGCGAATGCACCGGCGCGTGCAGCGGTGCCGTCGCGACCGGTGCGGCCGCCGCGGCAACGTTGGCTTCATGCGTGGCCTTCGTGCAGCCGGGGAAGCCGCACTCGTGGCGATCGTTCACGTAGTGCAGCACGGCGCCGTTCTTCGCGTCGACGTAGTAGCGACCCATCGGCCCCTTGCCGTCCTGGCCGAGGTTCTGGACCGCGACCTCCCAGGCGAGGAACACGGGCGCCGCCTGCGGCGCGCTGATGTCGCCCCAGATGCACAGGCGCGGTGCGCGCGGCGGCAGCGCTGCCGGCGCCATGCCAAGCGCGTCCCAGGCGATCGCGGTCGCGACCTCGTCGCCGATCGCGGGCGTGATGTCGAAGTCGGCCGGGATCGGCCAGGCGCGGCTGCCGAGCATCGACAGCACGCCCTTCATGTGGATGCGCAGGTCGGCGCGCCCTTCGATCACGGGCAGATCGCGGAAGAACTGGTCGAACGTGAACGACCACGTGCGGCCCATGCGGGCGCCGATCACCTCGCGGAACTCGGACGCGCCGAGACCGAGCAGGTCCTTGTGCTCGGCCAGCAGCAGGCCGGTGTGGCGGCGTGCTTCTTCGAGCGTGTTCTCGCGCCAGTCGGCGAGCGGCAGGCCGGGTCCGTAGATCGCGCTCGGCGTGCCGGTCGCGGGGTGCCACTGCACGATCCACTGGCCGCCGGTGCGGGACTGGAACTCGGCGACAGCAGTCTTCGGCGAGAGGGAGTCGCCCTCGGTCGGATCCTGGGCGAAGAGCGGAAGGGCGAGCGCGAAGCTCGCGCCGAGGCAGATGAGGCGCATGAAGTCCTGGTCCAGACGGGGAAACGGCGCGCCACCTGGGATGGCGCGGCTGGGGCGGTGGTGTCCGGTGGGGCGGCCGAACGGGGGGAGCAGGCCGGGAGAAGTATCCCGTGGCATTTCGCCCCGTCAACCCGCGATGGCAGCGGTGTGACCGCGGTGCCGGTGCCAAGGCGCCGAGCCGCACGGCGCAATTTCGTGCACCCCCGCGGTCGGATCGGGGATTCTGGTGCCGTGCAGGTCTCTCGCAGCATCGCCGAGGTCGACGTCGTGCGCCTCGTACAACGCCATCAGGCCGAGGTCTGGCGCTACCTGCGCTTCCTCGGCGCCTCGGCGGAGCTCGCCGACGACCTGGTGCAGGAGGCGTTCCTGCAGCTGCTGCGCGGGGGCTTCGCCGAACGGTCCGCCGCCGCGACGGCGAGTTGGCTGCGCACGGTCGCCCGCAACTGCTACGTGAAGTCGTTCCGCGCGCCGCCGTTCCAGGTGGCGGATCTCGATGCGATCGAGGCGGTGTGGACCGGCTTCGCGCAGGACGACGCGGGCGGCGAGTCGCTCGCTCACCTGCGCACCTGCCTCGACCAGCTCGATGGCCGCGCGCGCGACGTCGTGCGGCTGCACTACGAGGAACGGCGGTCGCGGCGCGACACCGGCGAACGGCTCGGCATCGGCGAGCACGGCGTCAAGTCGCTGCTGCGCCGCACGCGGGCAGTGCTGCGCTCGTGCGTCGAACGCAAGGGAGCCCGCGCATGAGCGACTGGCAGGATCGTTGGGTCGACGCGGGGCTGCAGGAATTGCACGGCAGCCGGCCGCCGGACCTGTCGGCGCGCGTCGTGCTGGCGCTGCAGGAGGCGTCGCCCGTACCGCTGCCGGTGCTCCGCGCGGCGCATGGCGCGCGCGCGCGCGGTGCCTTTGGCTACCTGGTCGCCGCGGCGGCGCTGCTGCTGCTGCTCGGGGTCGTGGTCGGCGCGGTGTGGTCGCGCGGCGCGCGCACGGCCGACGCGCGGGTCGTGTCGCTCGACCTGCGCGTCCTCGTGGGCGAACTGCAGTGCGTCGAGGTCGAGCGGGCCGCAGTGCACCGTTCGTTGCACGCCGCCGGTTCGCACACCGCCTTCGCGGCGCGCGCCGGCAACCGGTTGCTGGCGGCAGCGCCATGTCGTTTTCAGGTCGGACCGTTCGGCGAACTCGCCACCGGTGCGGCCACCGAATTGGAGGTGAGGTCGATGATCGGGAACTGGAAGCAGGGAGTCTTCGCGGCGTCGACGCTGACGATCGCCGTGGTCGCGGGCGTGGTGACGTGGCACACGCTGTCGCAGGGTGGCACCGCGAAGGCGGGCGAGGTCGTGCACCTCGAGGCCGGCGCTGCGGATCCGAACGCGCTCGCGGCCGAGATCGCGAGCCTGCGCGAACGACTGGCGCAGAGCGAGAAGCGGAACGATGCCCTGCAGCTGGCGATGGCCCGCGAACCGGCGCCAGCGCCGGTAGCGGAGGAGCCGCCACCGCCGCCGCCCGAGCCCGTCGTCGCGGAGACCGGGCCGGTGTTCGCCGACGATGCCCATCGAGAAGCCCTGGCGGCTCTCGACTGGAAGCGCATGGGCGAGGTGACCAAGGAGATGGGGCCGATGCTGGTCGAACTCGTCGCTGGGATGGAGAAGGACGGCGAGCTGTCGATGGAGGTGCTCGCCAAGATCCAGTCGCTGAACGCCGACCTGATCGCCCAGGTGCCGGCGCTGATGAAGGCGGGATCCCCGGTGGCCGCGGGAAAACCAGGATCGTCGGCGAAAGCCGCCACCGACAACGACATCGCCATACCAAGTGCTGCCCGCTGCATCCAATGCAGTGCGTTCATTTTCC
>JBGARS010000122.1:0-10457 GCA_044230075.1 Planctomycetota bacterium | reverse complement strand
GTCGTCATCAGGATCGCCAGCTGCACGCGCGACTTCTCGCCGCCGCTGAGCACCGACACGTCTTTGCCCAGGTCGGCGATCGGGAAGCCGATGCCGCCTAGCACCTTCTCGACCTGGTGCTTGTGGTCGTAGCCGCCGCCCGCCTCGAACGCCGCCTGCAGCTCGCCGTAGCAGCGCAGCGCCTGCTCGTCGCCGGTCGCCATCTTCGCTTCGAGCGAACGCATGCGCCGTTCGAGCGCGCCGTGTTCGCCGGTGCCGCGCAGCACCAGGTCGAGCACCGTGGTGCCCTTCGGCATCGCCGGCATCTGGGCGCCGTAGGCGATGCGCAGGCCGTTCTTCGGGTTGCGCTGGCCGAGATCGGGTTCGTCCGTGCCGGCGAGGATGCGCACCATCGTCGTCTTGCCAGCACCGTTGTCGCCGACCACGCCGATGCGGTCGCCCTCGTCGACGCGCAGCGACAGCCCGTCGAGGATCGGGTCTTCGCCGAAGCGGCGCACGATCTTCTCCAGCGTGACGAGGGTCATCGGGGCGCGGGAGGATAGCAGGCGGCGGCTCCTGTTCGCCGGAGCGGGCTCGGCGAGCACGCGGATTGTCGCCGGGGTCGTTCCCGCACATATTCTCCGAAGGCACCGGCTTCGCGGCCCGAAACAACGCCTACCACCACGATGCGCTCCACAGCTGTCCTCCCTCTCCTCATGGCCCTGCCACTCGTTGGTCAGGGCTGGGCCCAGGCGACGCCGGCGACCGTCGGTCCCGCGGTCCGACACGCGGCCGCGGCGTACGACCTGGCGCACGGCCAGACCGTCTTCTTCGGCGGCGCCTTCCTGTCCGGCTCGCGCAGCAACCAGACCTGGCTCTACGACGGTAGCAATTGGACGCAGGCATCGCCGGCGACCGTGCCGACGGTGCGCGAGCAGGCCGCGATGTGCTACGACGTCGCCAACGGGCAGGTCGTGATGTACGGCGGCTGGGCCAGCCTGTCCGACACCTGGACGTGGAACGGCACCGACTGGACCGCGCATCCCGCCGCGACGGGGCCCGGCGCACGCGCAGGCCACTGCATGGCGTACGACCTCCTGCGCGGCAAGGTCGTGATGTTCGGCGGCCGCTCGGGCAACGCGCTGCAAGGTGGCGGCACGCACCTGCGCGACACCTGGGAGTGGAACGGCAGTGCGTGGACCCAGGTCGTCACCACCACGGCACCGCTCAACGCGGCGGCGGGCACGATGTGCTACGACATAGGGCGCGGCCGCATCGTCTACACCGGCGGCACGGACAACGGCATCTCGGACCAGCGGACCTGGGAGTACGATGGCACGAACTGGACCGACGTGAGCGTCACGGTCGGCAGCGCGCCGTGGGGCGCGGCACTGAACGGCATCGGCATGACCTACGCGCAGATGGTCTACGACCAGGCGCGCGGCGTGTGCGTGCTGCACGGCGGCGGGCGTCCCGGTGTCGGCGGCTATCGTTCCGAGAGCTGGGAGTATGACGGCTCGTCGTGGTGCCAGGTCGCCGTCGATCCGTTCCCCGACGACCACTACGACACGAGTGGCATCGCGCAGTGGCGCTACGGCTTCGTGATGACCTACGACGTCGTGAACGGCGTGGCCGTGCTGGCCGGCGGAGCCAACGGCGCGCTCAGCCGCGTCTTCGACCAGACCTGGAAGTTCACTGGTGCGGTCGGTTCGTTCGCGACCTTCGGCGCCGGCTGTGCCGGCAGCGCGGGCGTGCCGGCGATCGGCAACCCCGGCGGTGGCGTGCCGACGATGGGGCAGTCGTTCACGCTCGCATGCACGAACGTGCCGCCGACCTTCGCGGTCGGCGTCGCCAGCCTGACGGGACACCTGCCGGGCATCGACCTGACCGGCGTCGGTATGCCCGGCTGCTTCCTGCACGTCGATCTCGACGTGATGTACGTCACCTTGGTCAGCGGTGGCGCGGCGCAGTGGGTGGTGCCGATCAGCACGGACCCGAGCTGGTACGGCCTGCGGGCGTTCTGGCAGTGGGGCGTCTACGACCCGGGGTTGAACGGCCTCGACCTGAGCCTGTCGAACGCCGCCGAGACCACGACCGGCTGCTGAGCGGCCGCCGGTCATGACGACCATCCAGGAACACGAGGTCGACCTGACGACCCCCACCGGACCGATGCGCACGGTCGTGTTCGCGCCGACCGGCAGCGGCCGGCATCCCGGCATCGTGCTGTCGTCCGAGATCTTCCAGATCACCGCGCCGATCCGCCGCAGCGCCGCCTTCCTCGCCGGCCATGGCTTCGTCGTCGCGGTGCCCGAGGTCTACCACGACCTCGAACCGCGCGGCTGCGTGTTGCCCTACGACCAGGCCGGGGCCGAGCGCGGCAACGCGCACAAACTGGCGCGCCCGATCGCCGCGTTCGACGCCGACGCGCGCGCCGCACTCGATCACCTGCGCGGCATGCCGTCGTGCACCGGGCGGTTGGGTGCCATGGGCATCTGCCTCGGCGGCCACCTCGCCTTCCGCGCGGCGCTGCAGCCCGACGTGCTGGCAACCGCGTGCTGCTACGCGACCGACATCCACAAGGGCAGCCTCGGCCGCGGCGGCGACGACACCCTGGCGCGCATGGGTGACGCACGCGGCGAGATGCTGATGATCTGGGGCCGTCAGGATCCGCACATCCCCGACGCCGGTCGCCGGCTGATCCACGAACGCATGACCGCCGCCGGCATCACGTTCTCGTGGCACGAGTGGAACGGCGCCCACGCCTTCCTGCGCGACGAGCACAGCGGCGGGCGCTACGACCCGGCGCTGGCGCGGCAGTGTTGGGATCTGATCCTCGAACTGTTCCAGCGGCGACTGCGGGAGTGATCGCGCGCGTCGGTCGCCGCGCGACCCTGGTCAGGGGGCCGAGCCGTCACCGGCTGCGTCGAGGCCGAGTTCCCGCGTGAGTCCGGCGATCATCGCCGGCACGACCTCGCTGGCGCGGCCCTGGTGGAAACGATCGCGCGGATCGAGGTTGCTGGGCGGTTCGAGCGCCTGCACGCACGTCGTGGCGCCGCGCGCCCGCGCCTGCACCAGCATGCCCGATGCGGGCCAGACCTGACCGCTGGTGCCGATCGCGAGGAAGTGCGTGCACGTGGTCAGCGCCGCGGCGATGGCGTCGAGATGGAACGGTACCTCGCCGAACCAGACGATGTGCGGACGCAGCCGCGGGTGCGCGCATTCGGGGCATTCCACGAAGCGGCCCGGGTCGACGTGCAGCGTGTCGACGAAGTCCAGTTCGCAGCGTTCGCAGCGCAGGCGCTGCAGTTCACCGTGCATGTGCAGCACGCGACTGCCGGCGCGGTCGTGCAGGTCGTCGACGTTCTGCGTGATCAGCGTGAAGGCGTGGCCCGCGGCCTCGAGGGTGCGCTCGAACGCGGCGAGCGCGTGGTGCGCAGGGTTGGGCGCGACCTCGCGCAGCTGCCGGCGGCGCTGCTGGTAGAAGCTCCAGACCATGCGCGGGTCGCGCTGCCAGCCCTCGGGCGTGGCGACGTCTTCGACGCGGTGGCCTTCCCACAGCCCGCCGGCGTCGCGGAAGGTGCGCACGCCGGAGTCGGCGCTGATACCCGCGCCGGTCAATACGAGTACGTGGCACGGCTGCATGGCCGCATCGGAGCGTGGCGGCGGGGTTGCCGCCAGTGGGCGGCCGGAGCGGGTCCGACATCCCGCTGAAGAAGTGCAGCTCGACGATCCTGACCGTTCGGCCCGCGCACGTCACCGTGCCGTCGTGTATTCCCAGACGAAGTGTGCGCGCGGCGGCGTCAGGTAGTCGACGCGCAGACCGTGGCGTTGCGCGATCTCCTCGACGGCCTGCTGCACGCCCTCGCCGGGCACGGCGTCGTGGCCGCCGATGCGGCCGCCGCGCTTGAGCTTGGGCAGCCACGCGACGATGTCGCGGCGACAACCTTCGTAGCTGTGGTCGCCGTCGATGAAGATGCTGTCGATCGAGCCGTCGGCGTAGTCGGCGGCGAGGCTGGCGCTGTCGCCGCGCACCGGCCGGATGAAGTGGTCGACCTTCGCGTCGTGCACGTTCTGCAGGAACGTCTCGAACAGCGTGCCGGCCTGGATCTCGGCCTCGGTCCGGTGCTCGGGGGAGCCTTGCCAGGTGTCGATGCAGTGGATCCGTGCATCGAAGTTCAGGTTCGCGATCAGCGCGTTGGCGATCACGATGCTCGACAGCCCCATCCAGCTGCCGATCTCGACGTGGGTGGCGCCCCGTGGCAGCGCCGTGCCGAGGTCCCACAGGTGCTGCACGTCGCCGGGCATCAGGAACCCGCGCACGCCGTGGATCTCGATCATCGACGAGTTGGGCACGCGTTCGATCGGCAGGCCCTTGCAGATCCAGAGGTCGGCCCACGGGGGAGCGGTGACAGTCGTCATGAGGCCCTTGTCATCGACGGGAGCGACCGTGCGGCTGAAGCAGTCGAGAGCCGCCGGCGACCTGCCGGGAGCGGGATGCGGTCCTGCCCCGGGGGAGGGCGAAATGCCGCGCAGCGCTGGCGGACCCGTGTGCGGCACCGCGGCGGACACTAGGATCTGGCCGTGCCTTGGCCAGTCCAAGTCCGCGCCAGGGCACCGCAGTTTCCGGCGCTGCGGCGCCTGCCTTCCCTTGGCCCCTTGCCCCTCCACATGCCCATGCTCCGCACCTCTTCGTATTCCCTACTCGCCAGCGCCATCCTGGTCTGCGCCGCCAATGCCCAGACGATCACCTGGGGACCCGTCCTCCCGAGCGTTGCGCCGACCGATGTCAGCACGAACGGCGCGCTCGTCTTCGCGGGCAATGCGCACCAGCCCAACATCGCGCCGATCAACGCGACCGTCAACGGTGTGACGTTCGCCGGCGGTTGGCAGCCCGCGAGCTGGAACGGCTACATCAATGGCGGTCTGAACGGTTCGACGACCGGCAACGCCGAGTTCGACAAGCTGCTGGCCAACTCGTTGGCCATGCAGACGTCGGTGGCCGCCAATCCGACGGGCTGGGGCGGCATCCGCCTCGACACGCTGGCGACGCTGAATCCCGGCTACACCTACGAGGTCCAGGTCTGGTTCACCGACCAGCGCACGGGCACGCCGACCAACGTGCTGTACGACCGCGTGATGAACCTGAGTTCGGCCTTTGGCACGGCGGTGCTGTCGGGGGGCGAAGTCACCAACGTCGGATCGATGCTGCAGGGTCCGGTGTCGGGCCCGATGGATGCCGATCCCGACAATGCTCCGGCGGCGAGCTCGCCGGACACCCAGTTCGGCACGCACTGCACCGGGACGTTCACCTACAACGCGTCCGCCGAGCTGTGGTTGATCATCCAGGGCACGCACCCGCTGCCGACCAACGTGCTCGCGCCGCACATCACGGCGCTGCAGATCCGCGACCTGTCGTCGGCGGCGCACCAGAACTTCGGCACCGGCTGCTACAGCTACACCGGTGCGGATCTGAACAGCAACCTGATGGAGGCGTATGCCGGCACACCGGCGGCGAAGGCGGCGCTCGACGGCAACGCGCTGCTGTTCACCCCGGCGGGCAACGGCTACATCGCCACCTGGATTCCGGGTGCGGCGGGCGCGCTCTACGTCGCGCCGACCGGCGGCGCGACCGTCGTCGCCAACGGCGATGACACGACGACGACGTTCTCGCCATCGGTGGCGCCGCCGGTGCCCGGTGGCACGGCGCCGCAATGGACCATTTCGTCGAACGGTGTGCTGACCGCGTCCGCGACCGGCAACCAGGGCACGGCGTACGGCGCGACGCTGGCGCTGACGGCGCCGGCCACCGGCCTCGCCTGGTACAACTGGCGCGACTACAACCCGACCCTCGCCGGCAGCGGCTCGATCAAGACCGAGGAGCTGGGCGGCGTGCTCTATGTCACCTTCGACGGCGTCTACGAGTACGCCACGGCCAACCCGGCGACATTCCAGTGGCAGGTCAACCTGACCACCGGTGACGTCTTCATGGTGTGGGTCAGCATGGCCGTCAGCTCGAACACCACGACGATGGTCGTCGGCTCGACGCTGGCTGGTGCCGGCCCCACGCCGACCTCGGTGGCGCTGTCGACCGCGATGCCGTTCGTGATGTTGCCGCCGCCTGCGCTGTTGCCGCTGAGCCTCTCGGCTTCGCCGCCGCCGGTGATCAACCCGAGCACGAACGTGACCTACACGATCGGCAACATCCCCGAGTTCGTGCCGACCTCGGGTGTCTACCTGTCGACGCTGTTCCTCAGCGTCAACCCGCTGCCGGGCGGCCTCGACCTCGCGGGCATCCTGACCGTGATGCCGGGCTGCAAGGCCTACATCGCGACGCTCGACGTCAACATCGGCACGGCCCTCACGTTCGCGCCGACGAGCGCGGTGCCGTTCACCTTCGCGACGCCGTACTTCGCACCGGGCAACGTCATCGCCGCCCAGGCCGTGGCGCTGTTCGACGGCACCTTCCCGCTGGTGAACGGTGAGACCGGCGGTTTCGTGCTCAGCAACGGCGTGAAGAGCACGACGCAGCTGCAGTGACCTTGTGTGCCCCGGCGCCCGCGCACGCGGGTGGCCGGGGCGAGTCGATCGCAGCCGTCCCGGCCACGACTGCGGTGGAGGCGACGTCGTTGGTGATGCCGCGTGGCGCCGCCGGACTGACCGGATGGTGCCTGAGGACGAGATCCGTCGCTTGGTGCGGCGGCAATCCGGGTGGACCGTACGGTCACGCCGCCGAAGGTGAGTTCGGTACCCATTCCGACTACCGCAACCCTCTGTTGACCGCTCGTCTCGCCGCAGCCGGCTACGTGCAGCAGCTCGGCCGTGGTGTGCGCCGTGCACGCCTGCAACTCGAGAAGAACGGCAACCCGCCGCTCGTGGTCGAGACCGATGGCTTCACGCGCGTGGTAGTGCGGAGGCGGGCATGAAGTCGGTCGTGCTGTTCAACAACAAGGGCGGCGTCGGCAAGACGACGCTGACCTTCAACCTGGCGCACATGGCGGCGCGGCAGGGCCATCGGGTCGCCGTGCTCGACTACGATCCGCAGTGCAACCTGTGTCTTCGATCTTCCTTGCCGAGGACGCGTTGACCGAACTCTGGCAAGGCGACGACGGCGGGCGGACGGTGGCTTCCTGCATCGAACCGGTTCGCCGCGGCAAGGGTGGCGTGGTCGAGCCGGAGGTGCGAACCGTTGCCGACCAACTCTGGTTGCTTCCTGGTCACCTGCAGCTCATCTTGTTCGAGCAGACGCTGGCACAGGAATGGCCGCAGACGATGTCCTCGGCCAATCACCGCGCTCTGGATGTGACCACGGCCCTCGACGTGTTGGCCACCATGGTCGGCGAGCAGGTGAAGGCGGATCTGGTGTTCGTCGATGTCGGGCCGAGCCTCGGCGCGCTGAACCGCGCCGCCTTGCTGGCCTGCGATGCCGTGGTGTTGCCGCTCGCGCCCGACCTGTTCAGCTTGCAGGGCATGCGCAACGTCGGGCCGGTGCTGCGAACATGGCGCGACGACTGGCATGTGGTGCGGGAACGACACATGACCGGCCGCGATCAGGCGACGTTGCCCGTGCACGAGTTCATGCCGGTCGGCTACGTCGTGCAGCAGCACCTCGCGCGCAAGGACCAGACCGTCAAGGGCTACGCGAAGTGGGCCGAGGCCATTCCGGAGACGTTCCAGAAGGAAGTGCTCGGTGAAGCTGCGACCAGCTCGGTGTCCGTCGACGCGGACCCCTGGTGCCTCGCGTCGATCCGGCACTTCGCGAGCCTCGTGCCCATCGCACAGCAGGCCAGGAAGCCGATGTTCGATCTGCGGCAGAGCGACGGCATCGGCGGTGGGCAGATCCAGGCAGTGGCCCGTTGTCGCGGCGAGTTCGAGAGCTTGGTGAAGAAGCTGGTCGATCGGGTCGTCGGCGGGTGAAGTGGGCGGGATAGCACGGTGCGGTTGTGCGCCGACCAGCGCCTCGGTCAGCGACTGCCCAGCGTCAGGTCGAGACCGTTCGACATCGTCGTGATGAAGCCCGGAGCGCCGAGCCGGACCGAAAGGTCGAGGCTGACCGTCTGCGCGTAGATGTGCTGGCCGTAGCTGCCGGTCACGGGTGACCAGGTCCACGTCGCAGGCGTGCTGGTCAACGGCACGAGGATGTCCAGGTCGGCGAGCAAGGTGCAGGTTGGAGCGCTGAGCACGCCCAGAGGCAGTGCGGGGTTGCTGAGGCTCAGGATCAGCAGCGACACGGGGCTGGGCAGTCCCTGGGCTTCGAGGGTCAGGGTGTCGCCGACCCACGGGCCCGTGCCGGGGGTGCGTTCGAGGGTCGGGATGGCGGCGGCGGCGGGGTTGCAGCCGGGGCCGGAGGTGGTGACGGTTGGTTGATGCTGGCTCGTCAGCATCCAGGTCTCGTGCGAGCTGCTGCTGCCTCCCACGTATCCGCCGAACATGACCAAACCGTTGCGCAGTGGATCGAAGACCATGGCGAGGTAGTCGCGCGCTGCCGGCGCGGCGACCGACGTCACCATGAGCGGAGTCCACGCGCTTCCGCGCCACTCCTGCGCATTGCCAACCAATCCCGCGTAGTCAGCGCCACCGTAGGAGACGATGGCCTGGCGTTCCGGATCCCAGGTCATCGCGTGGGTCCATAGCGTTGGTCCAGTCACTGGCAGCTGGTTCCAAGCACCGTTCTTCCAGCTCCATGTCTTGTTCGAGAGCTGGTTGGGTGCGGGCGTGCCGCCGTGAACGATCGTCTCGTTGCGCACGGGATCGAAGGCCATGCCATGGGCGTAGAGGCCGGGGCCCGAGACTGGCGGCGTCACATTGCTCCACGTCATCGTGGCAGGGCTCCACTCCCAAGTGTCTGCGAGCACGCCCGGGTAGGGTGGGCCTCCGTTGACACCGCCGTGCAGCACGACGACATCACGAACGGAGTCGTAGACAAGACCGTGCGCCTGCCGGACTGGCGGATTGGTCGTGGGCGAAGTCACGTCGGTCCACGACGAGCCGTCCCAGAGCCAAGTCCTTTGCGTGAATTGATTGATCGCGAAGTCATAGCCGCCGAACAACACGACCTTGTGGATCGATGGCACGTTCACCATCGCAGCCTCTTGGAGCCTGCCAGGTGGTGCGGTCGGCGAGACCAGCGACCACTGCGAGCCGTTCCATCGCCAGAAGTCACCGAGTCCCGTCGAAGAAGCGTCACTGTAGCCGCCGTACACGAGCACATCGCCATTGAGCGGATCGAGTGCCGTAGCGTGGTCCCGCCGTGCCGACGGACTGCCAGAGGCCGGGGTCAGGTTCCACCATTGCGCTGTTTGTCCGGGAACATCGCTGGAGATGGCTGCCGCCGCGACCACGAGCCACGCGCTCGATCGTGCGATGGTGCAGAGCCACCCGGCCAGACGCGAGGCGAAGGGTGACGGCACCGATTGCACGGTGGCGACGATGGCGAGAGCGCCGGCGACGCCCGATCGGAGGGCCGCGGGGGAACGGCGGAACGAAGAGTGGCTTGGGAACACGTGCGTGAGCTCCTTGAGGATGGTGAGGCCGGCGAGTGCGCGGCTCCGTTCCTCAGAGGAAGGTGCTCCCGGGATCGTTTGCCTACTTGTCGTCGATGCGGCCCGACCGGCATCGAACCCCTCCAGCCTGGCCAGTAGGCACGTGTTGCGGTCGGCCGACCACAGCGCCATGAACTCCGCCTGCCGCTGCAGTAAGGACATCCTGCACCACCCTCGCCACGCGGCGATGGCGAACAGATCTGCGTCCTTGTCGCTGCCTCGCTCGATGCGATCGAGGCGCAGCTCCAGCGCCCGTCCCAGATCACCGATCTTCTCCAGCATGGGGATGTAGTGCAGGCGCGCCGTCTCGGCCAGGTGCCACGCGATCACCCATTCGTACCCCTGCCGCGCCTCCTCGAACCGCCCCTGCGCCGCACGCAGATCCGCCTTCACCCGCACCTGAGTGTCGAACGGATCCTTCAGCCCGCGATCCTCCGCACGCACGAGCTCCCGTTCCGCGACGTCCAGGTCCCCGAGCCGCACTGCGCAGTCCGCCATCGCCACGGCCAGGAAGCCGGCCTCCGGCCATTCCTTCGTCGCGCGCGCGAACCGCCCATACGCCTTGCCGATCTCGCCCTGCTGCAGGTGCAGCTGCCCGGCCGCGGCGTCGATGAACGCATCGCCGGCCAGTTCCAACGGTGCCCACGCGGCGTGGCATTCCTGCACCCGATTCGTCGCGAACGCGAGCAGACCGAGGCAGCGTCGGTCGTCGGCAGTCGCAAGCTCCGCGTGCGCGACGTCGAACGTGGTGTCGGCGTGCCACGCAGTCGCTGCGGCACACGTCGTCGGTGCCCGCGTTCGCAGCAGCGGCGACAGGCGCGGCGGATCGCTCGCCCCCGATCCGCCGCGTTCGCGCGTCCGCCGATCGCGTAGCATCGGCCGGTGACCCTGCGCGCGATCATCCTCGTCGGTGCGGCGGCGTGCGCGACCGTCGGCGCC
>JBGARS010000121.1:0-10681 GCA_044230075.1 Planctomycetota bacterium | reverse complement strand
GGCTCGCATCGAGTCGCTGCGCGCCGCGTTGGAGCAGGACCTGCCCCCGGCGGAGCAGCGCAACGCAGAACAGCAGGCGCGTGCGCTGCTGGCCAGCCTCTGCGGCTACTTCCTGCGCGAGCGGAAGAGCGCCTGGTGGGAACACTTCCGCCTGCGGGAGATGGCGCCGGACGAGCGCCTCGACGAACGGGAGATGCTCGCCGGCCTGCGCTTCGTCGGCATCGAGGCGAAGGTCGGTGGCGAGACGAGCCAACGCTGCGCCTACGCCTTCCCGCCGCAGGAGACCGCGATCGACGTCGGCGATGCCGTCTACGTCGTGCGCGACGAGGATCCTGCCGCCGAGGGCATCGGCACGCGGCTCGGGACGATCGCGGAGATCGATGCGAGCGCGGGACGCGTCGTGATCAAGCAGGGCAAGAAGAACGCGTCGCTGCAACCTCGTGCGATCTTCCGCGACCAGGTGGTCGGCAACGACGCGCTCGAGAACGGCCTGCTCGCGTTCGCCGAACACGTGCGCGACTTTGGCCTGGCTGCCACCGGTCCGTTCGCGCGCGCGAGCGAACTGCTGCTGCGCCGAACGCCTACGCACGTGCCGCGCCAGCCTGACGGCTCCTTGCAGCGGCCCGGCGAGACGATGGTCGACGCGGCGAAGCGCCTGTGCCTGCACCTCGGCGGCGGCGTGCTGCCGATCCAAGGGCCGCCCGGCACGGGCAAGTCGTTCACCGGCGGCCACACGATCGTGGCGCTCGTGCAGGCGGGGCACACGGTCGGCGTGACGGCGGTCAGCCACAAGGTCATCGACAACCTGTTCGGCAAGGTGCGCGAAGCGGCAGCCAAGAGGGGCGTCGCCGTCAACCTCGTGCACAAGCACGACGAAACGCCGCCAGCCGGCATCACCTACACGGCCGACAACCAGGAAGCCCTCGCCGCCATCGGACGAGGCACCGTCGTTGGCGGCACGGCGTGGCTGTGGGCGCGCGACGACGCGGCGGCGAAGCTCGACTACCTGTTCGTCGACGAGGCCGGCCAGATGTCGCTGGCGCAGGTGCTCGCGTTCGCGCGCGCTGCGAAGAACCTGATCCTGCTCGGCGACCCGCAGCAGCTCGAACAACCGCACAAGGGCACGCACCCCGACGGCGCCGACATCGCCGCGCTGACGCACCTGATCGGGCCGGACCGCGCGACGCTCGACGACCACCAGGGCCTGTTCCTGCGGCAGACCTGGCGGCTGCACCCGGATCTCTGCGCGTTCACGTCGGAGCTCTACTACGACGGTCGCCTGTCACCCATCGCTGGCAACGAACGGCAGCGCATCGATGGCACCGGCGTCGTCAACGGTGCGGGCCTGTTCGTGCTCGAATGCGAACACGAGGGCAACCAGGCCAGCGCGCCGGAGGAAGTCGACGCCATCGTGCAGCTCGTGCAGCGCATCCTGCGGCCGGCAGCGACCTGGACCGACCGCGACGGCAAGGTGGCGCCGCTCACCGCCGCCGACCTCCTGGTCATCGCGCCCTACAACGCGCAGACGAGCCTGCTGCGCCGCAAGCTCGCCCCGCTCGGCGTCACGCACATCGGCACCGTCGACAAGTTCCAGGGCCAGGAAGCGCCCGTCGTCGTCTACTCGTGCACGAGCTCGACGCCCGAAGACGCGCCGCGCGGCCTCGGCTTCCTCTACGACCCGCACCGGCTCAACGTCGCCACCAGCCGCGCGCGCTGCGCGTTCGTGATGGTCGCGAGCCCTACCCTGTTCGAGCCGGAGGTGCGCACGCCGGAACAGATGAAGTGGGCGAACGGGATGTGCCGGTTTCGCGAGGTGGCGCAACCGATCCGCGCCACCACGCCCTGAACGGCCGGCGGACCGACACCTCGTCACCACCAGATCTCCATCCGCAACCCCCGCACATCCACCTCCGGAACCGGCGGCAACCGCTGCCCGACCCCGCGCGCGACTCGTTCCGCGGTCCAGCACGCCGCCATCGCATCGAGGAAGTCGTCCGGCTGCACGCGGGGCCCCCGGTGCGCGCGGACCAAGGCCTCCGCATCGACACCCCACGCACGCTGCACCAACTGGGCACGCGCGGCACGCCCAGCGGAGCGCTTCTCGCGACGGTCATGGCGACGCCGCCATTCATGCCGGCGAAGCAACACTCGGGATGCACCTCGTGACCCGCCGACGTCACAGCGCCCGCAGCAACCACGCATCCATGCGCGTCTCCACCTCGGTCCAGTGCCGCTTGTAGTCCATCTTCGGGCCCATGTCGTAGCGCTGCGCCCCCTCCTCACAGAGCCACCGCACCTGCTCGATCTGCAGCAGGTTGCCGATCCCGAACTTGCTCCACGCCTCGATGTAGCTGAACTGCTGGCCGCGGTACACACCGCCCGCCATGCCGCCGAAGATGAAGCCGATGTCGTCGTCGCCGCAGCGCGCGAACACGACGCGGCCGCCGCCGGACACCGCCAACCGCCGCAGCATCACCTGGTAGAACTCGCGCGACGGCGACTCGGCCATGCCGCAGCGGCCGATGCCCTTCCAGCTGCGTTGCTCGACGGCGAGCATGCGCGCGTAGACGGCGTCGGCTTCGGCGGCGCTGCGCGGCGCATGGCGTTCGTAGTGCACACCCTTCTCGGCGGCGCGGCGCGCCTGCTGACCGAGGTTGCGGCGCAGGTGCGCGGTGCGGCGGGACAGGAAGCCGTCGAGGCCCCCGGCGAGCGAGGCGCTGACCTGGATGTTGGGCTCGAGTTGGTAGATGGCGCGGCGACCGTGGAACGTGGCCAGCAGTTGGCGGCGCAACGTGCTGGCCGGCAGGATGCCGCTGATCAGCACGTTCGGCAGCACGGCGGCGGCCCATTCCTGCAGCAACGCATCCAGCAAGTCGACCGCATCGCTGCCGAGCAGCGGGCAGCCGAACAACCAGCTGCACTCCACCGGCTCGAGCAGCGTGCCCAGCCGCGCGTCGTTCCGTTCGGCGAACGCCGCGACGCTGCCGCGGTCGTGCCGCAGATGCAGCGCGCGACCCGGGGCGAAGGTGTCGTGGAACGACAGCTGCCACTCGGTGCGGCAGCAGAACGGGTCGCCCTGCGCCGGCGCGGCCGCAGCCACGTTCCACGCCGAGTCGGGCGCGTCGAACTCGGGCACGCCGCAGGCGCGGCTGCCGGCGCGCACAGAGGCTCGGGGCTTGGCATGACTCATGATCGACGACCCCTGCGAACATGTCTCGCAGGGGTCGTCGCAGCATAGGGCGAAGCGGCATGCGCGCCGCCCCCACGGCAGACGACGATCAGACAGGTGCCGGCCGTCAGCTG
The DNA here is from genome assembly GCA_044230075.1 of Planctomycetota bacterium. GTDB lineage: Bacteria > Planctomycetota > UBA1135 > UBA1135 > UBA2386 > JAEUHS01. The sequence continues at coordinate 7,378 of JBGARS010000121.1, read as the reverse complement.
CAGGGCCTTGGTTGCGGTGACGGCGAGGAAGTGGAACATGGGGTCGACTTCGATCGGGATCATCTGCTGGTGGAAGGTCACGCCGACCAGCGGCGGCGTGTTCGGCAGGAAGAGCTGCGCCTGCGCGGTGCCGGTGGTCGTGATCATGCCTTCGAGGATGTCGGGGGCGACGAGCAGGTCGCACCCGGGAACACCCGGGCGGGCACCGTCGGGATCCCAGGATGCCGTGGCATGCGCGTCGTCGCCGACACCGGGAATGCCATCGCCAGCCTGCCACTGGGTGCCGCACTGGGCCATCGCACCCGGGGCGACGCCGATCGCGGCGAGCAGGAGGACGAGGGTGGGCACAGAGCAGACACGGCGACGGGTTCGGTTCATGGGATTCACTCGCTGTCACCACGAGCGAACACCGGGCTGCCTGTCACACCCAATCTGCGCCCCCGCCGCACCCCGGTGCCGTTCAGCCGCCGGCCTTGCCCGAAGCGGACGCGATCTCCAGGAAGCGTGGCTCCGCGCGCAGCGGATCGTACAGCGCGTCCGTGGGCTCGATCCTGCCGCCACGATGGACCACTTCGGCCAACAGTTCGAGGGCCTCGGCACGCAGAGCAGTGGCCTTGGCCGGCGAGGCGGCATCGGCGCAGCGCAACAGGCTGCGGGCCGCGTTCAGGGGCAGCTGCGGGATGCCCGGCATCGCACCCAGTTCGCGGGCCACCGTCTCCAGGGTGGACAGGTCGCCGAGTTCGCGCAAGCAATTGCTGAGGGTCAGGCGGTGCGACACCAGGCAGCGCAGAGCGCGGCTCTCCGTCGGATCGCGCGCCAGCACCGTGAGCTGATCCTGGCACGCGGCCTCGAGCAATGGCCGCGCCAGCGCGAACTGCCGCTGCGCGTGCCAGACGAGGGCCAGGTCACCGGCGGCGGCGCCGCGTGCTATTCGCGCGGTGGGCTCCTCCGGGTAGTCGGCCAGGAACTGGTCGAACGCTTGCAGCGTGAGGCGGTAGGCCTCGATCGCCTCCGGCTCGCGACCCACCTTGCGCAGCACGCCAGCGAGCGCCCGCCGCGCACTGCCTTCGACCCGACGCGGCACGGGCCATCCCTGGGTCGGGACGTCCGGCGACGTCGCAATGGCCAGCGCCGCCTCGAACAGCGGCAGCGCCTCGGCGTAGCGCTGTTGCTGATCGAGGAACTGGCCCAGGTTGATCTGCGCGCTCGCCTGCGCCAGCCGGTCACCGGACTCGCCGTAGGCCGTCACGCAATCGCGCAAGCACGCCTCGTTGCCGGCGGCATCGTCGCGCTTGGCAGCCAGGGCAGCCAAATAGCTGTGCCAATGCGCCCGCTCGGCCTGCGCCGCAGCCACGAACTGCGGCGCCGCCGCCAGTACATCGAGGTCGGGTGCCACCACCTTGGCCATCGCCGCCAGGGCGTCCATGCGGCCCGTGTCGAGCCACAAGCCGGCGAGGATGCGTCGCGCCACCACCCGTTCCCAGCGAGCCGCCGGCGCCAGCTCCCCGTCGCCACACAGGTCGCTCGCGCGTTGCGCCGCGGCGATGGCCTCGTCGTAGCGGCCGCGCGCGCCTTCCACCTGTGCCAGGTACGTCAGGGCGCGAATGCGCAGCGCGTGCACCTGCGCGGCGCGCGACCCTTCGGTGGCAAGATCGTCGAACAGGGTGACCGCGCCCCGCAACATCTCGGCAGCGACTCCTTGCGCCGCAGGCACGTGCATCATGCGATCGTGCGCCACCGCGGCCAGCAGGTTCTCGACGGCACCGATGCTGACCTCCACGCTGTGGTCGGAGCGACGCACCTGCACGGACAGCACGGCGTTGGCCGCCTGCTGCTGCCACAACAACACGGTCGGCAGCACCACGACGAACACCGCGAGCGCAGCCACCAGCGTCGACACCACCCGATGACGCGCCGCGAGCCTGTGCACCTGCACATGCACCGGCAGCCGACGCGCCAGGATGCGGCGGCCATCGAGCACCGCCTGCAGGTCCTCGGCGAAGGCGTTCGCGCTCGCGTAGCGTCGGCCGCGCTCGACATCCATGGCGGTGTCGAGCACCCACCTCAACTCCGTCGGGATCGACCTGCGCACGCGCAGATCCTGTCGCCGACCGGCGAGGATGTTGCTGCGCAGCACTTCGGGATCCGCCACGTCGAACGGCGGACGCAGGGCCAGCAGGCAGTGCAGGGTCGCCGCCAGACCATAGACGTCGGTGCGTTCGTCGGCGGGTTCGCCGCGCACCTGCTCCGGGGCCATGTAGGCCGGTGAGCCGGCAGCTGCGCCAGTGCGTGTCAGGCCCTGGTCGCCGCTCGCGTGGGCGAGGCCGAAGTCGAGCACGATGGCGCGACCGTCCGCGGTGAGCATCAGGTTGGAGGGCTTCAGGTCGCGATGCAGGATGCCCCGTGTGTGCGCATGGGCGATGCCGAGCGCGGCCTGCCGCACCAACGACACGACCGCCCGCCACCACGGCCCGACGAAACAGCCGGCACCGTCCCCGGCTTCGCCGACGGCGGCATCGGCGAGCACTCGCCGCAGGTCGGCACCCGACAAGGCCTCGACGGTGGTCCCGGCGCAGGCCTTGACCACCGACTCGGCGCTGCGACCACGAATGCGCGGCATCGCGTAGTAGGGAATGCCGTCGGCATTGCCGGTGGCGAGGATCGGCACGATGGCGGCGTGCTCGAGGCGCGCGACGGCGTCGATCTCACGCCGGAAGCGCTCGCGAGCGCCATCGAAGAACAGCAGCTCGGGGCGCACGACCTTGAGGGCCACCTGCCGGCCGAGCGACGTCTGCTCGGCCAGGTAGACGACGCCCATGCCGCCCTGGCCGAGCTGCTCGAGGATCCGGAACTCGCCGAACCAGGTCGGCAGCTCGGAGCGGGGCGCCAGCAGCAGATCGGCCTGTTGCAGGTCTGCCAGCGCTTCGCGCAGGCATGCCGCCTGGCCGGGCCGTGCGGCCAGGAACTGCTCGAGCGCCACCTGGCCACCCAGGTCGAACGCAGCCAACGCTTCGGCGAGCACGGGTTCCAGTGCCGCGCGATCGACGGAGTGGCTGTCGGCTTCGTTCACCGGAAGTGTCGGCGCGGGGAGATACTGTCCGCACCAGCCATGAGCGAGTCTAGCCTCCCTCTTGTCACGCAGGCGATGCACCGGAATCCAGCGGCGGTCGAGGCGCTGCTGGTGCGGCACATGCCGGGGCTGCAGGGCTGGCTTCGCCTTCGCATGGGCGCGAGCCTGCGGGCACGCGAGACGCCGGAGGACCTCGTGCAGTCCGTGGCCCGCGAGGTCCTGGCCGACCTGTCCACCTTCGAGTGGCGCGGCGAAGCAGCCTTCCGCCACTGGCTCTACAAGAAGGCGCAACACAAGCTCGTCGACAAGGCGCGCTTCGTGGACGCCGCGCAACGTTCGCCGGCACGCGAGCGGGAACTCACGTCCGCGGAGGTCCACGACCTGCTGCCGGCCCACGCCGACCTCTGTAGCCCGAGCCAGGTGGTCCAAAGTCGCGAGGAAGTGCTGCGCATCGAACGCGCATTCGCCGAGCTGCCGGAGGACTACCAGGAAGCGATCAGCCTGCAGCGCCTGTGCGGCATGGACTACGCCGAGATCGCCGTTCGCATGCAGCGCAGCGAAGGGGCGACGCGCAACCTCGTGCACCGCGGGTTGTCGCGCCTGGCCCTGCGCCTCGGTGAACTGCGGCGACAGGACGGGCCCGGCTGATGCGAACCTCGAGAGGACCCGGCGGCGACGGTTCCCATCCGCGGCACACCTGCCTCGGCACCAGGCCGCCGAATCCGTTCGTCTGAGCCGGTGGCGACGCGGCCCGCGCGGCGAGCCGGTCAGCGGCGTGGTTCGTCGACCACCACCACCGGCGGAGCCGCCGTCGAAGCTGCGCGAACACCGGTCGGCCGCTCCTTCGCCGCTGCCTCCGCCGCCCGCTGCAGCCCGCGCAGCATGCTGCGGAAGACGATGCCGTGCAGCGGCAGCACGGAATACCAGTAGACGATGCCCATCAGCCCGCGCGGCTTGAACTTCGCGGTCACGGTCAGGCGCGACGACTCGCGGAGGTCGTCGACATCGAGCGACAGCAGCGCGGTTCCGGGCAACTTCATCTCCGCGCGCAGCTCGAGGCTGCGGCCCGCGCGCACCTCGACCACACGCCAGAAGTCGAGCGCGTCGCCGACCACGACCCGCTTCGGGTCCCGGCGGCCGCGGCGCAGGCCCGGCCCGCCGATGCACTTGTCCAGCCAGCCGCGCACGCGCCACAGCCAGTTGCCGCCGTACCAACCGTTCGCGCCACCGATGCCGAGCACGGTCCGGTAGACCACCTCGGCCGGCGCCTGCACGGGCGTCGAGCGCGTGTCGACGTAGACCGTGCCGCCGGCCCAATCGGGGTCGCCGGGCATCGCGCCGGCGTCGGTCCACGCGGTCTCGGCGACCGCGTCGAGCTCCTTGCCGAGCGCGGCGTCGATCGCCTCGCGCATGGTCAGCAGCGACTGCGGCATCAGTCGTTGCGCGCTGTCGTCGCGGCACACGGTGCGGTTGCGCAGGCCTTCGGCCAGCGGGCGCGCGATCGTGTGCGGCACCGGCGTCACCAGGTGGATCCACCAGGAACTCAGGCGCGGCGTCAGCACCGGCACCGGCAGGATCCAGCGCCGCGGCAGGCCGCGCGCCGCCGCCATGATGCGCATCAGCTCGTGGTACGAGACTACCTCTGGGCCGCCGATGTCGATCGTGCGGCCGATGATCGCGGGCACGTCGAGGCAGGTCACCAGGTAGTGCAGCACGTTGCGGATCGCGATCGGCTGCGACTGCGTGCGCACCCAGCGCGGCGTGATCATCGCCGGCAGGTGCTCCACCAGGTAGCGCAGGATCTCGAACGACGCCGACGCCGAACCGATGATCATCGCCGCCCGCAGCGTCGTCACCGGCACGCCGGTCGAAGCCAACTCGGTCTCGACCTCACGCCGCGACGCGAGGTGTTCGCTGAGGTTGTCGCCGAGTTCGCCGAGCCCGCCGAGATAGACGATGCGCTCGACCGACGCGGCCACAGCCGCCTGCGCGAACGCCGCCGCCAGCTCGCGATCGTGCCGGCGATAGGCGTCACCCTGAGCGATCATCGAATGCACGAGGTAGTAGGCGGCGTGGCAGCCGGACATCTGGCCGGTCAACTGCTCGACATCGCGCAGATCTGCGCGCACGACCTCGACGCCAGGGTGCTGCCGCCACGGCCGATCCACCAGCTTGCGCGGCTCGCGCACGACACAGCGAACCTCGACGCCGCGAGCCAGCAGCGCCGGCACGAGCCTGCCGCCGACATAGCCGGTGGCACCGGTCACCAGCACGCGCCGCGGCATCCGGCGTGAGGTCGTTGCATGCGCGACAGCGAAGGTCATGGCGAGGCGGACTGCCGGCATGGTGCACCGCGCCCACCCGGCACGGGTCCTGTTCGTCCACGGCAGGCGACAGATGCACGGCGGCGGAGATTCACCTGCCACACCACGGCCACCTCGCCGTGCGCTACTTCGGCGCCTTGCGCTTGCCCTCGAACACGCCGTCGGGCTGGCGAAAGCGCACGCTGCCGGCCGCGCCATCGGCAGCGAGCACGAAGCGCACCGAGAAGCCCTCGAGGCCGGTCAGCCCGAACACCAACGCGCGCCGCGGTTCGAGCACGTAGAACTGGCCCGGCAGCGTCACGGTGAGCTTGTCGCCCTGCAGCGCGAACGTCGCCGTCTGGCCCGACAGTTCGTAGTCGCCGGCCAGGGTCTGCAGGAACGTCGGGTCGCGCAGCTGGGCATCGGGTTGCCGCGTGAACACGATCGGCCCGGTCGCCGGTTCGAGCGCCACGCGCAGCGCGTCGATGTCGCCGTCGAAGTCGGTGGTGAACTGCACCTTGGTGCCCTCGACCTCCGGGTTGGCGGCGTCCTTCCGGCAGCGGAACATGTCGTAGTGCCAGTGCTCCATGGCGGCACCGATGCCGTGCAGGTCGATGTGCAGCGCTTCGCCCACCTGCGTCACCGTGCACGGGCCGTAGCCCGGGTGCTCGTAGGCGCCGACGTAGTCGGCCAGTTCGTGCGACGGCTGCGTGCCCTCGTGCCGTTCGCCGGCCTCGTTCTGCTTCGCCTTCTCGCCCGCGGCCTCGGCGCGCTCGATCTTGGCCAGCAACCCGGACGCCCAGTCTTTGTCCTCGGCGCCGAGCACGCGGTCGCCGAGCCGGCGCACGACCATCTCGGGGAACGGCGTGCCGTCGAGGTTGCTCAGCACGACGAAACCGAAGCCCTTGTCGGGCAGCAGCGTGACCAGGGCCGAGAAACCGTCGATGTTGCCGCCGTGGTGGATGCGGCGCGCGCCGCGATAGACGTCGACGAACCAGCCGAGCGCATAGCCGACGCTGACGACGTCGGGCTCCGCGATCGGGCCGTCGCCGATCGCCATGCACGGCGTGTGCAGGTTGCGCATGCTGCTCGGCTGCACGATCACCTGGTCGCCGTGTCTGCCGTCCTGCAGGTGCAGCGCGACCCATTGCGCCATCTCGTGCACCGAGCTGTTGATCGAGCCCGCCGGGCCGATCGCGGTGATGTCGCGAAACGGAATGTGCGCGCGCTTCGCATCGGCGTAGCGATACGGCTCCGCGTGATCCCGATCGGCGGCGCTGGCGGCGACTTCGAAGTTGCTGCGGGCCATGCCGAGCGGCGTGAAGATGCGCTGCCGCACCAGTTCTTCCCAGGTCGCGCCCGTGACCCGTTCGGCGAGGTAGCCCGCCGTCAGCAGCATCAGGTTGTTGTATTGGAACTCCACCCGCAGGTCCTTGTTCAGCGGCAGCCAGCGCAAGCGCTTGACCATGTCGCCGCGCGCGAAGGTGGCGCCGTACCAGACCATGTCGTGGCGCGGCATGCCGCTGCGGTGGGTGACGAGGTCGCGCGGCGTCAGCCGCTCGCCGACTTCACGATCGCTCAGCGCGAACTCCGGGATCCACGTGCGCACCGGCTCGTCCCACGCCAGCTTGCCCTCGTCGACCAGCGTCGCCAGCAGCAGGGTCGTGAACGCCTTCGTGCTGCTGCCGATCGCGAACAGCGTGTCCGGCGTCACCGGCAGCTTCTGCTCGACGTCGCGCTCGCCGCTGACGATCGTCGTCACCAGCTCACCGCCCTTGACGACGGCGACCGCACAGCCGGGCACGTGGAACTTCTCGCGCAACTCGTCGACGTATGCCTGCACCCCGTCGAACGACACGCTCGCTGCCGCATGCAGCGCGAACGGGAACGTCTGCCCGCCCTGCGAGAACGTGCCGGCGATGCCCGCGCCGGCGGCGTCCAGTTCGCCGGCGAACTTCGGTGCGCCGGGCACCCCGGCGATCGCGAACGTGATCTGCTGGCCATC
>JBGARS010000120.1:10513-10758 GCA_044230075.1 Planctomycetota bacterium | reverse complement strand
CCTTGAACTCGTTGTGGTCCTCCTCGTCGGCGCCGGTCTCGACGTTGAAGCGCGCCAGGCGCAGCGCCGCGCACAGCACGTAGACGGCCGCCGCGGCGTAGAACAGCTTCGGCTGCAACGGCAAGAGGCCGTTGGCATCGGTCTGCGAGTGCCAGTCGACCAGCGTCTTGCCGAGGAACGCCGGCGCGACGCCGAACGTGACCATGTCGGCCATGCTGTCGAGTTGCGCGCCGAACGGCGTCGTC
>JBGARS010000120.1:0-10503 GCA_044230075.1 Planctomycetota bacterium | reverse complement strand
GTCATGCGCGCCACGCGGCCATCGAGCGCGTCGAACACCATCGCCACGAAGATCAGGATCGCCGCGGTCTCGAACAAGCCGACGACCGACGCGAACGACGCCCCGGGTGCCGACGTGCGCAATGCGTCGGCGACCTTGGCGATGGCCAGGAAGCCGAAGAACACGTTGCCGAGGGTGATCAGGCTCGGCAGCACCGGCACGTCCTTGAGCCGGCGCAGCCCGCGGCGGCGGCGCGCGCTCGGGAAGTCGTCGATGCGGGGGGTGCTCACGGGCCGCATGGTACCCGCCCCCGGGTATCGCTGGCGATGGTGTTTCGGCGCCGGGCTCCGGGTCGGCTACCGTGCCGCGGCGTGAACTTCCTGCTGCTGCACCGCGACGAGGTCGACGACCACGGCGTAGCCCGGCTGCGCGACCGCCGCGCGGAGCACCTTCGCACGGTGCTGGGCGCGACCGCTGGCCAACGGCTGCGTGCTGGCATCGTCGATGGGCCGATCGGCACTGCCACCGTGCGCGAAGTCACGGCCGAGCAGGTCACCGTCGACACCGCCTGCAGCGAGGCCGCGCCAGGGGGCGACGACGTGCTCCTGCTGGCGGTGCCGCGGCCGAAGGTGCTGCTGCGCATGCTCGCGCACGCGGCGGCGCTCGGTTTCGCCCGCATCGTGCTGTTCCGGTCCTGGCGGGTCGAGAAGAGTCACCTGCAGAGCACCGCCCTGCGGCCCGAGGTGCAGCGCGAACAGCTGCTGCTGGGCCTCGAACAGGCGGGCCGCACGCATCTGCCCACCGTTCAGTTCTGCCCCCTGTTCCGGCCCATGGTCGAGGACGTGCTGCCGGTGCTCGATCTGCCGCCATTGCGCTGCGTCGGCCATCCATCGGCGGCCATCCCGAGCCACGAGCTGGAGCTCGCGCGCGGGGCTCCGTTCGCCTTGGCTCTCGGCCCGGACGGCGGCCTGATCCCCTACGAAGTCAAGGCGTTGGCCGCCGAGGGCTTCGTGCCAATCGCCAGCGGTCCGCACCCGCTGCGCACGGAGACGGCGCTGGCCGTGCTGTGGGGCCAGTTGGAGCTGCTGCGCCAGCGCGGTAGTCTGCGGCCGTGACCACGTTGCGCGCGGGTCTGTCGGGTTGCGGGGCAGCGGGCCTTGCCGCAGTCGCGGCCGTGCGGCAGCACGCCCACTGCGACATCACGGCCGCGCACGATCCCGATGCGGCTGCGTTGCAGGCCCTGCAGCAGACGGCGAACATCGGCCTGGGCAGCACGCGGTTCGAAGAGCTGCTGGCAAGCGGCGTGGACTTCGTCGTGCTGACTGGTCCGTGCGGCGCCCGGTTGGAACTGGTGCAGCTGGCCGCCGAGCAGGCGGTGCCCGTGCTGCTGCACGCACCGATGGCGCCGACGCTGGCTCTCGCGGCGGCAATGGTGGCCGTGTGCGATGCCGCCGAGGTGCGCCTCGGCGTGCTCGCTCCCGACATGGCCGACCCCGTGTGGGAGCAGATCCGCCGCATGTGTGCCGATGGCTGGTTCGGCGGCTTTGCCCACGTACAGGCCTTCCGCGGCGACGATGACCTGCTGCGCCGGCCGCTCGTCGCGGCGGACCCACGGCTGCGCGCCGACTGGTTCGGTGGCGACCCGCTGGCGCGGCTGGCGGCGCCCGACGTGCACGTGACGGCCTGGCTCACCGGGCGCAGCTTCTTGCGCACTCATGCCAGCGCGACCCGAGGGCTGCTGCCGCTCGCGCATGACAGCGCCGTCGCCACGTCCGTGCTTCGCGGCAACGTGCCGGCGGTGTTCGCTGCCAGTCACCTCACCAGCGGGCGGACTTTCGCGCTGCGCGGCACGGACGGCAGCGTGCAGGTGACGGGCGCCAGCGTGCTGGTCGACGGCCAGCGGCCCTACTACGGCGAGGTCTTCTGCTACGACGTGGCCGGCAGCGAACAGGCGTTCGCTCGCGACGCGTTGGTCCACCAGCTCACCCGGCTCGCGCCGGCGCTCGAATTGCATGGCCGCTTCGCGCGCTGGCTCGACGACCTCGACGGCTTCCCGTGCCCAGCCGAACAGGCGCTGGCCGACATGCGCGCGCTCGACGCGATGAGTCGCGCCCTGGCATCGGGCGCGAGCGAAGCAGTCTGATCCAGTCTGCTGCGGGCTCGCCTGCTGCTTGCCCGGCTACCGCTTGCCGTACTGCTGCTCGTAGTAGGCCTGGTAGGCGCCGCTGCGCACGCGCTCCCACCATGCCTTGTTCGTCACGTACCAATCGAGCGTCTTCTGCAGCCCCTCTTCGAACGTGTGCCGCGGCGTCCAGCCGAGCGTGGCGCGCGCCTTGCTCGAGTCCATCGCATAGCGGCGGTCGTGACCGGGGCGGTCCTTGACGTAGCCGATCAGGTCTTCGCCCTTGCCGAGGCGGCGCAGGATCTCCTTGATCACGAAGATGTTCTCGCGTTCGGCATCGCCGCCGAAGTTGTAGACCTCGCCCGCCTTGCCGTGCTCCATCGCCATGCGGATGCCTTCGCAGTGGTCGGTCACGTAGATCCAGTCGCGCACGTTCTTGCCGTCGCCGTAGACCGGCAGCTTCTTGGCCTCGAGCGCGTTGGCGATCATCAGCGGGATCAGCTTCTCGGGAAACTGGTACGGCCCGTAGTTGTTCGAGCAGCGCGTGATCACGCAGTCCATGTGGTGCGTGTGGATCGCCGCGCGCACCAGGAGATCGCTGCCGGCCTTGCTGGCCGAATACGGCGAGTTCGGCTGGATCGGCGTCTCCTCGGTGAAGTAGCCCCACGCGCCGAGCGAGCCGTAGACCTCGTCGGTGCTGACGTGCACGAAGCGCTGCACCTTGTAGATGCGGCTCTTGTCGAGCAGCACCTGCGTGCCGGTGACATTGGTGTGCACGAAGGCGGTCGCGTCGATCACGCTGCGATCGACATGGCTCTCGGCGGCGAAGTGTGCGACGACGTCGGGGCGGTGCTCGGCGAACACGTTGTCCATCGCGACTGGATCGGCGATGTCCGCGCGCACGAACGTGTTGCGCTGGTGCTTCTCGACGTCGGTCAGGTTCTCGAGGTTGCCGGCGTAGGTGAGGGCGTCGACGTTGACGACCTCGTGGTCGCTGCCGAGCAGCAACATGCGGACGAAGTTCGAGCCGATGAAGCCGGCGCCGCCGGTGACGAGGATCTTGCTCACTCTCGCTGCTCCTTTCAGTACTGCTTGCCGCGCAGGGTGCCGGGTGGTGCCGCATCGGGTGCGGCTGGCGCCGTGCGGTCGAGTTCGAGGTGCCGACGCAGGGCGTCGGTGTAGTGCGGCAGCGTCTTGCCGCGCACCTTGGCCAGCTTCTGCGTGTCGAGTACCGACCAGGCGGGACGCACGGCGGGCAGGTTCAGGTCGGCAGCGGTCTGCGTGCCGACGGCGATCTCGCCCAGGCCCGCTTGCCGCAGGATGTCGACGGCGAACTGGTGCCACGAGCACTGGCCTTCGTTGGCGGCGTGGTAGATGCCGCCCGGCGCCTTGCTCGCCGCGAGGTCGACCAGCGCCTCGGCGAGGTCCAGCGTCATCGTCGGCCGACCGACCTGGTCGGTGACGACCTTCAGCGGCTGGCCGCTGCGGGCCCGGGTCAGGATCGCACGCGGGAAGTTCTTGCCGCCGGGGCCGAAAACCCAACTGGTGCGCACGACGTAGAAGTCGGCGCGGCCGTGGGCCAGCACCGCTTCTTCACCGAGGCGTTTGCTGAGGCCGTAGACCGACAACGGCTTTGGCGCCGCCTCGACCGCGTAGGGAATGCCCTGCTGCGTGCCGTCGAACACGAAGTCGGTGCTGACGTAGGCCATGCCGGCGCCGGCTGCGGCGGCAGCTTCGGCCACCCACGCGGTCGCCAGCCCGTTGACCCGGCACGCGACCAGCGCATCGGCTTCGCAGCCGTCGACGTTGGTGATCGCGCCGAGGTGCAGCACGAAGCGCGGCCGCTGGGCCGCGACCATCGCCTGGATCGCGGCGCGGCTCTCGAGCGGCATCTCCTGCACGTCGACGCCGACCGCGCGCTGGCCGCGTTGCGCGAGCAGCGACATGACCGCGCGGCCGAGCTGGCCCTGGGCGCCGGTCACCAGATAGTCGACTGCGCTCATCGTGGCAGGCTCACAGGTCCATGCGGTTGGCGCCGTTCTCGCGGATCAGCGTCGCCGAGCGATACAGCGACTCGAACGTGCCGGCGTCGGTCCACCAGCCCTGCAGCACCTCGCAGGTCAGCTTGCCCTGCCGCAGGTACTCGTTGTTGACGTCGGTGATCTCGAGTTCGCCGCGGTTGCTGGGCTTCAGCGTGCGGCAGATGTCGAACACCGTGTTGTCGTAGAGGTAGATGCCGATCACCGCGAGGTTGGTCTCGGGCTCCTTCGGCTTCTCGACGATCTTCTTCACCGTGCCGCCATCGATCGTCGCGACGCCGAAGCGCTGCGGGTCGTGCACCTCCTTCAGCATGATCTTGGCGCCGCCGCCCTGGCCCTTGAAGTCGTCGACGGCCTTCTTGATGGTGCGCTCGATGATGTTGTCACCGAGCACGACGCAGATGTCCTCGTCCTCGGCGAAGTGCTCGGCCAGCTTCAGCGCGTCGGCGATGCCGCCCTCACCCTCCTGGTAGGCGTAGTTCAACCGCTTCAGGCCGAAGTCCGAGCCGTTGCGCAGCAACTGCAGGAAGTGCCCCGCCGAGTTGCCACCGGTCACGATCAGGATGTCGTCGATGCCAGCGTTCACCAGACACTGGATCGGGTAGTAGATCATCGGCTTGTCGAAGACCGGCAGCAGGTGCTTGTTGGTGATCTTCGTGAGCGGGTAGAGGCGGCTGCCGAGGCCACCGGCGAGTACGACACCTTTCATGGACGGGGACTCCGGGGGGATTGGCTGCGGTACCAGTCGAACGTGCGCTGCAGTCCTTCGGCGAAACCAACGCGTGGAGCGAAGCCGAACAGGGCTTTCGCGCGCGTCACATCGGCCAGCGAATGCCGCACGTCGCCGGCGCGCGGTGGCGCCAGCACGGGCTGGGGTGGCTGTTTCAGACCGGGAACGGCGAGCGCCATCGCGCGCAGCTGGTCGTACAGTTCCCGCACGGTGGTGGCGCGGCCATAGGCGAGGTTCACGGTCTCGCAGCCGGCGGTGGAAGCGTCGAGACACTGCAGCACGCCGTGCACCAGGTCCTCGACGTAGGTGAAATCGCGCGACTGCGTGCCGTCGCCGTCGATGCGCACTGCGCGGCTGGCCAAGAGACCGCGGCAGAACGCGGCGACGACGCCCGAGTACGGGCTGTCGGCCGGCTGCCGCGGGCCGAAGACGTTGAAGAAGCGCGTGACGACGACCTGCAGGCCGTAGACCCGCGCGAAGGCGCGGCAGTACAGCTCGCCCGCGAGCTTGGCCGCCGCATAGGGCGACAGCGGCGATTCGCGCAGCTCTTCGTGCTTCTGCTCCGCCGCCTGGTCGCCGTAGGCCGAACTGCTGCCGGCATAGACGACGCGCGCACCCGCGCGGCGGGCGGCGTCCAGCACGGTCACGGTGCCGGATGCGCAGGCATGGTGCGAGGCGATCGGGTGCTCGACGGAACGGGCCACGGAGGGCAGCGCCGCGAGGTGCACGACCTTCTGCACCGAACGCATCGCCGCCGCCACGGCGGCCTCGTCGGCGACCGAGCCGCGATGCAGTTCGACGCGCAGGGACGCGAGGTTGTCGGCCGACCCGGTGCTGAAGTCGTCGAGCACGACGACCTCGCGGCCCTGCTCGCACAACGCCGCGCAGACGTGGGAGCCGATGAAGCCGGCCCCGCCCGTGACGAGGATGCGCTCGCTCACCGCACGACTCCCGCGCGCTTCTGTTCGACGTACCAACGACAGAACTTGTCGACGCCCTGCGCCAGCGGCGTCGTGCAGCGGTAGCCGAGTTCCTTGCCGGCCAGCGTCACGTCGGCAAACGTGATCGGCACGTCGCCTGGCTGGTCGGGCAGCATCTTCTTCTTCGCCGGCATGCCGAGCGCCCGTTCGAGGTGCCCCACCAATTCCGCCAGCGACGTGGTCGCCGCGCCGCCCAGGTTGTAGATCGCGTAGGGCCGTTCACAGCCCATCGCCGCCTCGATGCCGGCGACGATGTCGTCGACGTAGGTGTAGTCGCGCCGCGAGCTGCCATCGCCGAAGAACGGGATCTCGGTGCCGTCGGTGATGTGGCGCGCGAACTGGTGGATCGCCATCTCCGGCCGCTGGCGCGGCCCGTAGACGGTGAAGAAGCGCAGGCAGACGACCCGGTTGCCGTGCAGGTGGTGCCAGGTGAAGCACTGCACCTCGCCCGCCTTCTTGCTGGCGGCGTAGGGCGACACCGGCCGGTCGACCGGGTCGCTCTCGCCGAACGGCACCTTGGTATTGCCGCCGTAGACCGACGAGCTGCTGCCGAACACGACCCGGGTGGTGCGGTTCTCGATCTGCTGCAGCAGCACCTGCGTGCCGGTGACGTTGACGTCCATGTAGCGCACGGGGTCCTGGATCGACGGCCGCACGCCGGCCAATGCCGCCAGGTGCACGACCGTGTCGACGCCGGCGACTGCGCGTCGGCAGGCACCCGCATCGCGGATGTCGCCCTGCAGGAACTCGAACCGCCCATCGCCAGCCGCCGTGAGATCGTCGAGGTTGCGCCGCTTCAGCGCGACGTCGTAGAACGGATCCAGGCTGTCGAGTACGCGCACACGATCCCCGGCGGCCAACAGCCGCTGGCCGAGATGCGAGCCGATGAAACCGGCACCACCAGTGATCAGGACGGACCGCACGTGGGATTCGAACGAGGGGCGAATGTGCTACCGGAAGCAGGCCGGCGAGTCCAAGCCTGCACCCGGTTTCCGCGGCGGTAGGTTCGCGGACGAATGGGCGGTCGCGGCCAAGGTCCGGTGAGGAGTCGGCGTTCGCCGTTCCCCCGCCGAACCCACGCGCCGCGGCGCCCGGCCCGCTACACTGTGCCCAATGACCCCTGACCTGACCCGCCGTCTCGCCGGCGTGCTGCTCACGGCCGCGCTGGCCAGCGCGCAGACGCCCCCGCCGCCGCCGATCGACCCGGGCCTGCCCGACCAGCTGAAGGAACTGAAGTCGCTGGTCAACGACAGCAAGATGGCGAACGACTTCCAGGCCATCGGCCTGATCCAGAAGCTCACCGCCGACGTCGAGCACCGCAACCCGAAGGACAAGGAGCGGCTCGCCAAGGCACTCGGCGACGTGTTCCGGACCGGCAAGGTGCGCCCGCCCGAGAAGGACATCCTCTACCGCGAGACCGCCGACGCGCTGGCGAAGTTCGCGGCCGACGGCGGCAAGGAGCTGGCCAAGGCGTTCGAAGACAAGCGCCACAAGGACAACCTGCCACTGCTGGCGCACATGCTGCTGGCGCTCGGCCGCACCAAGGACGAGAAGCAGGTCGAGCTGCTGACCGACACGGCGGTGCGCTCGCCGGACGACGAGCTGCGTGCGGCCGCCGGCGAAGCGCTCGGCAACTACACCGAGCTCGACCTGAAGGTCCGCCGCAACACCGTCAAGACCCTGATCCGCGAATGGGGCTCGCTGCACCAGCTGGCGACCACCGCCGACCCGACGGATCCGAACGCACCGATCGACATGGGCCCCCAGAACGCGCGCCGGACCCTGCGCGCCATCGAAGGCAAGTGGAACAGCACCCTCCAGAAACTGACCGGCACGTCGCATTCCCAGTTCGCCGAATGGCAGCGCTGGCTCAACAAGAACCCGAACTGGACGCCGGACAAGTAGTGCGTCGCGCTCGCTGCGGCGGCGTGCTGCTGCTGCTGATGGCTGTGGGCCTCGTCGCCCAGGAACCCGCCGCGGTGCCGGCGTCGTCGCTGCTGACCCGGTTGTCGGCACGCGACGTCACCATCGAGCAGGCGCGCGACGTCGCCGGGCGGCTGCGCGACCACACGCTGCCGGTGCGCACCTCGCTGTACGATGCCCTGCGCAAGGCCTACACCGACCAGCGCCAGCAGTGCGACCGCAGCCGGGAACACGTGCTGCAGCGCTTCGCGAAGGCCGTGCCGGCGACGCAGCAGGACCTGCTCGGCAAGGGTGGCGAGGCGAAGGTCGACGCCGCCCGCCGTGCGGCGCGATCGATCACGGCGCGGCAGGATCTCAGCAAGGAGATGATCCACGCCGAGCTCGACCCGCTGCTCGCCGATCTGCGCGGCAGGTTGTTGCCGACGTCGGCGCAGGTGTTCGCGCACGAGCCGGAACTCACGGCCGAGGTCGAGGCCCTGCGGCAGAAGGTCGCGGCGCTGGATGCGTGGTGCGATCTCTGCCTCGAAGCCGCCCACCAACTGGACGCCGAGCCCGACGGCCGCCGTCACGTCGAACGCGCGGGCCTGCCGCCGCTGCCGCCGAGCGACCGCGGGCTCGACGACGAGTTCGCACGTGCCTGCCTCTATGCGTTGGACCTGGGCGCCGCCGACCGCCGCGCGCTCGAGGACAACGAGGCCCTGCGGGACCACCTCGACGCCGAGGAGTTCGCCGGCACGCTGGAGCTGAACCGCATCCGCATGGCACTCGGCCAGAACGCGCTGCGCATCGACGAGAAGCTCGGCAACGCCGGGCGCGACCACAGCAAGGACATGGCGACACTCGGCTTCTTCGCCCACGAGTCGCCGGTCGAAGGCAAGCGCACGTTCAGCGACCGTGCCTCGCGCGCCGGCACCAGTGCCTCGGCGGAGAACATCGCCGCCGGCCAGTCGACCGGCGCAGGCGCGATCGAGGCGTGGTGGTACAGCCCGGGCCACCACAAGAACATGCTCGGCAGCCACGGTCGCACCGGCCTCGGGCGCTACGACCAGACCTGGACACAGATGTTCGGCGGCTAGTGCTCGCTACGAAGATCGCCCCGGGCGCTGGCCGCGCGGGGTCGAGGTAGACTCTCCGGGCCCCAGTCGACCCGAGTCCTCGCCCATGCTGTCGAAGATCGTCCCCGGTGCGCTGCTGCTGGCAGCCGCACTGCCTGCCCAGTTGCCGCCGCCCCCGGTGCCATTCGAGAACCCGCTGACACCCGAGAAGGTGGTGCTCGGCAAGATCCTGTTCTGGGACGAGCAGTTGTCGAGCGACGACTCGACCGCCTGCGGCACCTGCCACCAGCCCGAGTTCGGTGGCAGCGACCCGCGCGCGGCAGACGCGCTGCACCCGGGACCCGACGGGTTGTTCGGCACCGCCGACGACATCCGCGGCTCGTTCGGCGTCACGCGCCAGGCCGACAACGGCCGCTTCACCGCGGATCCGGCGTTCGGCTTCCGGCGCCAGGCGACGCGCCGCACGGCCCCATCGCACATGGGCGCCGCCTACCACATCGACCTGTTCTGGGACCTGCGCGCGAGCACGCAGTTCACCGACCCGGAGACCGGCGCGGTCGCGATCCTGTTCGACGGTGCGCTCGAGAGCCAGGCCGTGGCGCCGATCCTGAACCCGGCCGAGATGAGCCGCGTCGGCCGCACCTGGGCCCAGGTGCGGCAGAAGCTGCAGGCGGCCACGCCGCTGGCGCTCGCGCATGCGCTGACCGGCGATGTGCAGGCGGCGCTGCAGCAGAACCCCACCTACCCGCTGCTGTTCGCCGCGGCGTTCGGCACGCCGGAGATCACGGCGAAGCGCATCGCCTTCGCGTTGGCCAGCTACGAGCGCACGCAGATCCCGGACCAGACACCGTGGGACCACTACGTGGCCGGCGATGGCAGCGCCCTGACGCCGACCGAGAAGAACGGCTGGACCCTGTTCCAGGGTTCTGGTCGCTGCATCGCCTGCCACTGGGCACCGACCTTCTTCGACGACCTGTGGCACTCGCTCGGCCTGCGGCCCAGCAACGAGGACCTGGGCTTCGGCGCGTTCACCAGCCAGTTCGAGGACAGCGGCGCGTTCAAGACGCCGACCCTGCGCAACGCCGGCCTGCGGCCGCGGCTGTTCCACAACGGCCAGAGCCCAGCGCTCGGCGATCCGGCGCAGTGGACCGATCCGGCATCGACGCTGAACGTGTATCTGCAGGGCCACGGCGTCGACACCAGCAACATCGACCCGTTCCTGCTGCCGCTCGAGCAGCTCGGCGTGACGGCGAACGAGGTCTTCCTGACGCTGGAGTTCGTGCGCACTGCGCTGACCGACCCGCGCGCGGCCCACGGCCTGCCGCCATTCGACCATCCCACCCTGCGCAGCACGGTCGCGCCGCCACCGCGCACGTTCGGCCAGGGGCTCGCTGGCCAGGCGATGCCGTTCCTGATCGACACGGTGCCCGCCTATCCCGGCAACGCGAACTACAAGCTCGGCCTCGTCGCCGGCTCCGGCACGACGATCGGCCTGCTCGGCATCGGCCACGACTCGTTCGAGCCGGGCGTGAACCTGTTCGGCCTGCCGCTGAACGTGCAGGTCGACGGCGGCCGCTTCTTCTTCCTGCCGGGCGGTGGCGGCCAACCGGGCCACACGACCTGGAACGTGCCGATCCCCACAGCGATGCCGCAGCAGTCGGTCTACCTGCAGCTG
>JBGARS010000011.1:0-88374 GCA_044230075.1 Planctomycetota bacterium | reverse complement strand
AGGTCGTCGAACCAGCGCATCGTCACCAGGTTGCCGAACCATTGGTGGCTGAGTTCGTGGTAGACGAGAGTGCTGCGGCGCACGAGTTCGCCGTCGGTCGGCGCATGGTCGAACAGCAGCGCCGTCTCGCGGTAGAAGATCGCGCCGGCGTGCTCCATGCCCCCGTACGGGAAGCCGGGCAGCAGCACGAGGTCGAGCTTGCCGAACGGGTAAGGCACGCCGAACTGCGTCGCCAGCCAGCGCAGGCCTTCGCCGTGCATCGTGACCAGCCGTTCGCGATCGAGGCACTGCAGCTGCGAGTCGCGCAGGAAGATGCGCATCGGCTGCGCCGGATCGAGGCCGGCGACCTGCGGCGAGCCACCGTCGACCACGGTGAACGGTCCGCACGCGAACGCCATCAGGTAGGTCGGCAGCGGCAGGCTCTGGGCGAACTGCCACAGCGTGCCTGTCGCCGCGGGGCTGCCTTCGGTGCGCGTCTCGACGCGGGGCGTGTTGCTGACGGCGGTCCACTCGCTCGGCAGGTCGAGTTCGATGCGGAACCGGGCGCGCAGGTCCGGCTGATCGAAGCACGGGTAGAGGCGATGCGCGTCGGCCGGCACCACCAGCGTGTAGTAGTACTCGCGGCCATCGGCCGAGTCGCGGTAGACCGAGAGCGGCGTGCCGGTCGCTGCGACGGCGGAACGGCAGCGGGCCTGCACGCTGTTGTGGCCGCGCACCAGCAGGTCGGGCGGCAGCAGCACGTGGTCGTGCACCGCATGCAGCGTCACGTCGCGGCCGTTGACGCGTACGTCGGTGAGTTCGTCGCCGCCGAAGTCGAGCACCAGTGGCCCCGACAGGTCGCGGTCGTCGGGCAGCACGAAGCGCAACCAGACCGAACCGCCGACCTGCTTGGTGCCCGCCGCGAGCTGGAAGCGCAGGTCGTATTCGACCTCGCTCACGAAGGCGGCCCGCTCGCGGGCGAGTGCGCGGTCGATGCCGGGAGCTGGGTCCTGGGGCACGAGGGAACCGAGGCAGGCGAGCACGACGTGGAACATCCGGGTCGAGGAGGCTACCCGTCGTGCGCCGGCGGTGTCGATCGCGGCGACCGCTGAATCAGTGGCGCGGCGCCCAGGCCGCCTGCAGCGTGGCCTGTGTGATCGCCGTGTGCGAGGCGTGCCAGACCGCGCGGCCGTTCTCGAACAGGATCGCCTGCGGCGACTCGTGCCGCACGCCGCAGCGATCGGCGATGCCGCGGGCGGTGACCCGGTCGGTGATCACATCGACGAACAGGGTCGGCACGTCCGGGTGCGCGGCGCAGAACGCCTGGTATTCCTCGTAGGCTGCGGCGCTGATCGGGCACGCGGTGCTGTGCTTGAACAGCAGCACCCGTGGCTGGCGCAAGGCGCGTTCGAACTGCATCAGATCGTGCACGGTCTCCTCTGCCATCGGCTTCCCTGCTGCGGCTGCTGCGCCGCCATGGAATCCTAGGCGACGGCGAAGGCCACGCAAGCTTCAGGATCCGGCGGCGACACGGCTAGGATCCGCGCACCCGGAGGTGTCGTGCCGTTCCACCGCAGATCGATTCTCGTCCTCGCCACCACGTTCTTCGTCGCGTGCCAGTCGCCGCCGCCGGTGCCGACGCCGTTGGCGGTGACGCTGGTGCTGCTGAAGACCGGTCCGCGCACTGAGCCGCTGCCTGAGGCCGAGCACAGGCAGGTGCTGGGCGGCCACTTCGGCAACATGCAGAAACTGGCGCGCGACCGGCACCTGCTGGTCGCCGGCCCGTACGGCAAGAATCGGTCGGACCCGGCCCTGCGCGGGCTGTTCGTGCTCGACACCGCCGACCGCGACCGCGCGCGGCAGCTCGCCGAGACCGACCCTGGCTTCCAGGCCGGGGTGTTCGCGCTCGAATACCACACGCTGTCGACCACCGCGCCGTTGCGCGCGTTCCTGGCCGCCGAACTCGCCGGACTGGAGGCGGCGCAGCAAGAAGGCCGCACGCTGGCGCCCGGTGATGGTGGCCGCGGCTACGTGCTGCTGACGGTCGAGAACGGCGAAGCCGCGAAAGCTGCGCTGGCGGGCAATGCGTCGGTGCTGTGGTTCGCGCAGCTCGACGGCACGCGCGCGCTCGTGCTGCTCGACGCGGTCGACCGGGTTGCGGCGCAGACGCTGCTGCAGCCGGTGCTGCTGCGGCTCGGTGCCATGCGGCTCGACGAGTGGTTCGCCAGTGGCCGCCTCGCCGACCTGCCGAAGCTGGCGCGCAGCTAGCCGTGGCCGGCCACACCCTGCACACGGACGTCTTCGACGCCGACTACCTGGCAACGCTGCGGCAGCGGATCCGGCAGAGCCGCTACTTCACCACCAACAACCTGAACCGGGACTTCGTCGGCACGCGCGGCTTCTCGGTGGTGTTCCGTGGCACTGCCCGCGCGCGGGTCGAGCAGGAGTTCCCGTGGTTCGGGGACTACCTCGCCCGGGCGCTGCGCGCCGACTGCAATGCGTTCTACCTGAACCCGCTGCAGCTGCAGCAGGGTTCGCACGTCGCGCCGCACATCGACCGCAGCCTGCGTTCCTACGTGCTCGACATCGACCCGCCGCTGCAGGTCAGCGTGCTCTACCTCGAGGTGCCGCAGGGCCTGCAGGGCGGCGAACTGGTGCTGCGCCGCGGCAGGAAGTTCCTCGGTCGCGTGGCACCGCGGCAAGGCCTGCTGGTCCAGTTCGACGGCGACCTCGAGCACGGCGTCGAGCGCGTCGACACGCCGGGGCTGCGGCTGAGCCTGGTCTGCGAACAGTACCTGCTCGACGAGCAGCAGTTGGCGCTGGTGCCGGAGTACCGGATCGAGACTCGCGCGAAGGAATACTGAGTGGAGGGGCTGCTGCTATTGCCCTGCTGCGTCGTGCCGGTGGCGCTCGCCATGTGCATCGTCGCCGGCTGCGGCTGCCTGATCCTCGCCGAGCAGCGCGACGGCCATCGCGGCTGGCAGGCTGCCGCGTGGCTCTGCTTCCTGGTGCCGGTGCTGCTGGCCGGTTGGATCGTCTGGCGCATGCGGTGAGACCGCGCGCCCGCGGCCGCGCGGCCGCAACCCTGTTACGGGATGATGCGGACCTTGCCCGCTGCGTCGCCGACGATCACGCGGCCCGCCATGCCGACGAACAGACCGTGGTCGACGACGCCGACCAGCGCGTTCAGGTGTTCGTCGAGCCACGCCGGGTCGTCGATGCCGTCGTACTTGCAGTCGAGCACGTGGTTGCCGTTGTCGGTCACGAACGGCTTGCCGTCCTGCAGGCGCAGCGTGGGCTTGCAGCCGGTCGCGGCGATGCGGCGTTCGGTGTGCTTCCAGCCGAACGGCAGCACCTCGATCGGCAGCAGGAAGGCCTTGCCGAGCACGGCGACGAGCTTCTTCTCGTCGACGACGACGACCATTTCCTTGGCCGCCGCGGCGACGATGCGCTCGCGCACGTGGGCGCCGCCGCCGCCCTTGATCAGGTTCTTCTGCGGATCGACCTCGTCGGCGCCGTCGATGGCGAGGTCGAGGCGTTCGACCGCGTCGAGTTCCAGCAGCGGGATGCCTGCCTTCTGTGCCGCGTCCGCGGTCGCCTGGCTGGTCGCCACGCCCTGGATCTCGAGGCCGCCCTTCACGCGTTCGGCGAGCCGTTCCAGGACGAGCAGGAACGTCGAGCCGCTGCCGAGGCCGATGGTCGTTCCGTCCTGCACGAGGCCGGCAGCAGCATGCGCGGCGGCGCGCCGGGCGGCGTTGGGGTCGGTCATGGCCCGGAAGGCTAGCCGCGGCGGTGGGGCGGTGGCACTGGCAAACCGGTAGAGGACGCAGGACCGCGTTGGTGCAACATGGCTACCAGCTGCTCCGAGGCCTTCAGGTGCACGTCGCGCTGCGGGAACGCGATCTCGATCGCTGCCTCGCGGAAGGCCTTGTCGATCGCCAGATAGATGTCGGTCATCCAGCGATACTCGAGGTTGTTCTGGTCGACGAACAGCCAGAGCTTGAGGTCCAACGTGCTGTCGCCGAAGCCGATGAACACTGCCTGCGGGGCAGGCTCCGTGACGACGAAACGGGATCCCTTGGCGCACTTCTCGAGCAGTGCCAGGGCCTTCTCGGTGTCGGAGCCGTAGGCGATGCCGACCGGGAAGGTCCAGCGCACGACCGAGTCGCCGAGCGTCCAGTTCACCACCTGGTTGGTCACGAACTCGCGGTTGGGCACGATCAGTTCCTTGCGGTCCCAGTCCAGCACCGTCGTCGCCCGGATGCGGATGCGCGTCACGCGGCCGGTGGTCGCGCCCACGGTGACCAGGTCGCCGATGCGGATCGGCCGCTCGAACAAGAGGATCAGGCCGCTGACGAAGTTCGCGAAGATCTCCTGCAGGCCGAAACCGAGGCCGACGGAGACTGCGGCCACCAACCACTGCACCTTCGACCAGCTGATGCCGACGCTGCTGAACGACCAGACCACGCCGACGATCAGGATGCCGTAGCGGGCCAGGGTGGTGACCGCGTGGCGTTCGCCGGACTGCATGCGCAGGCGTTGCAGCACGAACAGTTCGAGCAGCGCCGGCAGGTTGCGCGCGGCGAGGAACGACGCCAGCAGCAGGAACAGGCCCCACAGCAGGTCGGCGAGCGTGACGGCAGCGGCGTCCGGACCGGTGCCTGCCGGCCAGACGATGATGCTGCGCAGCGCGCCGAGGGCCGGCAGCACGTCGACCCAGACCTGGAACGCGACCACGGTGACGACGATCGTGATGACGCCGCGCAGCAGGGTCTGGGTCTGGCGCGCCAGCGATTGCGGGTCGATCTCCTGCGCCTCGGCCGCGGCGCCGCTGTCGGCGGCCTTGGCGGCCTGCATGCGCTCCTGCGCCTTGCGGATCTGCAGCCGCCGCCGTTCCAGCACCAGGCTGCGAATGACCATCGCGTGCACGAACACGCCGGCGACCAGCACCGCGACGGTGAAGTGCAGCCGCCGGGCCAGCTGCAGCACCGTGTACTCGTAGCCGAAGCCGACCATCACCAGGAACGCGAGCGGCAGGCCGACGCCGAGCCAGTGCCACAGACGGCGGAACCGGTACATCGCGTTCGTCTTCAGCGCACTGCTGCCGATGATGCCGGTCACGGGGTGCAGCAGGCGCGCGAACGCGACCAGCAGCATCAAGAGCTGGCCGATCAGCAGCAGGCTGCCGAGCGAACCGATCACGCGGTCGTCGCCGCGCACCTCGAACGCCGCCAGCACGAACGAGAACGGCAGCACCGACAGCAGCAGCAGGGGGATCGCCCGCCGCAGCTGCGCGATCGTCGTGCTCTGCCACTGGAAGTGCGCCTCGGCGATGCCGCGCGGTCGCACCAGCGAGGCGAGCGACAGCACCAGCAGCAGGGCCCAGGAGGTCTGTTCACAGCCGGCCGCGATCGCCTTGGCGAAGTCGGTGCATTCGGGGTTGGCGGCCAGCCGCCACCCGCACAGCAGCAGCAGACCGGGCACCGGCGCGGCCAACATCGCGGTGTCGAGCGCCGCCAGCGCGGTCGGCAGGTAGGCGACGTTGGAGCCGCGGCCGGCGCGTTCTCCGTGCAGGACCAGCCGCCGGCCGAGCAATCGCCGCAGCAGCAGCATCAGCAGCAGCGGCATCGCGAGCGCCAGCGGCCACACGCTGGCCACCATGCTGGCGAACAGCAGCCGGCCGGTTTCGGCCCACTCGACCGGATCGAGGAACCAGGTGATGCCGCTCGCGGCCATGCCCCAGTTCAGCTGCCAGATCGGCTCCGAGCTGCGGATGCCGAGCACACGCTCGGTGACGTAGGCGCGGTAGCTCGCGATCAGCTGCGTCAGCTGGCGCTCGCTGGTCTGCACCTTGATCTCGGTGTCGAGCAGGTTCGAGTAGCCGTCGGTCAGTTGCTGCAGCAGGTCGCGGCGGGCATCCCGCAGCAGCCGGGCCTCGGCCATCAGGTTCGCCGGCAGCGGCTGCGCCTGGTCGCCGCCGAGCTGCAGCTGCAGCCAGGTGTCCGGGTCTTCGACCAGCCGCCGGCGGCGTTCGTCGTACTCGAAGCTCTGCAGTTGCGCGTCCGCGATGCGGTCGGCGCGGCTGCGCGTGCGCTGCTGGTGCTTGCGGTTGGTCTCGGCGAGCTGCGTGCGGCGGATGCGCAGCCGGGCGCCGACCGCGTCGGTCAGGCCGACCACTGAGGCGCGCTTCTTGTCCTCGTCGAAGTCCTGCTGCAGCCGCAGCAGCTCCTGGTCGCGGCCCGCCTCGTCGCTCTCGGCGCGCTGGCGTTGTTCGGCGAGCGTGGCGACGGCGCCGGCGAGGTTGGCGTTCTCCTTGGCGAGGCTGGCCAGCCGCGGGTCGGCGAGGCTGGCAGCCGCCTGCGCGGCAATCTCGGCGTCCTTCGCGGCGGCGGCCCGCATCGGCTGCAGGACCTCGAGCCAGGCATCGGTATCGGCCTTGGCGACCGTGATGCGGCGCGCGGCCAGGTCGCTCTCGGCGCGCAGCAGCTCGGCTTCGGCGTCGTAGGTCTGCAGTTCGCCGGCCAACGCGTCGATCTCGGTCTGCAGGCGCGTGCGTTCGGCCAGCAACGCCAGCCGCCGCGCGTTCGCCAGCCGCGCATCGGCAGCGGGGTCGTCGGCGGGCTGGGTCGGCAGCGCGTCGAGCTTCGCCTTCCAGTCGGAGCTGCTGGTCGGAATCGCCGTGCGTCGTTCCCCGCGGCGCACGCGTTCGGCCTCGACGTCGGCGGCGGCCTTCTGCGCGTCGGCCTGCGCCTGCTGTGCCGTCGCGAGTCCCTGTTCGAGCGTCGCGAGGTCGAGGTCCGGGCGCGGTGGTCCGGGCTTCTTGCCGTCGAGCGCCTGCAGGTCCGCACGGCGCTGCTGCAGCCGATCGGCGACGCTGGCGCGCTGGGCGGCGTAGCGGGCCAACGCCTGCTGCTTCGCCTCGGTCGCGTGCGCCGACTCGAGCGCACGGCCCAGAACGTCGAGCAGCACTGCCTTCGCTTCGGCCGACAGCGTCGTGTCGGCGTTGACGGTGTCGATGCGCGCCTGCAGGGCGGCAGGTGAGATCTCGGTGGCTGCTTGCTGCGCCGGTGTCGGCGTCGGCGTCGGCGCCGGAACCTGCGCCGGCAGCGCACGGCCCTCTGCGACGAGCAACAGCGACAGGACTAACAGGAGACGCAGCATCGACGACCTCGCGACGATAGCAGTTCGGGCGGCGCGACCCACAGCGATTCGCGCGCGCCGCGAGCGCAGTTCGCGATGCCGTCGGGGGCGCGTTGCACCAACGCGCAGGAACGTCGTTCGCGACTGGTGTCGCACTCGCACACATGCCACGATCTGGCCGCTCCATGACCCGGCCTGCCGACTTCCACATCTCACCGCAGCCGGACGGCTCGTCGTGTGGGCCGACGTGCCTGCAGGCCATGTACCGCTTCTACGGCGACGAGATGCAGGTCGAGGAGATCCTGAAGACGATCCCGCAACTCGACGACGGCGGCGTGCTCGGCGTGCAGCTCGCCTGCCACGCGCTGCGCCGCGGCTACTCGGTCGACATCTACACCTGCAACCTGCAGATGTTCGACCCGACGTGGTTCCGTGGCGTGCGGCCGGACCTGCGGCAGAAGCTCGAGCGGCAGGCGGCGGTCAAGAGCAAGAACAAGCGCAAGCTGCAGTTCGCCACGCAGGCCTACCTCGAGTACCTGGATCTCGGCGGTCGCGTCGACATGCGCGATCTCTCGCCCGCGTTCGTCGGCGAACTGCTGGCCGACGGCACGCCGGTGCTGACCGGATTGTCGTCGACGTGGCTCTATGGTGGGCCGCGTGAGACCGCCACCGACAACCCGCAGGACGACGACGTCGGCGGCGTGCCGCAGGGTCACTTCGTCGTGTTGTACGACTGGCAGGCTGCGACCCGCCACGTGCGCGTCGCGGATCCGTATCGACCGAACCCGTTCGCGCCGGAGCCGGTCTACTCGGTCGACGTCGATCGGCTGATCGCGTCGATCCTGCTCGGCATCGTCACCTACGACGCCAACCTGATCGTCATGCATCCCAAGCACGCATGAGCCGCAACCTGCGGCTCGTGCTGACCTGCGAACACGGCGGGCATCGGGTGCCGGCGGCCCTGGCCAGCCGCTTCCGCGGCGGTGCCAAGGTGCTGGCCAGTCACCGCGGCTGGGACCTCGGCGCGCTGGTCGTCGCGCGGCAGCTGGCGCGGGCGTTCGCGGTGCCGTTGCACGCCGCCACCACGAGCCGCCTGGTCGTCGACCAGAACCGCTCGCCGGACCACCCGCGCGTGTTCTCCGAGTTCACTCGGGACCTGCCGCCGGCGCAACGGCAGCGGCTGCTGACGAAGTACCACCGGCCGCATCGGCAGCAGGTCGAAGCGGCGGTCGCGGAGCTGCGCCGCGGTGGTCACCGTGTGCTGCACATCGCCGTGCACAGCTTCACGCCGGTGCTCGATGGGGTGCAACGCCGCGCCGACGTCGGGCTGTTGTTCGACTCGTCGCGGCGCGAAGAGGGGGCGTTCCATCGGCGCTGGAAGCGGGCGTTCGCACGGGCGGCGCCGGCGTGGAAGGTGCTGGCGAACCATCCCTACCGCGGCGACAGCGACGGGCTCACGACGGCGCTGCGGCGGCAGTTCCCGCGCGGCTACCTCGGCTTCGAACTCGAACTGAACCAGCGGCTGTTCGGCGCCGACCCGCGCACCTGGCGGCAGGTCGCTCGGCCGGTGGTGCAGGCGCTGCGCACCGCGCTCGGCGACGGCGGATAGCCGGCCGGGGTGTACCCTTTGCGCCGGTCCTGGCATCCAGGGCGGTGCATGATGTCGACCACCGTGGCCGGATCCCGTGACAACGACGTGGTGGCGTTCGTGGAACGGCACCAGCGTGGGCTGCTGCGCTGGCTCGGTGCGCTCGGCTGCGAACCGGACCACGCCGAGGAGCACTGCCAGGACGCGCTGCTGGCGGCGCTGCACCACGGCATCGACCGGCGCGCGCACGGCAGCGCGGCGCAGTGGCTGCGCACGACGGCGCGCAACCTGTTCTGGATGCGACTGCGGCAGCAGCGGCGGCAACCGCCGGTGACGGCGCTCGACGAGGTCGAGCTCGCGTGGCAGGCGGTGCACGGTGACCGCGACGGCGGCGACGCGGCGCTCGTGGCGCTGCGCGAGTGCCTCGACGCGGCCGACGAACGGGACCGCACGCTGCTCGAGGCGCGCTACCGCGATGTCGCGCCACGCGCGGCGATGGCGGCGGCGTTCGGCCTCGGCGCGGCGGGCATCAAGCAGGCGCTGCGGCGGGCGCGGGCGCGGCTGCAACATTGCATCGAAGGCAAACTCGGAGGCAGACCATGACGGACGCACACGCAGAACACGACGTGGTGCCGCCGCGGCAGGCCGTGGTCGAGGTGCTGCTGGCGGAGCAGCTCGGTGGTGCGCCGCAGCGGGACCTCACCGCAGCGGTGGCGACGGCGTTCGCTCGCGATGGCGGCGCGGCGGCCGTTGCGAGGGTGCCGTCGGCGCAGCCGGCGGTGGCGCGGCCGCGCGCGTGGCTGGCGGCGGCGCTGGTGTTGCTCGGCCTGTCGGTGTTGTTCGCGGTCGCGTGGTCGCAGACCCGCGGCGATCGCAACACGGCGCAGGATCCGGAGCCCGCCGAGGGTGAGGTACTGCCGGTGCACGATCTGGAGCAGCTGCGGCAGCTGCTGCCGAAGGTCGTGCGCGTCGAACTCGAAGTGCTGCGACTCGCCGACCCGGACCTGCCGGGCATCGACATCGGTGGCGTACCGGTGACTGCGCCGGCCGACGTGCTGCGTGCGTTCGTCGCCGCGCTGGCCACCGACGCCAGCATGCAACCGCCGGCCGGTTGGGAATGGCAGAACCGGTTGTCGCTGGTGCTGTCCACGGGCCAACGCATCGAGATGGCGGTCGAGGCATACGACGGCGGCGCGCGGCAGACGCTCGGCCTGCGCGGGCTGCAGGGCGACTTCGACATCGGTGGCGCCGGCGTGACCGCCGTGCGCGAACTGCTGGCGACGGCCATGCGCATGGCACGGCTCGCGCACGGTGTCGTGACCTCGGCCGCCGACCTCACCGGCGTCGACGCGTTCCCCGGGTCGCTCGAGGAGCTGCGGCTGTTTCGCGTGGCGGGTGCCGACCTGGCCGCACTGTCGCGCTTCCCGCGCCTGCGCCGGCTCGATGCGTCCGGTCTGCACGCGACGCTCGGCAGCGAAGGGCTCGGTCACATCGGTGCCTGCGCGACCCTCGAAGAACTGTCGCTCGCCGGCGCGGCGTTCTCCGATCTCGACGTCGTGCACTTCCGTCGCCTCGTGCACCTCAGGCAGCTCGATCTGCGCGGCGTGCGCGGCTTCACGGGCGAAGGTTTCGAACACCTGTCTCGCAGCAGTCGCATGCGGGATGGCCCGGTCGAAGTCGACCTGCGCGACGTGCCGACGCTCACCGACGCAGGCTTGCTGGCAATCGTCGAGTCCGGCGTGTCCGAGTTGCTGCTGGGTGGATCCGGCGGCCAGATCGGTGCCTCGGGGTGGCAGGCGCTGCTGGGGCCTCGCGAGCTGCGGCGGCTGGACCTGTCGCGCTGGTCGCTCGATGCACACAGGCTCGCGGCGCTGGCGGCGCGCACCGACCTGCAGGAACTGGTGCTCGACGACTGTGCGCTCGACGATGCGGCGATGATGGCGCTGGCGCAGACGAAGAGTCCCCTGCGCAAGCTGTCGCTGCGGCGCGTGCAGGGAATCACGCTCGCCGGCTACACCGCGATCTGCGAGCTCGCCACGCTGCGGGAGATCGACCTGACCGGCACCGAGGGTCTCGAGCTCGACGAGATGTCGAAGCTCGCCTTCTTCCACACCGAGATCCGGTTCGTCCGGTAGCGGCCATCGGCTTGTGCCGGTGGCGGTGAAGCGCTGCAATGGGCGCCTGGGCGCACGAGCGCTCGGAGGAACCGGCCGATGAGATCCCACCACGCTGTTCGTTTCGTCGCCGCCCTGCTGGCTGCAACCACGCTGGTGTTCGCGCCGGTGCGCGCCCAGGAGGTCGTGCGCACGTTCGCCGTGCGCATGGACGGACGCGTGGTCGGCAGCGTGACCGAGACCGAGACGCCGGTGGACGAGGAGGGTCGCAAGATGCTGCGCTTCACCAGTTCATCACTCGTGAAGAGCGAACTGCTCGGCGCATCGATCGACCAGCGCATCGAACAGGCCTGGCTGCTCGACCCGGCCACGCGCGGCGTGCTGCGGTTCACGTCGACGATGACCTTGGGGGCACAGAAGACCTCGCTGGGCGGCAAGCTGGTCGACGGTGCGATGCAGCTCGACAACGGCAAGCAGCCGCTCGATCCGGCCGTGGTCGTGATCGCACCGGACTACCGCTGGCTGCTGGCGCGGGCACCGAAGCAGGCCGGCGAGACGGTGACGCTGGACTGGCTGGTGCCCGAACTCGGTGGTGTCCAGACCGCGGCCGTGGCGCTCGCCCCCGACGCCGACCGGGAGATCGACGTGATGGGCAAGAAGACGCCGGTGCGCGCGTTCGTGGTCAACCTGGTGGCGCTGCACCTCGAGGCCACCGCGTGCGTGGCCCGCGACAGCGGCGAGCTGCTGCGCTACGAAGCGCCGGCGATGAAGCTGGTCATGGAGCGCGTGGCAACCGGCATCGCCCGCATCGAACGCGTCGACCTGACCGACCGCATCCTGGTCGCCACCAACCTCGACATCGACGACTCGTCGGTGCTGACCTTCCTGCGCGTGCAGGTGAAGCTCGACACCGCGAAGGACTGCACCGCCGCGTCGCTGAACGTGCCCGGCCAGAAGTTCACGGGCACGGTCGCCGACGGCCATGTCGAGGGCGTGTTCGAGATCCGGCCGCGGCGCAGCGACGGCACCGGCAGTCCGCCGTTCCCGGTGCCGGCGGGCACGTTCGCTGCCGCATCGCTGCAGCCGTTCCTCATGCCCGAGAAGGGCGTGATCGAGAGCGACGATGCCGGCATCGTGCAGCAGGCTCGGCAACTCGCCAAGGGCGCCACGACGTGCTTCCAGGTCGTCGAACGGCTCGCGCGTTGGGCCTACCGCGAGATCCCCTACGTGATCCCGGGTGGCGGTTCGGCGAAGGGCACCTTCGAGGCGCGCGCCGGCGAGTGCGGCGGCCACTCGCGCCTGCTGGCGGCGATGCTGCGTTCGCTGGGCATGCCCGCGCGCACGCCGATGGGCGGCGTCTACGTGCCGCTGCACAACGGCAGCTTCGCGCAGCACATGTGGACCGAGGTCTGGCTCGGCGAGGCGATCGGCTGGCTGGCGGTCGATTGCACCGCGGGGCAGACGACCTACATCGATGCCAGCCACATCCGCCTGGCGGACGGTCCGGTGCCGTTCCGGCCGCAGTCGCTCGAGGTGCTCGACCACGAACCGAAGTTGCCGGCCGTCGAGGCGTCACAGTCGGTGGTGCGCCGCAGCGATGCGTATCCGTTCACCTCGGGCGCGCCGCTGGTCTACACCTGGTCGCGCAACGGCCAGCAGATCGGTGACGAGCGCGTCGTCTACTCGACCGATGGCGCCGGCAGGCACATGTTCGACAGTTCGCTGCGGCTCGCGAACGGCGATTTCACCGAGACCACGCGCACCGAGGTCGGCAACGACGGCCGGTTGCTGTCGTTCCATGCCGACCGCACGACCGGCCCGCTGCAGAGCACCTTCGACGTGACGATGGCCGACGGCAAGGCCGTCGTTGAGAGGAAGTCCGTCGATGGCGACCGCAGCGACACGATGAGTGTCGACGCGTCGGTGTTCCCGCTGCACAACAACTGCACGGTGCACTTCCTGCTGCCGTTGAGCCGCTTCTGGCCGTTGCCGGACGGCGTCGAAGTGAAGACGCGCATGTTCCACACCGAGCAGCGCTCGACGTTCCCGCTGAAGTTCCGCGGTGGCGGCAGCGAGACGATCACGCTCGGTGGCACACAGGTGCAGGCGCGCATCGTGCAGGTGGAACTCGCCGGCCTGGCGATCACGCTGCACGTCGACGCCCAGGGCCGTCTGCTGCGCTACTTCCAGGAGCAGGGCGGCGTGACGATCGAGCTGCAGCAGCCGTGATGGCGCCCTGGCGTCGTGCTTCGCCCGCCGGCATCGCTGCGTTCGTCGCGATCGCCTTCACGGTGGTCGCCGCCGTGGCGGTCGTGTGCCTGCGCACGGTCGAGGTCGAGGCCGAATACGATCGCTACCACCAGATCGCCGAGCACCTGTTGCAGGGCCGCATGGCGTGGGACCGCTTCCATCCGTTCGGCTATCCGATGCTGGTCGCCGGCGTGCTGTGGCTCGTGGGCAACAGCCTGGTCGCCGGCGGCCTCGTGTCGGCGGCGGCGGCCGGCGTCGTGATCTGGGCGACGAGCCGCATCGCCGACCGTCTGCGCCCGGGCGCTGGCCTCGCGGCGGCGCTGCTGGTTGCGAGCAACGGTGTCGTCTGGGTCTACGCGACCATGGCCAGCAGCGACATGACCGCGGTGGCGGCGATGTTCGCGGCGGTGGCGGTCCTGGTGTCGGCACCGTCGATGCCGTCCGCGAAGCGCGCGTTGGTCATCGGCCTGCTGCTCGGCTTCGCCGCCAGCGTGCGGATCACCTCGCTGATCGGGCTGGTGATCGTCGGGCTGTGGCTGCTGGATGCCGGGCCGGACACGACGCGCGGCTGCCACCGCCGGCGGCTCGCGGTCGTGTTCGCGAGTGCGACGGGCATCGTGATCGGCTACCTGCCGCAGGCGATTCCGGCGACCCTGCTGGTGGGCTCGCCGCTGCACAACGACAACTGGCACAACGTCTACCTCAAGGTCGTCTGCAACTTCGACTACGAGTGCCTGCAGCGCACGTACGACACCGGCACGCTGCCGACCGCGATCGAGTTCGTGCGGGCGCACGCCGGCGACATCCTCCGGCTGGGCCTCACCGACACGTGGCTGGCCTGCAGTCAGGTGCTGCCGTCGATGGCGTTCGGTTCCACCCTGCCGGTCAGCGGCCTGTGGCTCTGGCCGCTGCTGCTGGCGCTGGTCGGCCTGGTCCTGTGTTCGACGGCGCCGAAGATCGGCTGGGCGCTGCTGGCGATCACGGGCGCACTCGTGCTGATGACGTGCTTCGCGTTCCGCCCGCACACGCGGGTGCTGTTGGGCGCCCTGCCGGTCGTCAGCGCCGGCATCGCCGTGCTGTGCCAGGCCCTGCCGCGGCCGTGGTTGCGCCGGGGCGCGCTCGTCGGTTGCATCGCCCTCTCGGTCGGATTCGGCGTGCGCTCGTACGCCGGGTTCCTGGCCGATCAGCCGGTTGCCGAAGTGCAACTGGTGCAACGCCTGCCCGCCATCGTGCAGCGACCTATGGGACTGTTGACGACGCTGCCGGTGGCGGATCGCTACGTGGCCGCTCGCGTGCTCGGCTACATGGCGCCGGGCTTCGCCACGCCGCAGGCGACGTGGGATGCGGTGCGCGAGCGCATGGATGCCGCCGGTGCCGACGTCTTCCTCACCGGCCGGGTCAGCAATGCGCAGGTGTTCTCGCATGTGACGAGCGCGCCGGTGCCGCCGGACTTCACGTTGCTGTATCGGGACGCGGATGCGATCGCACTCGAACGGCGGCCGGCGGTCTCGGCGTGGATCGACTCGTTCGCGGTCGAACCCCGCTCGCCGCGTGTCGGCGAGACGGTGGTGTGCCGCCTGCAGCTGTCCGCCGCAGCCGTGACGGCCGAAGTGGCCGGCACAGGCGTCGCCGTGCGCGATGCAAACGGCGACCAATCGCTGTTCGACCTGCCGCCAGCCGCCGCCGGCATCTTCCAGCGCGCGTTCGTCGTGCCATCGGTGCTCGGCGACTGGCTGCTGACGCCGTTCGTGCTGCGTGGCAACGGCCAGGTCCTGCACGGTCCCGAGACGCCGATGCGCGTGCGCCCATAGCCGCGCTCACCCGCGTCGCGCCCCGGTCGGAACCGACCCAGTGCTGCGCGGAAGCACTGGGAGCGTCCTGACCGAGTCTGCGCCCCGGTCGGAACCGACCCAGTGCTGCGCGGAAGCACTGGGAGCGTCCTGACCGAGTCTGCGCCCCGGTCAGAACCGACCCAGTGCTGCGCGGAAGCACTGGGAGCGTCCTGACCGAGTCTGCGCCGCAGGCGCAGCCTCGGTCAGAACTCCCAGCCGAACACGAACGTCAACTTCGCGTCCGGCGACTCGTCGGTGAAGCCGAACAGCGGTGCCACGTCGATGTGGGCGTTGGGCAGCGGGCGGAACTGGAAGCTCGGGCCGATCAGCACTTCGTTCTGGAAGTGGCCACGTGAGTTCTTGTCGTCGATCCACGCCGCCTTGACCTCGGCGCCGACCGAGAAGCGCTGGTCCTCGAGCGTCTTGCTGGCGCCGGCGGTGATCTCGTAGCCGTTCTCCTGCATGCCGCCGGTCTCGTGCTCAAAGACCAGGTTGGCGCCCCAGTGCCAGCTGCTGGTGACCTCGCCGCCGAACAGCAGCTTGCTCTCGATGTGGTCGGGCGCCTGGTCGATCGCCGCCCATTCGAAGTAGAGCGTCGGGTTGCCCCAGATCTGGTCCCAGTCGGCGAGCGCATGCCGGATCTCGAACTTCTGTTCGTCGATGCCGAACGCACCCTCGTTGCCGTCCTGGTGGGCGACCAGGTAGAGGTCGAGCTGGAACCGGTGTGGCAGGCCGAACTCGAACTCGTACTGGGTCTTCGTCTCGGTCGGTCCGCCGCCGGCCGGCGTCTCGGGGATCAGCCAGTACTCGAACTCGGCGGTGCCTTCGGGCCGCACGTAGACTCGCGTCTCGGCGAAGCGGCGGTGCGTGGTCCACTCGGGCTGCTGGTAGCTGCCGATGCGGTCCTCCTCGCGCAGGTCGGAGACGCGGGTGCCTTCGACGACGACCCGGTTGCCGCCGGGCTCTTGCGGCTGCCGCTGCTTGTCGGCGGGGTTGACCATGGTCTGCGCCGGCAGGGCCAGCGCGAGGGAGAACAAGGTGAACGGAACTTGAACGCGGGCTCTTTGCATGTGGGGTTGCGATGGAACGCGCAGCCCAACGGCGCCGCAAAGGAACGGTTCAGTCGGAGGTGAGATCTGTATGGCGCCCCCAAGACGCAGCGAGGGCCAGCCGGCTCGCGCCGACAGGCCCTCGTTCGCGCGGCAACGGTCGCCGCCGCAGGACTACTGGAACTCGACCGTGATCGGCGTGCTCAGCTCCCAGCTGCCGCCCGGCGGGAAGGCGAGGCTCTGGAAGACGACCTTGCCGACGAAGCCAGCGGGGATCGGCAGCATCGGCCAGCTGGCGAAGCCACCACCCGTCCAGGTCCAGTAGTTCGGGAAGGGGTAGAAGTCGGGGAAGGTCAGCGGCACGGCGAACGGGTTCGCGGCCGACGGCGACACGGTGCCCGGCAGGAACGCGGCCGGCGTCCAGAAGACGAAGTTGAACGGCCAGGGCGACGACAGGTCGACCATCTGCGAGCCGACCGGCAGGCCGGCGGCGGGCACGATCACGACGTGCTGCTGCGGTTCCATCGCGTAGCGGATCGTGCGCGTCGACGCGAGTGAGTTGATGAAGCTCGGTGCACCGAGCGCCGAGCTCGTCGGCTGGATGCCCATCTGCCAACCGAGGGTCGGGCCGGAGCCGCAGCTGCTCGCCGCAGGACCACAGAGGCCGTTGTAGATCGTGCCGCCGCCCGCCGTCGTGCACGCACCGGCACCGGTCATCGTTTCGGTCGTGAAGATCAGGTCGGGCACCTGCAGGATCGCGCCGGCGCACGGCACGATGGTCTGGATGGTGCCGTTCCAGTCGATCTCCAGCGCCTCGGTGTCGATCGCATTGGTGAGGCAGACGCCGTTGCGGTTGGTGATCTGCGCGTTCCACACCATCAGGTCGACCTGGGCCTCGGTGTAGATCACCTGGGCGCTGTTGGGCAGCACCGCGCTGACGGTGAAGTTCGGGTTGTAGGTGAGCGCCCAGTCCGGGATGCAGAGGATCGCGCCGTCCTGGACGAAGGTCGGACCGCAGGTCAGCAGGGCCGGAGTGTCCTGGTCGAGCGAGAAGAACACGCCGAAGCCGGGCGCAAACGCGATCGCGTCGATGTCGAGCACGTTGGTGAGTGGCAGGCCGAGCGCCTGGTTGAACTGCTCCTGGCGCATGAAGTACTCGACCTGGCCGTCCAGGAAGCTGGTGTCGCGGATGATGCGGCCGACGTCACCTGGACGCAGACCGGGCGCGCCGCTGACCGTCGTCCCCATCGCCACCGATGGCGAGTAGAAGACCGTGCGGGCGTTGGCGAAGCCGGCGATCGGCGAGGTGGCGATGCCGTCCATCAGCGCGTCGATCGAGCCGAACAGGCCGGGCTCCCACCACTGTCCGTCGTTGTCCTCGTCACCGGCCATGGTGTCGAAGCAGGTGCGCGGCGCCCACTTCTCGGCTGACAGGCTCGAGCACGGCCCGGTCGACCATTCGAGGTGGGCGATCTCGTTCGGGTAGAGGAAGCGCAGCACCGTGCCGGCGCTGCCGGACAGCGTGCGTTCGGGCTGCGAGTAGGTCAGCAGGAAGTCGGGACCCTGGGCGGCGGCGACGGCGGCCAGAGCCAGGGGAGAGAGCAGGGACAGGGTGCGGCGGGTCATGTTCGTTCTTCGGGTTGGGTAGGTGGACAATCGGGAAGAACCGTTCGTGCCGCGGCGCACGCTGCGGGACAGAAAACTGCTGCAAGGGGCGTCCGAGCGGCGGCCCGCACCGGAGGCAGCGATTGGCGACGGACCTCCTTGCCACGGGTTGGTCCGCCTGCCGATACGGCAGCATGCTCCCCTTCGCCCCGATCCGCCGTGCGCTGGCCCTGGGCCTGCTCCCGCTGCTGGCCGGCTGCGCGTTCCACACCAACGCGACGCGCTGGAACGGCCACCTCGGCCCCGACGGCAAGCCGGTGTTCGTGCTGAACTCGCGGTTCATCGGCTTCCAGCTGGCGATCGTGCTGCCGTTCGTCGGCAGCACCCAGGTGGACACGATGATCGACGAAGCGACCGCCTGGATCACCGCGCACGAGGGCGACCACCTGCGGCTCGTCGAGACCGAGTCGAACAACTACTGGTACGCCATCCCGCCGCTGAGCTGGCTGTTCACGCCGGTAGGCACCAGCGTGACCTTCGAGTACCAGCCGTCGGTGTCGGCGCTCGCCGCCGCGGGCTACCACGCCGATGGCTCGCCGGCAGCGGCGCCGTCGCGCTGACGATCGCGCGGCGCGCTACTTGATCAGCCCCGCTTCCTTGTATTCGTAGAAGATGCGCACGAAGTCGCCCATCTCGCGCCGGAAGCGTTCGCCGAACGACAGCACCAGGATGTGCTCGACGATGCGGCGGGTCGCGGCGCTGGCGATCGCCTCGCCCTTGTCGCCGTCCTTGCCCTTGCCCTTGCCTTTGCCCTTGTCCGCCGGGTCCGGCTCGTCGCTGAACGTGAACTCGACCTCGACGAAGACGCCGCCACCGGCCTTGGCGATCGCGGTGAAGTCCTCGCGCATCTGCTTCTGGGAGTCGACGAACTCGCGATAGCCCTTCTGCTCGCGCAGCTTGCCCTTCAGTTCGACGAACACGCCGATGCAGGAGGTCAGGAACGGTGTCTCGTCGGACTTCGGGCCCGTGGTCGGCTTGCCGACCGGCACGCCGGGCGTGTCGTGGGCCGCCTTCACGAGCGCGATGCACTGCTCGGTCTCCTTCGGGTGTGGCGGCGCGTCGCCGATCAGCACCACGAGCTTGTTGGCGTCCTTCTTCCAGTTCATCTTCGCGTCGAGCGCGAGCTCCAGGCCGCCGAGCACGGCTTCGGGCAGGTCGCCGCCGCCGAAGGCGCGCAGGCGTTCGAGTTCCTTGCGGGCGGTGTGGATGTTCTTGGTGAACGGCAACAGCACCTTGGCGCCCTGTTTGCCGAGTTCGCCGTAGTCCTTGTAGTGCACGATGCCGAGCCGCATCTTCGGCGAGATGCCGTCGAGGATGTCGACCATCTCGCCGAGCGCCGCACCGAGCGCGTCGATCGTCGGCTGCATGCTGCCGGTCGAGTCGATGCAGATCATCATGTCGAGCCCGGCCTGGTAGAGGTCGAACGCGCGCTGCGCGGCGGCGCTGGTGCCGCCTTCGCCGGTGGTCGGCTGCTCGCGCGCCGCCCAGGGTCCCGGCGTGAACGTCGTCCTCGCCGAGCTCCACCAGCTCGTCCAGGCGGCCTTGTCCGTGGCCTCGGCCGCAGGCACGAGGCCGTGCAGGGCCACCAGCACCCGTTCTTTCAGGTGCGCGTTGCTGCGCCCGAGCTGGTGCGTGATCAGTTCGTCGAGCAGTTCGACCGAGGCCACTTTCGGCAGCAGCTCGGGATCGGCGCGCAGCAGCGCCTCGAGGCCGAACGCGTTGAGCCGGTCGTCCTTGTCGCGCAGCGCCGACAGGATCATGGCGGCTCCGGCCGGATGCCACCACGTGTTCAGCGACAGCAGGATCACGACCTTCTGCATCCAGTGGTCCGCCGCGTCGTAGCGCGCGCACAACGCCTCGGTCACGGCCTGCCCGAGCGGGGCAGGTGGTTCTTCCTTGGCCTGGGTGGCGACCGGTGCGGCGAATGCGCAGCACGCGGCGAGGCAGGCGAGGCGGCTGCGGCGGAGGAGGGCTCGGTACATCGGGTGGTGGCGGTGGGGCAGGTGGGGAGCGCAGTCTAGACCAGCGGGCGGTGCCGGTTGCCACGGGGCGCCGCAGACTTGTCGGCGAGCGGCGCGCCACGCGTCGCGAGCGTCGCCGATCGTGGGCTACTCGACGACCAGTTCCCCGAACAGCGTCTCGGCGTTGCTGGCGCCATAGCCCCATGCCGTGAGCCCGGTCCACGCCGCCGGCAGTTCGATCTCGACCTGCCTGCCCTTGGCCCCGGCGCGCAGGCGATGCGTGGTGAGGTCGACGGTCACGGTGATCGCGATCGGCGTGGTGCCGTCCCAGTCGATGTCGACGCCCTTGCGTTCGCCCAGGCCCTTGGGCCCGACGACGACGAGTCGCCGCGCGTCGAAGTCGATGCCGGCGCGCACGAGGTCCTGCCGCGGCTCGCCGCCGGTCAGCAGCAGGAACCCGTTCTGCTGCTGGCGCCCGGCGATCGGGGCCATCGTCGTGCGGAGCACGGCGTTGCCCGCGCGTGCCTGCGGTGCGAGCAGGTAGCCGCCCGCGGTGTTGGCCCACACGCGCAGACCAGCTTCGGTCTTCTGCACGCGCGTGATGCCCGCCGTCACCGAGAAGCGTGCGTCGCCGAGGTCGCCGGTCGTGTCGCCGTACTGTGCGCGCAGCTCCGTCAGCCGCTTCGCCAGCGCCGCGCGCACCTCGGCATGGGCGGGATCGTCGGCGAGGTCGTGCAGTTCGTGTGGGTCGGCGACGAGATCGAACAGCTCCCAGGTGTCCAGCTCGGGCTCGTAGTAGCGCACCAGCTTGTAGCGCTCGGTGCGCACGCCGTAGTGCGCCGGCACCATGTGCACGGCGTGCGACTCGTAGTAGTGGTAGTAGAGCGCGTCGCGCCACGCGGCCGGCCGCTTGCCCGCCAGCAGCGGCAGAAGGCTGTGGCCGTGCACGTCGCTCGGGATCGCGACGCCGGCGAGGTCGAGGAACGTCGGCGCGAAGTCGATGTTCTGCGTCAGCTGCTGCACCTCGACGCCGGCCGCGATGTGGCCGGGCCACTGCACCAGCAGCGGCATGCGCAAGCTCTCCTCGTACATCCACCGCTTGTCGTACCAGCCGTGGTCGCCGAGGTAGAAGCCCTGGTCCGACGAGTAGACGAACACCGTGTTCTGCTTCACGTCGGGGTGCGCGTCGAGCCAGTCGAGCAGGCGGCCGACGCTGCGGTCGACGCCGGCGACGCAGCGCAGGTAGTTCTTGATGTAGCGCTGGTACTGCCAGCGCACGCGATCGGTGCCGGTGGGCGCGTCGCGGCGGAAGGCGGCGTCCTCGGCGGCGAACGCCTCGGTCCATGCCGCCCGCTGCTCGGCGGTCATGCGGCCCTGGATCCAGTCGTAGGAACGGTCTTCACCCTGCAGCCCGGCGGCGCGTTCGGCCGCGGTCGGCGGCACCAGCAGGTCGTAGTGCAGGAACAGGTGGTGGGCGACCGTCATCTCCTGGTGCGCGGCGCCGGGTGCGCGACCGGACCAGTCGTCGAACAGCGTCGGCGGTTCGGGGATGTCGCCGTCGCGATAGAGGCCGAGTTCTTCCGGCGCCGGCATCCAGTTGCGATGCGGCGCCTTGTGCTGGCACATCAGCAGGAACGGGCGCTTCGGGTCACGCTGATCGAGCCACCGGATCGCGAGGTCGGTCGTGATGTTCGTCACGTGCCCCTCGATGGGGACCTTGCCTGCCGCGGTCAGGAAGTCCGGGTTGTAGTACTGGCCCTGACCCGGCAGCACCATCCAGTGGTCGAAGCCTCTCGGCTCGCACTCGAGGTGCCACTTGCCGATGATCGAGGTCTGGTAGCCGGCCTGCTGCAGCAGCTGCGGCAGCGTCACCTGTGACTGGTCGAGGGTGTTGCCGTTGCGCAGGAAACCGTTCGCGTGGCTGTGCTTGCCGGTCAGCACGGTGGCGCGCGACGGACCGCACAGGGAGTTGCCGCAGAAGTTGTTGCGGAACAGCACGCCGCCGTGCGCGATGCGGTCGAGGTTCGGCGTCTGGTTGACGGCCGAGCCGTAGGCACTGATCGCGTGGCAGGCGTGGTCGTCGCTGAACACGAACACGATGTTGGGGCGACTGCCCGACAGGTCGCTCTGGGCCAAGGCGCAGGTTGCCAGGAGCGGCGCGGCGAGAGCCAGGAGCGTGCGGGCCATGGCGGCACGCTACCCTGCGGTCCGCCGCACGTCTGTGCGTCCCAATCCTGTGCCTGGGCTTTCGTACGGGACCGACGCCCGCCAGGGCTCTAGATTGGCCGGCCTCCATCGGACCCACGAGAAACCATGAAGCCAACGACCGTGATGGCAGTGGCGCTCTCCTTGTTCGCGTTGCCGAGTGTCCTCCTGGCGCAGAAGTCGCAGGAAGATCTCGCCAAGATGCGCGACGAGAAGATCGGCCACGAAGTGTTCCAGAAAGCCAACTGGATCTTCGACTACGACAAGGCCCGCGACGAGGCGAAGAAGAGCGACAAGCTGATCTTCGCCTACTTCACCCGCTCCTACGCGGCTTGACCCCCGTGCATGGCGCTCGAGAAGGCTGCTCTCTCGGACGCCGCGTTTGCCGAGTTCGGCAAACAAGTCGTGCTGTTCTGCCACGTGACGTCGCACGTCGAGAGCGACGCATACCAGGGCCTGCTGCAGGAGAAGGGCGGCACCGGGTTCCCCTATCTCGTCTGGATGGATGCCGACGGCAACGTGCTCGCCAAGCAGGGTGACCGTTCGGTCGATGGCTTCGCCAAGACCTACAAGACCCTGAAGGACTTCCTCACGCTGGAGCAGAAGGCCAGCAAGGGCGACAAGGCTGCCGGCGTCGATGCGTTGATCGCGGGCCTCGAACTCGGCCGCTACGACGCCGACAAGGCCAAAGAGCTGCTCGGCACGCTGGGCAAGGTCCCGGCCGACAAGCAGAAGGCGATCGACGGCCTGTTGGTCAACCTCGAGGTCGACGGCGTGATCGCCGGTGTGCGCTCGAAGGACCAGGCCGTCGAGGCGGGCAAGGGCTTCCTCGAAATGGAGAAGGCCGGTCGGGTGCCCACCGGCCGCTCGGCGCGGGCGTTCTACTCGGTGATCCTCGAGGTGTACGAGGCCGACAAGGACGCGAAGGCCTACGAGGCGACGCTCGGCGTGCTGAAGAAGCTCGTCGAAGGCGAGCGCAACGCCGACCGCATCCTGAAGCGCTACCAGGACACCCTCGAGAAGCTCAAGAAGGGCGACGGCTGATCTGCTGCGCGGGCAGTCGTCGCCATCTCGGCGCGGCTGCCCGCCGCCGTGCGCTACCGCGGCTTCGCCTGGTCGCCGGCCGCAGCCAGTGGTCGCACCCACACGTTGCGGAACCGCACCGGATCACCGTGGTCCTGCAGGCGGATCGGCGCCTGGTCCGCGTGCGCGTGGTAGACCGGCAGCGCGCGGTGCGCGGTCGCGCCGAAGAACTCCTGTTCGAGGTGCACCAGCACGCCGTTGTGGAACACCGTCGCACGCGCCGGTGCCGTCAGCGAACCGTCGGCGGCGAAGTGCGGCGCGTGGAACACGATGTCGTAGCTCTGCCATTCGCCCGGCTTGCGGCAGGCGTTCACCAGCGGCGGCGTCTGGCCATACAGCGCGGCGGCCTGGCCGTCGGCGTAGGTCGCGCTGTCGAACGAGTCGAGGACCTGCACCTCGTAGCGCCCGAGCAGGAACACGCCGCTGTTGCCGCGGTGCTGCGACTCGCCCTTCGCCGGCGTCGGTGTGGCCCATTCGACGTGCAGCTGGCAGTCGCCGAACGCCGCTTTGGTCTCGATGTCGCCGGTGCCGTTCACCTCGGCGTAGCCATCGCGCACGGTCCAGCGCGCGGCGCCGTCGCCGCTGCGGAATGCGTCCAGGTTGGTGCCGTCGAACAGCCGCACGGCGTCGCTGGGTACCGGGGCAGGCGCAGTAGGCGCCGGGCCCGGATCGACCACCGGCGGCCGCGGGCGTTCGGCATCGTGCACGCGCCAACCGTTGGCGAGGCGCGGCGTGTCGGTGTAGCCGAGGTCCTGGGCGGACAGGGTGCTCGGGACGAGCGAGATGGTGGCGACGAGGGCGAGGCGGAAGGAAGCAGCTGTGCGCATGGGCGTTCTCGGCAGGAACGCAGCAGGATCGCGCAGGACGGCACGGCTTGCCAGCGGCGTCTGGCGGCGGGCCGATGCCCGCCGTCAGTAGCCGATCCCCAGCGCGATGCCGTTGCCGCCCGGACTCGGAGTTCGCAATCGCCGTCGGACTCGCTCTTTCGCCATCACTCGGCGAACCGTTAGACTCTGCGCGCATGCCCCAGCTGCGACCAGCATCGGTGGCTGACCCGGATGGCGAAGGCGGGAAGCAATCGTCACGGTTCCTGTCGCCGATGCTGACAGCGGCATTCGGACTGTGTCTCAGCATCGCCGCGTTCCTGGTGGTCTGGGCGTGGCGAGATTCCCGCAACCTCGAAGACCTGCGCAATCTGGCCGACGATCGGCTGACGCTGATGGCGACGCGCCTGCAGACGAGCCTGCTCCGGCTCGAGGCGCTGCATGCGTTCTGGCTCGCGTCGGAAGAGGTGCGCGCGGACGAGTTCGATCTGTTTGCCGGGCAACTCATCGACGGGGATCCCGGCATCCAGGCGTTGGAATGGGCGCCCATCGTCACCGCGGCGGAGCGCAGCGATTTCGAGACCCGCGCCGGCGGCATGTTCCCGGGTTATCGCATCCGGGAGCACGATGTCGACGGCAAGCTCGTGCCGGCGGGGGCGCGCGCCGACTACTTCCCGATCCTGTATCTGCAGCCCGTGGCCGGTAACGAGGGGGCGATCGGTTTCGACATGGGATCCGAACCGAAGCGTCGCGAGGCGCTCGAACTGGGGCGAGATCTCGGCGGGCCCGTCGCCAGCCGATCGTTGCGGCTCGTGCAGGCCCCGAGTGATCCGAGTGGATTCCTGTGCGTGTGGCCGATCCAGCCGCGGGATCCGCCGCGCGACTCGGCGGCGGCGCACGGCGGCGGCCTGCTCGGCTACCTGATCGGGGCGTACCGCATGGGCGCGATCCTCGAGCCATCCTCGGGCACGTTGACGGCGACCGAGTTCCACATGCGCGTCGAGGCGACCCTGCCCAGCGGCGAAGTCCAGACGCTGTACGACTCGACGCCGACGACGGACGGGGAGACGTACCAGGTCGATCGCGAACTGCAGGCGCTCGGCCTGCGATGGAACCTGGTCTGGGGCGCCGATCCCTCGCTGCTCGCGCGGTTGCGCGGTCCGTGGCAGTGGGTCGCCTTGGGCGCGGGTCTGCTGTTCACGATGTTCGCGACGATGGCGATCGTGCAGAAGCAGGCGCGCGCCGAAGCGCTGTTGCGCATCAACGCGCAGCTGGTGCGCGAAGCCCGGCTGATGGAGTCCCTGCAGCAGACGCAGCGGCTGGAGAGCCTCGGTGTGCTGGCGGGTGGCATCGCGCACGACTTCAACAACTTGTTGACGGGCATCCTCGGCAACTCGGACTTCGCGCTGGACCACCTGCCGGCCGACCATCCCGCCCACGAATGCGTCGCGCAGACACGCGTGGCGGCACGCCGCGCCGCCGACCTGACCGCGCAACTGCTCGCCTATGCCGGCCGGGCCAACCTCGAGCGGGAGCCTTTGGACCTGACCGCCCTGGTGCGCGACCTCGGCGGCCTGTTGCACACCGCGATGCCGCCCGGGGTCGAACTCGTGCACCAGCTCGACCCGGCCCTGCCGGCCGTCCAGGCCGACAAGGCCCAGATCCAGCAGATCCTGCTCAACCTCGTGATCAACGGCGCGGAGGCGTGCCGCG
The DNA here is from genome assembly GCA_044230075.1 of Planctomycetota bacterium. Taxonomy (GTDB): domain Bacteria; phylum Planctomycetota; class UBA1135; order UBA1135; family UBA2386; genus JAEUHS01. The sequence goes on along the minus strand of JBGARS010000011.1, from coordinate 62,971 downwards.
ATGCGGGTGGTCTCGTGCGCATCGAGACCCGGCGCGCGGGTCCGGCGGACTCGACCCTGCCGGTGGGTCGTGTGCAGCTGGTGGTGACGGACACCGGTTGCGGCATGTCACCCGACGTGCAGCGGCGCATGTTCGAGCCGTTCTTCACCACGAAGTTCCAGGGCCGTGGGCTCGGGCTCGCCTCCGTGCGGGGCATCGTGCAGGCGCACGATGGCCAGATCTCGGTGGAGTCGGCGCAGGACCAGGGCACGCGCGTCGTCGTCGAACTGCCGGCGCTGGACGCGGCGGTCACCACGACCGAGCCGACCAGGCCGACGGACTTCCGCGGTCATGGCACCGTGTTGCTGGTCGACGACGAGACCTTCGTGCTCAGCATCGGCGCGCGCATCCTCGAGGGCTTCGGCTTCCGCGTCGTCAAGGCAGCCGATGCCGAGGAAGCGCTCGCGCTGTTCCGCCGCGAGCGCAGCCAGATCCGGCTGGCGATCCTCGACCTGACGATGCCCGGCATGAACGGCGTCGAGTTGATGCACGCGCTACGCAACATGGAGCCACGGCTGCTCGTGCTGCTGTCCAGCGGCTACCACGAGTCGGAGCTCGGTGACGTCGTCGACGAAACGAAGGGCATCGGCTTCCTGCAGAAGCCTTACACGCAGCAGGCGTTGGTGACGCGCATCCAGCGGCTGTTCGGGACCGGCAAGGTGGTGAACACCTGACGGGACGTGGTCGTCAGTCGTCGTCGCCGTCGTCCGGCACGCCCGGCAACCCGCCGCGCGATCCCACGCCGGCATCCTTCGCGTGCACGTAGGTCGGATCGCCGCGCCGCCCGTTCGCCGCCTTGCGCCGCGCGTGCAGCGCCTCCTTCGGCGGCTCGGCCTTGATCAGGCACTGTGGGCCGTTGCCGATCAGGTCCTTCCTGCCGGCGTCGAGCAGTGCCTTGTGCACCAGGAACCAGTTCTCCGGCTTGAAGAACTGCATCAGCGCGCGCTGCACCTCGCGGTCCTTCAGCTTCTTCACCGTCTCGACCGGCTGCATCGTCATCGGGTCGAGGCCGGTGTGGTACATGCACGTCGCGATGTCCATCGGCGCCGGGATGAAGTCCTGCACCTGGCGCGGCTTGTAGCCGCGCGCCTTGAGGAACACGGCCAGATCGATCATCTCGTGCACCGACGAGCCCGGGTGCGAGGCGATGAAGTACGGGATCAGGTACTGCTCCTTGCCGGCGCGCGCGCTGGCCGCGGCGAACTTGTCGGCGAACTCGTCGAACGTGTTGGTCGCCGGCTTCTTCATCAGCCCGAGCACCTTCTCGCTCACGTGTTCGGGCGCGACCTTGAGCTGGCCGCCGACGTGGTGGCGCGCCATGTCGTCCATGTAGCCGTCGTCGAGGCGCGCGAGGTCCATGCGGATGCCCGACGCGACGCGCACCGACTTGATGCCCGGTGTCTCGCGCACTGCCTTCAGCAGGTCCTTGGTCGGGCCGTGGTCGACACCGAGCAGCTTGCACACGGTCGGGTGCACGCACGAGAGGCGTCGGCACACAGCCTCGATCTCGGGGCGCGAACACCGCATCTGGTACATGTTCGCGGTCGGTCCCCCGACGTCGCTGATGTGGCCCTTGAACTCGGGGTCCTTGGCCATGATCTGCGCCTCGCGCACGACCGAGGCGTGGCTGCGGCTCTGGATCGCGCGGCCCTGGTGCATCGTGATCGAGCAGAACGTGCAGCCGCCGAAGCACCCGCGCATCGTCGTGATCGAGTCCTTGATCATCGTGTGCGCCGGAATCGGCTCGGTGTAGCGCGGGTGCGGCTTGCGCGTGAACGGCAGGTCGTAGATGCGGTCCATGCCCGCTTCGTCGAGCGCGAGCGCGGGCGGATTCACGACCAGCACGCGATCGCCGTGTCGCTGCGTCAGGCGGCGGCCGTTCTTCGGGTTGGTCTCGTGGTGCAGCAGGCGCGTGGCATGCGCGAACGCGACCTTGTCGTCCTTGACCTGCTCGAAGCTCGGCATCTCGACGGTCTTGTTGTCGCACGCGGCGTCGTGCCACTCGTGCGCGGGCACCGTCTCCTTGCCGCCGAGCAGGTAGGCGACCCCGCGCAGGTCGCGGCAGTCGCTGATCGCGCGGCCGTCGCGCAGCCGCTGGCAGACTTCGAGCAGCACGCGTTCGCCCATGCCGAAGCCGATCAGGTCGGCCTTGCTCGTCACGAGGATGCTCGGCCGCACCGTCTCCGACCAGTAGTCGAAGTGGGCGATGCGCCGCAGCGACGCTTCGACGCCGCCGGCCACCACCGGCACGCCGGGGAACGCCTCGCGGCAGCGCTGCGCGTAGACGTTCGTCGCGCGGTCGGGCCGCAGTCCGATGCGACCACCGGGCGAATAGGCGTCGTCGTTGCGCCGCTTCTTGTTCGCCGTGTAGTGGTTGATCATCGAGTCCATGTTGCCGGCGCTGACCGCGAAGCAGAGCCGGGGTCGGCCGAACTGGCGGAACGCCTCCGCGTCCTGCCACGTGGGCTGCGGCAGGATCGCCATGCGGAACCCTTCGGCCGCGAGCACGCGCCCGAGCAGCGCGGCGGCGAACGACGGGTGGTCGACGTAGGCGTCGCCCGACACGAACACCACGTCCGGTGCGTCCCAGCCCAGCGCCTGCATCTCGGCTTGGGTCGTGGGCAGGAACTGCGCCGGGTCGGGGGTGCTGCAGGGGGAGGCCATGGGGGGCGAGGATGGTAGCGGATCGGTCCCGGTCGTGCGGGGGGCAGTCACCGTTCACGGGCCCTCGGCCGACTCCACGCGGGGCGCGGTCGGTGGGTGCGGTCGTCGTCCACAGGCGATTGCACCGGTTTGGAAGTGGTCGTGTGAGCCGCTACGTTCGCGGCCACCCATGAAGCTGACCAAGGCGGTCTGGCTGGCCATCCTCGGCTGGACGGTGTCGATCACCTCGCTGCATGCCTGGCTGAACCTCGGCGTGTTCGCCCGCAAGGGAACCGATGGACCGGCGTTCCGGGTCGGGTTCCTGCCCGTCACTTGACACCTCACCTGTCCCGTCAACCACTTCATCCAGGAGAACCTGCATGGAGTCGGCGGGTTCGAACCGGTCCGGTTCAATGGCTGGCCTGAGTTGAAGGAAGCGTTCCTGTCCGAGCACACGGCAGCGACGTTCCTGCTGGCGCCGATGGCGATCAAGCTCAGGGAAGAGGGCGTCCGCATCAAGATCGTCTACCTCGGTCACCGGGACGGCACGGCGGTGATGGTCCACAAGGACTCGGACATCCGCCGCACCGAGGATCTGCGCGGCAAGAAGATCGCAGTGCCGAACCGCTACTCGAACCAGCGGCTGTTGCTGTTCCGCAATCTCAAGGACAAGGGGATGAGCTTCGACGACGTCGAACTCGTGGAGATGCCACCACCGGACATGCCGGCGGCGTTGTACAGCCGGTCCGTGGATGCAGTGACGTCCGGCGAGCCGTTCATGGGCCAGACGGAACTCGACGGCTACGGTCGCGTGCTGTGGCTGACCAAGGACGTCTGGCCAGGGTTCATCTCCTGTGTGCTGGCGGTGCGCGAAGACGTCATCGCCAAGGATCGGGCACGCGTGCAGGCGCTGGTCGACGGCATCGCCAAGAGCGGCCTCTGGATGGACGACGACATGAACCACCGCATGCAGGCGGCGCAGTTCGTCAGCGAACACTACTACAACCAGGATCCTCGCCTCTTGGAGTTCGTGCTGAGCAAGCCGCCGGATCGCGTCACCTACACGAACCTGACGCTCCGGCGCGAGGACTTCGAGGAGATCGAACGACTGGGACGGGAAGCGGGCCTGCTGGACGGCACCGCGCACTTCGAGGACTACACCGATGCGTCGTTCGTGCCGCTCGACGCACAGCTGGGGCGGTTCACGTTCGAGGACCCGGAGTCGACGAAGAAGGCGCGAGCGAAGGGGCTGATCCGATGAAGCCCACCCGCCTCGCGTTCCTGGGTCAACGGTACGGACTGCCGCTCGGCGTCGCCGCGGTCTTCGTGCTGATTTGGGACCTTGCCGTGCGATGGTCGGGCAGCGAGCTGTTTCCAAAGCCGCTCGAGGTGCTGGCCGGCATCGTCGAACTCGCCAGCAAGGGATTGCTGCTCAAGTACGTCGTCGCCTCGCTGTTCCGGGTCACGGTCGGGTTCGTGCTGGCCGTCCTGGTTGGCGTGCCGCTTGGCTTGATCTGCGGCTGGATCCCGACGCTGGCCCGCGCGTTGAACCCGATGATCCAGGTGCTGCGACCGATCTCGCCGATCGCCTGGATCCCGGTCGCGATCCTGTGGTTCGGCGTCGACGACCGCGCACCGATCTTCCTGATCTTCCTCGCCAGCGTGTTCCCGATCACCGTGTCCTCGATGGCCGCCGTGCAGGGGATCCAGCCGGTCTATTTGCGCGCGGCCCGCAACTTCGGTCTGGGGCGCGTCGAACTGTTCCGGCGGGTGATCCTTCCGGCCACCCTGCCGCAGATCCTCACCGCCGTGCGCATCGCGCTCGGCATCGCCTGGCTGGTCGTCGTCGCGGCGGAGATGATCGCCGTGAACTCGGGTCTGGGCTTCCTCATCATCGACGCGCGCAATGCCGGCAAGCGCTATGACCTCGTCGTTGCCGGCATGGTGTTGATCGGGCTGATCGGCCTGTGCCTCGACCAACTCGTGCGCCGCCTGGAGCATTTCGACGAGGTGCGGTGGGGCTACAGCAGATGAGCCCACAGCCGCACGATCCCGGTCGACGCAGCCCGGTGCCGGTCGTGCAGGTGCACGACTTGTGGTTGCAGTACGAGGGCAAGCCCGGCAGCGTCGCGATGCCGGTGCTGGAGCGCGTCGACCTCGAGGTCGCCGCTGGCGAGTTCGTGTGCATCGTCGGACCGTCCGGGTGCGGCAAGTCGACGCTGCTGAACGCCATCGCCGGATTCCTTCGGCCGACGTCGGGCACCATCCTGGTGGACGGCGAACCGGTGACGGGCCCCGACCCGCGCCGCATCTTCGTGTTCCAGGAGAACGGCGTGTTCCCCTGGCTCACCGTCGAGGAGAACATCGCCTTCGGCTTGTCACGGCGGCCCCGGGCCGAACGCTCGCAGATCGTCGCCCACTACGTGGCGATGGTCGGCCTCGAAGGGTTCGAGCGGGCCTACCCGCGTGAACTCTCGGGCGGCATGCGACAGCGCGTCGAAATCGCTCGCGCACTGGCCGCCGGCCCGGACGTCATCTACATGGACGAGCCGTTCGGCGCGCTCGACTTCCTCACGCGACTGAAGATGCGCGACGACCTGGTCCGCATCTGGCGCGAGGAACGCAAGACCATCCTGTTCGTCACGCACGACATCGACGAGGCGGTTCAGCTCGCGGACCGCATCGTCGTGATGACGAGACGACCGGCGACCGTGCGTGAGTCGGTGGTCGTTGCGCTCCAGCGGCCACGGGACATCGACGCCCCAGGTTACTTGTCGATCCGCGACCGGATCTTCGCGGCGATGGGAATGGACCCGAAGGGCGGGGAACGCCCGAGCGCGGCGGGAGCCCCCGCGACCACGCCCGCCGGCGGTGCCCGCACACGCGACACCGATGTCGTGATCGTCGGTGGCGGACCGGCGGGGGCGATCCTCGGCTGCTACCTCGCCAAGGCCGGCATCGCGACGACGATCGTCGACAGGGCCGTGCACCCGCGACCGCACGTCGGCGAGTCGTTGCTCTGCTCGACGACGCGGGTGTTCCACGAGATCGGCTTCCTCCCGACTCTCGAAGGCGCGGGCTTCGCCCGCAAGCCGGGTGCGACCTGGACACACTGGCCGGCAGGCCTGACCCATTCCCTGCAGTTCCAGGCGATGCCGCACGTCGGCGTGCATCTCGACTACACCTGGCACGTCGACCGCAGTCGATTCGACGAGTTGCTGCTGCGGCACGCCGCACATCTTGGCGCCAGGGTCGTGCAGGGCGAACGGGTCGGCTCGGTGGAGTTCCATGGTGACCGCGCCACCGGCGTGCGTCTCGCCAACGGCGACCTGCTGCGAGCCCGACTGGTCGTCGACGCATCGGGGCGGCGCACGCTGATCGGCACGCAGCTCGGCATCAAGCGCAACGACCCCGCATTCGACCAGTTCACCGTGCACGGCTGGTTCACGGGCTTCGATCGCGGCCCCGCCGCGACCGCCGACCATGTGCACATCCACCTGCTGGCAGGATCGCGTTCCTGGCTGTGGCAGATTCCGGTCGACGCCGAAGTGACGTCTCTGGGCATCGTCACCCGTCGGAACGACTTCCAGAAGGCGGCAGAGGACTCCGGAGCGTGGTTCGCTCGTCAGCTGGCGGACCATCCCGTGCTCGCGGCCCGCTTCGCATCCACCCGACCCGTGCACGCGTACGTTCGCGAGAGCAACTTCAGCTATGCGCTGGATCGCCTCACCGGCGACGGCTGGCTGGTGATCGGTGACGCCGGACGGTTCGTGGACCCCCTGTTCTCGGCGGGGGTGAGTGTCGCCGCCGAATCGGCACGGCTGGCCCTGGAGCCGATCCAAGTCGCCCTCCGCGCCGACGACGTGCGGGCGAGCCAGTTCGCTGCCTGGGAACAGACGGTGCGCGCCGCCACCGATCGATGGCGTGAGTTCATCGCCGCCTTCTATCGGCTGCCGCCGCTGTTCTTCGACATGCTGAGCCGCGACGCAGAGCGCGCGCGTCTGCGCCCGTTTCTGCAGGGTGAGGTCCACACCGACAGCGTGGATCCCCTGCTGCAGCACATCCGAACCAGCATCGACGCGGTCGCGAGCCACCGCGACCATCCGTGGCATGCCGAGCTGCTCGGGGTCGACTAGGGGTGGGGGGGCGGCACGTGGCCATGGCGTGACCGCATGCCGCTGTTGGCGGGCTCGATGCAGCCATCCCACTCACGGGTGGATGGAATGTGAGGGCCGCGACGGCCGGAAGCGACGGTGTTCCACCGGATTGGCTGCAGGTGGTGGTATCCGGCGCATGCGAAGTCGCTGACTCGACGCTGATTCGTCGGGAAGATCTCTTCGACTGCTCGAACCCGATCGCTCGCGCGTGACGTGTTACAAGCCAACACCAACGGCTGCAGAGCATGACCGACCCCTTCGCGCACGAGATCGCTGCTCATGCCTCTTCCCTGCGCCGCATGGCGCGCGCTCTGGTGGCCTCCCATGACGTCGACGACCTGGTGCAGGACACGACGTTGGCCGCGCTGCGGTCGCCACCGTCGCGAACCAGCGGGCTCGGTGGGTGGTTGACGACGATTCTCCGGCGCGCCGCGACATCGAGGCACCGGGCCGAAACACGTCGTTGGCGGCGCGAATCCGCCGTGGCGCGCGGCGAACCCACCGCCGGCGTCGAAGCAGAGCTGGAGCGTCGCGAGACCGTCGCGCAACTGACGGCTGCCTTGATGGCCCTGCCCGAGCCCTACCGCGACACCCTGTTGCAGCGCTTCTTCGCCGACTTGCAGCCAGCGGTGATCGCCGCCCGCGGCAACGTGCCGGTGGAAACGGTCAAGACGCGCCTCAAGCGCGGGCTCGCGCTGATGCGGCAGCGACTCGGAGCCGACGGCCGCGACGATTGGCGGCTCGCGTTCCCCGTCGCCTTCGGCTTCGACGCTGCCCCCAGCGCCTCCACCGCAACCACCGGAGTCTTGCTCATGACGACGGCAGTCAAGTCGATTCTGGTCACTGCGGCGGCGGTCGTCGCGATCGCCGCGTGCTGGGGCTCCGTGTTCGACTGGCCGTCGGCTGCGGTCGACATCCACCGACCCGAGGTGGGACCGCCGCTCGGCGTCCACCAGACCACGCAGGTTCCGGTCGCCGAAGCCGCGGCTCCCGATCGAGCCCTCGTGCGGGGCTCCCCTGCGCCCGATGCATCCACGACCCTGCTCGAGCTGCGGTTCGTCGACGCGGCGAGTGGAGTGGCGCTGCCGGGTGTGAGGTTGATGGCGGCTTCGACGCGGCGGACCGTGCCCCTGTCGCAGGCGGTGCTGTGGACCGCCGACGTCGATGGCAGGGTTCGGTTCGATGTGGCGAGCGCCGCGCGCGCCATCGCCTGGTCGCCGACGACGGTGCCGGAGGCCCTCGACCTGGCCACCGTTCCGGAGTCGCGGGAAGTGCGATTGCAGCGCGCCCACGACCTCACCGTGCATTGCGTCGACGAGGATGGTGCGCCGATTGCCGGTTGCGTCGTGATGGCGGGCGACGCGTTGATCATGTTGCCGCCTGGACCTGGCAGCGTCCTCGGCTTCGCGAACCCGGCGTTGGCCAGCGGTGTCGCCTGCGGGCGCACGGATGCCGCCGGGGTACTGCGGCTGAGCGGCATCCCGTTCGCGCCGGTGTTCGCGCGCGCATTCCATGCCTCGATGCTGCCCGACGACGAGCACCTGAACGAATGCGCGTCGGTGGCCGCCGGCGAAGACCAGATCGTGCTGCACTTCCGTCGCGGGCTGGCGGCGGTGGCCGCGTTGCCGATGGGCATCACGGCGCGGTCGTTCGACTTCCGCCGGCCCCACGGCATCGATCGCACCCTCTACGGCAACGGCGCGAGCATCAAGGCGGAACTGGAACGTCGCTTCGCCGGCTGCGGCGCCTGCGTCTGGCTGCGGCGCACACCGCCGGGCGAACCACAGCTGCAGGTGCGCGCGGTCGCCGACGACGGTTCGCTTTGGACTCGTGTGGTGACCTGGCAACCGATCGACCGCATCGATGCTCCGGTCCTGCTGCAGCCGGCGGTCGAGCCGACTGGCTGGCTGCGTGTCGACCTGGTCTCCGGCCTCGATTGGCTCCAGCATGTCGATCTCACGCTGGTGGGGGACGACGGGCAGTACTGGAGCATCACGAGTTGCCAGCCGGTGCAGCTGCCTTGCGGCAGGTACTCACTGGACCTGGCTCAGCCCCTACCGCGCATCGACGATGTGGTCGCGCGGTCGGGTCTCGAAGTCATCGCCGGCGATCGGGCCGAAGTGCAGGTCGTGCGGGCGGACCTCGGCGCCGCGTTCGGTTGGATCCGATTGGGCCTGCGTCCGGACGAAGACAGCCCCGGGTTCCGCGCCGGAGTCAGCCTGAACCTGCAGAGCGGCGATGCGTTCGCCATCGTCGCGGTGCCGTCGGGCAAACTCATCATGGTGCCAGGCGGCACTCATCGCATGACCGTCAGCCAGTTCGGCTACACGTCGTGGCAGGGAACAGTCGCCGTGGCGGCCGGTCAGGTGATCGATGTGGATGTGGATCTGCACGCGGCGCCGCGCTGAGTTGCGCTCGCGTCGGTGTCAATCGGGCGCGCATCGAACATGTCTTGCCACGACGATCCGCGTGCCATCGCGGTGCCGATCGAGGTGGCAGCCACGGCGGGCCCTCGGGACGGTGCTTGCAGGACTGCACCGCGTCGGGAAGTACGTCTCGGCAAGTCACCGGGGGCTGTTGCGGCCGCGGTAGTCTCTCGGGCTCGCGTTCATCCTCGGGTTCGCGGCTGTCCCATGCTGTTCGACCAAGCGTGGCTCGGTGCCTGTGCATCAATGTCCATCCGCGCTGCCCGGTGTGCGATTCCACCGGTCGCATCGAGCGTTGTCGCACGGCCCCACGGGGAACGGCCCGGGGCGAACGCGGGGCATGTGAATTGCCGGCGTCGCTCCCGTCCCCCATGCAGCGGGTTGCCCTCGTCGCTGCGCCAGACACTCGAACGGAGCAACCTCCCGATGCGTTCCTCGATCGCCCTCTTCGTCGCCAGCGCCGCCGCTCTACCAGCACAGGCCTTCCAACTCGAAACGCAGGCGCCGCCCGTCGCGACCCTGTTCGGCAAGCTTGCGCTCGGCGACGTCAACGGTGACGGCCACCCGGACCTGGCCAACGTCGGCTGGTTCCACGCGCAGATCCTGCCAGGGACGGCTACCGGGGTGTTCGGCGCGCCGATCCCGCTGCCGGCTCCGTTCGTCGGCAACTCGGTGCGCCTCGTCGACAGCAATGGCGACGGCCAGCTCGACGTCTGGTTCTGCGACCAGAACGGCACCGCGCGCGTCGAATCGGGCAGCGCGGGCATGGCGGTCACAGCCTACCTCGGCCTCGCGCGTTCGGTTGCCTGCGCCGACTTCGACGAGGACGGCCACGTCGACCTCGTGCTCGGCCGCGACAGCGGGCCGACGTTCGCGCGCAACGACGCCACCGGCAGCTATCCGACCGAGGTCGCTCTCGGTGGGTCTGCCGGGATGGGCTACATCGGCTGTGAAGCAGCGGACCTGAACGGCGACGGCCACCTCGACTTCGTGGTGCGCTCGTTCGGTCTGCCGTCGCGGACCTGGCTCGGCGACGGTGCCGGCCACTTCACAGCGCAGGGCGCCCTGCCGCTCGCCGGTGCCTACTACGTGGGTGCGATCGCCGACGTCGACGGCGACCAGGACCTGGACCTGATCTGCTGCCATGCAACGTTCGACGCGGTCATCTGCATCAACAACGGCGCCGGCGTCTTCGTCGCATCGTCGCCCCTGACCGGCTTCGCGGCGGATGAGGTCGTCGCAGCGGACTTCGATGGCGACGGCATCCTCGACCTCGTCGGTGCGGACGGCACGCAGCTGCAGCTGCTACTCGGCACGGGCGGCGGCGGCTTCGCGCCGGCGATGAGTTGGGCCGTCACCGGGGCCATGGGTCTCGTCGCCGGCGACATCGACGGCGATGGTCGCATCGAAGCGATCGTGACCGAGAACTACCTGACGTTGGCGATCCTGCGCAACGCGTCGTCGCCACCGGTCGGGCAGAAGGCGTTCGGGCCGGGCACGCCGGCGTGCGGCGGCGTGATCGGCATGGGCGCCACGGTGGAACCCCAGGTCGGCGCCGCGAACTTCCGCGTCACGTGCACGAACGTGCCGCCCGGTGCGCACGGGATCGTCGCGATGGGTGACGCCGTGTCGGGCTACCCTGATCCGACCTTCGGTCTACGCGTGTACCTGACCGCGGCGGCGCCATTGCTCACCCTGACGAGCGACGCCGGCGGCGCCGCGAGCTTCGCGCTGCCGATTCCCTCGCTGCCGCAGCTGGTCGGCCTGACGGCGACCCTGCAGTCGTTCTGGCTGCCGCCACCCACGGCCGGCAACACCTGCAGCCCGGCGTTGTTCCACCTCGCGTCGTCCCGTGGGCTGACCCTCACGATCCAGCGGTGACGCTGTGGGTGGGTGCGCGATCACCGCGCCCCCCTGGCACCGGGCGTCGGCGGACGGGATTCCGTAGTCGCCTCTTGTCACCGGCCGGCGCGGTGCAACGCTGCACCCACAGTGACTCCGGACCCCGACGAGATCCAGGCATTCAAGCAGCTGCAGGCCAGGCTGCCGGCCATCTGGGCCGCGGTGCACGAACAGCCGCGCCAGCCGCATTCGTGCCTGATCATCCCGTCGCTGAGCTTCGATCAGGAAGAGCTGCAGAAGGTCAAGGGCGTGCCGTTCTACGAGGAGCGGCTGATGTTCATGCTGATGCGGCTGCGGCGGCCCGGCGTGCGCATCATGTACATCACCAGCCAGCCGGTCGAAGAGGACATCGTCGACTACTATCTGCAGTTGCTGGTCGGCATCCCGCCGACGCATGCCAAGCGCCGCCTGACCATGCTGTGCGTGCAGGACGCCAGCCCGCGCGCATTGACCGAGAAGATCCTCGAGCGGCCGCGCGTCGTCGAGCGCATCCAGGGATGGATCGGCGATCCCGATCGTGCCTACATGAGCTGCTTCACGACGTCGCCGCTCGAACGCACGCTGGCGGTGCGGCTCGGCATTCCGCTGAACGGCGCCGATCCGGATCTGCTGTACCTGGGCAGCAAGTCGGGATCGCGCGAGACGTTCCGTGAGGCCGGCATCGAACTGCCGGTCGGTTTCGAGAACCTGAAGGACGAGGACGCCGCGGTTGCCGCGCTCGACAGGCTGAAGCAGGACAAGCCGCAGCTGCGACGCGCGGTGGTCAAGATCAACGACGGCTTCTCGGGCGAAGGCAACGCGCTGTTCGCCTATCCGGACCCGATGCCGGCGGCCGCGGCGGCGCGAGACGCGGCGATCCGCGCGGCCTTCGACACGCTGAAGTTCTCGGCTCCCGAACACTCGAAGGGCGAGTTCTTCGCCAAGTACGCGCAGATGGGCGGCATCGTCGAGGAGTTCCTCGAAGCCGACGAAGTGCACTCGCCGAGCGTGCAGCTGCGCATCACGCCGGCCGGCGAGCTGCGCATCATCTCGACGCACGACCAGGCGCTCGGCGGCGACTCGGGGCAGGTCTACCTCGGCTGCCGGTTCCCGGCCAACGTGGACTACCGCAGCCTGATCACCGAACGCGCGCACTACGTCGGCGAGGTGTTGCGCGACCGCGGTGTGCTCGGCCGCTTCGCGATCGACTTCCTGGTGCATCGCAAGACCGGCGGCGAATGGCGCTGCGCGGCGATCGAGATCAACCTGCGCATGGGCGGCACGACGTTCCCGTTCATCGCGCTCGACTTCCTGACCGGCGGTGCGATCGGTGGCGCGGGTGAATACCGCTCGCGCACGGGCGTGCAGAAGTACTACTTCGCGACCGACGCGCTGGTGTCGCCATCGTACCGCGGCCTGTTGCCGCAGGACTTCCTCGAGATCGTGATCCACCACGGCCTGCACTGGAGCCCGCAGACCGAGACCGGCGTGCTGTTCCACATGATCGGCGCGCTGTCGCAGTTCGGGAAGCTCGGCGTGATCTGCATCGCCGACAGTGCCCAGGCTGCCGACGACCTCTATCAGCAGACGCGCGACGTGCTCGACATGGAGACGCACGCGGACCGCGCGGGGCGCGGCCAGATGCACTCGATGTTCGACGACTTCCCGCACCTGATGGACTGACGCGGCGCTAGCCTGCGCCCGGTGCGCGCCGGCATTCCCGACCCAGCCCCTGCTTCGACCCGCCTCGGCCAGCTGCAGCGCGGTCGCGGCGCCGGCTTTCGCGCCGCGTTGACGGCCGGCGCCGGGGCGCACGAAGACGTGCTGCAGTGCCTGCTCGCCGACCCGCGCATCGACCGCGAGATCGAGTCGCGCGAGCGCTACTACGCCGAGCTGGTCCACGCGCTCGACGTGCCGCTGCAGCCGCTGGTGGCCCACCTGACCGGTCGCGAACCGGAACTGGGCCACGCCGTGCTGGCGGGCACGTGGCGGCTCGGGCATGCGGCGACGCGCGCGCTGTTGGCCGATGCGGACAGCGACGCGTTGCTGATCACCGGCGTCGCCGAACAGCTGTACGGGCAACGATGGGCGACGCTGGTCGAACTGCCGCCGCGGGCTGCGAAGGCCTTCCTGCGCGAAGCACTGGCGGATGCCGTCTGCGCGCAGTCGTCGCAGCAGCGCCGGCTGGTGGTGTCGTTGCAGGGCGAGATGTCCGTGCCGCAGCTGCTCGAGTTCGGCCGCCAACTGCCGCACGGTCAGCGCTGGGCCGTGGTCGAAGAACTGTGTCGGCGCGGCACCGAAGCGGACCGGATCGTGCTGGCCGAAACGGTCACCGGCGACCTGGTCTACGACCGCGTGCGTCTGGCGGCGCGCGCGCTCGGCACGCTCGGCGACGAGCGGCTGCTGCCATTGGCCCTCGACTACTTCGGCCGCGAAGACGTGTTCGCGGACCGTGCGCGCCGGCTGCCGGGTGCCGACCGCATGCGCCGCAGCGCGCTCAGCGACTACGTGCAGCACCTGCCGGTCGATCGGCAGCTGGAACTGGCGCGCGAGTGGCACGGGCGCGGCGGCTACTTCGAGACCGTGGCGGGCGGCGTCTTCGGCGAGCAGGCGACTCCCGACGACCGCGCGCGGCTCGAGGCGTTCGTCGCCGACCATGGTGCGGACGACGGCGGGTGGGACATGATCCACGAGCTCGACGCGCTGGGTCGTATCGGCGATCCGCGCTCGGCGCCGTTGCTGGTCGAAGTCGCCGTGAACGCGCGCTACAGCCACGCCCGGCGCCGCGCGCTGAAGGCGCTCGCCGGCATGCAGCAGGTGCCGGCGGCGGTCACCGCGCTGCACGAAGCGTTGTGGGACTGCGAGGACGAGGCGGCCGCCGACGCCTGCGCGTTCCTGCCGTCGCTCGACGGCGCGGCCCACGCGCGGATCGGCACGCTCGCCCGGCTGGCCCTTGCCGCGGCGGAACTGCGTCTCTGCGCCGACCGGCGGCTGCTGCGTGATGGGCGCGAGCGCGGCATCGCGTGACCTCGCCCCCGCCGCTCCAGTAGCATGCGCGTCGTGGTCACGGTGCCAGACGACGACGAGTTCTTTCGCTTCCTCGCCGCCGAGGGGTTGGTCGACGACCAGACGATCCCCAGCGGCACCGATCGCAGCCGGCACATCCGGTGGCTCGTCGAGACCGGCGCGCTGGCGCCCGACGTGCTCGCCGCCGCGCGCGCGCGCTTCGACGGGGCCCACACGGTGCCGTCCACCGCGTCGTCACGCCCCACCGACACGCCGCCCGCCGTCGACCCGCTGATCGGCAAGGTGCTCGGCGGCTGCCGCGTCGAGAAGCTGCTCGGCGCCGGCGGCATGGGCGCGGTCTACCTGGCGACGCAGCTCAGCATCGACCGGCCGGTGGCGCTGAAGGTGCAGAAGGGCATCGCGGTGCCAGAGCTCGTCGAGCGCTTCCGCAGCGAGGCGCGCACGCTCGGCCGCCTGCACTCGCCGCACATCGTCGACGTCTACGAGATCGGCGCCGAGAACGGGCTGCAGTTCTTCGTCATGCAGTTCATGCCCGGCGGCAGCATGACGCACTACAGCAAGAAGCAGCCGGAACAGAAGCTCGGGCGCGCCGATGCACGCCGCATGCTGATCGAGTGCAGCATGGGGCTCGCCGAGGCCTCCGCGCACGGCGTGCTGCACCGCGACATCAAGCCCGACAACCTGTTGCTCGACGCGCGCGGCACCGTGAAGATCGCCGACTTCGGCATCGCCAAGCTGCTCGACGCCGAGGCGGGCCTGACGCAGACCGGGTTCTCGCCCGGCACGCCGGCGTTCAAGAGCCCGGAGCAGGTCGCCGCCAGCGAACTCGACTTCCGCACCGACATGTACTCGCTGGGCGTGTCGTTCTGGATGCTGATGACCGGCGCGCGGCCCGCGGACACGCTGACGCGCAGCGAGGCCCTCGAGCGCATGCCCGAACCGCCGGCGTTCTCGGCGCCCGAGCTGCCGCTGACCGACGGCGATCCGTTGCTGGTGGCGATCTGCCGCATGATGGCGTTGAAGCGCAACGACCGGTTCGCATCGTGGCAGGAGCTGATCGACACGCTGCAGGCGCTGCCGGTCGACGGCGGACCCGTCGCCGCGACGGAGGTGGCCGGTCGCGCGCCGGTGGCCGCACCGGTACGACGAACGCCTGGTCGGTGGCTCGCCGCGGCTGCGGTCGTGGTGGTCGGCGCCGCCGCCGTCGGGCTGTGGTATCCCGGCGGCACGCCCGAGCACCCGTCGCCGTCGCCGTCGTCGCCCGGCGCGACGTCGGCGAACGAGAACGACACCGCCGCCCAGCCGCCCAGCGACACCGGGCCGAAGGTGGTCGGATCCGCGTCGCCGATTCCGGGGCCCGCACCGGGGGCGACACCCACGCAGCCCAAGGTCGAACCGGCGCCGCCGCAACAATCGCCCGCGGCAGCGGCCGATGCCGCGGCGCGGCAGCAGTTCCTGGCCGAACTCGGCGCCCCGCTGCCGACCAGTCCGCGCACGGCCGCCGAGGTCGATGCGCAGCTCCAGCGGTTGCGTGCCCAGGCCAGCAAGCTGCAGCTCGCCGACGATGCCGCCTGGACGCAGGTCGCCGCGGCGCTCGAACGCGAGTCGGCCGCGGCCACGCAGCGCGACGAGCTGCGTCGCACGCGCGAGCTGGCGACGTTCGCGGACCACGAACGTCTCGCCGCCGCGGCACAGGCGATCGAACTGCCGGCCTACCGGCAGGACTGCGTCGCCCATGTGCAGTCGCTGTTCGACCACCGGCCGAAGTTCCTGCGCCTCGAGGCCGCGGATCTCGCCTGGCTGCAGCTGTGGCTCGACTGGGACCAGAGCGACGCGAACACCAGCGAGGACGCCGGCCGGCCGCTGCCGCGGGTCGTGCGGGACCGCCGCCGCGGCTGCGCGATGGTGCTGCTGGTCGTCGACGGCCAGCCGAGCTACCTCGATGCCGACGAGGTGTCGCTGGGCCAGTGGCGCACCAGCGGCCGCGGCGTGGTTGGCCTGCAGGGGCCCGACGACGACCGCGCGCCGGTGCGCAACGTCGACAGCGTCGACGTCGACGCGTTCCTGGCCGCGTCCGGCCTGCGCCTGCCGACGGTGGCCGAGTTGCGCGCTGCGCTCGGCACGCGCGACGGCGACCGCTACTGGTGGGGCAACGCAGCCCCGCCGCCCGCGAACCTGCGCATCAACCTCGCCGATCGCGCCCGCCACGAGGAGACGCCGACCGCGCCGTACCTGACCGACTGCGACGATGGGGTGGCGGCGGTGGCCGCGGTCGACGACGTGCGCTTCGTGCAGGGAGTCGACGGGCAGTTCCACCACCTGCTCGGCAACGTCGCCGAGGCCTGTGACGAGGGCGGGCAGTGCGTCGTGCTCGGCGGCAGCTACCTGACCGCGACCTGGGATCCGCTGCAGGCCGCGCAGCGCACGCCGGTGCTGAGCAGGAAGCGCCAGGACATCGGCTTCCGCGGCGCGCGCACGGTCGGCCGCTGAGAGCCCGAGAAGAAATCGATGATACGGGCTCTCAGATCCCGTTGGTGGCCGCCTTCGCGGCCACGCAGAGCGTTCGAGACAGATTGTCTCTCACGCTCTGAGCTGAGCCGCTGGGTTGGGCCGCGATCAGCGATCCGACACGACGTGCAGCACCTGGGTCTGGCCGTCCGGCGCGACGATCGCGAGATAGTCGGGGCTCAGCCACGCGATCGACGACCCGGGTGCGATCTTGCGTTCGAAGGTCCAGGTCGCCGGGCGGCGGCCGTTGACCTGATCGAACACGCGCAACGACGTGCCGCGGTGGTACTGGTCCAGCACGACGGCGAGCATCTCCGGGCCGACGGTCAGGTCGCCCACCTTCGTCTCCAGCGCCGCGCACTTCTCGTCCTGCAGCACGTCGATGCGGAACGTCTGCAGGTCGATGCGCAGCAGCACGAAGTACTGCAGCAGCGCGCCGCGCGTGCTGGGCGCGCTGGTCTCGCGCAGGCCGGCGACGAACAGCGCCCCGGCGGCATTGCCGACCGCGCCGAGCACGTTCAGGTCGCGCACGACGGTCTCGCCGGCGACCAGGCCGTCCCCGCGCGCGTAGTCGATGCGTTGCACGACCACCTGTTCGCCGCGCTTGCCGACGACCACCTGTTCGCTGCCGCCGGTCGGCACCACCAGTTCTGTGTGGTCGAGGCCGACGCCGGCCTTGCCCTGCCAGAGCACGCGACCGGCCGGCAGCTGCACGACGCAGGCCCGCCCGGCACCATCGAGCAGCGCGCAGCGATCGCCGTCGAGGGCGACCGCACGCGACGCGAACGGCGCCGGCAGGGCGACCCAGGTCGGTTCGTTGGCGCCGCTGAGGTCGGTGACCGCGAGTCCGTGCTCGAATGCCACCACGGCGAGCGGCGCCGCCATCGCCAGCGCCGCCCCGCGCGGTGCACCGCCGAAGTGGTTCGCGAACTGCGCCACGCTGTGGCTGTCGCGGTCGAGCACCGTGACGCCGCTGGCCGCGAAGTGCATCAGGTTGCCGTCCCCGGTCGGGATCACGACCGTGTCGGGCAGCCGGGGCATGCTGCCGCAGGCCGCGAGCAGGAGACAAGCCGTCGCGCCGAGTCGCCGCATCGTGGTGCTCAGAACACCACGCTGAAGCCGAACAGCAGCTGCGTGACGTCGCTGTCGAGGTCGAAGCCCGCGATCGAGAACGACGAGTGCGTGTAGCGCAGCTCACCGAACACGCTGGTGCGCGGGTCCAGCCAGTAGCGCGTGCCGCCGTGCAGGCCGTACTCGATCGACGTCGCGCTGTCGCTGGCGAAGTTCAGGTAGCCGAGGCCGAGGTGCGGGCCGGCATACAGCCACAGCCGCGGGTTCAGCTTGTAGTTGCCGTTCACATACGGCGAGATCGACACCAGCGCCGTGTCGGGGCCCGACTGCATGCTGAAGTTGCCGAGCACCTGGCCGCCGACCTCGAGCCAGTCGTTCTTGAACCAGCCGATGCCGCCCTGCAGCAGGATCGACGTATTGTCGCCTTGTCCCGGCACCTGCGCCTGGCGTGTCACGGCGCCGCCGAACTGCAGCAGCGACTCGCCGGCTTCGGGGCCGTACTTGTCGCTCGCCATCTGGTCCTGCACGGGGACCGTGTCGGCGGCCGTGCGGGCGGTGTCGGGGGACGAGTGGGGGAAGGCGGGCTGGGCGGGGCCCGAAACGACGGTGCAGCCCGACAGCAGGGCCGCGGACACGAGAGCCAGGAACGTCGCGCGCATGGTTCGACTCCAGAGAGGGGAAGGTGACCACCGAACGAATACCGCGCTGCAGACGGTGGGACAAGCGCGATGGCATGGCAGGCGCGACGGCGCGCAGGTGCGGCGCCGTCGACGAGCGATCTGCGACCACCGCTCCGCGGCAGCGAGCGCGCGCTCGAGGGACTCGACTTCGACCTGTTCCGCTGGGCTCGAGCCGCGCAGCGCGCTTCGCGAAGCGCGGCGAAGTCGCCACACGCCGTCCGCCCCGGAGTTGCCCGGATATGCTCGCCGGTCCGTCACCTCGCACGCGGGACGGAGAGCGGCCGGCAGGCCGCGCCATGACCGCATCGTCCAACAAGGTCGCTTTCGACGCGTGGCTCGCGGAGGCCGATGTCACCGAGCGCCGACAGCCGCCCGTCGACGAGTTGCTCGCCGAGCATCACGTGATGACCGCCGTGCTCGCGGCGATGGAGGCCGAGGCCGGGCGCATGTTGGCCGGCGAGCCGCTCCGCCATGCGTTCTGGAGCGACGTGGTCGACTTCAACGGCAACTTCGTGCACCTCTGCCATCGCGTGAAGGAGGAAGCGCACTTCATCCCGATCTTGGTCGAACACGGATTGCTCGACGCGAAGCAGCGCCAGGCCGTGCTGCACGAACACGTGTCGGCTCGGGACCTGACGCTCGGCATGTGCGACGGGGTCGGGGAAGGCGATTGGGAGAAGGTGTTGCGGCTGGTGTCGATCTACGTGCACCTGCTGCGCCCCCACATGCGCCGCGAGGAGGCGGGCATGTTCGCGATGGCCCGCACGGCGCTGCCGGCGAACACCGTGCAGGATCTGCGGCGGTCGTTCGACGGCGTCGACCGGCAAGCGCTGGCCCGCGGGGGCAGGCGGCACTTCGCGGCGATCGCGGTGCGCTTGACGGCCGCCTGCGGCATCGTCGGCGAGCTGTGACCGGCGCCGGCGCGCCGCAGCCTCGTTCCTGCAACCTGCACTGCCGCGGATGATTGCGCCGTTCGCATCGGAGCAGGGTCGGGTGGCGGTGGCCGACCTGCCCGGCGGCCGCGGCGTGCGGGGGACCG
This sequence comes from Planctomycetota bacterium, assembly GCA_044230075.1. GTDB lineage: Bacteria > Planctomycetota > UBA1135 > UBA1135 > UBA2386 > JAEUHS01. The sequence continues at coordinate 43,500 of JBGARS010000011.1, read as the reverse complement.
GGACCGGGCGCGGCCCTGCGGCGGATTGGCGTGCGCTCGCTCACGGTTGGTCCTTGCCAGGTGTAGTCCCTCTCCGACTGCCAACCCACCGAGGCCCATGAACGTCTCCCGCCGCCTGTTCCGCGCCGCCACCCGTCTGCTCGCTGCCACGTTGCTCACCGCGCTCACGCCGGCGCAGGGAACCTGCCCGCTGCTGGCCATCGACGGCGCCACCACCACCACGTCGACGCTGTGGGACATCAACACCACGACCGGCGCCGCATCGAATCCGCGCACCGTGTCGGGCTTCCCCAACCGCGCGCCGCTGTGCATCTCCTTCTCGCCCAGCGGCGTGCTCTACGGCGTGTCGCTCGGCGGCGCCGGCTCACCGGCCGGCGGCATGATCTTCACGATCAATCCGACCACGGGTGCGTGCACGTTCATCGCCAACCTGACGCAGTACATCAACGTCGAGGGCGACATCGCCTTCGACCCGACCACCGGCATCCTGTACGCCGTCGACGGCATCGGCCCGGTGTTCACGATCAACACGGCGACCGGCGTCTGCACCAGCATCGGTTCGCTGCCGCTCGATCTGCCGGGCGGCGCCGACTACTCCGGCTGTGCCTTCGACCACACCGGCCAGCTCTACGTCTGGAGCCAGTTCGGCCAGGTGCTGCGCAAGGTGAACAAGGCCACCGCCGCCGTGATGAGCACGGTGCCGCTGTCGCCGTCGGCCGGCGGCTCCGTCGGCGACCTGGCGTTCGATCCCGGCAGCGGTCGGTGCTACTTCGGCGGCAACCCGACCGGCGGCATGCTGTCGCGCGTCGACACCAGCACCGGCATCGTCACGCCGATCGGCTCGACCGCGCCGATGGCCGGCGTCTACAGCATCGCGTTCAACCCCAACAGCTGCGCGCAGGTCAACACGGTCGGCACCGGCTGCACGACGCAGTTCGCCTCGTTCTACGAGGTGCAGGCGCCGTTCACGCAGGACCTCGCCGGCAGCATGGTGGTGGGTACGTTCAACGGCAGCGGCTTCACGATCACGACCGTGCCCGGCCCCGGCTTCTCGCCGCTGATCGGTCTCGCGCCGGTGCCGATGGGTGACGACACCAGTGCGCCCGTCGGCACGCTCGGCATGTGGGTCGGCTCGAACGGCTGGCTGGCGCTGGGCCCCGGCAACACCACGGCGCCGGTGCCGTCGATCGCGGCGTTCCTCAACCAACCGAGCCCGTGGTTGTGCGCGTGGACCGATCTCGATCCGAGCAACACCGCAGGCGGCAGCGTCTACTACTTCGAACCGGCCCCCGGTGTCGGCCAGGCGACGTGGTTCGGCGTGTTCGGCAAGGGCACGACCGGCCCCAACAGCATCCAGATCACCTGGGACCTCAACACGCGCAACTGGACGATCGAGTTCGGTGCGCTGAGCCTCGCCAACCCGCAGTTCTGGCTGACCGGCTACTCGCCCGGTGGCCCAAACGCGGACCCGGGGCCGAAGGACATCTCGACCTTCGGCGGCTCGCCGCACACGATCGGCCTGTTCGACATCGTGCCGCTGACGCTGACCGCGCTCGCCAGGCCGCTGCAGGGCCTCACGCCGATGCCGTTCAATCTCGTCTGCAGCAACATCGATCCGTCGGCGATCCTGCACATCGGCATCGTCGGCCTGACGTCGCCCGGGCTGTCGCTGAGCTTCCTCGGCCTGCCCAGCGACTGCTTCCTGCACGCGGCGCTCGACATCCAGGTCGGCCCGGACTGGTTCCCGATCAGCACGCAGAACTGGACCCCGTGGACGATTCCGGCCCTGCCGCCGTCGCTCGTCGGGCTGTTGTTCTACTGCCAGTCGGTGACGATGACGGCGTCGCTGCTCGGTCCGACGACGCGGGTCAGCAACGGTCTCGCATGCGTCGTCGGCACGCTGTAGCCGCAGCGAGGTGGCGGGGAGGGGGCGCCAGCCACCATGCCCAGCATCGTGGCCGCGGATCGAATAGCCTGCCGGCCGAATGGCGGCCCCGCGTCGTCTGCTCCCCGACCACAACCACCGCGTGACGCTGGCGCGCGCGCTCAGCAAGCTCGGCGTGTTGTCGCGCAGCCAGGCTCGCGCCGCGATCCTCGCCGGGCGCGTCGCGGTCGATGGTCGCGTGAGCCGCGATCCCGATCGATGGGTCGAGCCCGAGCGCGGGTTGACGCTCGACGGTCAGCCGGTGCAGCGGCAGCGGGCGGTGACCTTCGCGTTCCACAAGCCGGTGGGGGTCGTGACCTCGCGCGCCGACGAGCGCGGGCGGCGCACCGTCTACGACCTGTTGCCGCCCGGAATGCCCTGGCTGTTCCCGATCGGTCGGCTCGATCTGGACAGCAGCGGGCTCTTGCTGCTGAGCAACGACACCCAGCTCGGCGCCGCACTCACCGGTCCGACGTCGGCGACGGTGAAGGTCTACGACGTGACTTTCGATCGCGCGCTCACCGATGCGCAGCTGGCCCCGTTCCGCGCCGGTATGCAACTGCCAGACGGCACCCACCTGCTGCCCGTGCGCGTGCGTCTGGTCGAGGCCGAAGGTGGTCTGCGCGCGATCGTCAAGCTGCGCGAGGGCAGGAACCGGCAGATCCGGCGCATGGCCGAGGCGATCGGCCGCAACGTCGTGCGCCTGCACCGCACGGCGGTGGGCCCGGTAGCGCTCGGCGACCTCGCCGAGGGTGCGTTGCGGCCGTTGACGGCTGCCGAGATGGAAGGGCTGCGGCGGGCACGGGGAACGCGTCGCGGGCGACGTGGCTCGCACGGCGATGGCGCCGCCTCCCGGTAGGCGGCGCGCTCAGCACCCCGATCACGATCGACTTCCTCTGATCGGGATCGGCTCGCCCGGGCCTGTCCACCCGCGAGAAGCGACGCGTCTGGGACACCCGGCACGGTGGCTTCCTCTCGCCGCCCGCTATCGTGCGACGCGCATGTTCTCCCCTCGCACCCTCATTCTTCTCGCCGCCTGCACGCAGGCGCTGCTCGCCCAGGTCACGCCCGAACAGTTCGCGGCGATCCGGCAGGAAGGCCTCGAACGCTCGCAGGTGATGGCGCACCTCGACCACCTCGTCAATCGCATCGGGCCGCGGCTGACGTCGTCCGACAACCTGACGGTCGCCGACGAATGGGCGCGCGACACCTTCCGGGGCTTCGGCATCGACAACGCGCACCTCGAACAGTGGGGTGAGTTCGCGGTCGGCTTCAACCGCGGGCCGTGGTGGGGGCGCATGACGCAACCCGAGGCGATGGAGTTGGTGTGCAACACCGACGCCTGGACCGCCGGCACGCGCATGCCGTCGCGCGGTCCGCTGCTGCCGGCGCCGAAGGACACCGAGGAACTGGCGGCGATGGCGGGCAAGCTGCACGGCGTGTGGTTGCTGAATCCGCCGGCCAGGATGGTCAAGGAGATCGGCGCGGCGCTGGAGGCGGAAGGCGGTTTTGGCTTCGTCACCGGCCGCGCTGCGCGCGGCGGCGGCGGCCGTGGCGGCAGTGACCTGCTGCTGACCGGCGGCAGCCCGCGCGTCGAGATGGACAACCTGCCCAAGCTGCCGATGGTGCGGCTGCGCAGCGACTGCTACGAGACGCTGCAGAAGCACCTCGACGACGGCAAGGACGTCGAGGTCGAGTTCGACGTCCGCAACCACTTCCGCAAGGGCCCGATCCCGCTCTACAACGTCATCGCCGACATCCCGGGCAGCGAGCATCCGGAGCAGGTCGTGGTCGTCAGCGGCCACCTCGACAGCTGGGACGGCGCCACCGGCACGACCGACAACGGCACCGGCGCGGCGACCACGATCGAAGCGGCGCGCATCCTGATGGCGATCGGCGCCCGGCCCAAGCGCACGATCCGCTTCATGCTGTGGAGCGGCGAGGAGCAGGGCCTGCTCGGTTCGCGCGCGTGGGTGCAGCAGCACAAGGACGAACTGGCGAACTACAGCGCCTGCCTCGTGCACGACGGCGGCACCAACTTCCTGTCCGGCATCGCCGGCATGAAGGAGATGCACCCGCAGCTCGAGGCCGTGTTCGCGCCGATCCTGACGCTGTCGCCGGACATGCCGTTCCAGATCCGCGACATCGAGGCGTTCACGCCGATCGGCAGCGACCATGAATCGTTCACCGCGGCGGGCGTGCCGGGTTTCTTCTGGGACCAGGCCGGGCGTGCCAACTACACACACACGCACCACACCCAGTACGACACCTACGACGCCGCGATCCCCGAGTACGAGATGCACTCGTCGGTCGTGATCGCCACCGGCGCGCTCGGCATCGCCAACCTGCCCGAGCTGCTGACGCGTGAGAACATGAAGGTGCAGCGCGGCTTTGGCGGCGGGCGCCGGCCCGGTGGCCGCATGCTCGGCGTGATGCTCGACGACGACGGCGTCACGATCGGTGAGATCACCGACGGCAGCGTCGCGGCGAAGGCCGGTCTGAAGGCCGGCGACAGGATCCTGCGCATCGGCGACAAGGTCATCAAGGAGCAGGGCGACCTGCGTCCGGCGCTGACCGACGGTCCGGTGAAGAACACCGTGACGTTCGTGCGCGCGGGCAAGGAGCAGACGGTCGAGGTCACCTTCGAGAAGTGAAGTGACGCTGCCGGGGCGATTGCACTTCGTGCCCGCCACCGTTCCCATGGTCGGTGACGGCGCGCCGATGCCCGGCCGCCGGCCAGTGCCCACCGAGGAGACGAGCCATGACCAAACGCGACGACTACCTGAAGAAGATGCACGCGGCCCTCGAACAGCTGCAGGTCAAGGCCAGCTTGGCCAAGCTGGAGGCGCGCGACGTGCGCGACGCGCTGCTGAAGGAGTACGACGCCGTGCAGAGCCAGCTCAAGGAGGCCGGCACCGCGGCCGAGGGCCGGTGGGACGCCCTCAAGGCGGGCTGCGACTCCGCCTGGCACTCGTTCAAGGCCAAGTACGACGAGGTGATGGCCAGGCAGCGCAAGGGCGGCTAGCTGCCCGGCCGCGGCGCGCGGATCACGGCTGCAGCGTGATCGACAGGCCGCGCGACGAGGCCAGCTCCCCTGGAACCGGGCTGCAGGTGTTGCCGAGGCTCGCATCGCCGACCCAGAACGACTGCACGTGCACGGTCAGGCCGGCGAGCCACGGCACGGCCGGGATCGGCAGTCGCGCGCTGCCGACGCCGCCAGCGTCGCTGCGCATCGACGCCACCGGGAACGCGAGCCCGAGGTGCAGCGTGAGGCCGAGGCCGAACGGAGCCCAGCCGTTCGTCACGCGCGTGCCCATCGCCAGCAGGCCGAGTCCGTTCGGCGGCACATTGCTGCACTGCACGCGGAAGTCGATCGCGCCGATCGTCGGTGCGGTTGGGCCCCACATGCCCATCGTGCCGCTGCAGGTCGGGGTGCCGGTGCCGTAGGCGGCGAGCCCGGTGGTGGAAGGCAGTTGATTGCGCAGCACGTGCACGTGTCCCGCGCCGGCGGCGACGACGTCCGGGCGGCCATCGCGGTCGAGATCGCCCGTCGTCACGCGTTCGTGTGGCCCCGCGAAGAACGACTCCGGCGGTGCGAAGCCGCTCATGCCGTCGCCGCGCAGCACCAGCACGTACGGACTGCTCGACGTGACGAGGTCGACGTCGCCATCCGCATCGATGTCGATCGCGGCGAGCGAACCCGCGTCGCCGCCCACCACGGGCGAGGCGCTGGTGAACAGGCCGTTGCCCTCGTTCCTGGCGATGTGCAGCGTCCCGAACGCGTTCCGTGCCAGCAGGTCGAGGTCGCCGTCGTGGTCGAGATCCACGAGCAGTTGCGGCGTGATGATCTGGCCCGCCAGCGCCTGCGGCGCGGCGTAGCTGCCGACGACGTTGCCGATCCCGTCGCCGAACACGAACGTGGTGGCGCCGAAGAGCCCGCCCATGATCAGGTCTCGGTGTCCATCACCATCGAGATCCCCGGCCAGGATCGAGGTGGTGCCGAACGGCAGCCCCTGGCCGGTGGGCAGCGGGATCGATGTCGGGGCGGCGAACATGCCGTTGCCGGTGCCGTAGGCGATCTGCAGCAGGCCGGGACTGTTCGACACGACCAGGTCGACGTGGCCATCGCCATTCCAGTCCACGGCACGCCTGGAAGACACGGGTGCCGCTACGGGCAGGGCGAAGCGGCCGGTGCCGGTGCCGATGCAGATCCGCCCGCCACCGACGCCGTTGATCAGCAGGTCGACGTGGCCGTCGCCGCCGACGTCCAGCATGTAGACGTCCGCGACGAGCCCAACCTGCGTCGGCGAGGCGATCGGGGCACCGAGTCCCCCGTGCCCATCACCGAGCAGGCACAGCGCCGAGCCCCCGACTTCAGCGACGACGACATCGAGGTTGCCGTCGCCGTTCGTGTCGGCCAGCCCGACCAACTCGATGCCATCCGACGAACCGAGGTTCACCGTCGTGGGTGGCCCGAGCAACTGGGCCGTGGCGGACGGGAGCAACGAACAGAACGCGACCGCACCAGTGCACCAGGACCGGAACATGTACCACCTCCAGGAGACGAGGAACCGCAGGAGTGCGCACACTAGCCGCATCGACCGGACCGGTTGCAGCGATGGACGCGCGATCCTCGCGTCACCTCACGCGCCGCCGACCCAGTCCCGGAAGTCACGCTCGAGCTCATGGAGCCGGTCGCCGAACAGGCGCACGAACGCCGCGCGCGCCTCGCCTTCGTCGAGCACCCGCTCGCGCTTGCCCGGCTGCCGCAGCCCGGCACCGAGCGCCTTGCCGCGGCACATGCTCTCCCAGGCCTCGAAGCGATCGGCCGTCTCCTTGCCGGCGCCGTTGCGCAGGAACTCGAGGAAGCCCCACGCCTCGAGGTAGAAGCGCTGCGCGCGTCCGACGTCGCTGACCCACAGCGCGCCGACGTCGGCGTCCAGCAGTTCGCGCAGCGAGAACTTGTCGAGGTCCTGCTTCAGGCGTGCGCGATGCGCAGCGGACATCACGCCACCGAGCTGCAGCTTGCCGTCCTGCCACTCGTAGGCGCCGGGTCCGCCGATGCTCTCGGCGAACGCTTCGCGGTACCAGCTCGGCAGTGCGGTGGGCGCCACCTGGTAGTCGTAGAGGTGGGCGAGTTCGTGCAGGAACAGGCCGCGCAGGGCCACGTCGTCGCAGCCCTCGGCGCAGACGATGGCCTGCTGCGCGCCGTAGTCGGCGAAGCCACCGGCGTTGGTGAAGCGCTGCATCGCGTTCGCCGCCAGGTAGGTCGCGTACTCGGCGCGCAGGGCGAACACGAACACCTGCACGCGCTGCACCGGCCGGCCGCCACAGCGCTGCTCGAGCTGCGGCAGCAGCGCCTGGCCGATGCAGTGCAGGTCGACGATGCGTTCCGCCGGCAGCGTGCCGCGAATGCGCAGCTCGGGGCTGGCGCGTTCGTGGATCGGCGTCGCGTCGGGCAGCCCGGCGAGCGCCTCGTCGCGCAGGTACTGCTTCTCTTCGACCCTGACCGCCTGCGCGAGCAGCTTCGCCGACAGATCGGCGGGCACGGTGCCGCCGTCGAGCACGATGCGGCCCTTGGCGTCGACTTCGAGCGCTTCGTCGACCTCGCCGATCAGCGCGCGGTAGTCGCGCAGCGCCTGGTCCTCGAGCTTGCGCGTGGCGGCGAACTTCGCGTACTTCAGCCGCGCGGCGTGGTCCTCCTTCTGCGCCTTCTTCGCCCGTTGCTCGTAGGCGTCCAGCAAGGCGCGGCTCGGCCGCTGCTTGCGCTCGGTCCAGAATCGGTCGTCGAGCGACCGCATGATGCCGAGCACGGTGATCGCGCCGGGGTTCTTGCCCTCGGCGACCTCGACCGCGAGCAGGAACTCGCTGGTCGCCTGCGGCACCAGCCCCTGGTCGCGCGCCCACGAACCGAGGCGCAGGTGGCGCTGCCCGTTCTCGGCCAGCGCCTTGGTGCGGAGCTGTTCGTATTCGGCGAGCGCGCTGCCCTGCGCGGTGACGGGCACGACCGACAGCACGAACGTCAGCGCGGCGAGCAGGCGGTGGCGCATCCGCCCATCGTAGACCGCCGGGCCGTGACCGCAGCGCATCGGCTGCTTACCGGAACTCGATCCGGTGCGGCGTGAAGTCGTTGCTCCCGAACGGTTCGGCGCCGGCGAACGGCACGCCGTCGAGGGTCGCGCCGACGCCCGTCGCGCGCACCGCTTCGAGCACCAGCAGCAGGCCGAGCAGCACGAGGCCTGTACGCGGTCGCTGCAGCGAGGGCCAGCGGCGCAGCACCGTGGCCCGCAGCGCCGCCGCGGTGCCGAGCGCGACCACCGGCAGGCACAGTGCGCCCTGGCGTGCGTAGCCGAAGAACACTGCGACGACGACGAGCGTGACCGCCGCGAACGCGAGCAGCGGCCACAGGGCGCGGTTGTGGCGCAACCGGAACAGCCCGAACGCGGCGAACGCGAGCACTGAGGCGCGCCACAACTCGGCCCATGGTCCGGTGGCCGTCGCGAGGTCGACGGGTCGCCTCTGGCCCGACAGACCGATCGGCAGCGCGTAGCCACCGACGCCGCCGGTGGCACCTTCGGCCGCGTGCCACAGCTTGTGCAGCACGCGACCCGCGGCCGCCAGCGGATCCGCGCACAGTTCTTCCCAGCCGCGGCGGTAGCCGTGCACGACGAGGTTGAGGTGCGGCGGATAGCTGAACGCGAACCGGCTGCTGTCGGGCAGCACGCCGCGCAAGCCGGGCGGGTACTGTGCATCGCCGCCGGCGAGCGGCGGCGCACGGTCGAGTGCCGCGCGCGAGAAGCCGGCCGCCGCTTCGGGCGAGTTGGCGAGGAAGAAGTTCAGGCCGCCGTACAGCGCCACGAGTGGGTGGCCCAGCGGTTCGGGCCAGACGCCATACGCCTCGCGCACGATGTCGAGGTCCTTCGCCGTGACGCGCCGGCGACCGCGCACCCGCACGGTCGCGTCGACGAACTCGGCGAGCGGCTTGTGCTGGAAGGTCGGCAGGGCCGCGACCGCCGCCATGGCCGCCGGATCCCATGGCAGCGACAGCATCGCGTCGGGTGCCGCCTGCGAGTTGTAGGCGTCGACGAGGCGCGCGGCGTGCACGTGCCACGGCAGCAGCACGGCGCCCGCGGCGGCGACGGCGGTGGCCAGCACGCGCCAGCGCGTTCCACCGCAGCGGGCCACGAGCGCCAGCACCACGAACGTCAGCAGGTGCTCGGCGCGCAACAGGCACAGCAGCCCGTGCAGCGTGCCCCAACCGAGTGCCAACACGAACGGGCCGCCGTTCGCCAGCCGCGCCTGTCCGAGCAGCGACACGAGCACCAGCGCGAGGTAGAGGCCTTCGACCTGCACGCCGCTGCCGAGCAGCAGCAGGTTGCTGGCGACCGCGCAGATGCCGGCGGCGATGGCCGCGATCGGCGCTTCGACGTGGCGCCGCAGCAGCAGCCAGAAGAGCGGCGCGATCGAGGCGCCGACGACCGCGAACAACCACCGCAGCGGCAAGGCGCTCGCTGGGTCGCCGTTCCACAGCGCCGCCACGAGCCACAGCATCGCCGGCGGGCGCCACGGCAGCAGCAACTCGTCATTGGGCACGTCGTGCGCGAGGCGCGCGGCGAGTTCCTGCCAGGCCGGCGCGTCGCCCTGGAAGCCCGCGTGCCAGGCTGCACCGGCGTCGGGTCCGGCGAGCCAGAACAGCAGCCGCATCGCCAGACCGACCGCGAACAGGAGCCAGGCGATGCGCACGCGGCGCAGACTACGCACGCGGCGGCGGCAGGGAAGGCTCGGGCGCAGCGGCGCACTGCAGGGGTGCCGTCACGGGCGCACCGCGGCGGCAGGCCTCACTGCGTCTGGCAGATGGTGAACACGCCGTTGCTGGTGAGGATGCCACCGCTCTCGCCATTCGGCAGCGGGAAGCTCGGGTCGAACAGCGCGACGGCTTGCGCGCCGATGATGTCCCCCGGCAGGAAGTGGACGCTATCGAACGTGAACACCCAACTTGCCGTCGGCGTGAAGGTCACTTGCGGGCCGAGGTCGGACAGCGTCGCGATGTAGGCGCTGCAGCCCGGCTGTGTCGTCAGGATGCCCTGCAGCGGGATTCCCGGCAGCGGCGTGATGCTCAGGAACAGCGTCGACAGATAGACCCCGGAGCCCGGGAGGAACTCGGGAACGTTGGCGAGCGCGTAGGTGACCGAGGTGCTCGGATTGATGACCGGTGCCGGCGCGGCCGACAGGGTCATCGGGGGCGAGCCGCAGCCGACGCCGAGGTCCTGGTTCACGGCCGAGACGTCGCGGATCTGGAAGGCGGTGAGGTGCGAGCGCAGGTTGTTGAGCGGGTGCGTGCCCTGCACGAGCAACCAGAGCTGGTCGGTGCTCACGAGCGAGAACCAGCCGGTGCAGTGGGAGCCGAACTGCGTGTCGGGCGAGCCGAGCGCGGGGTAGTTGTCCGGATCGCCTTCGAGGGAGCCCATCCACGTCCCCTGCACCAGCGAGCCGAGGTTGGTGACTTCGCCGCCCACCAGCGTCGCCGGTCCGACAGCGCAGCCGATCACCATGTTGCGGTCGTAGAGGGCGGCGGTGCCGGCGCCGGCACGCTGTTCGGTGTACCAGCACTGGATCTGGTACGTGTGGCCGAGGGTGAGCCCGGGGAGATCGTCGAGTCGGATCCCTCCCCAGCCGGTGGGGTTGGCGGTCACGGCGGCGCTCGTGGCGCGCGCGGAGTCCAGCAGCAGGTCGTAGCCGGCGTCACCGGTCGTCGAGCCGTTCAGCGCCCCCGTCGACGCGTTGGTCCAACCGGTCGGCGCGAAGCCACCGGTGAACGTCACGCCGTTCACGGTCGGCGACTGCACCGGCCCGGCGGCGTGCAGGTTGCGCGCCACCACCAGCGTGCCATCGAGTCGGACGTCGGTTGCACCGAGCGCTGGCTCGGTGAAGAGCCAGAGGATGTGCTGGTTGGTCTGGGCGCCGGCGTTCGCCGCGAACAGGGCGGCGACCAAGCAAAGAGAGACGCGAGGGAACGAAGTCGCTTGCATGGGGATCCGGACGAGCGGGTGGTGGCCGGGAAACGAAAGCCGGCCTGCGAGGAGAGTAAGCCGGCTCGCGCGCATTGGCGGCCTGCCGGTTCCCGGGGACCGGGATCGCCGAGGATTCGCCGGGCGCGCACGCCGCCCAGCTTGTCGTAGCGCATGGGCCCCGGCACGATGCCCTCGCTCCCCAAGACCTGGAGCGGCGGCACGGCGAACCCGACGGGCCTGCACAGTCGCCCGGTGAGGAGTGCATGATGCGAGTCGTCAACCCAGCCACCGGCGACCTGCTCGGCGACGTGCCGGACACGACACCCGCGGCGCTGGATGCCGCGTTGGCGCTGGCCCGCGCGGCACAGGTCGAATGGCGTGCCCGCACCGTGCGCGACCGCGCGCAGGCACTGCGCCGCTTCGTGCGGCGGCTGCGTGACGATGCCGAGCTGCTCACCACGTTGACGGCCGAGAGCGGCAAGCCGCGCTACGAAGCGGAGCTGTTCGAGCTGTTCTACACCCTGGAGCTGACCCGCATGTTCACGGGGCGCAGGGGTCGGCGGGCGCTGGCGGACGAACTGCGCCGCCCGTTCCTGTTCCCGAACAAGCGCATGCGCCTGGTCCACCACCCGCGTGGTGTGGTCGCCGTGATCGGGCCGTGGAACTGGCCGCTGCTGAACAACTTCGCCGACGCCATCGCGCCGCTGGTGGCCGGCAACGCAGTGCTGTGCAAGCCGTCCGAGTACACGCCGCTGACGTCGTTGCGCATCCAGCAGCTCTGGCGCGACGCGGGTCTGCCCGCCGGCGTCTTCCAGGTCGTGACCGGCGGTGCCGAGGTCGGCCGCGCGCTGGTCGAGCGCGCGGACCAGATCTTCTTCACCGGCAGCGAACGCACGGGCCGCCAGATCGCCAAGGCCGCGGCCGAGCGACTCGTGCCGGTGGTCCTCGAACTCGGCGGCAAGTCGGCGATGATCGTGCTGGCCGACGCCGACGTGCCGCGGGCGGCGCGGGCGGCGGTCTGGAGCGCCTTTGCGCACAGTGGTCAGATCTGCATCCGCACCGAGCGCGTGTTCGTCGAGGCGCCGGTCGCCGACGCCTTCCAGGCGGCATGCGTCGAAGAGACCCGGCGACTGCGCCACGGGCCGGGCGGCGATGCGGCGGAGTTCGACGTGGGGGCGATGACCTTCCCGCCGCAGATGGACCACCTCGACGCGCAGATCGCCGATGCGCTCGCGCACGGCGCGAAGTTGTTGTGCGGCGGCGAACGATCGCGGGACCGACCGGGCAACTGGTTTCCGCCGACGCTGCTCGGCGACACGACGCCCGCGATGCGCGTGATGCACGAGGAGACGTTCGGCCCGCTGCTGCCGATCATGCGCTGCGGCAGCGCCGAAGAAGCGCTGCGCCTGACCAACGACAGCCCGCTCGGCCTGTCGGGCAGCATCTGGTCGCGCGATGCCAGGCGCGCCAACGAGCTGGCGCGCCGGATCGAATCCGGCAGCGTCTGCGTCAACGACGTGCTGCTCAACTACCTGTGCGTCGCAGCACCGCTCGGTGGCGTCAAGCGCAGCGGCGTCGGCTTCCGGCACGGGCCCGAGGCGCTGCGCCAGTTCTGCCGGCTCGAGACCGTGATGGAGGACGCGCCGCTGCTCGGTCGCCTCTCCGGTCGCGTGGCTCGCCTGATCGGCTTTCCGTACCGGGGCCAGGTGCAACGCTGGGCGCGTGCGGCGATGAAGTGGCTGTATTGAGGCGCGCCCTACGCCGGCCGGCCCGGCTGCCGTAGCAACGCCTGCAGGTGTTCCGCCAGCGCCTTGTCCGGCCAGCGGTGGAAGGCGCGCGCCCGCTGCCGCTTCAGCGCGACCACGAACGGCATCACGGCGGCCTCGGGATTCGCCGGCTTCGTCTCCTGCCGGTACTTGTCCCACTGCGCCAACAGTTCCTTGTCCATCGCCTGCTTGCGGCCCGAACTCTCGCGCCCGATCGCGGTCAGCACGTATTCGGGGCGCACGCCGGCGAACGTGTTCTTGCCGCTGACCGGGTTCTCCCACATCTGCAGGAAGATGCCGACGAACAGCTCCGCGCCCTGTTCGTCGTCGCGCCAGGTGCCGCGCCGCAGGCCGTCCTTCCACAGCCGCACGATCGTCTTCTCGAGCTCGGCGTGCTTGCCGTTGACCGCCTGCAGGTTCAGCACGTTGCTGCGACCGCGCTCGAGGATCTGGCCCCAGCTGCCGTCGTTGTTGACGAACACGTCCGCCTCGACCTGCAGGCCTTTGCCCTCGTAGTCCAGCACCTTCACCTGGCTCAGGTCGACCCCGTGCATGCGCAGCGTGCGCAGCACGTTGACCACGTGCGAGGCGTCGGGTTGGTAGTGGCCGCTGTCGGTCTGCACGCCGGTGACCTTGCCCTTGTCGATCCGGATCGAACCCGCGCACAGCACCGCGCTGCCGGCGAGGTACGACGAGTGATAGAAGTTCTTCTGGTGGCCGGTGCCGCGATTGCCGTCGTGGTGCATGGCCATGTAGAGCTCGCGGCTCATGCTCATCACGTAGCCGGTGAACTCGTTGCCGACGCGCGTCGGATTGACGTCCTGGTCGCGCGAGTCGGCGAGCACGAGCTTGCCGTCCTTCCAGCGATGGGCGAGCGCATCCACGAAGTGCAGCCGGTAGGTCTCGCGCTCGGCACGATCGACGTAGCGGGCCACGTTCGCCACGTTGTCGATCACCGAACCATGCGACGTCAGTGCGCGGCCGAAGTACTTCTCGAGCTGCATCGGCAGCACGTTGATCGTGCAGCCGAAGATGCGGCACAGCTGCTCGGCGGTGCAGCGATACAGCTCCTTGACCGCCGGCTCGCGCCGCTTGTCCATGCCCTTCGTGGTCGCGAAGACCTTCAGCCAGTGGTCGAGCAGGAAGAACAGGTCGCAGGTGATGTCGTTGCGCGCGTACTGCTTCTGCTGCTCGGTCAGGCGGTCCTGGCCGTCGAGCGGCAGGAAGTCGAGCGCCTCGTCGATCTGCACGAGGATGCGGTCGTCGGCGCGGCGCGACAGCGCCGTGCTGCTGTCGCGTAGCCAGGCATCGTGGCTGGGAATGGTCTTGTAGGCGACGGGCATGCGGGGGTCTCGGCGCGGATGTTCGGGCCGCGGTGGCAGGTGCGCAAGTGCCGCCGGTCCGGGGCATCGTCGTGCGACCGCGGACGTGCTCACGAACGGCCGTTGGCGCCTGTCGGGCCGCGTCTCATTCGATCGACGCCCGGAACGGCGCGGCCGGCAGCCCGGCCCCGTTCCGCAACGAACTGCCAGGCGCCGCCGACCAGGCGTAGCGCACGGCTGCCGGCTCCGCGACGTCGGGGCTCGCCACGACGACGGTGTCGGCATCGCTGTGGGCCGTCGCCGCCACGAACTTGCCGTCGGCGCCGGCGACCTCGAAGCCAGCCGCCGCCGCGTCGAGCACGAGCCCGCCTTCGCCGGCGTCGAAGCGCAGGCACAGGGCGGCACCCTGCCGCCGCACGGCGGTGCAGCGTGGGCCTTCGCAGGGCAGGACCTCGCCGTAGTGCCGCGCCAGCGCGAGCCGCGCGAGCCGTGCACCGACCAGCTGCTTGTGGATCGGGTGCACATCCGCCGGGTCGCCGCAGTCGAGCGTCACGACCATGCCGGTGCCGGGCAGGGCCAGCGCCGCAGCCTGCGCCTCGCGCAGCAACGCGACCTGATCGTCGCGGTCGCCCTGGTAGCGGAAGGGGGCGATCTGCACGAAGTAGAACGGCAGTTCGCGCCCGAAGGCGCGCCGCCAGTCTGCGATCATCGCCGGGAACAGGCGCGCGTACTGCGTCGGGCGCGTGCGGTTGGACTCGCCCTGGTACCAGATCACGCCGGTGAACGGGAACTGCAGCAGCGGCGCGATCATGCCGTTCCACAACACGGTGGGCCGGTTCGGTTGCTGCGGTTCGGCCGCCGCGGTGCCGAGCGCCTTCGTCTCGGCTGCGAACTCGGCGAAGTCGGCGAGGCCGGTGGCGCTGGTCCACGCTTCGCACACCGTGCCGCCCCAGGCGGACACGACCAGACCCAGGGGGCCCTTGCCGTGCTGCACGAGTTCGCGGCCGAAGAAGAACGCGGTCGCCGAGAACTTCGCCGCCGTCGCCGGGGACACGACCTGCCAGGTGCCGTCGAGGTCGGCCTGCGGTGTGTTGGCCGGGTGTTCCGCGACCGTGAACACGCGCAGCTGCGGCAGGTCCGCGGCCGCGACCTCCCGCTGCCAGTCCTGCACGCCCCGCCGCGACGTGGTGCTGGGACCGACCGGCATGACCATGTTCGATTGGCCCGAGCACAGCCAGACGTCGCCGATCAGCACGTCGTGCAGCACGACCTCGGTTGGGCCGCTGGCGAGCGTCACCTCGAACGGCCCGCCGCGTTCCGGTGTGGTGAGCACGCAGTGCCAGCCGCCCGCGGCGTCGACGGTGCCGGTTGCCGCTGCGCCCCACGAGCCACGCGCCGTGAACTGCGCGCCCGCCGGACCGATGCCGGTGATCGGCACGCCGGCGTTCGCCGGCAGCACCATGTGATCGCCGAACCAGCTACGCGCTTGGAACGCGCGCGGCGACGGGTCCGGTTGTTGGGCCGGTGCGAAACCGACCACGAGCGTGGCGAACAAGACGAGCTGGATACGCATGGCAGTGCGCCGCAGCCTACCTTGGCGGCGCGGCAACCGCCCCGCGTCTTTCGCGCCCACTGCGCTAGTCGACCGACGCGTCGGCCTGCTTGACGAAGTAGGTCCGCCCGGTCGCCGTCGACTGCCGCTGAGCTTCGGCGCGGGCCTCCTTCTCCTGTGCGTAGGGGAACTGCTGCACTTCCTTGCCGCTCGAATCGCACACGGCCCAGACGATGCGCACGCGGCCGGTCGGAGCCGCCGCCTTCTTGCTCGACGACTTGCGCGCCGCCGGCGGCTTGGCCGCCTTCTCGGCCTTGGCCGCGGCCTTCTCCTTGGCAGCCGCGTCCGCTTCCGCGCGAAGGTGGGCGATGCGATCCCGGTTGCTCATCCTGCCTGCCATGCCCGGAACTCTAGCCGTTCGGCGCGGTGCGAGGTGTTCGCAAGCCGGGGATCGCGCGGAAGACCGCCGTGCGTCCGGCCGGCGCCGGCGACGTGCGCGAGTACGCGTCCTCCGGTCGTTGACGCTGCTCCGGCCGGGTGGCACCGTGGGCGCCTGCATCCCCGCAGGCGGGACGCCCGGATCCTCTGCCATGGAGAGCACTGTCATGTCGCACCGCGTGAGAACGGAGCCGTGGCCGCACGCACGGGGCACCCGATCCTGCGTCGCGGCCGTGCTGCTGACCCTGGTCGGCTGCCAGGCCGCGGCCGGAGTCGGGGCCGCACAACCGGACGTCGACGTCCGGGAGGCGTACATCGAGATCCTCGGCCCCGGTTGATACGGCTGACTCGACCGCGTCCGGCATCAGCTGGAGGCGCTCCCGGCAGTTGTCGGGGTTGAGACGAAGCTGTTTCCGCAGACCTGGGCCCGGGTCCGTTTCCGAGCAGAGGCCGATCTGGACGCAGAGGACTTCGCGCGGGCCGTGCGCCGTTCGGGTTACGACGCGACGCGCATCGTCGTCGAGCCGAAGGTGCCGTAGCCCTGCCTTGTCGGCTTCGCGGAGCCAGATCCGGAGCACCGCGGCCTGGCCTCCCCCGGGATCGGCGCCAACACTAGAAGTCGCCCGCCACCAGCCGCAGCGCGTTCGTCGCGGTGATCGCCACGAACTCGAGCGAGGGACCCAGCTCGATCGGGATCATCTGATGATGGAACGGCAGCCCCACGAGCGGGGGCGTGTTGGGCAGGAACAGTTCGGACGACGCGACCCCGGTCGTCGTGATCGACAGCTCGAGGATGTCGGGGTAGACGAGCACGTCGCAACCGGGAACGCCCTCCGCGAAGATCGAGGCCAGCGGCAGCGCGCCTTCTGGGATCGGCGCGAAGCTCGTCACCGCCACGACGATCGCGAGGTTCGGCAGGCCCGTGCCCACCGCCCGGAACGTCGCGTCGACCCACGGCAGCGCCGCCGCAGTCAGCGTGTTGCTGCCGCCGGAACTGGCGCAGCCCACTCCCCACGCCGTCGCGGTCGCGGGGCACGTCGACACGTAGCGCGCGAGGTGGACGGAGACCGCGCCGTTGGCGGTCGTGAAGTCGCCGCCGACGATCAGCTCGCCTTCGCGCCGCGTCGCCAGCGACCAGGCGATGTTGTCGAGCCCAGCCCCGAGCGCCGACCACGCAGCCCCGTCCCAGCGCGCGATGCGGTTGCAGGGGACGCCGCCCGCGGCGGTGAGACTCCCGGCGGCGATCACGTCGCCGTCGGGCAGCGTCGCGAGCGCCGTCACGCCGCCGAACGTGCCGGTGCCGAGCGGCGACCATGCCATCCCGTTCCAGCGCGCGATGTTGTTCACGAGCACCCCCCCGGCCGCCGGGAACAGGCCGCCGGCGATCAGGTCGCCGTTGCCCAGTTCCGCGAGCGCGTAGACCACGGGCATGCTGGATCCGCCCATGCCCGAGCCGAGCGGTGACCACACGGCACCGTCCCAACGCGCGATGCTGCGCGCGACCACGCCGCCGGCGGTGAAGAAACCCCCGCCGACGATCAGGTCGCCGTTGGCGCGCGTTGCCAGCGAATAGACCCAGTAGTCGATGCCGACGGCCCCACCGGTGCCGAGCGCCGACCACGTGTTGCCGTTCCAGCGGGCCACCTTGTCGACGGTCACGCCGCCGGCCGTCGTGAACAGGCCACCCGCGATGACGTCCCCGTTCGGCATCGTCGTGAGGGCGCGCACCGCGCCGTCCATGCCGGCGCCCATCGCCGACCACGCAACGCCATCCCAACGCGCGATGCGGCCTGCGCTGACACCGCCAGCCGAACCGAACGTGCCGCCCGCGATGATGTCGCCGTTGGGCAGCGCCGCGACGGCGTAGACGGTGCCGTCCATCCCGGCCCCGAGCGGCCACCATGCCGTCCCGTCCCAGCGCGCGATGCGATTCGCGCTGACGCCGCCGACGAGGTGGAAGGACCCGCCCGCGACGAGGTCGCCGTTCGGCAGGTTCGCCAGGGCCTGCACGGTGCTGTCGAGCCCCGTCGCGAGCGACCCCCAGGACACTCCGTTCCAGCGCGCGATGCGGCTCACGCCGATGTTGCCCGCACCCGTGAACTCGCCGCCGGCGAACAGGTCTCCACTGGCCGATGTCGTGAGGCACGTGACGATGGCGTTCGCCGAGTCGAGGCCCGTGCCGAGGGGCGACCACGCCGCCCCGTCCCAGCGCGCGATGCGGTTGCAGCTCACGCCGCCTGCCGTCGTGAACTGGCCGCCTGTGATCAGGTCGCTGCCGATCGGCGCCAGGGCGTAGACGATGGCGTTCGTCCCCGCGCCGAGCGCCGACCACGCCGTGCCATTCCAGCGCGCGACGCGGTTGGCGATCACGCCGCCGGCGGTGGTGAACATCCCTCCCGCGACGAGGTCGCCGTTGGCGAGCCTGGCAAGGCATGACACGTCGTCGTTCGTGCCCGTTGCCAGCGCGGACCAGGTCGTGCCGTCGTAGCTGGCTACGCGGTTTGCGCTCACGCCGCCAGCGGTCGTGAAAGAGCCGCCCGCGACGACGGCACCGTTCGCGAGCGTTGTCAGCGCGGTCACCCACGAGTTCACGCCCGTTCCCAGCGGCCCCCACGCGGTGCCATCCCAGCGCGCAATGCGGCTGCAACTCACACCGCCGGCAGTCGTGAAGTTGCCCCCTGCCACCAGGTCGCCGTTCGCGATCGTGAGGGCCGTGACGGCGCCGTTGGTGCCCGTACCCAACGCCGACCACGCGGTGCCGTCCCAGCGCGCGACGTGGTCGGCGCTGACGCCGCCGGCGATCGTGAACCAGCCGCCGGCCACGAGGTCGCCGTTCGCCAGTGTGGCGAGACAGGACACGCTCTGGTTCGTGCCGGTGCCCAGGGCGGCCCAGGTTCCGCTCGCCGGGTCGTAGGTCGCGATGTTGGCCGCGAACGTCTTGCCGGCGAGGGTGAACGTGCCCGCCACGACGAGCACTGGCGTCGCCGGCCCGGCGCCATCCGGATCCCACATCGCCACTGCGGAGGCCGTCGACGAGACCCCGGGTACGCCCTCACCCGGGGCCCATTGCGCGCATTGCGCGACCACCGGCGCCAGGAGCCACGCCAGCAGGAACATGGCCGCCACCAGCCACCAGGCATCACCACCGAATTGCCGTGTCATCACGAGGGCCTCCTGCGACCTGTCAGGGGCGCCGGCCAGCCGCGGCAGCCGCGACCGGGCCGGTCACCCTCGTCGCCAGCCCTGATTGGAGCCACTGCGCTTCGTGGGGAAGCCCGTGCCATGGGCGGAGCCTGCACCGGAAGTGTGCGCAAGCGACGGCGTCGGCCGGCCAGGCCGAAGCGCGCTCGAGCGGTGCAGACGGGCCGAACTCCGTAGCCGGCGACCGCGTAGACTCCGGATCCCGCCTCGACCCAGCCTATGCAAACCACGTCCCACGTCCTTCGCACCCGACGCACGGAGCTGCGCCCGTTCGCGTTCGCGGACGCCGAAGACCTGCTGACCATGTTCCGCGATCCGCAGGTGCGCGGCTACCTGCTCGACGACGTCGTCGTGTCGCCGGCGTGGGTGCTGCAGGAGATCGAGCAGAGCCGAGTCCGCTTCGCACGCGGCAGCGGCGGCCTGTGGTCGGTGCGGCTCGGCGACCGGCCGGACGTCGTCGGCTTCGTCGGCTTCCGTGAGTTCTTCGACCCACCGGAGCTGCAACTGCTCTACGGCCTGCTGCCAGCGTGCTGGGGCGGCGGGCTGGCGACCGAGGTGACCACACGCGTGTGCGACTTCGCGTTCCGGCAGCTCGGCTTCGACGAGATCACGGCGGCGACGGATCTGCCGAACCGCGCCTCGTCGCGCGTGCTGCAGCGCCTCGGCATGCAGCTCGTGCGCACCACCGACGACGGCGTCGCCGGCACGGCGTTGTTCGCGCTGGAACGCGACGCGTGGCTCGCGCGCGCGGGTGACGCAGCAGGGTGACGCGGTGGTGGTTCAGCGGCAGCCGCACCCGAGCTGCAGGCGGTCGAGCTGGAGCCGCTGTTCGCCAGCAAGTACGAACTGACCAACGCGCAGTGGCGGCAGATCGACGACGGCGACCCCGGCAGCCAGCCAGTGGACGTGCTCTACGAACCCACGTAGCCGCTGCGCAATGCCTACGAGCAACTCGGGCAACGGCCGCAGACCGACAGCGCCGCGCGATGACCGCGTGCCGTGATGGCGCGATGCGACCCGCCGGCGAGCGTCAGAGCTGCAGCACCGCGCCCGCGGAGACCGTGATGCCGAACGGGCTGCCACCGTTGGCGTCGAGAATGGCCCACTGGAAGAACCAGTCGACGCCCGACAGCAGCGGCGAGCTCGGGATCGCGAACGGTGCCGTCACGGTGCCCGCCGGTCCGGTGGGGAACACCAGCGAGGCGTCGACCGAGGCGAGGATCGAGCAGCCGCCGCCGATGTCGAGCGGCAACGGGACACCGGCCCAGACCAGCTTCGACTCGCCGCCGAACAGCACGGCGATCGCCGCTGGCGGCGCCTGGGCCAGTTCGAACGCGAAGGTCGCCGAGCCCTGCGCCACCGGGCCGCTGCCGCCCATCGCCGGCACCAGCGAGCCGGTGCCGGGGCAGCCCTGGCCGTAGAGCACGAAGCTGGTCGACTCGTAGGCGCCGGCATCCGGTTGCGCGTCGCGCAGGCGGCCGGCGAAGTCGGTCGTCACGTAGCTCGGCGTGTTTTGGGCCACGCCGACGACAGGACTGGTCGGCAGCGGTCGCAGGTCGGGTGGCGTCACGAACGGGGCCTGCAGCAGCGGGTCGGTCTCGATGGAGGTGACGTCTTTGCCGGACAGCACCTGCCAGGCCGCGATCGAGGTTGCGCCGGTGCCGTTGGCGCCGATGCGGCCGAGTTCTCCACCGGGGCAGTAGAACACGTTGCCGTTGCTCTCGAACGGCTGCGCCGTCGTGCCGCTTGCACCGACGCAGATCGCCGTGCCGCCGATGGTCGCGAACACGTTGCCGTAGAGGTAGTTCTGCGACGCGGTCGAGCCCGAGCCGTAACCGCCCGTGGCGATGCAGCTGCCGCCGGTCGGCAGGATCACCGCGAAGGTGTTGTGCGTGATCTCGTTGTTGTAGTTGCTGATGTCGCAGCGGATGCCGGTGACGGAGTTGGCGTAGGCGCCGCTGACCGGGTTCAGCGGCCCGAAGAACAGGTTGTCGAAGATGCGGTCGAGCCGGTTGTTGTTGTTGATCAGCCAGAGCCCGTGGTCACCACCGTTCAGGTCGATCGCGTTGTGATGGATGTCCCAGCCGCCGCCGTTGCTGAGGTAGATGCCGTAGCTCGTCTTGTTGGTGTGCGTCGACAGCGTGATGCGGTTGTGGTGCACACGCCAGCCGATCTCGGCGCCGCTGTTCTCGCTGACGATCACCGCGTGGCGGTACTCGCCGGCGGCGGTGCTGCGGTGGCCGGCGGCGAAGTAGCAGTTCCGGATCTCGAGGTCCTCGACGAACGTCGTCGCCGAGATCGCGTGGCCCGGCGCGCCGAGGAAGTCGATGCCGTCCCAGGTGATCGAGCGGTTGTGCAGGAACGCGACGCCGACCAGCGCGAACGTGTCCCCCGCGGCGCCGGTCAGCAGCACCGTGCCAGGACCCGACAGCGAGCGGAACGTGATCGTATTGGTCGCCGATGCCCCGGTGATCGGCGGCACCAGCACCGACTCGTTGTAGGCGCCGGGCGCGACGAAGATCTCGCACGGACCGCTGATGCCGCCGACGAACATCGCATTCACGGCTTCGGTGAAGGTCTGGAAGGTGCCCGCCGACCCGCCCGGCTGGACCAGATAGGAACCCGACATCTGGGCGGGCAGCGTCGCGATGCAGAGACTCGACACGAGGACGGCGAAGGTGAGGCGCATGGCAGTGGGGGCGGGGGTTGCAGGTCAGCGAACGGGGTGCAGCGCGGCTTCGTGCTCCGCGCGGCTCTGGTCGAGAGTCGTCGTATCGCCGGTCGCGCGCCGCCAGGCGTGCTCGGCGGCAGCGCGCACGGCGGGGTCCGGGTCGTTGCGCGCCGAGGCCAGGGCCTGGACCACGGCAGCGGCGTTGCTGTTCGCGTCCCGCGACTCGCTCCACTGCAGCAACGTGAGTGCGGCGATGCGGCGCTGTCGCACATCGGCGTGGGCGAGACCTCGTGTCAGGCCCGGCAGCGCGCCATCACCCAGCAGAAGGATCGTGGCGGGAGCACGGCCCATCGCGACGGCGTCGGCAGTCGCGGCCTGGGCGAGCAGTTCGGCGACCGCGACCGATGCGCGTTCGTCGGCCGTGGCCGCCGCGGCCTGCACCTGGGTGTGCGGGTCCGGGGTCGACGCCGCGGCGGACACCGGCTGCGCGGTCTGCGTCACCGCCGGAACGGTCGCCCGGTCGGTGGCCGCCTCGGGCGCGATGTCGGCATCGCAGCCGGCGAAGACGCCGAGCAGCGCCCAGCAGGGGAGAGTGCGCATGGCAGCGGCGGAGCATACACGCATCGCTCGCAGCGGGGCCGTCCTGCGGATCCTGGGGCGGCGCGTGCACGGTGCCCCGGAAGGTGCGTTCCGGCGGCGGGGAAACGGTGCATCGGACTCGGGGCCAGCCCCGGCTCACAGCGCGCTGCCCAGCACCTCGGCATACAGATCGAGATGCGCCTGCAGGCGCGATCGCTGGTCGAACTGCGCCACGCAGCGCGCCCGGTTGGCGCCACCGAGTCCGGCCCGCAGTGCCGGCGACGAGATGGCGCGATCGAGCGCCGCCGCGAGCGCATCGAGGTCGCCTCGCGGCGTGACCAGGTCCCGATTCGGCGCGGCCAGCATCGACGCCACGTCGCCGACGTCGGGCGACACCACCGGCAGGCCGGACGCCATCGCCTCGAGCACGACCAGGGGCATCTGCTCGGTGCGCGAGCTCAGAGCGAACACGTCGAACTCCTGGTAGACCGGTGCGGTGTCGGCGACCGGGCCGCGGAACTCGACGCGGTCGCCGATGCCGCGCGCCGTCGCCAGCGCGCGGGCCGCGGCGAGGTCCTGGCCGTCGCCGACCAGCAGCAGCCGGGCGCGGCCACGTTCCCGGCAGCGGGCAAATGCTTCGACCAGTGCGGGCACGTCCTTCTCGGGCCGGAAGTGTGCGACGCCGCCGACCACGACCGGCGCGCCGGCGTCGCGTGGCACGGCGCGCGGGTGGTAGCGATCGACGTCGACACCGTTCGGCAGGTGCCGCACGCGGCTCGACGGCAGGCGCCAGGTCCCGGTCGCGATCGTCGCCAGTCCCGACGATGGCACCACGATGGCCGCAGCCTGTCGCAACAGGAAGCGCCGCGCCCACGTGCGCCGCCGCAGCAGGTGGTCGACCTCCTGCGCGCTGAAGCCCTCTTCGTGATGCACCAAGGCCCGCTGCCCGGCGAGCCGGCAGCCGAGCACGGTTTCGATCGCGCCCCAGTTGTAGGTCAGCACCAGGTCCGGCCGCAGTTCGCCCACGCGCTGCGCCATCGCTCGCGCGGTGCCGACGAAGCCACGGGCGGCCGGCGGCGGCTGCAGTTCGAACGCGGCGCGCGTGATGCGGGACGCCGCGCTCGTGCGGCCGCTCATCGCCACGATCACGTGTTCGTGCGGCGGTGGCAGCAGATCGATGATCCGGCTCGCCCGCGTCTCCATGCCGCCCGGCTCGAAGGTCGCGAACACGTGCAGGAACCGCCGGCTCACGCTGGTCTGCCTCGCTGCTCGACATCGGCGAACGGCACCCGCGCGCGCGGGCACGATGCTGGCGCGAGGCGTTCACCGGACCCGAAATGACCTGTTGCGGGCAGCGGTCGGATGTGAAGGCGCGATGTCATCGGTCCGAGGCGGTTCGGGCGGCGGATGCTATCGCATCGACCGCCGTTCGCGACGGTGTGCTGCGGTGCGGGCCGCCGGGTGGCAGCGCCGGAATCCCGGTGGACGGTCCGGTCGCTCTGCGAGTAGGTTGCGCAACGACGAGTCGGCCCGCCGTCAGGGGCGCGCGCAAACGTCGAGAAGTTGTGCGAAGGGATGTGCCGCGCGAGGCCGCGACCGCATGAAGCTGAAGCTCTACACCGACAAGGCCTGGATTCCCGCCGGCTGTGATCATCCGACGCTGCTCGACGCCTTCTGGGGGGACAACCACTACGACCCCGAAGGCAACATGCAGCAGATCGCGAGGAGCTACCACGAGCGGGGCAAGGAGATCTTCGCGCTCGTCGACTCGCTGGCGGAGTGCGACGCGCTGCTGCTGCCGGTGGACTGGTTCCAGCTCGCGAGCCGGCCCGAGGCGCTGGCGCACGCGAACGACCTGATGCAGCGCGCCGCCGCCGCCGGCAAGCGCGTCGTCATCTTCTACAGCAACGACCATCCCCTGCGGTACCCGTGGCCGCCGCATGCCCTCGTGTTCCGGACCGCCGTGCAACGCTCGTGGCTGCGACCAAACGAGTTCATCGTGCCGCAATGGAGTCGCGACTACCTGGCCGAGATCGGCGGCGAACTGCCGGTGCGCGAGCAGGGCGAGGTGCCGCTGGTCGGCTTCTGCGGCTTCTCGCCGCCGCTGGGCATGCGACCCGGCATGCGGCGCAACAAGGAGATCCTGCGGTTGATCGCGCATCGCCTCGGCATGGGTGCACTGTTCCCGACCAAGATGGCGCATGCCGCCCGGGCTCGGGCCCTGCAGGCGCTGGCGCGTTCGCCGCTGGTGCAGACGAACTACCTGATCCGCGGCGAGTCGGCGTTCGACAACCCGATCGGCGCGTTCCTGCCCGGTGGCAGCGTCGAGGCGGCCGTGCTGCGGCGGCGTGAGTTCGTCGACAACATCCTCGGCAGCGACTACGTGCTGTGCGCGCGCGGCTGGGCGAACTGCTCGATCCGGTTCTACGAGACGCTGAGCCTGGGTCGCATTCCCGTGCTGATCGACACGGACTGCGTGCTGCCGTACGAGTTCGCGATCGACTGGGACAAGTACTGTGTGCGGGTGAAGGAGAATGCGCTCGGCCATGCCGGCCGCGCGGTGCGGGACTTCCACGCATCGATGGCCCCGGGCGAGTTCGAGGCCCGCCAGCGCGCCTGCCGTGAGCTGTGGGAGGAGTGGTTCTCGCCGCTCGGGTTCTTCAAGAACCTCTACCGCCACTTCGACCCGGCCGTGTGCGCGCCGTGAATCCCGCGCCGGCCCGGCCAGTGCCGGGTCAGCGGCGGCGGCGGCAGACGCGGAACGGTCGGCCGGAGCCCAGCTGCACCTGCACCAGCTCGTAGTCGCGCAGGAACGCCGGCGACTGCAGCAGCTCGCGTTCGGAGACGGCCCACAGGTGGTCGTGCGCGGTCGCCCAGGCATCTGGCCCCACGGCGGCGATCTGCGTCAGCAGGTCGGCGGCGTCGTCGCGCTGCCACAGGTCGCCCGGCGTGCTCGAGCCGAACACGACGTAGTCCGGATGCTGCGCCAGCACGTAGTTGCCGTCGCCGCTCTGGTGGCCGGGCGGCATGCGCGCGTCGCGGCGGCCGTTCTGGGCGATGTGGGCGTCGCACAGGCCGAGGATGTCGACGAAGCGCACGCGCGGCCCGCCGAAGTAGCCCATGTAGCCGGCGGCACCGCCGGCCACGACCAGCGGGCGATCGAGCTTCTTGGCTTCGCTGGCGAAGAACTCGCCGATCTCGCGGCGGTAGCGTTCGCCGATGGCGCTGCGTTCGGGCACGTTGCCGCGCGAGATCGACTGCACCATGGGTTCGAGGGCCAGGGCCAGCACCGCGGCAGCGGCGATGCAGCGCGTCGTGCGCCGCTGCAGCATCTCGCTGGCGAGGGCGCGGTGCAGGCCTGTGAACACCGTGGTGACGATCGCCGGCAGCATCGGTGCGACGAAACGTTGGTACGGCATGTGATCGCCACCGCTGGTGACGACGTAGAACAGCCAGCCGCAGATCAGCACCACCAGCGCCTGCGTGCGCCGGTCGACGAGCAGGGCTGTGCCGAGGCCGAACACCAGCAGCGGCGCACCGAGGTCGATGCGCAGCCACTCCAGCACGTAGTTGAAGCCGCTCTTGTAGATGGCAAGGTCGGGGCCGAGTCCGAACTTCGCATGCACCGGGTTGGGCACCAGGCTGTCGTAGACGTACCAGCGATACAGCGTCGGCAGCGCGAGTCCTGCGACCAGCACCATCGTGTCGCGGGCGCGGGTGCGTCGATCGGCGGGGCCGCACCAGGCGGACTTCAGCAGCCAGGCGCCGGCGAAGACCAGCACGCAGTCGATGCGCACCAGCGCCGCGGTGGCCAGCAGCAACATGCCGACACCTGCCCGTGGCCGCGGCTGCGCCGGCGTGTCGGCGCGGCACTCCCGCATCACGCGACCGAGGCCGAGCGTCACCAGCAAGGAACAGGTCGAGGTCTCGAGACCGCTGCCGGCCTGGCCGACCAGGGTCGTCGACAGGGCCACGACGAGGGCCGGGGCCCAGGCCATGCCGACCGGCAGCAGTTCCCGCGCGAGCCACCACGTCGCCCAGACGGCACCGACCGCGGCGGCCCAGCCGAGCCACGTCGCGGCCGTGAACAGGTCGATGCCCAGTGCCTGGGCGGCGATCAGCAGGCCGACGAAGCCCAGGTTCGTGAACGTCTCGACCTGTTCGCCGACGTTGTAGACGAGCCCGTGCCCCTGGCCGAAGTTCCACACGCTGCGGAACGAGATCACCGCGTCGTCGCAGACGTAGCCGGTGTAGCGGTAGCCGTGGATGGCGGCGATCAGTACCGCCAGGGCGGCCAGCAGGCGAGCGATCATGGCATCGGAGCGCAGGGGGCGCAGCGACCAGCGGGTCGCCGGACGGGCGGCGCGGCAGCATACCGGCCGCACCGCACCGTGCTACTGCGCGTGTGCCTCGGGCAGCACGTAGAACCACTTGTCCCAGCGCGACGCGTTCAGTGGCCCCTGGCGCAGCATGTTGCCGTAGAGCAGCGCTTTGTTGCGCACCGTCGGGTTGCCGCTCATGTCCGACAGCAGCATCAGGCCGCCGACCAGGAACACGTGCGCGCCGCCGAGCGGTGAATCGCCGAAGCGGATGCCGTTGCTGACGTCCCAGTAGTTGGCGGGCACGGGCGTGCCGTTGTAGCTGGCCGCGGTGTAGTAGCGCAGGCCGTTGGTGACGAAGCCGAACATCTGGTCCTGCCAGTTGGTGACCCACGAGTATTCGACCGTCGTGACGACGTCTTCGCAGATCTCGAGCAGCTTCGGGTCGGTCCAGTGCCGGTACGCGCCCAGGTAGCCGTAGAGCACGGCGCCGTGCTGCCAGGCCATGAAGAACTCGTGGTTCATCGGCCAGGTCGTGCCGCCGTAGTTCTCCTGGAAGCCCATCGCCTTGCTCGGATGGTCCTTGTGCCGTTGCACGTCGACGTTCTCGTGCACGCGCCGCAGCGCGTAGGTCTTCAGGTTCTCGTCGCCGGTGGCGAGGTAGCACTGCACGAAGCCCTGCATCGTCCAGCCCTCGGCGCGCACGGCCTGGATGTACTGCGTCGCGTAGGTCGACAGGCGCATCATCGACTTCAACGTCTGGCCGAGCTGGCGTAGTTCCTCGTGCGCCCAGCAGTCGCCGGTGACCGTCCAGTAGTCGAACAGCAGGTCGTTGGTCCAGTGTTCGTGGTCGAAGTGCTCCCAGCCGTGCGAGTGCGCGAAGCCGGTCTGCACGCGCGAGCGGTAGGCGGGATACGGGTCGTTGTTGACGATCGCGCGGCGGCCCAGCGACTCGTGCGACAGGTCGCGCGAACCGGGATAGACCGGGATGCCATCGGCGAGGAACAGCAACTGTTCGTCGCCGACGGTCAGGCCATAGAGGTGGTAGGGCCGCACCGCCTGGATCCAGGCTTTCTCCTCGAGCACGCTGAGCAGGCGGTTGTGACCGGCCTGCACCGCGTGCGCCAGTTCCTGGCCCAGCGGGGCGTTGCGCGGCGTGCCCGTCGTCCCGCTCGGCATCGGGTCGCCGCGCGAACCCCAGGTGCCGAAGAAGGTCGAGTTCCAGAACGTGTCGTACTCACCCTGGGCGCGCGCCCACGAATCGGCAGGGCCGGCGATCGGGCCGCCGAGCAACCCGAGGCTGCCGGTCGTGTTCCAACTGCTCCACGTCGCCAGCGGGTAGGTCGGCACGGCCACCATGGCCTGCGCGGTGCTGGACCAGCGCTGGTTGTCCGTCGGGCTGGCGCTCGGATGGATGACCGACAGCACGAACCGGTAGCGCCGCGTCTGGCCGTCGCCGATCCACTCGTTGTTCATCACCCGGAAGCCGGTCAGGCCGCTGCCCAGCGCCTGTGGGGCTTCGATCGCATTCTGCGTCGGCCGGAACGGCAGCGGTGTGACGCCGATGCCGCCGACCAGGAAGCGCGCCTCGTTCACGTCGACGCCGCCGATCGGGTAGAGGTTGCGGTTGCTCGAGCCCGCCGGGTTGTCGGTGCCGAGGTAGTCGTTGCCGAGCACCCAGTCGACGATCACCACCGGCACGTCGCGGAACTCCTGCACGTAGAACGTCGACGTCAGGTAGTCGCGGCCGATGCCGCCCGCGGCCGCGGTGTGGTAGGTGCGATAGCGTTGCACGCGATGGACCGGGGTTTCGGTCAGCACTTCGGCGCCGCTCGTCGCGAACGCGCGGTAGGCGACCTGGAACGTGTCGCGCACCTCTGCGCCGATCTGCAGCGTCGGTGCCGCGTTGCTGACCCACGCATTGCGCGTGAAGGACCCGTTCAGCGACTGGCTGCCGCCGGCGACCGAGTAGGTCTTGGTCTGACTGGCTGCCAACGTGTCGGTGAACTGCGCCTGGGCGACGCGGATCGACCCGTCGCGCCAACGCTGCAGCACGCGCCACGCGGTCTGATGACCGCTGACGACGAGCTGACTGGTGTCCTGGTGGTGGCCGATCGGGAACGGGACCGACACCAGGATCGTCTCGGTGCGTTCCGCGGTGCCATCGTTCGTGACGGTGAACTGTGGCGTCCACCCGAGCGGCACCCCCGGTTCGCCGGGTGCGCCGGGGCCGCCGCCGTTGCCGGGCGGGCCGCCGCTGTTGCTCCGGGTGTCGCCGCCCGAACTGCAGCCGCTGAGGAAGAGCAGGCCGGCGACTACACTCGTGAATACGGCATGGCGAAGCGAGGTTGCATGAGGTGCGGATCCAAGGTGCATTGACTGTCCCCGTTACGAGAGGATCTTCCCCTCTGGTCCGGGAATCGACGCCTTCGCCGACATGCTGCAGCGTGGAACAGGATGCGTCTCGCCATGGGACGCGCGACGTCGATGCGGTCCTTCGCAGTGGCGACAACGTTCTCGGCGGTCCCGACGCGGCTCGCGTGCGGTGTGAGAACTGATGACTTGGGTGGAGTCGCTCCGGTCGAAGCCCGAAGCTGGCTGAGGCTTGCGTCGTTTTCCTCAGGCCGCCATGCGGTCGCGCACCGTGTGCGCGCCGTCGTTGCTCATCGGGTGGATGCTCAGGTCGCCCCAGTCCTGCCGCCAGGCCAGGATCTCGTGCCGGTACAGGTTGCGCGGCAGCAGCTCGAGGAACGAGGCTGGGGTCTCCGCCTCCTTGTCACGGTTGAACCGTCGCCGAACGTAGTTGCGGTAGGCGGTGAAGACGAACAGGTGCTCCTGCAGGCGCTCGGCCTTCTTCGTCACCAGCCAGGAGCGCCGGCGCAGGCGACCGCAGTTGTCGCGCGTCATCGCCAACGTGGTGTTGATCGCGAACAGCGGGTTGTGCGTGTCGCGGAGTCGCGTGCCAGCCGTGGTCAGGTGCGTCAGGCGGTCGCCGAAGACGCCGCGAGCGAGCGTTGCGTAGCTGGCCTTCTGGTCGGTGTGCAGCGTCACGTTGCCGTGCGGCACCTTGCGGGAGAGGTCGTCAAGCACGGCACGCACACACTCGCTACTCTGGTCGGGACGCGGACCGCCCTGCTGTTCCTCACGATCCTGACGGCGACGCCGTGCTGCGCCGGCCGGAGCGAGGCGACGGATCGAGCCGACCGAGGTGGCGACGACGAACCAGGTCTGCTGCTCGATCAGCACCGGCATCGTCAACGGGCGGATCGAAGCGCACTCGTAGGTCTCCTCTTCGTCGAGCAGCCAGGTGCGATCCCCGGGCAGGGAGGGGCAGAGGTTGCCGTGCAGGAAACCTAGCGTCCGTGCCAGCTTCCGTTGCTTCTGCTGCACGGCGCGCACGTCCATCTCGAGCAGGCGGCCGGCCTGCCGGAAACCGACCCCGCTAGTCATCAGGAAGAACAGCCGCACGTTGGCCTCGGGCCGGCGATCGCGGTAGTCGTGGCGGAAGGTCTGGCGCGAGAAGCTGCACCCGCACGTGGTGCAGCGATAGCGCTGGACGCCCCGGCGCCTGCAGCGCGAGAAGTACATGCCTCGCCGCCGATAGAAGTCCGGCCCGGGCCGGAGATGCTGTGCGCAATCCCGGTTGGGACACCGCGGTGGATGGAATGCCAATCCCCTTCTCCTGCCGCGCCCACTCGGACGCCGGCAGGGTGCCTAGTGGCTCGATTCCCCGACCGGTGGCAGGAAATCTCGCCAGCTCCACCCAAGTCATCAGTTCTCGGTGCGTGCCGGTGTCGTCGGCTGGAGTCAGCGCCGCGGCGACGGCGCCTCGTCCGGCGGCGACACGGCCGGCGGTGCAGCGCGCACGACGATGCCGGGCGCCAGCCAGGATGTCGTCTTGTTGGCCGCGGCATCGGCCAGCAGTTGGCGCCAGATCGCACTCGCCCGCTCGTTCGTCGGGTCGTGTCGCAGCACCGTCGCGATGGCCATCGGCATGCCGTAGAGGTTGAACGACTCGTTCGAGGGGCCACCGCCGGCCACTGCCATCTGCGCCCGCGACTGCCAGCGGTTGCCGACCTGGACCCAGGCCTCGCGCAGCAGCACGGTGGCGGCGCGCAGGCCGAGGTCGCGCACGGCCGGCATCTGGAAGACCTGCCCGGCGAGGTCGAGGCCATAGGCGCCGACGGCCTGCTGCCATGGCATCCACCACGCGCCGGGTCCGAGCCGCGCATCGTCGACGCGCACGTCCCAGATGTCGCCGGGCGCGGCACCGAAGGCCGGCAGGTAGAGCAAACGGCAGCGTTCGCGGTAGCGTGCGGCCACCCGGTCGGCGAGTTCGCGGTCCTCGAGCCCGCGCCACAGGTGCACGGCCAGGATCGACGCCCAGCCGACGCTGCGCGACGCGTCCGGACTGCTCGTCGACAGACCCGGCGCCACCGTCTCGCCGAACAGGAACAGCCGTGCCTGCTGCGACAGCTCCCATTGCAGCGCCGGCGAGTCGACCAGGCGCGATGCCGCGGCGACGGTGTTGTAGAGCCAGTGTTCGCGGTCGGGTCCGCTCCATCCGTGCGTGTCGGGCAGCGCGCCGCGCTTGCCGAGCTGGTCCGGTGACACGCCGGTGTGGTAGTGCGGCCGGCCGGCCCAGAACACGCACTTCGGATGGTCGTTTGGATCGGCCTGTCGGCCGTCCGCCTCGAGGTGGTGGCACGGTCGCGCTGCGAGCTTCAGCGCGGCGAGATACGCGGTCTGCTCGGCGCCGGTGCCATTCGGCAGCAGCGCTTCGCCGCGCACGAACACCTGATCCTCCTGGGACCCGCTGACACCGGATTGCGAAGCGGGGCCGATCAGCGCCGGCTGCCACGTGTGCAGTCGCCGCAGCGACTCGGCGAACAGTTCCCGGTTCCACGCCATCGGCGAGAAGCGCGGTGGATACAGCGGATTGCCGTCGGGCCACAGCTGCGTGATGCCGACCGCGCAGGTCGTCCTGCCCGCCGCGGCTGCGTGTTGCACCTGCGCCCTTGGGTCGGCGAGGTGGCGTGGCCAGCCGAGCACGAACGGCACCGCACGCGCCTGGCCGTCCGAGAACGCGGTGCCAGCGGGCACCAGCGGCGCGCCGCGGCCGGCACCGGCCACGTCGACGACCGCGTCGCCGAATGCGAGGTGCAGCGGCTTGTCGATGGTCGCGCCGAGGTCGGGGATGCTACCGTTGCTGCACGTCACGACCGCTTCGCCGGTCATCATGCCGGGCTGATCGGGATACCACATCGTCCACACGTCGACGTGCAGCATCGGCGCGATGCGCCCCTGCAGGTGCCCGGACACCGCCGCGCCGTCGATCGCGACGGCGGCGATCGCCAGCGCCACACCGCCGACGCGGCACGCGCCGCCGAAGTAGTGCGCTGGATCGGCGGGCGCCAGCACCGGTGCGACCGGTGTCGCGGGGAACGTGCTGAGGTCGAGCGTCTGCTGTTCACCGGCCGCGAGCTTCAGGTGCAGGTCGACGGCCCAGGTATCGAGACCGGTGCGGCGGCCGAGCACGTAGCGCAGGTCGCCGCGCGCGCCGGCAGCAGCCGGTGGTCGCACGTCGACGACGGTCCGCTTCCAGCCTTCGAACGCGACCGCGCTGCGGTTCGCGACCTGCACGATCTGCGCGTTGGCAAGGCAGCCGAGCAGCAGCAGCGCGAGCAGGGATCGAGCCGGTTCCATCGCCGCCATTCGCACATGCTCCACGGGCATGCTGTGCAGCGTAGCGCACGGGGCGGCGGCCACCGGCTGCCGCGGGCAGGTATGCGGCCGCGGATGGTTCGCGGCGGTGTCTTCGTCTTCTGGTTGACGGATTCGCCGCCGATCGGGATCGTGCTGCAGCCTCGCAGGTGGCCGGGTTCGGCACCTCGCTCGCGGGTCAGGGAAACAGCGCAGGACCGATGTTGAAAGCCTATCTCCGGGACAAGCACCCCTCCACGTTCGCCATCGTACGGGAACTCCGGCAGGCGTGGCTGCATGCGTTGTGGACGTTGCGGCGGCGTCCGTACATCCGTCGCTATCTGGCGCGGCACGAGGTGGTCAAGCTCGCCATCGGCGCGTCGCACCATGTCCGCGAGGGGTGGTTGAACACCGACTACCTGCCCCAGTACCGGCAGGGAATCGTCTTCCTCGATGCGACGCGGCGCTTTCCCCTCGCCGACAACAGCGTCGGGTTCATCCACTCCGAGCACATGATCGAGCATGTGTCGATCCAGGCGGCGAAGGGCATGGTGGCGGAGTGCTTCCGCGTGATGCGGCCGGGCGGGGTGATCCGTACGGCGACGCCCGACCTGATGCATCTGTTGCGGGTCCTCACCCAGCCATCGGATCCGTCGATCGCCACGTACATCCGGCAGATCAACGGCTCCTCCGAGGTGCCCTACGAGCGGGAGCGTCCGGACAGTCCCTGCATCGCCTTCAACCGCTACATGCATGCCTGGGGACATCAGTTCCTGTTCGACGAGAGCACGCTGTGCACACTGTTCGAGGAAGCCGGCTTCGTGCAGGTGCAGCGCTGCGCGATCAACCAGAGCGATCACGCCGTGTTCCGGGATGCCGAGATGCGCGGCATGTCGTCCGACGCCGAGCGCAACGCGTTCGAGACGATGGTGGTCGAGGCCACGAAGCCGTCAGCGGCTCGCAGCTGACGCGTTCCCGGCCGCTGCTCGAACTCCTGCACGGAACGGCGCTGCCGGCAGACCGGCGCCGTTCTTCAGCGAGCAGCCCGGGGCCGCGGACCAGGCATACCGCACACACACCGGCTGCGGGACTCCGGGCGCCTGCACGACGATGGTGTCGCCGTCGCCGCAGGCGCCCGCCGCGATGAACCTGCCGTCTTCACCCGCCACCTCGAAGCCGCAGGCGCCCGCGTCCAGCACCAGCGGGCGCACGCCGGGGTCGAAGCACAGCCGCAGGCCGTCGCCCTGCTGCTGCACGTCGAGCAGGTGCGGGCCCTCGCAGGCGATGGGTTCGCCGTAGTGCCGCGCCAGCGCGAGCCGGGCCAGTCGTTCGCCGACGACCTGCTTCTGGATCGGATGCAGGTCCGCCGGGTCGCCGCAATCGAGCGTGACCACCATGCCCGTGTCCGGCAGTGACAGCGCTGCAGCCTGCGCTTCGCGCAGCGATGCCGTGCGGCCGTCGTGGTCGTCGCGCCATCGGAAGGGTGCGATCTGCACGAAGTAGAACGGCAACGCTCGGCCGAAGCCCCGGCGCCAGTCCGCGATCATCGCCGGGAACAGCTGTGCATACACCGCGGCGCGCGAGCGGTTCGCCTCACCCTGGTACCAGAGTACGCCGGTGAACGGGAACTGCACGAGCGGCGCGATCATGGCGTTCCAGAGCACAGTGGGCCGATTGGGTCGGTGCTGCGGCGTGCGCTGGCCGGCGGCGCCAGCCGCTGCGACGGCGTGCACCTGCGCCGCGAACTGCGGGAATCCCGCCAGGCCCCGGCTGCTCGTCCAGGCCTGGCAAACGGTTCCGCCCCACGCGGACACGACGAGGCCGACCGGCTGGTGGTGATGGCGCAGCAGTTCGCGGCCGAAGAAGAACGCGGTCGCGGAGAGCTTCGCCGCGGTCGCCGGCGACGCGACCTGCCACTCGCCTTCGACGTCGTCGGCCGGTTGGTTGGCCGTGTGCTTCGCGACCGTGAACATTCGCAACTGCGGCAAGGTCGCCGCGGCGACTTCCCGCTGCCAGTCGACCACGCCGCGCCGGGAGGTGTCGCCGGGGCCGACCTGCATGACCATGTTCGACTGGCCCGAGCACAGCCACACGTCGCCGGCCAGCACGTCGTGCAGCACGATCTCGCCGTCGCCATCGGCCAGCACGAGTTCGAACGGGCCGCCCTGGTCCGGCGTCGACAGGTCGCAGCACCACCTGCCCGCGCGATCGACCGTGGTGGCGGCCTCGGCGCCCCACGAACCCCGCACGGTCACGCGGGTGTCGGGCCTGCCGATGCCCGTCACGGGAACGACAGTCTGGGCCGGCAGCACCATGTGCTCGCCGAACCAGTGCCGCGGCCGGAACGGCCAGGTCGGGGCACGGGTGGGTGGGGTCGAAGCGCAGCCGACGACGAGCGCCGCGAGCACGAAGAGGAGCATCCGCATGCAAGCCTGTCCTGGGGCCGGCAGCCTAACGAGCGATGGCGACGGCATCGAGGCCCCGAGTGCCCGATGCACACCCCCCGGGGGCTTGCCTGCAGACTGATGACTTGGGTGGAGTCGTCCCGCTCGAAGCCAGGGGTTGCCTGAGGCTTGCGGCAGACAGATGGGACGCTCGGCCGTCTTCGTTGCCACGCCTTGCCGGATGCAGGCAGGGAGCCAGGTGGCTCGATTCCCCGCTCGGTGGCAGGATCTCGTCAGCTCCACCCAAGTCATCAGTTCTCGGTACCGGCTCCCGCGGCCGGATTTCCGAAGTTCTTGGCCGGTCGTGGCCCCGCGGAACGCTTTGTCCCCCGTTGGCATGCGAAGCGGATGGCCTGCCCCACAGTCTCCCCGCTTCGATCGCCAGCCTGCGCTCCCTGCTCGCCGCGGGAATCCTGTGCCCCCTTTCCACAGCGTCTCCGCGGTGCCATCGGCAGGGAGTGTCCAGCGACCATTCTTCGGCGGGTGTCCTTTGCCGGACTCTCTGCGCCAACTTCGGTAGAAAGGGGAAACGGGCCGTCCGGTGTTGCGCGCACTCGCCTGCGCGGGGGCCGGGCGGCCCATCATCTTCGGATCGACCAACCCACCGCGATGGAGCCACGACTCCGAGCCCAGAATGGAATCGTCGCCCGACGGACCCGGTGAGGGCCACCCCGCGGGGGAGGATGCACAGGCGGCCGGGCACCTGTTCTCCCTCGTGTATGGCGAACTGCACACGATCGCGAACAATCTGTCGCGCAACCAGGGGTCGGGCTCCATCCACGCCACGGCGCTCGTCAACGAGGCCTACCTGGCGCTGTGCCAACGGGATCCGAACCGGACCTTCGGCCGCGAGCACTTCCTGCGCACCGCAGCCCGCGTCATGCGGCACTTGCTGATCGACCACAAGCGCAGCAGTGCGGCGCGCCGTCGTCGGGAGGCGGAGCGTCAGCCGTTGGACGAGATCGTCGACCGTTACGAGTCGCGCGTCGGCGACCTGCTGCTCGTTGCCGAAGCCCTCGAGCGCATCGGCCGCGACGATCCCGACAGCGTGCGACTGATCGACCTGCGGTTCTTTGTCGGCCTGACGATGGACGAGTGCGCGACGGCCATGGAGGTTTCGCCGCGCACGGTCCGGCGCTGGTGGCTGCTGGCGCGCGCCCGTCTGGCCAAGGAGTTGAAGCCGTGACCGAAGCCGCCCGACATCGCCGCGACCTGTTCATGGCCGCCCTCGACGTGCCGAGTGCCGAGCGTCCTGCGTTCCTTCGCCGCGAATGTCACGATGCGGCGTTGTGCACGGAGATCCTCGAGCTGCTCGCCATCGACCCGCCCGAGACCTTCCTGCTGCCGCCGGATCTGCGGACGGATTCGCGGTTGCGGCCGGTGTTCGGGCCCTACGAGGTCGAGGCGACCGCCGACCTCGGTCCGGGCCGGCATCTCGCGCGCCACGCCACCGCCGGGCACACTGTCGAGATCGTCGTGCAGCCGCTGCCTTCCGCCATCGCCGACGACCGGGTCACGGCCTTCGTACGCACGGCACATCGCATCAACCAGCTGCGCCACAGCGGCTGCGTGGCCGTGCACGAGCACGGACGCATGGCCACGGGCTTCTGGTTCGCCCGCGACCACGTCGCGGGACACGACCTCGCGTGCGAACTCGAACGTCAACGCGGACCCGGCGCAGCACGGGCCGTGGAATCACTGATCCTGCCGCACATCGGCTCGCGCGAGTGGGCGCAGTCCCTGCTGGCGGTGTTCGAGACCGTGGTCGACGTGCTGCACGAGGCCCACCGGATCGGCATCTCGCACGGCGACCTGACCGCGGCTCGCATCCTGCTCGACCGCGAGGGGCGCGGTCATGTTGCGGACTTCGGCGTCGCCGCGCTGCTGGACAAGCCCGCTTCGCCGACGCTCGACCTGGCTGCGGTCTGCCGCCTGCTGAGCACGGCCCTCGCCGATGCCCTCGCACCGCCGGCGGATGGCCACACCCATGCTGCGACCCCGACCGAGCGCGCGAACCTGCGCGAACTCGTGCGGCGCGCGGATGTCGCGGGCCAGCGCCCATACACGGAAGCTGCCGCGCTGCTCGCGGACCTGCGGCGTGTGCGCCGTGGCCAACCACCGGCGCCGTGCGGTTGGCCGGAGCGACTG
Organism: Planctomycetota bacterium; assembly: GCA_044230075.1. Taxonomy (GTDB): domain Bacteria; phylum Planctomycetota; class UBA1135; order UBA1135; family UBA2386; genus JAEUHS01. The sequence goes on along the minus strand of JBGARS010000011.1, from coordinate 6,422 downwards.
GTCGGCTGGTTCGCCGCGCGGCGGCTGCATCGATCGGCCGACCGGGGGTTGTCGGGCAGGTAGCCGGCCGGGCGTCGCTCGGTGGTCACTTGCTGTACCGCTGCAGCGCGGCCTGCAGGATCTGCCTGCAGTCTGCCGGTGCGGCCAGGCGCGGGTCGTCGTCGGCGGCGAGCCCCGCCTTCGCGGTGGCGATCGCCAGGTCGACCTGGCCCTCGGCGAACCGCACCTCCGCGGTGATGGCGTCGACCCAGGGCCCATGCCTCGGGTTGCGGAGAGCGCTGTTCGCCGCCTCGAACCGTTCGAGCAGCAGCGACGCGGTGGCGGGGTCTCGCAACGAACGTGGTGCCGCCGGAGCCACAAGGACCCAGGCCCGTTCCAGCAACGCCGACGTGTACCACACAGTGGGCGTGTCGGTGCAGGCCGCCGCGGTTGCCGTGGCCAGATGCTGGACCGCCGCCGGCTGGTCGCCCTGGCGCGACGCCGCGAGGCCCGCATAGAACGATGCCTGTGGCCGATTCTGCTCCGCACCGAACCGGAGCCAGCGCTCGGCGAAACCGGCCAGCTCTGGCCAGTAGTTGGCGGTCGCGAAGAGCGCGCAGAGGCGCGCCCCATCGCTGTCGATGCGGTGGTTCGGGGTCGTGATGTCGCGTGCCAGGCGGGCTGCACCGAGCGGATCATTCGCGATGTAGCGCCGCTGCATCTCGAAGGGGTACATCCGGCGGTACCCCGGGTAGTCCTGCTGCCATCGCAGGAAGGCGCGTTCGCCGAGATCGAGGTCGCGCCAGTCGGTTGCCCTGCTCACGATGTACTCGAGGTGATGCCGCGAGAGCTGCGGTGACGCCAGTTGCTCGTCGCACAGCTGTCGCGCCGCTGCGGGACTTTCGAACTGCCGTAGTCGCAGCCGCTCGGGGAAGGTGAAGGAGGCCTCCGGCATCCCGGCCAGGACTGCCCGGCCCTGGTCTCCGCGTCCGTTCCCGATCAGCAAGCAGACGTAGTAGAAGTCGAGCAGGTGTGACGACACCGGTACCGCCCTGGCCTGCTCGGCCAATGCGAGCCCCTGTTCCAGCTGCTTGGTCCGCCACATGCCGCCGAGCAGCAGCTCCCAGGCCGCAACACAGTGAGGGTCACGTGCGATCCTTGCGGTGGCGATCGCTCTCGCCGCCTCGGGATCATTGCGTGCGTGGGTGATGTAGTCCCACCGCATCGTCTCGGTCTTGTCGGGCCAGTGCACGCGGAGGGCGCGACAGGTCGCGTCCCGCACGTCGAGCAGCCCGGCCTGTGCCGCCACCCAGGCCCGCAAGCCCATCAGCAGGGGGTCTGGCTCCCGGCCCATCGCGGCGGCATCGATGTGGAGCAGCGCCGTTGCCGACGAAGCCTCGTCGGTTGCGTCCTCCGACCAGAGCACCCGGTCCAGTGCCAGCACGTACCAGTCGATCGGCTGGGAGCTCGTCGCCAGTTCGAGTGCCTCCGACGGATCGAAGAATGGTCGGTTCTCGTGCGCCTTCTTGGCCACCAGCCGCAGGCCGTTGCTGCGTGCCACCGCGTCGGGGTGTTGCGCGAGCAGGGGGGCCACGGCTCCGGGCTGATCGTCCATCAGCATGGAGACCAGGCATGCGAGCGAGGTGTCACTGGGGTCCAGCAACATGGCTTGCTGCAGCATCTCCGAGGCCGTGGCGATGTTGATCACCCGGGCGAACCGCTCCTGGTAGGCGGCTTGCTTGAGCTCGTCCGCTTGTTGACGTCGTTCTCGCAGGCGGCCTTCTTCGATGTGGTGCCGGCCGAGCAGCAACTCGACACCGAGGAAGGCCACGACCGGTACGGTCACCAACAACACTGCCAGCAGAGTGGCTTTCCACGGTTCGAGCCGTGCCCACCGCTGGGCCCGACGCAAGCGCGACAGCGGTCGCGCCGTGACCGGACGGCCCGCGAGGAAGGCGTCCAGGTCGTCGGCGAGTTCTGCCGCCGAGGCGTAGCGATGCTGCGGCTCGGGGGCCATCGCCTTTTGCACGATGGTCTCCAGGTCCTTGGCGATCGCGATCTGGCTGCCGAGCGGCGGAACGCGTCCTCGCTCGATCGCCTGTACGAGCTGCGTCAAGCCGTGGCCGCGCAATGGTTGACGGCGCGCGAGCAGCTCGTAGAGAGTGATGCCGAGGCCGTAGACATCGGTGTGCGGCCCGAAGTTCCGGTCGTTGCGGCGCAGCTGTTCCGGGGCGCAATACAGCGGTGTGCCGGCGAAGCTGCGTGTGTCGGTCGCTTCGAGTTCGATCTCACGCACGACGCCGAAGTCGGCGAGCAGCGGCGTGCCGTCGCGGCGTACCAGCACATTGGAAGGCTTGATGTCGAGGTGTAGCAGGCCGGCCTGATGCACCCGATGCACTGCCCGGGCGACATCGCGCATCACCCCGACGAAGAAGCGCACGGGCGACGCGTCGAAGTTGGCCACGGCTTCTGGTGGCACGCCGAGTTGCTCGCGGACGATGTTCATGTCGCCGGCACCCGGCTGCGGCGGCAGCGCCCGCAGCAGTGCCTCGAGCGTCAGTCCGTCGATCCACTCCATCGCGATGGCGACCGTGTCGCCGACGTCGACGATGTCGTGGATGGCGACGATGTTGTGGTGCGCGACACGCGCCATGGCGCGCGCTTCCTGCAGCAGCCGATCGCGCTTCTTGCGGTCGGTGCCGCTCCAGGCCGCGACCTTCAGGGCGACATAGCGGCCCAGCGTGTCCTGGCGCGCGAGGTGGACCGTGCTCATGCCGCCCTGGCCGATCATGCCCAACACCGAGTAGCCCGGCAGGTGCAGCCCGGGACTCGCGCCGGCCGCTCCGGCGCCGGTCAATTCGGCCAGCAGCCCGGGCAGCCGTCGCCGCAGCTCCGGGTCCGCCATCTCCTCGGCCGACAGCGAGATCGTCCTGCCGGCGGCGATCTCCGCGGCAAGGCGCTGCCGCAGAACTGGGGCAGGAGACAGCGTTCCCACGGGATGATCCGGCATGGCGAGGCCGGAATCCTATCAGCCCGTCGCGTCAGCCCGACACCGCCGGAACGTCCGGCGGGATCGGAATGGGCGGCGCTACCGGTGTGCCGGCCCCAGATGGCGATCCCGGCGACTCCGTAGCCACCGTGGGCGCGGCCGTACGGGGACAGTGCGCCTCGGACTCGCACCCAGGTCGCGCCACTGCTGCATGCGCAATGGGTCACGAGCGGCGCCATCGTCCCAGCAGGTCCTGTTCGCTCTTGCCACCGAGGTCATGGAGCACGAATTGGAACCGAGGCAGATACGGCTCGAACGCCGCGCGCGCGTCTTCGGGCCACGTGCTGAGGTCGTAGCACTCGCGCAGACTCGTCGGCGCGTCCCAGGGCGCTTCGTGCCGTGGTGCACGACGACGGCGACCACGGTCGGCGGGCAATCGCCGGGGTGCAGCTCGTGATACCGGTCCCAGATGTCCAGGACGACAGTGAGCACTTCGAACACGGCTTCGAAGTCGGCGGCAGCGCGTCGCTCCAGCAGCAGATGGACCGGCCGCCCGCTGTTCCGGATCTGCGCCGTGAACAGCAGATCCGTGTGCGGACCCTTCGGCAGCACGCCGTCCAACTCCGGCGGCGCCGGCGTCAGCGTCGACCACTCGATGGCGGCAGACACGTCGGCGGGCAGCGCGTCGCGGAACAGGGATTCGGCGTGGTTGGGGGAAGAGAAGACGGTGCGGAACAGGAAATCGTCGGGACTCTGCATGGTCACCTCCACCCTGCTGGTGAGCGGGTGGGGGCAGGTCCGACGCCAGATCGTGCCAGCCCGATGGCGCGGTGCGCCGCGTCAGGGCGATGTCGACCCGAAGTCACGCCAACGCTGCTCGAGCGCCGCGGGTGCCACGCGCGGGTCGGCGTCGTCGACTGCGAGCACGGTGATCCGATAGCGCAGACGCACGGTCTCGCCCGCCGCCAGGTGCACGCGCGGGAATGCGCCGAAGCGGCCATACGGCCGCACGCCGTAGACCGTCGGTCGCGCATTGTCGGGGTGGTCACAGTGCAGCACGGTGCAGCGCCGGCCGGCGATCGTGTAGCGCTGTGCGACCCAGCGGGCATCGGCGATCACCGCCCCGCGCACGCCCTCGGGCACGGATGCGACCGCGGCGGCGCCGGCAGCGAGCACCGTCACGGTGTCGGCGGGCGACGCTGCCACCTCGTCGGCGGCGCGGAACTGGAAGCCGGCGTGCTGGGCGTCCCCATCGAGGTCGATGTCGCCGTCGACCGCGGTGAGGGCGATGTCGTAGTCGAGCACGAGCACGTCGGGCCCTTCGGGCAGGGCGAGTGTTCGCCGGGCCTCGCGCAGCACGGTGCGGCCGGTGCCGTCGATCCAGCTCAGCGACGTCGTGCGCGCGGCGCCACCGCGTTCGCACGCGACGCCGTTCGCCTGCCGCACGATGCGTGCGCCGTCACGCAGGTGCCAGAAGTCGGTGTCGCGGCCATCGTGGTGCACGCGGTTCCAGCCCAGGAACACGCCGCGATGGTGCGGATACAGGCCCGGCCCTTCGCCGCGCGTCACGAAGACCGCGCTGCCCGGCAGTACGATCTCGTCGTGGTAGCGGACCAGCGGCGGCGTGCCGCGCGGCGTCGGGTCCCAGACCTCGCGCAGCAGCCAGCGCCCCTGCAGCCACAGATCGTCGTAGCCCGGGCCGCGGCGCACTTCGCAGGCCGGAGCGGCGCAGGCGGCGAAGAACGGCAGCGCGGCGAGGGCGAACCGGGACAGGCGGGTCACGGTGTGATGGTAGCCGCGCCTTCCCGCCGCCTGCGCGATCTGCTTGGATTCGCCGCATGCCGCGTCTGGTGTCTTGCCTGCTCGGTGCTGCGCTCGCGCTGCCGGCCCAGCAGGGTGACAACAAGGGCGAGCTGCAGCCGGAGGTGCCGAGTGAACTGCGGCTGCCGCCAGCACCGCCGCGTTCGCCGGCCGAGCAACTGACGGCGTTCACGCTGACGGATGGTTTCCGGCTCGAACTGGTTGCGGCCGAGCCGCTGGTGCACGACCCGGTCGCGATGGCGTTCGATGCGCGCGGCCGCCTGTGGGTCGTCGAGATGCGCGGCTACATGCCGGACGTCGATGGCCGCGGCGAACGCGAGCCGGTCGGTGCGATCGCCGTGCTCGCGGATCGGGACGGCGATGGCGCCATGGACCAGCGCGAGCAGTTCCTGACCGGTCTCGTATTGCCGCGCGCGGTGCTGCCGCTGCCCGGCGGCGCACTGGTCGTCGAACCGCCGAACCTCTGGTGGTGCGAAGATCGTGACGGTGACCTGCACTGCGACGCGCGCCACGTCGTCTGTGGCGGGTTCGACGCCGGCCTGCAGAACCCCGAGCACGCCGGCAATGGCCTGCTGCGCGGTCTCGACGACTGGATCCACTTCGCGAATGCGCCGCTGCGTCTGCGCCGCCAGGGCGATGGTTTCGTCACGGCGAAGAGCTTCGGCGGCGGCCAGTGGGGCCTCTGCCAGGACGACGCGGGCCGGCTCTACTACGACTACAACAGCGATGCGCTGCGCATGGACCTGGTGCCCGGCCACTACGCAGTCCGCAATGGTGCACTCGGCGCCACCGCCGGTGTCAACGTGCAGGTCGTGCGAGACCAGGCCGTGCATGCGACCCGGCCGACGCCGACCGTCAACCGCGGCTACCGCGACGGCCAGCTGCGCGACGACGGGCGACTCGCCACCTACACCGCGGCGTGTGCGCCGCTGGTGCATCGCGGCACGGTGCTGCCGGCCGGCGACGGAGCGCAGGTCCTCGTCTGCGAGCCGGCGGCCAACCTGATCGCGCGCTACCGGTTGTCGCCGCGCGGCGCCGGGTTCGCCGCCGAGCTGGTCGAGCGCGACCGGCCGTTCCTCGAATGCGCCGACGAACGGTTCCGACCGGTGTGCCTGCGCGATGGCCCGGACGGTGCGATCTACGTCGTCGACATGTATCGCGGCCTGATCCAGCACCGCAATTTCGTCACCACGTGGCTGCGCAAGCAGGTGGTCGAACGTGGGCTCGAGCAGCCGATCGGCCTCGGTCGCATCTGGCGGCTCGTGCGCGACGGTGTGGTGCGGGAGCCGGTTCCCGACCTCACGGCGTTCGATGCGGGTGCGCTCGTCGCGCAGCTGGACAGCGGTGTCGGCGCGCTGCGCGACCTCGCGCAGCAGCAGCTGATCGATCGCGCCGACCCGGCCGTCGGGCCTGCCCTGCGCGAACGCCTGCGCGCGGCGCCGCGCGGCACGACGCGGCTGCATGCGCTCTGGACGCTCGACGGCCTGGCGGCGCTCGCCACCGTCGACCTGCGCACGGCGATGGTCGACGCCGATCCAGCGGTGCGCGCCGCCGCGATCCGGTGCAGTGAACCGCGCCTGCACGCCGACCAGGACCTCGCCGATGCGGTCGCCGCATGCGCCGCCGATCCGGC
>JBGARS010000119.1:0-10824 GCA_044230075.1 Planctomycetota bacterium | reverse complement strand
AGGCCGGCCGGCAGTTCGTCACCGAGACGTTCGCCGTCGAGCAGATGGTCACCGGCAGCCTCGCGCTGTACCGCTGAGGCTCACTCGCCCGCAGTCACTCCCCCAGAAGGGCGGGATGCGCGGCGATGTAGTCGGCGACCGCCGCGGCCGCGGTTGCATGACCGAGCACGTTCCAGTGCGGGTCACGGGCGAAGATCACCCGGCCCGCCACGCCGGCTCGCGCGAACGCGGCATGCAGGTCGACGAAAGGCAGGTCGAGGCGCGCGCACATCGGCACCGCGAGGTCGAGGTAGGCGTTCGGCAGCAGCGGTCGATGCTGCGGATTCACCGCTGGCGGTTGGCCCAGGTTGTCGGCGAACACCACCAGCAGGCGACCGCCGTCGGCGGCGACCTCGTCGCGCAGTGCGGCGAGGCTGTGCTCGGTCAGCGCGATCGCTTCGCGGAACGCCGGCGGCGGATCGACGGCGACGATCATGCCGTCGGCATCGAGGTCGGCGGGAAACTGCCAGCCGGCGAGGCCTGCGGCCCAGTCCGGGCGCTGCCGGAACCGGGCGATGCGAGCGGCCTGGTCGGCGTTCGTCCGTGTGATCTCCTCGCCGGCGATCCACTGCGCCGTTGCCGCCGTCCAGCGGTACAGGCGGCTCCAGCCGAGCGCGGTCTGCAGCGCCAGCGCCGGCGCCGGGGTGCCCGCGTGCACCACGTGTCGGCTCCAGTCGGCTGCGATCGTCTGCCAGCGCACCGATGTGCCATCGACGACGAAGAACGGCCGCGGCGTGTGCTCCGGATGCCAGCCGTGCCGCACCCCTTCGAGCAGCGTCGAGTTGTTGGCGAAGTCGTTGAACACCAGCAGCAGGATCACCAGCGCCGGCCGCTGCTGGCGCCCGCGCTGGCGATAGAAGGCCAGCTCGTTGGCGGTGCCGCAGCCGCTCATGCCGAACGCCGTCGTCGCCACGGCCTGGCCGCGCTGGCCCAGGTCCTGTTCGAGCCGCACGTGGAACTTGTCGTCGAGCGGGACCTGCACCGCTTCGACGAACGAGTCGCCGAGCACCACCACGCGCCGTTGGTGGGCCGCGAGCGGCGCTGGTTCGCGATCGAGGAAGCCGAGCGAGTTCGCGTGCTGCACCACGCAGTAGTCGAACAGGTTCGTGCGGCGGATCTCGCTGCCGGCCGCGAAACGGAAACCGACCTGCTGATCGAACTCCCCGGGCCAGGTGCTGTCGACGAACGGATACCGCCGGCGCAGCGTGAGCTCGATCGCGGCCAGGCAGACGAACAACGAGGTCGGCACCAGCAGCAGGCGGAGCCAGAACCGCCGGCGCTGCTTGCCATCGGGCCAGCGGCGACGGGCGAACCCACGCACCATGCCGAAGGCCGCGAAGCAGGCGAAGGCAAGGCCCAGCGACCACGCGACCGCGCAGGCGGTCGAGTGCGGCGGGTGCGGCCAGGCGACCTCGTAGCGGCGTCCGTTCTGGCGCGGATCGCTGCTGTCCGAGGCGGAGAAGTACAACGTGCCGCGCCAGAACGAATGCCGCCCGGCCCCCAGCGTGCGGATCGCGTCGTGTTCGGCGGTCGAGCCGATCACGTGACCGTCTTCGAGCACGGCGGCCAACACGCTGCCGGCATGTTCACTCGGCGCGGTGTCCGGCAGGCTGGCGCGGTACGCCGGGCCCTGATCGTGGGCGAAGTCACCGATCGCCTGGCGTGGCCACAGTCCTGGTTGCGTGGGGTCGTCGCCGGTGCCCAACCAGTGGCCGGTCAGCACCAGCACGATGGCAATGGCCCACAACCAGGGCCATCTGCGCGTCACGAACGTCCGCCGCGGTACATCGCCAGGGTCTCGTCGACCATCGTCTGCAGTGAGAAGCGCTGCCGGATCAGCTGGTGGCCGGCTTCACCCATGCGTTCGCGGGCGGCGCGGTCCTGCGCCAGTCCGGCGATCGCGGAACCCAATGCGGCAGTGTCGCCGACCGGACACAACATGCCGGTGACGCCGTGCTCGACGACCTCGACGCAGCCACCGGCACGTGTCGCTACGACCGGGCGCCGGAACCAGGCCGCCTCGAGCAGTGCGTTCGGCGTGCCTTCGATGCGCGATGTCAGCAGCGTGATGTCGCCGGCGCCGAGCACCGTGGCGATGTCCTGCTGGCGCCCGACCAGGTGCAGGTGGTCGGCGAGGTCGAGCTTCTGCGCCAGCCGCTCCACTTCCTGTTGCAGCGGACCGATGCCGACCAGGACGGCGTGCAGATCGGGCACCAGCTTGCGCGCGGCGGCGATCGCCTGCACGAACACCAGTGGCTGCTTCTCTTCGCAGAGGCGCAGCAGTCCCACCACCAGCGGCGACGTCAGTGGAATGCCGAGTTCGCCGCGGAAGGCCTGTTGTTCGGCCGGCGACGAAGTGCCCAGTGCGGGCGTGTCGAGGCCGTTGTGCACGATGCGGAAGCCGGGGTCTGCGCCCAGCCACGTCGAGTAGTCGTCGGCGCAGGCCTGACTGTTGGCGAACATGCGCACGCGCGGACTGGCGGCCAGCAACCGGTAGAGGCGGTGGAACCAAGGCCGCAGCTGTTGCGGATAGTGGGTGGGATTGAAGCTGCGGATGCCGAGGCCGATGCACGGCACGTCGGCGAGCAGGCCGGCGATGCCGCCGCTGATGTTGGGACCGTCCAGACAGCAGTGCAGCACGTCGGGCTCGAGCACCGCGATGTGGGAGAACAGGCGCCAGACCTCGTCGCGCATGCCGGCGGGAAGACCGGCGAGCAGATGCAGCCTGCGATCGTCGTCGGCGGCGGCGGCGAGCGCGAACTGCGACTCCGGGTGGCGGGCGCTGCGCAGTTGCACGCCGGTGCCGTGCAGCAACGTGCGATAGTGACCGCCGCTGCCGTCGAGGCCAGCCAGCGCGACGATCGTGACCACGAAGCCGCGGCGGTCGAGTTCGACGGCGAGATTGCAGAGCTGCCGTTCGGTGCCGCCAGGATGCAGCGCACCGATCACCATCACGACCTTCGCGCCGGGCACGAGGTCGGGCCGGCGCCCGGCCGGTTCGGCGGCCAACTCGGCGAGCTGGCGTTCGAACTCGGCATCGGACCCGATCGTCGATTGCAGCGCTTCGCCGTGCTCCGCCGAGGCGATCGCCGACGCCACGTCGGGCGGCTCCAGGCGCAGCGAGTAGGTGCGCCCGTTGCGGTTCGGGTTGCTGTTGTCGGCGGCGGCGAACCAGATCTGATCCTCCCACACCGAGTGACGGCCGTTGCCGAGCCGGCGTACGTCCTCGTGCACGCAGTCGGGCGTGCCCAACGCGGTGCCATCTTCGAGCACGACGGCGCGCCAGCCCTGCTGCAGCAGGTGCAAGGGCACGCGCATGCGGCGCAGCGACGCCAGCCAGCAATAGCCGCCGTCGTGGCGGAACGGGCGGCGGAACTGGAACGTGCGCAGTTGCGATCCGTCGCGCTGCAGCAGTCGGCCGAGCCCTTCGCGAGCGTCCAGCGCCAGGTGCCCGAGCGGGGTCCGGCCGAGGAAGTGCATCAAGCCGCCGCGCGTGCTGCTGCGCAGCACCACGAGGTAGCGGCGTCCGTTCTGCGTCGGATCCGAGTTGTCGCTCGAGGAGAACCAGAGCCATTCGCCGTCGAGGCCGTGCCGCCCGCGACCGAAGTGTGTGATCGACTGCGCGCTGCTGCCCGCGTGCGGCAGCCGACGGTCGTCTTCGTACATCACCAACTGCGCGCCGCGGTCGAAGGCCCGCGCGCGCGCCAGCTTCGGCAGGGACACGCGCCAGGCAAAGCCGCCTGCGGCCTCGACCTGTTCGGGGCGCGTCGGCAGCCGATGGCCGAACAGGCGCTCGCAGAAGCGCGGCGGGGGGCTGGTCGTGCCGGCACCATTGGCGGACGCCGTCGCTTCGGCCGGGCGCTGATGCCAGCGATCGCCGACCCGGTGCAGGACCGGCTGGCCGCGGTCGGCGAGCATGCTGAGCACGTCGGCGTGCGCTTCGCGCAGCGGCGTCGTGAAGACTGCCGGGCCTCTCGGCAGTGCTGCCACGACGGCGCTGTCCGGCGGCGCGGCGCCGTTCCAGTCACAGACGCAGTTGGTGACGTGGGCCGGCATCTCGACTGCGTCGGCGGTCACGACGACGGTGCCGGCCGGCAGTTCGCGGATCCAGCTCGGGATGTCGTCGCCACAGAACACCACCGGCGTCTGTTCCATCGCGCGCAGGTGTTGCCACAGCAGCAGGTCTTCCTGGCGCGCACCGCTCTGCGCGGTCTCCTGCAGCGAACGCACCTGCAACGGCGGCGTCGCCGCTGGTTCGCCACGGGCGCTGTCGTGGTTGCGCAGCCAGATCTCCAGCACCAGCATCAGCCACGCCTGGTAGAACGAGAAGCCGTTCTGACTCGACAGGCGTTTGGCGAACGCTTCGCGGCCCTTCTTGTCGACCCACTGCGACATCTTGCTGTCGCCGGCGACGACCAACTCCTGCATCCAGCCGAGCATCTTGTCGCGGCCCCAGCCGGTCTTGGTCGGCACGCCGAAACCCATCTTGCGCCGGTCCAGCCACGCGCGCGGCAGGTAGCGCTGCGCGACCTCCTTGAGCACCAGCTTGCCCTGCGGCCCCAGCAGGCCGCCGGCGGCGTAGCAGTCGTCGACGGGCAGCTGTTCGCAGAACGCGGCGAGTTCGCGACTCAGGAACGGCGTGCGCACCTCGAGCGAGTGCTGCATGCTCATGCGGTCGACCTTCGCCAGCACCGCGCCGGGCATGTAGTGCGCCGCGTCGTAGGCGCGCATGCGATGCAGCAAGGGCCCTGGGTCGCGGCTCATGCGCCGCCGCATCGAACCGAGCAGTGCGCCGGTGCGCGCCGGCACGCCACCGAACAGCTCGGCCAGGTGCTCGTCTAGGTAGACCAGCATGCGGCTGCTGAAGTACTGCCGACCGGCGTCGAAGTCGTGGCCCTTGGCCTCCTCCTGCAGCGTCATGAAGTAGCGGCCGTAGCCGCCGAACATCTCGTCGCCGCCGTCGCCCGACAGGCACACCGTGACGTGCTCCTTGGCGATCTTCGACACCAGGAACGTCGGCAGGCACGAGCTGTCGCCGTTCGGCTCGTCGAGCACGGTGCCGATGTGGTGCATCAGCGGCAACACGTCCAGCTCGAGCACGCGGTCGTGGTGCTCGGTGCCGAGGTGTTCGGCGATCTGCCGCGCGAACAGGTGTTCGGTCTCGTCGGGCGCATTCTCGAAACCGATCGAGAACGTCTTCACCGCGCCGCCGAGTGCCTTGGTCATCAGCGCGACGACCGTCGAGCTGTCGACGCCGCCGGACAGGAAGGCGCCGAGCGGCACGTCGGCGATCATGCGTCGGCGGATCAGGCGCAGCAGGATCTCCTCGAGTTCTTCGGCGAGTTCGCCCATCGGCCGCGACGGTCGCACGCCGCCGCGCGGCTGGAAGGCGAAGTGCCGGCCCGTGCGCGTATTGCCCTTGCCATCGACGCGCAGCCAGTGGCCGGGCTTCAGCTTCTGCGCGTGCCGGTAGATCGAGCGCGGCGCATCGATGTACTGCAGCGCCAGGTACTCGGCGATCGTGTCGGCGTCGATCGTGGGGTCGAAGCCGGGCACCTTGCAGAGCGCATGCAGCTCGCTGGCGAACGCGAACCAGCCGTCGCCCTCGGTCCAGTAGAGCGGCTTCTCGCCGAACGGATCGCGGCCGAGCAGCAGCTGCCGTTCCGCCGCATGCCACCAGGCGAACGCGAACTGGCCGTCGAGGCGTTCGATCGCCTGTTCGCCGTGTTCGGCGAGCAGCTGCAGCAGCACCTCGGTGTCGCTGCGGGTCGTGAACGCATGCCCCGCCGACTCCAGCTCCTGCTTCAGTTCGAGGTAGTTGTAGATCTCGCCGTTGAACGAGATCGCGTGGCGACCCTCGCCGAGCACGAACGGCTGATGGCCGCCGGAGCTGGTGTCGATGATCGACAGCCGGCGGTGCGCCAGGGCGCACTTGCCGTCCGGCGACACCCAGACGCCGCTGTCGTCGGGGCCGCGGTAGGGCATCGTGTCGGCCATGCCGCGCACGATGCGCGCGAGCTCCTCGCGGCTCCATCTGCCTTGGTGGTCGACAATTCCCGCGATACCGCACATGGCGGCGATTCTGCGGCTCGGTCGGGCGGATGCAAGGAATGCGGAAGGACCCGCGAACGGTCCTGTGCGATGGCGCCGCGGCGTACGGGCAGCTACCGTCACCCGGTCCATGGCCGTGCGTGCGCTGCGCTTCCTGTTCGCCCGGCGCGGCGAGAGCCTGTGGTCCCTCGCCGGCCTGTTCTGGCGGTCGCTGCGGGCCGAGGGCGTCGGTCCGACCTGGCGGCGGCTCCGCAGCTACGTCGACACGGTCGGCGCTGCCGCCGAAACGCCCTTGCCATCGCGCGAGACGCGCAAGGCCGTGTTGTTCGTCGCCGGCTGCCCGGGGCATCCGCGCCGCTGGCGCTGCGAGCACGCGCTGGAACGGCTGCGGCTCGGTGGGGGCGACGGCGACCTGGTCGACCATCCGGCGGCGCCGCTGCTCGACTACGTCGACTGCTACCAGACGTTCGTGCTGCAGCGCGTGCCGCACGATCCGGCGGTGGAGGCGTTCGTGCGGGCCGCGAAGGCGGCCGGCAAGCAGGTGGTGGTCGACGTCGACGACCTCGTGATCCACGAACGCTACGGGCCCGAGCTGCCGATCCTGGCCGGCTACAGCGAGCTTTCGCGCGAGCTCTACGTGCAGCAGCTGCGCCGCATCGGCCAGGTGCTGGCGCTGGTCGACCAGGCCACTGCGGCGACGCCGGCGCTGGCGGCGGAACTGCGCCGCTGCTTCCCGCAGCTCGCGGTCGAGGTGGTGCGCAACGTCGCCAGCCAGGCGATGGTCGAACGCAGCACGGCCGCGATGGCGGCGGCGCCCGACGTGGCAGCGGATGGTGTGGTGACGCTCGGCTACTTCGCCGGCACGCGCACGCACGACGCCGATCTGGCGACGATCGCCGAGCCGCTGGCGGCGGTACTGGCGGCGCGGCCGAAGGTGCGCCTGCTGCTCGTCGGCGAAGTGTCGATGCCCGCCGCGCTGTCGCCGTTCGCCGCCCGCATCCAGCACTTGCCCGCCGTGCCGTGGGGCGAACTGCCGGTGCTGCTGCGCCGCGCCGACGTGCACCTGGTGCCGCTGACCGACACGCTGTTCACCGCGTGCAAGAGTGAGTTGAAGTGGGTGGAGGCGGCGTTGGTCGGCCGGCCGGTCATCGCCAGCGCGGTCGGGCCGTACCGCGACTGTGTGCGTCACGGCGCGAACGGCTGGCTCGCAGCCGATGCGGCGGCGTTCGCCGCGTGCCTGCTGGCGGCGATCGACGACCCCGCTGCGCTTACGCGGCTCGGTGGCGCGGCGCGCGCGGAGGTGATCGCCGACTGGACGACTACGCCGGCTGTGGTGCGCACCACGTCGCGGTAGCGCAGGACCTGGCGTTCCGCGTGGACTTGGCGCAGAAGCGCACGATCGTCGGGTCCTGCGGTGCATGCGCTGCCCGACGTCTTGGGCGCTGACCCGCGCGCGCCGCTGCGGCGCTCGTCGGCTCCTGCGCCGAGTTGGGCAGCAGGTTCACCCCACACTCGTCTGCCAGTCGTCTAGCGTCCTCTGGACAGCTTCCGGGTCGGCGCCAGGGAAGGACACTCGATCGAAGGCCAGAGAGAACGCGCCGCTCGCAGCATCGATCCAGACATCGTCGCGCACAGTAGTCGCGACGCCCCGGCGAGCCATCAAGTCCCGTACTGCTGCTGTGAATCGACGGGGCAACGTGATCCATGGCGCGATGCCATCGTCGTCGATCCGCGTTGCTGGTCGGCCATGTTGAACCCGCGAGATGTGCCGCACGTCGTCCATCGACTGCCTGCCCAACGTCTTTGGCATTGAGCCGCGATCGCCGCTGCGGCGATCGCCGGCTCCTATGCCTTGTTGGACGGTATCCTACCACGGTCGTCCCCATCCAGAGGGTGCGGCTCGTGAACGAGTCCCCAACACCACAGTTGCGGCGTGCCTCCAACCGACGAATCGAAAGCGCTCGCCGGATCGGAAAGCCACCCTCGAATGCGGTCACTCCAGTCCCGGCCGAGCGTCACCACCACCTCGGTATCCCCATCCTGAATGGACCAGTGATCGTCACTCGCGTGGGGTGCGAAGCGCAGCCTGCGCGGAGCCCACGTGCGCGCCCCAGCGAAGCTCACCTCAGATCGCACAGCGGACGAAGGCGGCAACACAGACGTCACGAAGCTCGCACAACCAACTTGCCCAGTCAGAGACTGAAGGGTGCGCAGAACCCCGGCAAGTCCCTCGCGGTCGAAAGCAATGTGCCACCCGCGCCGGAGGGTTGCGGGCTCTGTGTAGCGCCAGAAGTAGACTCGACCAGGAGGCACAGGAGAATCACTGGTTGGCTCAGCCACTGCCCGTCCAACGTCTTAGTCGATCAGGCGCGAGCCGCGTGCGAGGGCTTCAGCTCTCGCGGTTGTATTCCTCGCGGCTCGTCGCTTGCATCGACGGGATGCTGATAAGGCCCCCTGAGCACCTGCTCACCGTGAGTAGGCTCAGCTTGTCAACTACACCCAGGAGGGCCGGATGCGATTCTACACCAAGCCGCACAAGCACTACTGCGGCATCGATCTTCACGCGCGGACGATGTTCGTCTGCATCGTCGATCAGCAAGGCAACGTCCTGCTGCAGCGGAACATCCCGACCAGTCCGGACGAGTTCCGCCGCCTGATCGCGCCGTTCCGCGAGGACCTCGTCGTGAGCGCCGAGTGCGTGTTCTGCTGGTACTGGCTGTCCGACTTCTGCGCTGCTGAGAACATCCCGTTCGTACTCGGCCACGCGCTCTACATGCGCGCCATCCACGGCGCCAAGGCGAAGAACGATCGTATCGATGCCTTCAAGATCGCCAGCCTGCTACGCGGCGGCAACATGCCGGTGAGCTACGTCTACCCGGCCGCGATGCGCGCCACGCGCGATCTGCTGCGCCGCCGGCTCTACCTGGTGCGCGAACGGGGATTCCTGCTCGCCCACGTGCAGAACACGCACCACCAGAACAACCTCCCAACCCCAGGCGCCAGCCTGCAGTGGCGAAGTAACCGCGCCGGCGTTGCCGAGCACTTCGCCGACGAGTGCGTGCGCAGGACCGTCGAGGTCGATCTGGCCGTCGTCTCGCACCTCGACACCGTGATCCGCGAGCTCGAGCTGTTCCTGACCAACACCACCAAGGAGCAGGACTCGGAGAGCTTCCACCTCCTGCGTTCGATCCCCGGCGTCGGCAAGGTGCTCGCCATGTCGATCCTCTACGAGATCCACGACATCGCTCGCTTCGAGACCGTTCAGGACTTCGCCTCGTACGCGCGCCTGATCCGCTGCGCGCGCGAGTCCGCTGGCAAGCGCAGTGGCACCAGCGGCAGCAAGATCGGCAACGCGCACCTCAAGTGGGCGATCTCCGAAGGCGCGGTCCTGATGCTGCGGCACGGCGACATCGACAAGCTGCGCAACCGCCTGCACCGAAAGCACGGCAAGGGCAAAGCCATGGGCGTTCTCACGCACAAGCTCGGCCGAACCATCTACTACATGCTGCTGCGCAAGAAGCCGTTCGACATGGAACGGTTCCTCGCAGCCTGACCGTCTTGGAGGCGAGCAGGTGAGCCCGATGTCTAACTCGAGCCATCGAGGGCCGAACCCGTTCGAGTCGCAGGATCCATGTGCTTCGAGCCCGTGCGACTCTGGGACCAATACCCGGCAGCCGTCATGTCTAGATTGGACGCCTGCTCCCCTCCGTTCTCATTCCGGTTGCCTGTGCGGCAGCTCGGAGCTCTGCCCCGCGCGCGATCCTCCCTCCAACTGGACGCGACCTCGGTCGTGAGCCCCTGTCTTGTAGAGGACGCACAGCGGGTACCGATCAGTTTCTAGGACGCCGCTGGCTGCCGCAGCGGCACGTCGAACCAGCCGTCATGGCCGGACCTCGACGCGAGCCTCGATGAGTGTTTGGTGCAGGGTCTTCCTGCGCCCACCTTGAATCCCGAGTCAGAGCTGCGGGCCGGCGCCCTCGCCTCCGTCGTTGTCCTTCGCGACCCTGCAAACCAGGTCACTGGACGTGACCTGGCGTCCGTTTTTTCTCTCTTGACCTCAGGGGGCCTTATGAGAGTTGGACGGCTACAGGTGCTTCCACTCGTGGACCACGACCTGGTAGTCGTCCTCGTAGAGCATCTTGCCGGGGTTGCGCGAGCGCAAGAGCCGGACGCTCAGGCCATGCTCCCTCAGCAGTGCCACCAAGTGCCAGATGTGGCCGAGGCAACCCGCGTCGTCCTTGAACCATGCGACTGCGTCGCGCGGCCAGCCGCTCGAACTGAACGGCGGGACGGGTACGTGTTGGTTGAACCACGCGTATGTCTCCTCGAGGACAGCAGTCTCGGCATCCGACAGGACGCCGTCATCTCGCAGCATGCGCGCCTCTGTGAAGACGCCGGTGAGCTGCCGGTGATCCTCCCCGTCATGTCCGACGACGAACCGAATGAACATGGCGCGAGAACAGTCCGTCCAACGTCTCAGGCGCTCAGCCGCGGGCCGCGCGCGGAGTTGCTGGACCTCACTGTTGCGTAATCGCGCGGTCCGCCGGCTGCTGCGTCGAGTTAGCCGGCGCCACCTCCCACGCTGGCCTGCATCGCCTTGAGCTCGGGCAGAACAGCTCTGAGGAACTCTAGCAAATCAGAGGCGCATCGCGCGACGCTCCGGAATGCGATTAGGCGTTCGGGCTCGAGCCGCATAGCGAACCCGCGCCGGGTCGTCGTGACCTTGATCTGCAC
>JBGARS010000118.1:0-11081 GCA_044230075.1 Planctomycetota bacterium | reverse complement strand
AGTCGGAGACCGCCGGCATCGGCTTGCGCAGCGCGTCGATCCAGTGCTGGACGTGCGGCCACAGGAACATCTGGAACGCCACCACCCACGGCGCCAGCACCAGCAGGCGCGAACGCACGGGCCGCGGCCGCAGACCGATCCGGCCCAGCAGCCAGGCGCACAGGTCCTGCAGGGCGACCACGTGGCAGGCCCAGCCGCAGAACCACCGCCCGAAGATCAGCGTCGTGGCGATCAGGCTCGCGAACAGCAGGAAGCCGGCGTTGACGCGCCCCTCCTCGAACGTCTGCATCGCCTCGGACGGCTCGACCGGCGTGACCGACTCGCCGGTCAGGCCCCAGTGCAGGAAGTGCAGGCCGATCAGCACGTGCACGCCGATCAGCACGTAGGCGCGCTTGCGCGACGCCGTCGACTTCCTGACCGGCCCGCACTTCGGCTTGTGGCGGTCCTGGCGCGGCAGGGACGCCAGCACATCGCGCGGGGTCTGCGCACCGGGTTGCATCGCCGTCATCGGGGCAGGCAGCATAGCAGGCACGCGACCGACCGTGCCGCATTGCAATCGGGGCGCCGTGCCGCGATCTTGGCCGGCGATGACCGATCGCACCCCCACCGAACCAGCCTCCGACTTCGTCCGCGACCGCGTGCGCGCGGACCTGCAGTCCGGCAGGGTGAAGCAGGTCGTCACGCGCTTCCCGCCGGAGCCGAACGGCTACCTGCACATCGGCCACGCCAAGGCGATCACGCTGTCGTTCTCGATCGCCCAGGAGTTCGGCGGTCGCTGCAACCTGCGCATGGACGACACCAACCCCGAGGCCGAGGACCAGGAGTACGTCGACGCGATCATGGCCGATGTGCGCTGGCTCGGCTTCCAGTGGGACGCGATGTTCTACGCCGCCGACTACTTCGACCAGCTCTACGTCTGGGCCGAGCAGCTGGTCGAGAAGGGGCTCGCCTACGTCGACGACCAGGACGCCGAGACGATCTCCGCGACGCGTGGCTCCTTGACGGCGCCCGGCACCAACAGCCCGTGCCGCGGCCGTTCGCCGGCCGAGAACCTGTCACTGCTGCGCGGCATGAAGAACGGCGAGTTCGCCGACGGCAGCAAGGTCCTGCGCGCCAAGATCGACATGGCGCACAGCAACCTGAACCTGCGCGATCCGGTGATGTACCGCGTGCGTCGTCTGCCGCACCAGCGCACCGGCGACACCTGGTGCATCTACCCGATGTACGACTGGGCGCACGGCCAGTGCGACTCGATCGAGGGCATCACGCACTCGCTGTGCACGCTCGAGTTCGAACACCACCGCCCGCTCTACGAGTGGTTCTGCGACGCGCTGGGCATCTACCGGCCGCAGCAGATCGAGTTCGCGCGGCTCAACGTCGAGTACATGCTGACCAGCAAGCGCAAGCTGTTGCTGCTGGTCGACGGCAAGCACGTCGACGGCTGGGACGACCCGCGCCTGCCGACGCTGCGCGGCCTGCGCCGCCGCGGCTACCCGCCGCAGGCGCTGGTCGCGTTCTGCAAGCACGTCGGCGTGGCGAAGGTCAACGGCACGCACGAGATCGGCCTGCTCGAGTTCTTCGTGCGCGACCACCTCAACAAGTCCGCGCAGCGGCGCATGGCCGTGCTGGACCCGGTGCGGCTGGTGATCGAGAACTGGCCCGGCGGCCCCGCCGGCGCACACGTCGAGATGGTCGAGGCGATCAACAACCCTGAAGACGCGGGTGCCGGCACGCGCCAGCTGCCGTTCCGCGGCGAACTCTGGATCGAGCGCGACGACTTCCTGGAGAACCCGCCGAAGGACTTCTTCCGCCTCGCCCCGGGACGCGAGGTGCGGCTGCGCTACGGCTACTTCGTCACCTGCACCGGCGTCGACAAGGACGCGGCCGGCAACGTGACCGCGATCCGCTGCACCTACGATCCGGCGACCACGGGCGGCAATGCCCCCGACGGCCGCAAGGTCAAGGCGACGATCCACTGGGTCAGCGTCGCCGACGCCGTCGACGCCGAAGTGCGCCTGTTCGAGCACCTGTTCACCGACCCCGACCCGGCGCGCGCCGATGGCGGCGACTTCCTGCGCCTGCTGAATCCGAACAGCCGCCGCGTCGTGCGCGGCAAGTGCGAACCGGGCCTCGGCACGGCCACGGGCGGCGAGCACTACCAGTTCGAACGGCTCGCCTACTTCTACTGCGACGACCAGGACAGCCGCCCCGGCGCGCCGGTGTTCCACCGCACCGTCACGCTGAAGGATGCCTGGAAGAAGGCCCAGAAGAAGCAGTAGCCACCCCCCGAGAACTGCTCCGTGCGCCTTCGCCGCGGCGGCCCGTGGCCAGGTCCATCGACGACACGGCGGTTCTGATTGCTTCGATGCGCTGGCGTCCGGTCACCGCGTCGTGGCGGCGCGAACTCACCCGCGCAGCACGAGCGTGGTCGGGTTCGTCAGCGTCAGCGCCCCACTGGGCGCCAGTTCGACAGCCTGGAACTGGACCTCGAGGTCGAGCAGGGTCGGGTCGTTGGCCACCGGCCAGGCGAGGTAGCCGCGTTCGTTGGCCCACAGGCCGAACGCCGGCAGGCTGGCATCCGGCAGGATCCAGGCGTTGCCCCACGGCGTGGGGATCGGCACCGAGAGGCGCGTCAACGACATGAACGTGCCAGCGATGCCGCCGGTGTGGCCGTGCACGCAGACGGTGACCGAGCCGCCGACCGTGCGGTTCGACACGGACATGATGTTCAGCGACGGCACCGGCTCGTTGGCATGCACGTAGCGGCCGACCTGGTCGCCGCCGGAGCCGCCGTTGTCGTTGCCGAGGTACCAGAGGTTGCCGTCCGGTCCCATCGACACGCCATAGCCGGCGCCCGGTCGGTCGTCGAACCACGTCTCGCTGACGACGTCGTGCGCCGCGGCGTCGAGCGTTGTGGCGTGCACGCGAGCCTGGTTGTAGTCGGTGAAGAAGAAGACGTTGCGGTAGTTCGCCGGGTAGTTCTCGCCGGCATAGAACGCGCAACCCGTCAGCGCCACCGTGGGCGCATACACCGACAGTGGATCGACGTAGGCCGGGTCCGGTACGACCTCGGTGCCCTCGACAGCCGGCCAGCCGTAGTTTCCACCGGGCACGATCCGGTTGATCTCGTCCATCAGCGCGCCGCCGTTCTCGGTCTGGAACAGGTCGCCGGTGACTGGATGGATGGTCAGGCCAAACTGGTTGCGATGGCCGTAGGAGTAGACCGGGTTGCCGGGGAACGGGTTGTTGCTCGGCACCGTCAGGTTCGGCACCTCGAAGCGCAGGACCTTGCCGCGCCACTCCTGCAGGTCCTGGGCGTTGGCACCGCCGAAGCCGTCACCGGTGCCGACGAACAGCGTGCCGTCGCGGCCGAACACCAGCGAACCACCGTTGTGGTAGTAGATCGACGGCAGCGAGTTGTTCGGCGAGAGGATCGTCAGGTTGGTGCCGACACCGTTCGCCTCCTGCAGACGCGCGATGCGGTTCTCGCTGCCCGACGGATCGGTGTAGTAGACGTAGACGTAGTGATTCGTCAGGAACGCCGGATCGATCGCGATGCCGAGCAGTCCCTGCTCGGCGAACGACGGACCGCCGTTGACGGGGACCGTGGCCCACGGCGCCGGCTGCAGCATGCCGTCCCGGACGATGCGGATGTTGCCGGTGACGCGCTCGGTCAGGAACAGGCGACCATCGGGCGCGAAGGCCATCGCCGTCGCGCTGTCCAGCCCCGCCGTGACCACAGGCTCGTAGGTGAAGCCGGGCGGCGGTGACTGGCCCACCAGCGGAAACAGCAACGCCGCCGCGAACGCGTGCGGCAACAGGGAAAGAGCACGAGTCGAGAGCATGGCGGTGGGACGGGGTTCGGCGTGTTCTGCCGCCCGAGGGCAGAGCACGCTACGCGGTGAGGACCCCTACGCAAGTGGACCTGGAGCCCAGATGTTCCATACCGGGACACCTGCAACTTCCTGCACACGTGGGATGAGGTCTCCGGAGTCGCAGGAACCCCATGCCACCGCGGCTGTCGCGCAGAAGCCACCCGCCACAACTGCCGATGCCCTAGAACGGAATGTCGCCGTAGTCGACGTTCTCCGCCTGCCCCTCGGCGCCGCCGGCTGCTGGCGCCCGCTTGCCGCCGCTGCGCCGTTCGCCGCCGCCCTCGTCACCACCACCGCCGCCACCGCCACCCGCGCTGCCGCGGCCGGTGCCGACGAACTGGAAGTTCTCGACCACCACTTCGAGCTTGCTGCGCTTGCCGCCGCCCTCCGCCTCCCAGGTCGAGTACTCGAGGCGACCTTCGACGAACAGCTGGCTGCCCTTCTTCACGTACTGACTGAGCACCTCCGCCTGCCGCCCCCACGCGGTGAGATCGACGAAGCACGTCGACTCCTTCTGCTCACCGTTCTGCGACCACTTGCGGTTGATCGCCATGCCGAACTTCGCCAGCGCCATGCCACTCTGCGTGTGCCGCAGTTCGATGTCGCGCGTCAGGTTGCCCAGGAGGATGACTTTGTTGTAGTTGGCCACAGTGGTCTCTCGGTCGTGTCGTTGGGGTCCGCCGGTCGAAGCGAGCAGGCGCGGCCCGATCGGTGGATCCTAGAAGTCCGGGCCGCGAGAGCCAAGAGCACGCGAGGAAGCGCGCCCACCGCGGCACGCCAGCGCCCGTTCTCGTGGCTCCTGGCGCCATCTGACCGGCGTCGATATGGTGCGCGGGTGACTCCGCCGACCCCACAACCCGAACGCCGCCGCGCGATCCGCGCGCTCGGCACGTTTCCGGTGCGCCTCTCACCGCGACCGACCGATGCCCCCGCCGTCCTGCGCGACATCTCGGAGGTCGGCCTCGCCTGCACGTCCTTCGAAGAGCTGCCCGAGATGACGCAGGTGGCGCTGAACTTCTCGCTGCCGGGCGCAGCGGAGGTGCACCACGTGACGGGCGCCATCGTGCGCTGCGAGAAGATGCAGACCGGGCTGACTTCGCGCGGCGGCCCGAAGTGGGACCTCGCGGTCTACTTCACCGAGATCCAGCCGGTCACTCGCGCCGCGATCCGCAACTGGGTCGGCAAGGCGAAGAAGGCGCCGTAGTCGGCGCCGCCGCTACGCGGTGGGTATACGCCAGCGTGCAAGAGCCGCCAGCACCGCGGCGGCGGCGATCGACCTGGCCACGGGCAACCGCGCGGAAGACCGGCGGTACTTCTCGTCGGAGCGAACCCCGGTCTCAGGTGCGCTGCGCCAGCAGGAAGCGATCGATGCCGGCGGGATCCGGCAGCAGCTGCGCCGCGGTGAGGAACGGCTGCTGCTGCAGCAACTGCAGCGCCGGTGCGCTGGCGCCGACACCGGTCTCGGCGACGAACCAGCCGTCGGCGACCAGGTGTGCCGCGAGACCGGCGACGATGGCCCGGTAGCACGACAGCACGTCCCCCGCCGCCGAATAGAGCGCCAGCGGCGGTTCGTGTGCGGCGACGTCGGCGGCCAGACCTTCCGGGGCCTGCGGATCGATGTAGGGCGGATTGCTGACGACGAGGTCGAACTGCGTCGCATCGCGCAGTGCGTGCCACCAGTCACCGCCGAGCAACTCGATGCGCTCGGCCACGCCGTGGCGCGCGACGTTCGCAGTCGCGAGCGCGAGCGCGTTGCGGCTCTGGTCGGTGGCGACGATGTGCAGATCGGGGCGTTCGACGGCCATGGCGATCGCGATCGCGCCGCTGCCGGTGCCGAGGTCGAGCACGCGGCCACCCGGTGGCGCATGCGCGAGCGCATGTTCGACCAGCAGTTCGGTCTCCGGCCGCGGGATCAGCACCGCGGGGCCGACCTCGAGCTCGAGGCCGCGGAAACTCCAGTTGCCGAGCAGGTAGGCGACCGGCACATGCTCGCCGCGGCGCGCCACCAGTTGGCGCATCGCCGCGCGTTCGGCGTCGTCGAGCGGCCGGTCGTGGGCCAGGTACATCTCCAGCCGACCGAGTCCGAGCACCTTGCCGAGCAGCAGTTCCGCCGAACGCCGCGGCGCGTCGACGGAGCGGCGCTGCAGCCACGCCTCGGCGCCGCGCAGCACGCTCAGCACCGTGTGGCCACCGCCTCGCGCAGGGTCGCCCATGCTGGCGGCACCGCTGGTCACCGACGCTTGCGCTCGGTTGCCGTCATCTGCCGCGACTGGCGGTCCTGCTTGTTCTTCTTCGCGCCGCCGAGCACGCCGCCGAAGAAGCCGAGTTCGGCCACGAACGCGCCGAGCAGCACGAGAATCTTGCCGGTGCCGTAGAGGCGCCAGAAGTTCTCGGCCTTCATGGCCGCGAGCGGCGCGTCATCGCTGGGCCGGCCGGCGGTGAACAGGTCACCGAACAGCGTCTTCCAGGTGCTGACCTGCGCATCGCCGGGCAGGAACCCGTGCTGCTGCGCCGTCGCCAGCGCCGCCGCCGGATCGAAGGCAATGAGGCCCATGATGCCGGCGACCAGCGGGATCGCGCAGGCGAGCAGCCACTTCAGGCTGGCGCCGGTCGTGCGGTTGTTGTGGATCGCGCCCCACCAGGTCCAGACCATCGCCACGGCGATCACCATGTAGATCGCTCCGCTCATGGTCTTGTAGCCGACCTGCTGGTAGTCGACGCCGAACGGCATCAGGCAGCCGAGCAGCATCAGCACGCCGGCGAACAGGAACCGGTAGAACGTCTTGTCGCGGCAGAACGGATTGAAGGCCGGCGCCGGCAGGCTCGAGCGCAGAGCCTGCAGCGAGGCATCGGCCGGCGCCATCGGGGCGCTGCCGCCACCGGCATCGAGCGGCTCCAGGGGTTCGAGGGTGGCCAGTTCCGGCGGGTTGCCCGAGTCGGTCATCGGTCGTGCTCCAAGTCGTGGGGAGAAGAGAGGTCTGCGGCGGATCGTGGCGCGGCGGCGACCGCCAGTCACGCAGGAATCGCGGCGAGTCCGTCAACACGGACGGCCGGGGGGTCGAGTTCAGTCGGGAACGGGCGGCCGCTCACAGTTCTTCGATCTGGCGCTGCCGCCGGTCGGCCAGCAGGCCTTCGACCACCGGCTCGAGCTTGCCCTCGAGGATCTGCGACAGCGTGAAGTTGCGGTTCAGCCGATGGTCGGTGAGCCGGTCCTGCGGGAAGTTGTAGGTGCGGATGCGATCGCTGCGGTCGCCGCTGCCGACCTGTTCGCGTCGTTCGGCCGCGCGCGCCGCGTCGGCCGCGCGCTTCTGCGCCTCGTGGATGCGCGCGCGCAGCAGGCTCATCGCCCGCTGCTTGTTCTTCAGCTGGCTGCGCTCCTCCTGGCAGGCGACGACGGTGCCGGTCGGCACGTGCGTGATGCGCACCGCCGATTCGGTCTTGTTGACGTGCTGGCCGCCGGCACCGCTGGCGCGGAAGGTGTCGACGCGCAGATCCTGCGGGTCGATGTGCACCTCGACCTCCTCGACCTCGGGCAGCACCGCCACCGTGGCCGCCGAGGTGTGCACGCGGCCCTTGGCCTCGGTCTCCGGCACACGCTGCACGCGGTGGCCGCCCGACTCGAACTGCATCGAGTGGAACACGCTGGTCCCGCGCAGCGCGAACGTGATGTCCTTGAAGCCGCCCTGCTCGGCCGGCGTGCTGTGGATCGGCTCGAACGTCCAACCCTGCCGCGAGGCGAAGCGCTGGTAGATCGTGCAGAGGTCGCGCGCGAACAGCGCCGCCTCCTCGCCACCGGTGCCGGCGCGGATCTCGACGATGCAGTCGCGGCGGTCGTCACCGGCGTCGGCGAGCAGCGCGTCGACGAGGGCGGCGACCTCCTGGTCGGCGCGCTGTTCGAGCGACGGCAGCTCGGTGCGCGCCAGTTCCGCCAGCTCGCGATCGCTGCCAGCGAGGAGCTCGCGGTGCTCCTCGATGTCGTGCTCGAGGCGCACGAAGCCGCGGTAGCGTTCGACCAGCGGCGTGGTGCTGCCGATCTCGCGCTGCAGCTTCGCCAGCCGGTCCGACTGCGCGAGCACGGCGGGATCGGCCGATTGCGCGAGCAACTGCTCGACGCGCGCGACCAGCCCGTCGAGCTTCTGCCGGATGCGCGGTCGCAGTCGGCTCATGCGGCGATGCCTCCGTGCCCGCGGTCGGGCACTAGCTCTTCGTCGCTTCCTTCTTGCCGTAGCGCTTCAGGAACTTGTCGACGCGGCCCGCCGAGTCGACGAACTTCGCTGCACCCGTGTAGAACGGGTGGCACGCCGAGCAGATGTCGGTGCGGATCTCCGCCCTGACGGAATGGGTCACGAACTTGTTGCCGCAGGCACAGGAGACCTGGCACTCGACGTACTTGGGGTGGATTTCGGCTTTCATGGCGCACGCCCCGCGCGTGGTTTGGCGCGCAGTGAGGGGCGGAGAGTGTAGGGTCCGGCGGCCGGCGGTCAACACCTGCTGGCGGCTAAGGCACCCACTGCAGCAGCGGCGCGAGCGCTCCCGGAGCGGCGACAAGGTCGCCCACCACCACCCGATCGGTTGGCACCGGGCGCTGGCGCAGCAGTTGCCCGATCAGGTCCAGCAGCGCGGCGCGGGCTGCCGGCGCGAGGCGGCAAAGCGACCGGTCGGGCAGCAGCAGCGCCGCGTCCCCGTCGGTCGGCCCCTGCGGCGAGAGAGCCAAGGGTGCCGGCCGCCGCAGCACGGCGGTGCCATCGGTGAACAGCTGCACCACGGGCGCGACGTCCGGTGGCACGGCCTCGATCCGGCTCGCCAGCAGCACGTGGCCGCCGCACGGCGCCAGCTGCAGGCCGAGCGCCGGCGGCGGCGGCAGCAGGGGCAGCGCATCCGCCCGGCGCACCGCGGCCCGCACGGCGTCGCGTTGGCGCACCGTGATGGCCAGCACGGCGATCGCGACCGCCGCGGTGACGAACGCCAGCAGCAGGCGCCCGCCGAGGCTCTGCGGCACCCACTTCATGCGCGGCCCCGACAGCGCGCCAGCAGGCGCACGACCGCGGCCCGGTGCAGCCCCATCACCGTGTCGAACTCGCCTTCGACGACGCGCAGGAACTTCTGCGTCGCATCCTGGATGCCGTAGGCGCCGGCCTTGCCGCGCCAGTCGTCGGACGCGAGGTAGGCGTGCAGTTCCGCCGCCGTGGGTTCGCCGCCGACCACCGTCGCACTGACGACCTCTTCGTGGCGAATGCCCGATTCCGGTACGACGAGGCAGTGCGCCGTGTGCACGAGATGCGTGCGGCCGAGCAGCCGCCGCAGCATCGCCTCGGCCTCGGCGCGGTCCAGTGCCTTGCCCAGTTCGTCGCCATCGACGTCGACCGTGGTGTCGACGCCGAGCACCGGCACGCGCGGATCGTGGCACACGGCACCGAGCGCCTTGCGCCGTGCGCGCTCGATCGCCAGCTGCCGGGGCGGGTCGCCGGCATGCGGGTCCTCGCCGGCGTATTCCTCCCCCGGCTCGCACGGTTCGAACACCACTCCGGCCTGCTGCAGCAGCAGGTGACGGCGCGGCGAGGTCGACGCGAGGTAGAGCTCGGGGACGCTCACAGACGCGATGGTCGCCGCCCCGCGGCGGGCCGCAAGCCCCGAACATCCGCTTCCGCCGAACGCCGGATCTCACCAGGAGCCCGGTCCCGCTGCTAGCGCGACTTCTTGCCGGGCGGACCCAGTCGGATCAGCAGGCACGCCGGCGACAGCACGTGCGTCAGGTTCGGCTTGTGCCCAGACAGGTTCGGCCCGACCTCGAGCGGCAGGCGGCCGTACGGCTTCAGCAGCGCGCGCACACGATCGAGGAACTTCTCGGCGGCGGCGTCCTTCGGATCGAGGCCGAGGCGCTGCTGGGCGCGCAGCGTCGACTTGTCCGAGAAGCACAGGTCTTCGATGGTCAGCAGGTTGGCGAGGAAGTGCGACACGTGCGGCTGCATCGCCGGCACGCGCTGGAAGAACGTGTTGCGGTCGCTGATGCCGGCCTCGCGCAGGAAGGCGAGGCTGACGCCGTTCTGGTCGTTGTAGACCTGGGCCACCGAGTCGCGCACCGCGAGGCAGCGGTCGAACAGGTCCGGGATCGGCAAGTCACGCAACATGTCCTCGACCTCGAACGCCTCGGTGACCCGAAACTCGTTGCGGTCGACGAAGTTCTCGTCGATGCGCCGCCGCGCCTCCTGGCCGTAGCCACAGGGCAGACCATCGGCGAAGTAGATGTGCAGCATCGCCTCGACGAGGTCGAGCTGCGGCAACGGCTGATCGCCTTCGCCATTGGACGGCGACACAGCGGACGGCGACACGGCGGGTGGCGGCACGTCCGCCAGCACCTTCTCCAGCTCGGTGAGCACGAGTTGGAGGTTGCCCGGCGTAGGCGGCAACGGCGCGCGCGGATCCGGCGCGGCAGAGGCCTCAGCTTCGGTCTTGGGCTTCTTCTTCGGCGACACGGCGATCTCGGGCAGGGCCAAGTCTCTTCCAGGGCCAGCAGGCCAGGTGACAGAAGGGCGGCGGTGATCAGCGGGCAGGTCTGGCGCGGACGCCCCAGGTCGCCGGCGCGTGTCGCCGGTCGGCTGGGATGCAGCCGCTACTTCTTCGGGGCTGCAGCGCGCTCGGCCTTCTCGGCGCGACGCTGCGCCTTCGGCTTGCGCACCTTCTTCTTCGGCGGCGAGAAGACAGCGGGCTTGCCCTTGCTCTTCTTGCGCTCCGCCTTCTTCGGCACCGGCACGCTCAGGCCCGACCGTTCGATCATCACCGCGACCGTCTCCGACGGACGGGCGCCGACCGACAGCCAGTACTGGATGCGCTCGGTGTTGAGCTTGAGCTGCTCCTGGGCACGAGGCATCAGGGGCAAGTAGTAACCGAGCGCCTCGATGATGCGACCGTCGCGCGGGAAGCGCGGGTCGGTGGCGACCAGCCGGTAAGTCGGGTGGTTGAGGCGACCGAAGCGTTTGAAGCGAAGCGTGACTGCCAAGGGAACCTGTCTCCGTACTGTCGGGAAGCCGCGAAAGGGGCGAGAAGCAAAGCAGATGGTTCCGGCAGTTGCCAGCGGTTTTTCCCGCCTGGACCGCGGCTGCCGTCGGTTGCCTAGCGGCCGCGCCGCCCCGGGAAGCCGCGGCCGCCGCCGGGGAAGCCCGGGAAGCCCTTCGGCATGCCGCCGCCGCGCTGCAGGACTCGCTCTTC
>JBGARS010000117.1:0-12547 GCA_044230075.1 Planctomycetota bacterium | reverse complement strand
CCGTCGATCGGCTTCACGAGCGCCGGGAAGCCGCAGCGCTCGACCGCGGCCCAGGCTTCCTGCGTGCTGCGCGCCCGGCCGTGCCGCGGCACGCGCAGGCCGGCCTTCTCGACCGCCTGCTTCATCGCCTCCTTGTCGCGGAAGATCTCGGTCTGGGCGCGCGACATGCCGGGCAGGCCGAGCGTCTCGCGCAGCCCGGCGGCCAGGTACATCAGCCGCTCCCACATGCATTCGACGCGGTCGACGCTGCGGCCGCGCAACCAACTGCGCACCTGATCGACCACCTGCCGCTCGTCGTCGAACGAACGCACCTGCAGGTAGTCGCTGAGCACTTCGCGCGCATCGGCGGGCAGCGCGCTGGCCGGCTGGTCGCCGAGACCGAACACCTTGGCACCGACCTGCGCGAGGCCGCGCACGAACAGGGGCATCTCGGCGGGGAAACCAGGACTCAGGAAGATGACGTTCATGCGGGATTCTCGGGTGGTTGCGTGCCAGGCGGCATCATCCCAGCTCGACGTGCACCGTGTGCACGACCTGTTCCAGCGCGCGGGTGACGACCTGGGTGTCCGGGTGGCGCACGACGACGAAGCCGTCGCCTTCGTAGCTGGTGGCAGGTGCGGCACCGATGCGCGGCAGACGGCTCTCGACGATCAGGTCGCCCAAGCCCGTGCGTTCCAGGTCGCGCCGCAGCTCGTCGAGCCCGTGGATCGCGGCGATGCGCGCGCCGGGCGGCACCACCGCGCCGCGCGTGCCCTGTGCGCGCAGGTAGGCGGCGCCGGCGGCGAAGCTGCGGCGGGGTGGCGTGAAGGTCTCGAACACCATCAGCTGCGCGAACGCCCGATACATGTCGGTGTCGCAGGCATGGCCGATCAGCGACATGAACTGTGCGCCCGGCGGCCGGGCGGCGACCTCGCTGACCGCGATGCTGCCGTCGGCGCGGCGGAACCACTCGAGGTGCGACATGCCGGTCCACATGCCGAGCACCGACAGCGCGCGCGGTCCGACCTTCTGGATCGCGGCGAACTCCGGCACGTCGAGGTCGCGCGGCAGCACGACGCACCACTGGATCCACGGGTTCTCCATCACCTCGAGCGGCGTCGGGTGGTAGCTGGAGATGTTGTGGAACACGTGCTGGCCGTGCAGCGTGACCGAGTCGAACGAGAACTCGCGGCCGCGGATGAACTCCTCCAGCAGCACTTCGCGACCGGGGCGCGGCTTGCTGGTCGCGAGGAAGCGCTGCAGCTCCGCCAGCGAACCGCAGCGCGCGGTGGCCTTGGCACCGGCACCGGCCGGCGGCTTGCCGACCAGCGGATAGCCGACCTGCTCGGCGAACGCGATCGCCTGCGCCGCATCGGCACAGAGGTGGTGGCGCGCACACGGCACCCCGTGCGCCGTGAACAGGTCCTTCATGTGCGCCTTGTCGCGGAAGCTGCGCGCCGTCGGCAGGTCCATGCCGCGGATGCGCAGCTGTTCGCGCACGGCGGCCAGCGGCTCCTGCGCCTGTTCGAGGATGCCGAGCAGGCGATCGACCGGGCCGAGTTCGGCGGCGAGGCTCCGCACCGCGGTGAGCAGGTCACCGACCTGCAGCGCATCGTCGACCTGCCGGAAGCCATCGAGCTGCTGCTGGAAGTCGGCCGGGAAGTTCTCTCTGGCGTCCTGCGACACCACGCTGAGCTTCACCCCGGGCAGCCGCGCAACCGCCACGGCGAACCGCAGCGTGTTCTCCATCGCGAACGGTATGGCGAAGCAGACGTGCACCATGCAGGGCACGACAGGCTAGCCGGTGCCATGGTGCTCTGCCATCTGACTCCCGGATCGAAATCCCCTCGCCCAGCGTCACCCCAAGTGCCAACATCCCGCTACCCATGCGTCCCCTGCGCATCTGCCTCGCCGCGTCCGAAGTGGCGCCGTTCGCCAAGACCGGCGGTCTCGCCGACGTGCTCGCCGGCCTCGGGCGCTGGCTCGGCAAGAAGGCGCCCGCTGGCCCCGGCCACGACGTGCGCATCTTCCTGCCCTACTACAAACGCATCGCCGACAGCGACGTCGTGACCACGCCGCTGCCGAAGGCGCAGGCGATCGACGTGCGCTTCCCGCAGCGCACGATCCGCTTCGGCCTGCGCACCGTGTTGCTGCCGCAGAGCGACGTCACCGTCTACCTCGTCGACTGCCCCGAGCTCTACATGCGCTCGCAGATCTACACCAGCGACGGCGACGAGGCGCTGCGCTTCGCGATGCTGTGCCGCGCGGTGCTGGAGAGCTGCCAACGCTGGCAGTGGTCGCCCGACATCGTGCACGCCAACGACTGGCACACCGCACTGCTGCCGCTCTACCTGCGCACCGTCTACGCCTGGGACCGCCTGTTCGCCGGCACCAAGACCGTGCTGACGATCCACAACATCGGCTACCAGGGCTCGTTCCCCGACAGCCAGCTCGACACCATCGGCCTCGGCGACCAGCGCGCGCACGTGCACCACGGCGACCTGCGCGACGGGCGGTTCTCGTTCCTGAAGACCGGCGTGCTGCACGCCACCAAGCTGACGACCGTCTCGCGCACCTATGCCGAGGAGATCCAGACCGCCGAGCTGGGCATGGGCATGGACGAACTGCTGCGCACGCGCAGCCAGGACCTGGTCGGCATCGTCAACGGCGTCGACTACGGCGACTGGGATCCGGCCACCGATCCGCTGCTGCCGCACCACTTCTCCGCCGAAGACACGTCGGGCAAGATGAAGATGAAGGCGGCGCTGCTGCAGCGGCTGTCGCTGCCGCACGACCCGCGCGCGCCGGTGTTCGGCGTCGTGTCGCGGCTGACCGCGCAGAAGGGCTTCGAGCTGTTCTCGGACTCGATCCCGATCTTCCTGCAGCGCGAAGACATGCGCCTGTGCATCCTCGGCTCCGGCGAGGCGAAGCACGAGGTCTACTTCCAGTGGCTGCGCGACACCTGGCCGAAGAAGGTCGCGGTCTTCAAGGGCTTCCACGACGAGCTCGCGCACTGGATCGAAGCCGGCAGCGACATGTTCCTGATGCCGAGCCGGTTCGAGCCGTGCGGGCTGAACCAGATGTACAGCCTGCGCTACGGCACGCCGCCGATCGTGCGCCGCACCGGCGGGCTCGCCGACACCGTGGCGCCATGGGATCCGGTGACCAAGCGCGGCACCGGCTTTCTGTTCGACCAGTACAGCAGCCACGCGCTGACCGGCACCATCGACTGGGCACTGCGCAACTGGCGCGACCAGCGCGGCTGGAAGCAGCTGGTGAAGAACGGTATGCAGCAGGACTTCTCGTGGGACCGCCAGGGCCCCGAGTACGTCGCGCTCTACCGTTCGCTGGTGCCTGCCACGGGTGCCTGAAGCAACTCCATCCTCCCCCACCCCGACCGCCATGCACGTCGTCTTCGTCGAACCAGCGTTCCCCAACAACCAGCGTGAGTTCCTGCGCGGCCTGCTCAGCACCGGCGCGCGCGTCTCCGCGATCAGCGAACGGCCGCCCGAGGCGCTGCCGGCCGAGCTGCGCGAGAACCTGTTCCAGCACGAGCGCGTGCGTTCGGTGGTCGACGAGCACGCGATGGCCGAAGCCGTGAAGCGGCTGTCGAAGAAGGCGCGGGTCGACCGGCTCGAAGCGACGGTCGAAGCCCACGTGATGGCCGCCGCGCACGTGCGCGAGCAGCTGAAGATCGCCGGCACGACGTCGAAGACGGCGTGGTTGTGCCGCGACAAGCCGGCGATGAAGGAGGCCGCGCGCGCAGCCGGCGTCGCGTGCGCCGCGAGCGCGCGCGTCGAATCGGTCGCCGATGCCGAGGCTTTTGCCAAGCGGGTCGGCTACCCGCTGATCCTCAAACCGCTCGACGGCGCCGGCGCGTCGGGCACGCACAAGGTGACAAGCGACCAGGAACTCGCCATGGCGCTCGACGCGCTGCACGTCGCCAAGGGCCGCACGGTCGCGATCGAAGAGTTCCTCAGCGGCCACGAGGGCTTCTACGACACGCTGTGTGTCGCCGGGAAGCCGGTGATCGACTTCGCCTGCCACTACTTCCCGAACGTGCTCGAGGCGATGCGCACGCGCTGGATCTCGCCGCAGATCCTGTGCACCAACCGCATCGACGACAAGGGCTACCGAGAGCTGCGCACGATGGGCCAGCAGGTGATCACGGCGCTCGGCATCTGGACCTCGCCGACGCACATGGAGTGGTTCTTCGGCGAGAAGGGCCTGAAGTTCTCCGAGATCGGCTGCCGGCCACCGGGCGTCGGCGTCTGGGACCTCTACTGCTCGGCCAACGAGTTCGACCTCTATGCGGCGTGGGGCCACGCGATCGTGCACGAGAAGGTGCCGTTCCGGCCGTCGCGCAAGTACGCCGCCGGCATGATCGCGCTGCGGCCCGACCGCGACGGCACGATCGCCGGCTACGACGGCCTGGAGCAGATCCAGCGCGAGTTCCGCGAGTGGATCATCGACCTGCACACGCCGCCGGTCGGCTCGGGCACGCAGGGCGTCGAGGGCGGCTACATGGCGAACGCGTGGCTGCGCATGCGCCACCCCGACTACGACACGCTGCGCGCGATGATGAACAAGGTCGGCGAGACGGTGAAGGTGCGCGCCAGGTAGGCGCGACTCACGCCCCCGCCGGCGCGGTGCCCTTCACCCCACCGAAGCAGCGCGTGATCAACGCCGTCCACCCGGTCTGGTGGCTGGCGCCGCAGCCGCGGCCGGTGTCGCCGTCGAAGTACTCGTGGAACAGCACGAGGTCCTGCCAGTTCGGATCGTCGGTGAAGCGCCGGTCGCCGCCGGTGAACGGGCGCGCACCGTGCTCGTCGGCGCGGAACAAACGCGTCAGCCGCAGCGCCAGCTCGTCGGCGACCTGCTGCAGCGTGCACAGGTTGCCGGAGCCGGTCGGGCACTCGACCTTCAGCGCATCGCCGTAGAAGCGGCCGTAGCGCTCGATCGCCTCGATCAGGAGGAAGTTCACCGGCAGCCAGATCGGCCCGCGCCAGTTGCTGTTGCCGCCGAACATCGCCGTCGTGCTCTCGCCGGGCGTGTAGTCGACGCGGTACTCCTGCCCGGCCGCGTGCAGCACGAACGGCTGGTCACGGTGCACCGCCGACAGGGAGCGCAGGCCGTACGGCGACAGGAACTCCTTCTCGTCCAGCAGATACCGCAGCACCCGCTCGAGCTGCTGCCGCGACGGGATCGCCAGCAGAGCCGAGGCATCGTCGCCTTCGCCGCCGAAGCTGACGTGCGCGGCAAGGTCACGTTCGTTGGCCAGGAACCAGCGCAGCCGCTTGTCGAAGCCAGACAGCTTGCGCACCGTCTGCAGCGGCAGCACCTCGACGGCGCAGAGCGGCAGCAGCCCGACCAGCGAACGGATGCGCAGCCGCTCGCTCTTGCCGTTGGTGTGGATCTGGTCGTAGTAGAAGCCGTCCTGTTCGTCCCACAGGCCGGTGCCGCCGAGCGTGTTCATCGCGTGCGTGATCGCGACGAAGTGCTCGAAGAACTTCGACGCGACGTCTTCGTAGGCGGGGTCGTGGCAGGCCAGCTCGAGCGCGATGCCGAGCATCGTCGCGCAGTAGAACGCCATCCATGCGGTGCCGTCGGCCTGCTCGAGGTGGCCGCCGGTGGGCAGCGGCTGGCTGCGATCGAACACGCCGATGTTGTCGAGGCCGAGGAAGCCGCCGCCGAACACGTGCTTGCCGTGCAGGTCCTTCCTGTTGACCCACCAGGTGAAATTGAGCAGCAGCTTGTGGAACGCGCGCGCCAGGAACATCTGGTCGCGGTGGCCGCGCTGGCCGGTCATCTTGTAGACGCGCCAGCAGGCCCAGGCGTGCACCGGCGGGTTCACGTCGTGGAACGCGAACTCGTAGGCCGGGATCTGCCCGTTCGGCGCCATGTACCACTCGCGCAGCAACAGCAGCAGCTGCTCCTTGCAGAAGTGCGCGTCGAGCCGCGCGAACGGGATCATGTGGAAGGCGAGGTCCCACGCGGCGTACCACGGGTACTCCCACTTGTCCGGCATCGACAACACGTCGCGGTTGTAGAGATGCGCGAAGTCGCTGTTGCGGCCCTCCTGCCGCGCCGCCGGCGGTGCGGGCTGCGACGGGTCACCGGCGAGCCAGGTGCGCACGTCGTAGTGGTAGAACTGCTTGCTCCAGATCAGCCCCGCATACGCCTGGCGCTGGATGCGCGCCGCCTCGGCGTCACAGTCGCCGATCACCTCGGCGTAGAACGCATCCGCGTCCTCGCGGCGCGCAGCCATCACGGTGTCGAACGTGCGGCCAAACGCCTTCGGCTCCTTCTGGGATGCGAGCCGCAGCCGCAGGCGCACGCTGGACGAGCCACCGGCCGGCACCTGCAGCACGCAGTGCCACGCCACCTTGCTGCCGCTGCGAGAGGGATTCACCGCGACGGTGTGGCCCTTGCAGACGTAGTCGTGGAAGGCGTCCTTGACGAACGTCAGCGGATCGCCGCTGCCGAACAGGCGGCGCGTATTCGTCTCGTTCTCGGTCGCCAGCAGCGCCTTCACGCTGCCGTGCTCGGGGTCGTCGAGTTCGAGCGCCATCGACGGCAGGTCGGCGCCGTTCGCGATCACGCGCCGGTCGCCGTCGGGCACGATCACGCCGCGCGGCCAGTAGCCTTCGCCGCGCCGCCCCCACGTCCAGGTGTTGCGGAACCACAGCTGCGGCAGCACGTGCAGGGTCGCCGTCTCGGGCCCGCGGTTGTGCACCAGAAGCTCGATCAGCACGTCCTCGCAGTCGGCCTTGGCGTAGGTGAAGAAGACGTCGAAGTAGCGGTTGTCGGCGAACACGCCGGTGTCGACCAGTTCGAACTCGCGCTGGTCGCGGCCACGCTGCTGGTTCTCCTTGACCAGCCGTTCGTACGGGAACGCCGCCTGCGGGTACTTGTAGAGCGCGTGCAAGAAGGACGCGGTCGGCAGCGCATCGAGGTAGAAGTACTCCTCCTTGACGTCCTCGCCGTGGTTGCCCTCGGGCCCGCCGAGGCCGAACAGCCGCTCCTTCAGGAACGGGTCCTTGCCGTTCCACAGCGCGAACGAGAAGCACAACCGGCCCTGGCGGTCGGTCAGGCCGAGCAGGCCATCGTCGCCCCAGCGGTAGGCGCGGCTGCGCGCGTGGTCGTGCGGCAGGTAGCTCCAGCAGTTGCCGTCGGGCGAGTAGTCCTCGCGCACCGTGCCCCACTGCCGTTCGGCGAGGTAGGCGCCCCAGCGCGACCAGTTGCGCTCGCGCGCGGCGTCCTGCTGCAGGCGTTC
The DNA here is from genome assembly GCA_044230075.1 of Planctomycetota bacterium. GTDB lineage: Bacteria > Planctomycetota > UBA1135 > UBA1135 > UBA2386 > JAEUHS01. The sequence goes on along the minus strand of JBGARS010000117.1, from coordinate 5,292 downwards.
GTGTTCGGACGCGGTGGCTTTCGGCGGCATGGGGCCGGTGTACCCGCTGGCCCGCTGCCGCGCATCAGCGGCGTCGCGCTCGCAGGCGGATCGGCCCGCGCGCCTGCGAAGCGTCGACGACCCGACCGCCCTGCACGATCTCGAGCACGCCGCGGGCCACCAGCCGCCGCGCCGCCGCACGCGTGCGCTCGAGCCACGCCGGCCAGTGCTCGGGGCAGGCGCGGCGCGCCGCTTCCGACGGGCAGATCGTGGCCGGTGCCACGCGCTGTGCCACCAGCTCCAGGATCACCCGCTCGAGCGCGAGGTCGCGTTCGCCCGGCCGCCGTCGCGCACAGCGTTGGCTGCAGTGCCGCACCTGCTCCCAGCAGGCCGCCCACTTGCGGCGCCACGCGAACGAACGGCCGCAGGTCGCGCAGTGCTTAGCGGGACGCTCCGTCATCGACGGCCGCTGCTTCGAGCGCCTCCAGTTCCTGCGCCACCGCTTCGGCTTGGGCCGTGCGGGTGGCGAACTGCTGGATGTCGCCGCCGCGCTGCAGGTCGCGCGCCTCCTCGAGAAGCCGCAGGTGCCGGGCCTGCAGTCGGCGAACGTGGGCCGCGTGGCGGCGTCGTCGGAGCCAGGTGAACATCGGCCGGAGGTTCGTTCGGCGGCCCGGCCCGGATGCGCGCCCGCATCCGGCGGCCCGTGGCGGCGAAGTCCCTCCCGTGACCGACAGCCACCCCGGAACTTTCGTCGTGCTCGGTGCCACCGGCGCCGTCGGTTCGACCCTTGCCGCCCACCTCGCCCAGCGTGGCGCTTCGCTGGTACTGCTGGCCCGCGACGAAGCGCGCCTGCGCGCCGTGGCCGAGCCGTTGGGCGCGCGCGCTGCCGTGCTGCCCGCGGTCGAGCCGGGCACCGTCGCCGAGACGCTGCGGCAGGCCTGCGCCGGCGCGCCGGTCGCCGGCATCGCCCACTGCATCGGCTCTCTGCTGCTGAAGCCAGCGCACCGCACGACGCCCGCCGAGTGGCAGGAGGTGCTCGACGTCAACCTGTCGTCGGCGTTCGGTGTGACGATGGCGGCCCCCGAGCTGTTGAAGAACGGCGGCACGGTGGTGTTCGTCAGCTCGGTCGCGGCGACGCTGGGGCTCGCCAACCACGAGGCAATCGCGGCGGCCAAGGCCGGCCTGATCGGACTCGCGCGCGCGGCCGCGGCCTCCCACGCGCGGCGCGGCATCCGCTTCCACTGCGTCGCGCCGGCGCTGGTCGAGAGCCGCATGACGCAGGCGCTGCTCGAACGCGCGGGCATGCGCGAGGCGGCCGGCAAACAGAACCCCAGTGGCCGCATCGGCCAGCCCGACGACGTCGCCCGCGCGATCGCCTTCCTGCTGGAGCCGGCGAACGGCTGGCTCAACGGGCAGGTGCTGGGCACCGACGGCGGCTACGGCGTGTTGCGGCCACTCACCTGACCCGCGTCACTCCGGATCCATCAACCGGTGGAACTCGCGCGGCATCGGATCACTGAAGCGCACCATCTTGCCGGTGCCCGGGTGCGGGAACGACAGCTCGCCGGCATGCAGGCAGAAGCCGCGGCCGACCTCGGCGATCGAACCGTAGCGGTGGTCGCCGACGATCGGGTGACCGATGTGGCTCAGGTGGGCGCGGATCTGGTGCTGGCGGCCGCTGTGCGGCTGCACGCGCAGCAGGGTCATGTGGCGGCTCTGCTTGATGACCTCGTAGTCGGTGCGCGACGGCGAGCCGCGTTCGTCGACGAGCACCTTCGCGCCCCGCGGATCCGCGTTCGGATCCTGCCACAGTGGCGCGACGACGCTGCCCTGCGGCCGCGCCGGCACACCGTGCACGACCGCGAAGTAGACCTTCTGCACGGTGGCTTCCCGGAACGCCGCGGTCAGCCCGCGCAGCGCGTCGGGCGTGAGGCCGATCACCACCAGCCCCGAAGTACCGCGGTCGAGCCGGTGCGCCGGCGCGGGCGCGAACGTCGCCGTGCGCACACCGAGGCGCTGCGTCTGCAGCCAGCCGGTCAGCGAGTGTTCCTGTTTGGTGCCCGGATGGATGGCGAGTCCCGCCGGCTTGCTGACCACCAGCACCTGTTCGTCGCGAAACACGATGCGCGGCTGAGGCAGTGCGTTCGCACCGCGGGAACTCGCGGGGCCGAGGTCGGGCGACGGCAGCAGGTCGAGCAGATCGGGGCTGCTGCCGTCGCCGCGGCGCTCCGCCGGAATCGGGCTCGGCGCCTGCCGGATCTCGGCCGCGGGCAGACGGATGCTGACCTTCATGCCGGCAGTGGTGCGCACGTCGCCCTTGCACTTCTTGCCGTCGATGCGGATGTCGCCCTGCCGCAGCAGGCGGAAGATCGCGCCGAGCGGCACGGCGGGCAGCAGCTTGCGCAAGTAGCGGTCGAAGCGTTGGCCCGCTTCGGCGTCGGTCAGCAGGATCTCTTGCACGCCGGCATGACAGCGGTCGCCGAGGGCGACCGCAAGGGCGTACAGCCCTACCTCGGCCCAGCGCGGAACTTCGTCGCCAGCTCGCGCACGACCGGATCGGGGTCCTGCCGCAGCCGCTGCAGCAGCTCCGCGGCCACCGGCACGGCGGCCGGAATCAACTGCAGCACGCGGTAGCGCACCACCGCCGAGGGATCCGCGAGGCCGGCCGCCCAGTCGACCTCGGCGGCCAGCACCGACTCGTCGGCGCAATCGGTGTAGAGGCGGATCCGGCCGAGCGCCGTACCGCTGGCGAAGGCGCGCTGCAGCGCCGCCCGCAGTTCGTCGTCCAGTTCCGCCGGCGGCCGGCCGCGCAACGGCTCATCGGCGCCGTTGGCGATGCGCCGCAACCAACGCAGCGTGGAGGCCGTCGCCTGCGCCTGCGCGCGCTCCTGCCGGGCGAGCTGCCGCGCATCCCGCTCGGCCGGCGACTCGAACGCGAACATGCTGCGGCCCAGGAACGACAGCACGTACCACACGGGCGTCGCCACGGCACGCAACGGCACGACACCGGCCTCGGTGTAGTAGGCATGCTCGAGATCGATGTCGCGCCACAGGTCGGCACTGTCGTCGTAGGCATCGTCGACGACCTGCAGCGGATGCGCGACGAACGTGTCGGCGAGGATCGACACCAAGCCCAGCGGCACCGTGAGCGGCAGCGCAACCGCGAAGCCGGTCGGTGACTCCGGCACCAGATTCTGTTCGAAGACGTTCCAGACCGGGCGGTTCTCACGCAGGGTCCAGGCACAGCCGCCGAGCAGCGGCAGGCAGAGCAAGCATGACACGCGGATCGACCAGCTCATTGCTGCGACTCCTTGCGCGGCGGCACCGGCAGGCAGCTGCGCCCGAGCCAGTCGCAGGCGAACACGATCGGTGTGCCCAACGCCGCCAACGGCGTGAACAGCACGCGCCGCAGAGTCGACTCGTCGCGCCAGGTCCACAGCAATTCGACCGTGTCGCCCCACGCGTCGTCGAGCGCGCAGACCGGGTTCACGACCGCGCTGTCGAGCAGCAGGCCGGCGAACCCGACCGGGATCGCGACGGGCAGCAGCACCGCGCGCCAGGTCGGCGATGCCGGCGTCAGGTTCTTGTCCAACAGGTCCAGCGTGCGCCGGCTGTCGTCGCGCACGCAGGTGCACGCGGCGAACGAACCGATGGCCAGCAAGGCGAGCAGCAGCCGCAAGCCCGGCGCCATCACCGGCCCACCCAGCGCAGCGCGTAGACCGGCGGCAGGTTGGCGGCGAACTCGCAGAAGCCGTCGCCGCCGTCCTCGCTGATCCAGACGCGGCCGCTGGTCGAACCCATCGCCAGCGAACGGCCGTTGCTCGCGACGTCGAGGCCGTGGCGGTAGACGAGGTCGTAGGCGTGCTGCTGCGGCAGGCCTGCGGTCAACACCTGGAACGAACGGCCGCCGTCGGTGGTGCGCGTGACGACCACGCGGCCGCCCACCGGCACGCGGCATTCGTCCTTCTCGGCCGGCACGAACCAGGCGGTGTCGGGATCGTCCGGGTGCGCCGCGACCGCGAAGCCGAACCGGCTCGGCGCCTTGGCCTTGACCTCGCGGAAGTCGGCGTCGCCGCGCTTCACGAAGATGCCGTTGTGGTGCTGGCACCAGAGCCGGTCCGGTGCGGCTGCACAGAGGGCGAGTCGATGCGGGTCCTGCACCTCGACGTCCTGCTGGCGCCCCACCGGCATGTAGGCGGCCCGCATGCCGCGCGCGATGTTCTGCCACTTGCTGCCACCGTCCGTCGTGCGCCAGACGCCGCCACAGGAGATGCCCACCGTCACCGTCTGCGCGTCGCGCGGATCGACCAGCACGCTGTGGATGCCGGGCGTGTCGTAGCCGCCGCCGAACCACAGCTTGCGCGCCTTCTGGTTCCAGAGCCCTTCGTTGAGCTGCCACGACGCGCCGGCATCGGCCGAATGGAACAGGCCGCCGGGGATCGTGCCGCACCACAGCCCGCCGTCGCGGCGCGGATCGAGTTCGAGGCTCCAGATCAGCTTCAGCGTGCGCGGCCACGGCCGGCCGCCACCTTCTTTCTCGACCTTGCCCTTCGGCAGCTGGGGGTAGACCGGCGCCGCGACCTCCTGCCACTTGCGCCCCAGCCGCCGGTGCAGCTTGACGCCGAAGTGGCCGTGGTCGACGGCGGCGTAGAGCGCGCCATCGCGCGGGTCGAACAGCGCCATCGACACCGGCACGCCGCGGAACTCGGGTTCCGACATCGACCAGGTGCGGCCCTTCCTACTGGCGGTGAACAGGCCCTTGCGGGTGCAGATCAGGATCGTGTCCATGGGGATCGGCGGCGGCGTCAGCCACCCGAGAGAGCTTGCAGCACGTCGATGTGCGCCGAGGCGCGCACGGTCTGGGCCAGCGTCCGCCGGTTCTCGACGACGTCGCCGTCGACGAACACCGTCACGTGCTGGCGCAGCGCACCGGTGTCGTCGAACAGGTAGCCGCGCACGGTCGGATAGACGGCGAACGCCGCCTCGAGCGCCTCGCGCACCGTGCGCGCCTCGACGTCGACCGGCGCACAGGCGACATGGCGCTGCAGCACCTGCGGAAACGACACGCGCACCATGCCGCGCAGTGTCGCGGTCCCCGGCGCCGGTCTCAAGCGTGGCCCTTTGCCAGCCGCAACCGGAACGTGGCAATCCGCCCGGCGTCCCCCTGCCACTCACCCTCCACCTCGACCCCGGCATCGGTGCCCGTGACCATCGCCCGCAGCGACACCGCCTCGTCGGGCGCAACCGGCCGCAGGAAGCGCACGTCGTCGACCGCGGCGAGGCGCAGCGCGCGCGCGAGCGTGCGTTCGCAGG
>JBGARS010000116.1:0-12595 GCA_044230075.1 Planctomycetota bacterium | reverse complement strand
GAGCATCGCCCCGACGACGGGGCCGGCGGCGGCGGCCACTGCCTCGACTTCCTGGGGGGTCACGGCGCGCTTGGCCCGCTTCGCGTCGCGGGCATCGCCCAGCTCGCCCCGGCGCAGCGGCGCCACGTCGGCCAGGTCGAGCCACTGCTCGCGAGCGAGGATCTTCCGGTCCTTGAGCCACCGCAACGCGCGCTTGAGCGTCTGGACCTTGCGGTTGACGCCGGTGCGGGCGAGGGGCCTTTCCGCGCTTTCCGCGCTTCCTGCGCATTCGGCGTCGATTGACGCAACCCCTTTCGCCGCCGTGGTCGCGGGGACTTTCCGCGCTTCTCGCGCTTTCCGCGCACACAAGCGGTCACGGTGGCCGAGCAACATCGCCGCATCGAGGTCGCCGATCGCACGGTCCCCGCAGCCGGCGACGAACTCGGCGACCGCCTTGCGGATGATGTCGCGCTCCGTGGTCTGCCTGCCGTTCTTCACGTAGCGGCCAGCGGCGTCGAGCGATGCCTCGTACTGGGCGAGCGCCTGCGCGATGGTCAGCGGCGCCGCTTTCGGCTCGGTCACGAACAACCCCGGATGCCGCGCCTGCGCCAGCGCGATCGCTTCCGGCGCCGTCAGCTTGCCGGCGAACTCGCCGAACACGTCGGCCACGCGCTCGGCCGCCGGCAGGGGGATGCCGTGCTGCTGCGCGACGCGCTCGGCGATCGCCTGCACGTCGGCGACCGTCTGCGGCCCGCGCTCCGTCCAGTTGCGGCCGTTCGCCAGCCACTGCCGCACCAGCTCGGCGTAGCGCGCATGCGCCTCGGCGGAGCCCCACGCGCCGACGTAGAAGGTTCGGCCCGACAGGGTGACTCGGGCGCGGCCGCTGCTGTGGGGCCGCAGGGAAGGGACGGGGGGATGGCGGTTGACCTTGCGCTTGCGTGGCATCGGATCGGCTCCGGCAGGTTGGTTGGACACTGTGGTTGGACACAGAGGCCAGATGCCTGCGCGGGCCGAGACCCGGTTCGAGCGCGGTAGTCGCTACCTGCGTCGCTCAGCGAAGTTGAGTGGTCGGGCCGAGAGGATTTGAACCTCCGACCTACTGGTCCCAAACCAGTCGCGCTACCAAACTGCGCTACGGCCCGACGGGCGCGAACCGTAGCGCGCCCCCGCGACCAAGGGAAGCAGCAACCGCCAACCCACCGCGCACACGCTACCACATCGCTCAGCCGCGCTCCTGCGGCCGCAGATGGCGCCCCAGATAGTCGTGCAGCAACTGCAGGAAGTGCACACGATCCCGGCCGACGAGCCCGTGCTGCTGCATCGGATACACGAAGTAATCGAGCTGCTTGCCGGCATCGATGCACTTGTCGACGAAGCGCAGCGTCTGCGCCCACATCACGGTGCGATCGTCGGTGCCCTGCACCAACAACAGCGGCCGCTGCAACTGGCCGACGAACGGCAGACAGCTCGACAGCGCGTAGCCATCGGGGTTCTCCGCGGGCAGATCCATGTAGCGTTCCGTGTAGCCGGTCTCGTACATGGCCCAGTCGGTGACCGGCGCGCCGCTGACGCCACACGCGAAGGTCGTCGGCGCGGCCAGCAGCAGGCGCAGCGTCATGTAGCCGCCGAACGACCAGCCGTGCACACCGATGCGCGCCTTGTCGACGAACGGCTGCTGCGCGAGCCACTCGACGGCGCGCAACTGGTCCTGCACCTCGAGCACGCCGAGGTGGCGGAACACGGCCTGCTCGAAGTCGATGCCGCGGTTGGGCGTGCCGCGGTTGTCGAGGCGGCAGACGACGTAGCCTTCGCCGGCCAGCGCCTGCAACCACAGCGGCGCGCCGCCTAACCACTCGTCGGTGACGAGTTGCACGTGGGGGCCGCCGTAGCAGTAGAGCAGCACCGGGCACTTCTGGCCCTCGGCGAGGTCGGGCGGCAACGCGATGTGGCCGTAGAGCACGACATCGTCGTCGGTCTTGACCGTGAACATGCGTTGCGTCGGCAAGGCGAACGCGGTCAGCGGATCCGGCAGCTGTGGCAGCAACAGCGCGGCGCCGGTGCGCAGGTCGAGCAGGCGTGCGCTCGGCGGCGTCTCGAGGTTCGACCAGACGACGAACGCGCGGCTGCCGTCCGGTGACAGCTCGGTGTGGTGGCAGCCGCGTTCGCGCGTGACCTGGCGGATCTCGGCGGTGTCGACCGCTGCGGCGAACAGGTGCCGCTGACGCGGATCTTCACCGGAAGCCTCGAACCAGGCGGTCTTGCCGTCCGGGGTGACGGCGAGCAGGCGGCGCACGTCGAAGGCGCCCTTGGTCACCTGGTGCACCAGGGTGCCATCGGGTTCGTGCAGCCACAGGTGGCGATGGCCCTCGCGCGACGACCACCACAAGAACCGCCCGTCCGGCAGGAACGTCGGGCCGTGCTCGGGTTCGACCCATTCGGCGTCGTGCTCTTCGAGCAGCACCGCCTGCCGCTTGCCGGTCGCGGCGTCGAAGCGCACCAGTTCCATATGATCCTGGCTGCGCGGCACGCGGGCGACGAAGGCGTGGCCCTCGCCATCGAAGCTCACGTTGGTCCAGTAGACGTCCTCGGCGGAGTCGTGCTCGAGCCAGTAGATCGTGTGGTCGTTGGTGTCGCAGACACCGATCTGCACACGCGAGTTCGGGCCGCCGGCCATCGGATAGCGGCCGTGCACCGGCGTCGGCGGCTGCGCATCCAGATCCTGATACGGATACTCGGCGATCGGCCGCAGGTCCTCGCGCGAGAACGCGAGGAAGCGCGAGTCGGGACTCCAGAACAGCCCCTGCGTGATGCCGAACTCGGAGCGGTGCGCCGCCGTGCCGTAGGCGATGTCCTCGCTGCCGTCGAACGTCAGCTGGCGCGCTCGCCCCGAACGGTCGGTGAGCCACAGTTGGTGGTCGCGAATGCTGGCGACGCGCTGGTCGTCCGGCGCGATCGTCGCCGGCACTTCGTCGCCGGCCGCGGGTGCGGTCCAGGTCAGCACGGTCGTCGGCGGCGTGTCACTCCCGGGTGCGAAGTGCAGCACGCGATTGCCGACCTCGATGCGCAGCGTGTCCTGGTCGATCCAGCGCAGATCCGGAAAGCGCGCGGGGCCCTTCTCGCCGTCGTTGCCGAGCAGCTTGCGCAGCGCCTGCGCGGTCAGCAGCGGCTCGTCCTCGGCGCCGGCGTCGGTGACGCGGTGCAGACCCTGGCTGCCGTCCGCGGCCGTGCGCACGATCGTCGCCTCGTGGCCATCGGGCACCCAAAGCACGCTGGGCAGTTCGCGCACGAGTTCGCGATTGCGCTTCAGCACGGTGGCCAGCGTCAGCGGCGGCGCCGTGGTCGTGGGCTGCCCCTGCGCGGTGGCCGGAGCGGGCAGCGCGGCGAGCAGTGAAAGGAGCGAGATGGGCCAGCGGCGGGGCAACGTCATGGCGCGGGGATCATGCGCTGGGCACGCAGGCAGCGCCACGGTCGGGGCGGTGACGGTGTTGCCGGATCCGCGGCTGCTCGCCGTGGCCGCACGGCCCACGGCAGGCTATGGTGCCGCGCTTCGCCGATGTCACTCAACGATCTCGCCATTGCACGTTCGATCCCGCTGCGGCCGCTCACGGAAGTGGCTCGCGTCATGGGTCTCACCGCCGACGACCTCGAGCCCTACGGCCACACCAAGGCCAAGGTGAAGCTGGAGCTGCTGCAGCAGCCCGCGACCCGCAAGCCGGGCAAGTACGTCGTCGTGACCGCGATCACGCCGACGCCGCTCGGCGAAGGCAAGACCGTGCACACGGTCGGTATCTCGCAGGCGCTGAACCGGATCGGCAAGCGCGCCTGCTGCGTGATCCGGCAACCATCCATGGGGCCGGTGTTCGGCATCAAGGGAGGTGCTGCCGGCGGCGGCTATTCGCAGGTCGTTCCGCCAGAGGAGATCAACCTGCACCTGACCGGCGACTTCCACGCCGTCACCGCCGCACACAACCTGTGCGCCGCGTTCCTCGACGCGCACCTGTTCCATGGCAACGAACTCGGCATCGACCTCGAGCAGATCTCGTGGCGCCGCGTGCTCGACATGAACGACCGCGCGCTGCGCGAGATCGAGGTCGCGCAAGGTGGTGAGAAGAACGGCACCCCACGCCGCACCGGCTTCGACATCACCTCGGCCAGCGAGATCATGGCGATCCTCGGCCTCGCCAAGGACATCCACGATCTGCGCCAGCGGCTCGGGGAGATGGTCGTCGGCTACACGAAGGACGGCCGCGCCGTGACGGCCGAGGACCTGAAGGTCGCTGGCGCGATGACTGCGATCCTGAAGGACGCGCTGAAGCCGACGCTGATGCAGACGCTCGAGGGCACACCGGCGCTGGTGCACACCGGCCCGTTCGCGAACATCGCGCACGGCAACAGTTCGATCGTCGCCGACCTCGTCGCCCTGCGTGGCCTCGACTTCGTCGTCACCGAGGCGGGTTTCGGCGCCGACATGGGCGCCGAGAAGTTCTTCGACATCAAGTGCCGCGCATCCGGTCTGCGCCCCGACGCGGCGCTGCTGGTCGCGACCGTGCGCGCGCTGAAGATGCACAGCGGCCGGTTCGAGATCAAGGCCGGCAAGCCGCTGCCCGAGGGCCTGCAGAAGGAGGACCTCGACGCGCTGCAGGCCGGCATCGGCAACCTGCAGAAGCAGATCGAGAACGTGCGCCTGTTCGGCATCCCGGTGGTTGTCGCGATCAACAAGTTCCCAACCGACACCGAAGCCGAGATCGCCTACGTGGCGCAGGCGGCGATCGAGGCCGGCGCGTCGGCCGCGCACGTGTCGACCCTGTTCACCGACGGCGGCAAGGGCGGCGAAGACCTCGCACACGCGCTGGTCGCGGCCTGTGACGAGCCGAGTTCGTTCCGGCTGCTCTACCCGAGCGACATGAGCCTGAAGGAGAAGATCGAGACGCTGGCGACCAAGATCTACGGCGCCGACGGTGTCGACTACGAACCCGAGGCCGACAAGCAGCTCGCGCTGTTCGAGGAGCGCGGCTACGGCAAGTTCCCGATCTGCATGGCGAAGACGCAGTACTCGCTGAGCCACGATCCGAAGCGGAAGGGCCGACCGACGGGCTACCGCTTCGTGGTGCGTGATGCGCGCGTCGCCGTGGGGGCGGGATTCGTGTATCCGCTGGCAGGCGAGATCATGACGATGCCGGGCCTCGGCAAGACGCCGGGCGGCGCGCAGATGGACATCGACGCCGACGGCAATGTGGTCGGCATGCTGTAGCGGCGATGTTGCGGCTCGCGGGCGTCGCGTTCCTGTTGAGTGCGCTGTTGGCGGCGCCGGCGGCGGCGCAGGTCACGGATCGGGTGCCGGTCGACACGGTGGTCACTGACCGCGACGGCCAGCCCGTCGCCGGCGCCGAGTTCGCGGACCGATGGGCGTTCGAAGGCGGGCGTTGGCGCGGCTCGATGCTCTGCGCGCCACCCGACGCGAAGGCGCCGCTTCGCAGCGCGAGCTGTTCGTGCTCGGCATCGCCCAGCACGGCGGCATGCCGCACGTCGGCTGTGATCGGCAGTGCTGCACCGAGGCGCGGCGCACGGGGCGCATCGAGTACCCGGTCGCGCTCGGTGTCGTCGACCATCGCTGCGACAAGCTGCTCCTGGTCGAGGCGACGCCCCGCATCGAAGAACAACTGGCGCTGCTGCATCGCCTGGTCGGCTCGCCCGCCGCGCGGCCGCTCGAGCTGTGAGCCGCCGCCGCTGCCGCCGGGAATCTGGTAGGTTTTGACCGACAAGCCTCCCTCATGGCATGTCTCGCCGCATGACTTCCCAGCGCACCCCTGCCCTACGTTCTGGTGACCGCCTGACACGGCCCGAGTTCGAGCGTCGCTTCGATGCGATGCCAGGGCTCAAGAAGGCTGAACTGATCGACGGCACGGTCTTCGTGGCGTCGCCCGTGAATCACGTCTACCACGGCGGGCCGCACACGCTGCTGATCGGGTGGCTCACGCACTACGTCGCCGAGACGCCGGGACTCGACGCCGGCGACAACAGCTCGCTGCGCTTCGACCAACACAACATGCCGCAGCCCGATGTGCTGCTGCGGCTGCCCGAGAGGGCCGGCGGGCGGTCGCGCATCGACGCGGAGGGTTACATCGTCGGTGCCCCCGAGTTGATCGTCGAGGTCGCCGCCAGTTCCGTCAGCTACGACCTGCACCAGAAGCTCGACGTCTACCGGCGCTGCGGTGTGAAGGAGTACATCGTGCATCGCACCGAGGACGAGGCCGTCGACTGGTTCGTGCTGCGGGACGGCCGCTATGTGCGGCAGGAGCCGGGCGCGGATGGCATGCACCGGAGCACCGTGTTCCCGGGGCTTTGGCTCGACGTCGCCGCACTGCTGCGGGGGGACCTGCGCAGCGTGCTCGCCGCCGTGCGGTGTGGCGTCGACACGCCCGAGCATGGCGCGTTCGCCGCGGCCCTGGCGGCCTGCAGGTAGCCCGCAGCCCTACAGCGCCGCTTGCACGCGCTTGGCAACGTTCGCCGCCGTGAAGCCGAAGTGCTCGGCGAGCACCTTGGCAGGCGCGCTGGCGCCGAACGTGCTCTGGCCGATGCAGCGGTCGAGGCGGCCGGTCAGCTGGCACCACCACTCGGGGCGGCCCATCTCGCAGGCGAACACGGCCGCGCTGCCGAGCACCTGCTCCTGGTAGGCGGCGTCCTGCGCGAGGAACAGTTCGAGGCACGGCATCGACACGACGCGCACAGGCGTGCCCTGTGTGCCGAGCAGCGTTGCCGCTTCGACGGCCAGCCCGACCTCGGCGCCGGTGGCGACGATCGTCGCCTTCGCTCCGGGTGTGTCGACCAGCACGTAGCCGCCGCGCAACGCGTCGTGTGCGGTCCAGCCGGCACGGTGGGGCAGCTTCGGCAGGTTCTGGCGCGTCAGCGCGAGCAGCACCGGGCCATCGCGGCGCGACATCGCGTGCGTCCACGCCGCGGCGGTCTCTTGGCCGTCCGCGGGCCGGAACACGTGCAGGTTCGGGATCGCGCGCAGCGTCGCCAGGTGCTCGACCGGCTCGTGGGTGGGGCCGTCCTCGCCGACCATCAGGCTGTCGTGGGTGAACACGAACGTCGCCGGGATCTTCATCAGCGACGCCAGCCGGATCGGCGTGCGCATGTAGTCGGCGAACACCAGGAACGTGCTGCCCGCCGGCAGGAAACCGCTGTGCAGCGTGAGGCCGTTCAGGATCCCGCCCATCGCGTGCTCGCGGATGCCGAAGTGCAGCGTGCGGCCGGTGCGGTCCTTGGCGGTGAACGAGCCGCTCTTCTTGATGCGCGTCTTCGTCGACGGATCGAGGTCGGCGCTGCCGCTGGTGAAGCTCGGCACCAGCTCGGCGAGCTTCTGGATCACGTTGCCGGACAGCGCGCGTGTCGCCGCGGGCTCGGCGCCGGCGGCGGCGACCAGTTGCTCGAGCAGGTCCTTCGGCAGCGTGCGCACGCGGAACGCGTGCCAGGCCTTGGCCTGTTCGGGCGACTTCGCCTCCCAGCCCTGCATCGCGGCCTGCCAGCTCAGGCGCTCCTTCTCGTTCCTGGCGGCGGCCTGCTGGAACACCGCGCGCGCCTTCGGGTCGACGAAGAAGTCCTGTGGCGGCAGGCCGAGCGCCACCTTGGTCGCGGCGACCTCGTCCTTGCCGAGTGGCGAGCCATGCACCTCGTGTGTGTTGGACTTGTTGGGGCTGCCCTTGCCGATCGTCGTCTTGCAGCAGATCAGCTGTGGCTTGCCCGCGGTCGGGTTCGACTGTGCCGCAGTCGCGCGCTGCAGCGCCTTGCGCACCTGGTCCTGGTCGTGGCCGTCGACGGACTGCACTTCCCAGCCCTGGCTCTCGAAGCGCTTGCCGATGTTCTCGCTGGTGGCGAGGTCGGTGTGGCCTTCGATCGTGATCGTGTTGTCGTCGAACAGGCAGACCAGGTTGCCGAGCTGCAGGTGGCCGGCGAGCGATGCCGCCTCGTAGCTGATGCCTTCCATCAGGTCGCCGTCGCCGACGGTGACGAACACACGGCTCAGCAGCAGCGGGTTGTGAAAGCGCGCCGCTTCCATCTGCGCGGCGATCGCCATGCCGACCGCGTTGGCGAAGCCCTGCCCGAGCGGCCCGGTCGTGGTCTCGACGCCGACCGTCTCGCCGTACTCGGGATGGCCCGGGGTCTTGCTGTGCAGCTGGCGGAACTGCTTCAGGTCGTCGATCGACAGCGGGAAGCCGGCCAGATGCAGCAGCGAGTAGAGCAGCATCGAGCCGTGGCCGCCGGACAGGACGAAGCGATCGCGACCGGGCCACGTGGGATCCTGTGGCGACCAGCGCAGGAACTCGGTCCACAGCACGGCCGCGACATCGGCCATGCCCATCGGCATGCCGGGGTGGCCGGAGTCGGCCTTCTGCACGGCGTCCATCGAGAGGCCGCGGATGGTGTTGGCGACGAGCTGGAGTTCCTGGGTGGCGACCGGCATGGGCGGGACTCTAGGCACGTGCGGCGCGCAGGGGAAGTGTGAGCGCCGTCGGCTGGTCGGGATCGACGGTCGTCGTCGCGCGATCGCCACGGCCCGGACAACTCCACGCAATCTCTCCACATCCCGTCGAGCTGGCGGACGGAACGGCGAGAATCCTGCATCGAGATCGACGCCTCATGTCACGGATGCTGCGTGCTCACCGCCGAAACGCCTGACCGACCGACGGCCGACGAACTGCTGCGCCAGACGCGGTGGTTGCTTCGTCTGGCGCGAGCACTCGGTGCCGACGACGCGCTGGCGCACGACCTGGTGCAGGACACGTTCCAGCAGGCATTGCGGCAACCTCGCGGTCCGTGGCGCGACGTGCGCGCGCTGCTGGCGACCATGCTGCGCCGCCGGGCGCGGCGCTGGCTGTACCGAGAACGCGTGCGCCCTCACATCGAGGGCAGAGCGGCGGTCGCGGGTGTTGCACCGGCGACCGACGAGGTGGTCGCGCAGGCGACGATCCACCGGGACGTCGTGGTCGCGGTGCTGGCCCTTGCCGAGCCGTACCGCACGGCCATCCTGTTGCGCTACCTGCAGGACATGCCGATCGCGGAGGTCGCGGCGTGCACTGGCGTACCGCTGGCGACGGCGCGATCGCGCGTGCAGCGCGGGCTCGTGCAGTTGCGGGAGCGGCTCGATCGCCGCCACGGCGGGCGCGAGGCGTGGTTGTTGCCGCTCACCGGTGGGACCGTGCGACCGCTGGCCCTGACCCTGGCACTGTGGATGAACAGCAAACTGCTCGTGGCCGCAGTCGCGGCCGGTCTCGCCTTGGGCATCGGGCTCTGGTCAACGTCGTCGGCACCACCGGCGCCGCGTGCGCCCTTGGCGCTGCTGCCCGAAGCCCCCGTGCAGCAGCGCGGTGCCGACGGGGGTGCGGCGGCACCCGCTCCACAACGCGCGGAGGTGGCGGTGGCCGAGCGTGACTCCGCGGAGCCCGAACCCGTGAAGGCCGTCGCCTTCGGCATGGTCGTCGACGAGGAGACGCGGCTGCCGCTCGCCGGCGTCGAGGTGGCGTGGCGGGCCCGCTACCAATTCCTCGCCGAGGCCATGCCGAGCGTCGTGACCGACCTGGCTGGCCACTTCGAGCTGCCGAGCCGCCGCGCGCGACCACACGAGAGCTGTGATCTCGCCCTGCGCAAGGCGGGCTACGCATGGGTCGGTCAGCAGCTGTCGGCACCCGAAGGCACTGCACCGCCGCAGCGCTACGACGCCGGTGTGATCTCGTTGCCGCCGGGCACCGGCGTGGCCGGCGTCGTCGTCGATCAGGATGGCGCGCCGGTCGCCAGCGCGCAGCTGCTGTTCTACGACACGACCTACTGGGCCGACGACGGTCGCTGCGTGATGCTCGAGTGGCCGCTGCCGATAGGCCACACAGCCCTCGACGGAACGTTCCGGCCGACGGCGCGCCTCGTCAGCGTACAGGATGCCGTGCTGGTCGCGGCGTCGCAGCGGGGGCTCGGCTGGCTGCCGGTGTCGCAGCTGACGCGCGCGCGCAACGAAGTGAACGTCCTCAGGATCCAGCTGCGTCCTTCGTGCGTGTTGACCGCGCGGGTCGTTGGGCCCGATGGTGCGCCGATCGTTGGCGCCCAAGTCGTCGCGATGCCGCGCTTCGAGCCGCTGGGCCACGGCCACAGCGGGCGCCTCGCCGGCGCGCTCACCCCGGATCTGGCGTCGCTGTTCGCGGCGCGGACGGGGGACGACGGGATGGCGCGGCTGCCAGCGCTGCCGCGCACCGACGGTCCGTCGCCGTATCTGGTGGTTGCCTGCGGCGACGGGCATCTCGACGAGGAACTGCAGGTCGATCTCGCGGCCGCCGAACGGACCCTGGCGGTCACTCTGGGCGTGCCGCGGCGCATCGCCGTGACCGGCAGCGTCAGCGACGCGGGCGGGGCGCCGATCGCCGGCGCGACGCTGACGCTGGCGCGGTCGTCGAGTGCGACGGACGTGGACGCGGTGTGCGATGCGCACGGTGCGTTTGCCGCGAACGTGGACCTGCGATCGCCGGTCCTGATCGCGACAGCGCGTGCGGTCGGGGCGCGCCCAGTGACGCAGGAGACGCGGTTGTCGCCCGTGGCGGACACCGTTGTGCTGCAGTTCCGGCTCGAACCTGCGGCGTCGATCCGCGGCATGGTCGTGGACGACGACAATTGTGGCATCGCCGATGTGTCTGTGATTGCCGTTGGTGAGCGATCGACCACCACGACCGATGCGTGGGGTCGGTTCGAACTGCTCGATGTTCCTGCCGACCGTGACGTCGAGATCAGCGCGATGCCACCCGAGCCCGAGACAGCCTGGTGCGGCATGGCCACGGTGACCGTCGCGCCGGCGAGCGCACCGGTGACGCTTCGCCTGCGTCGTTCGGGCTCGTGCCGGCTGCACGTCGAACTCGTGGCCGTCGATGGTTCGCCGCTCGAGGCGCGCCACCAGCAGCTCGAACAGGACGACCGGGACTGGTTCCCGTCGTCGGCTGCGCTCGGCAGTGTGACCGCTGAGCGGCTGCGGCCGGGCCGCTGGACCCTGTTCGTCGAACCCGTGCGCGGCGCGTCGCTGTTCGCCGAGTTCGAGATCGTCGCCGGCGAAGTCGAACACGTGCTCACGCTGCGGCAGTCGGCATCGGTGACCGTGTCCGGCGAGGTCGTCCCGGTGCCAGCGGATCTCGCGCTGCCGCCGACGCTGCGGCTGTTCTGCGGTTACCGCAACCGCGGCCGGTTCGTGCCGACGGAACACCAGCAACTGGAGGATGGCGAGCTCCGGCTCGAGACCGCGCACGGCCTCGGCTTCCGGGTCGAGCACGTCGATCCGACCCGACCGTTGACGGTGTTTGCCAGCGCCGGCGACCTCCTTGGCCGCGCCGAGGTCACCGTCGGCGACGCTGGGCAGGCGACCGTGCAGGTCCACGTCGGCCGAGCGGGAAGGATCCGGTTCGTCAGCGCCACGCCGTGGCCGCACGACGAGATGCGGTTCTGGGTGCTTCGGCCCGGTGCCGCGGCTGGCAATGGTGAACTGGTAACCGGCGTCGCCGGCGACACCGAGCTGCTCGAACTGCCGTTCGCGCCCGGTACCTGGGCGTGGCGCGTCGAAGGGCCAGCGACCGGAATCGGCGCGCCGGTGGCGTACACCGGCACAGTCGAGGTGCGTTCCGGTGAGTGCGGCGATGTGCGCCTCGACGCAGCGTCACGGCACTGACACGGGGTCGTCGTTCAGAGAGTGAGGCGCGGCCTCGAGCCCTCTGCGCAGCCTGCGGTCGCCAGCGGACATCCGGGAGCCAGCATCATGAGCATCTGTCAGACTCTCAGTGTCCCGCGCCTTCGCGGATCGCATTGACGTTCCAGGTCGGGATCGAGATCTCGACCTCAGCGTCCTCCGGCACCCGCAGCAGCTTCGCCTGGCAGCCCAACCGGGAGTCCAGGCTGACGTCCCGGGCCTCGTCGAGCTGGTCGAGTTCGTCCTCGCTGGCCGCGGAGAAACACTCGCCACCGCGGGCGATCTTCACATGGCAGGTCGAGCAGGCGCAGACACCGCCACAGGCGTGGTCGATCGCGAGGCCCTGTTCCATCGCTGCGTGCAGGATCGTCTCGCCGACCGCGACGGTGAACGTTCGTGCATCGCCGCGCACCAGCAGGCGTGCCTTGCTCATCGTTGCTCTTCCTCGCGCAGGGCCCTGGTCACCGCCGAACTGATCACGTCGTCCGCGATCGTCGCCGTCACCTTGGTCAGTTCGTCGCAGCCGGCCTTCAGCGCGGCGGCGTCGGCAGCGGCCAGCAGCAGCTTGTCGAGCGCCTTCACCGCCTTGTGCACCGCGTAGGTCTGGTCGGGCGGCAGTTCGGCGAGCGCGAGCGCCTTCTGCGTGCCGCGCACCATCGCCGCGGCCTTGGTGCGCAGCTCGATGGCCTCGCGCGCGGCGTAGTCGGACTGGGCGTGCTCGATCGAGTCGAGCATCATGCGGCGCACCTCGTCGCGCGACAGGCCGAACGTCGGCACGATCTGGATGCCGGCTTCGGCGCCCGTGCGCTGCTCACGGGCCGTGACCCGCAGCACGCCGTCGGCGTCGACCAGGAACGTCACCGCGATGCGCGGCAGGCCGGCGGGCATCGGCGGGATGCCGCG
>JBGARS010000115.1:0-12768 GCA_044230075.1 Planctomycetota bacterium | reverse complement strand
CCGCCGGGGGCGGCGGGCGCGCCTCACCCTCACCCGCCCCAACCGGCCATCGGCGCCGGCGCGCCCCCCCGCGGCGCCCGCCGGCTCAAGGCCAAAGACGTTGGCTTGGTCAGCGCCCCGGCATGTCGTGCCAGCTCTCGCCAAGCAAAGAGACATCTGGTCGGCATGGCGATGTTGGTAAGCGTCCGACCGTGTCGGCCCACCTACCTGAGCGAGTTGCATGAAGCGTGCGATCGGCTGTGGTTGTTGTCATCGGTGCGTCCGCGAGCTTAGATTGTGCCGCTGAATGAAAGGCAATCGCGTCCCCAACTACGGCATCGACGCGCCGGTGGCGGTGCGCAATCTGTTCATCGTGGCGGTGCTGGGAGTGATCTCGCTGATCACGCTGCTGCTCGGCGTGTGGTCGAAGCAGGACCTCATCGCGGTGATCGCGCGGCCATTGATCGGGGCCGGCCTTGGCTGCGGCGCGATGGGCTTGTGGATGATTTACGACAGCAAGATCGGCAAGGTGCGCGAGCGTGAACAGTATCTCGACAAGATTGTCTGGCGGGGTGATGAGCGCGTGCTGGATGTGGGGTGCGGTCTCGGATTGTTTCTGATCGGCGCCGCCAAGCGGCTCTCAACCGGCCGCGCGGTCGGGATCGACAAGTGGCAGCAAGAAGATCTCAGCGGCAACAACGCTGCGGGGACGCTCGACAACGCGATGATCGAAGGCGTCGCCGACAGGGTCGAGGTGCACACCGGTGATGCACGCAAGCTGCCTTTCGACGACGCGAGCTTCAACGTCGTCCTCTCGAGCATGGCGTTGCACAACATCTACAACGCCGGCGAGCGGCAAACCGCGGTGCGCGAGATCGCGCGCGTGCTCAAGTCCGGCGGACGTGTGCTGATCGTGGACGTGCGCCACATCAGGCAATACGCCGCCACCCTGCGCGCTGCGGGCCTCGATGCGCGGTGCGTCCAGGGAATCATCTCATACCTGCTGACGGTGATGACGTTTGGATTGACTCAAATCGGCTACGTGATCGGCAGCAAGGCGGGGCCCGCTTAGACGGCGCCGATCAGACGATGTCACGGTCGGAGTCGCGGCAACGAGGCGGCCCTCAAGAGCACGACGCAGCTGCAGTAGCACCGTGCGGTTCCCGGTCCCGCGCCACGCGCGCGGGGCCGGTGCCGATCGAAGGCTTGCCGGCGGCGGCGCCAGGGTTCGAAGCGTCCTTGGAGCCAACAGCGTGACGTGCCGCTGACGCGACCGCGCGCGCGGCAACCGCTCTCGCCGCTGACCAACCAGTCGCGGGCACGCTGGGTCTCGCGTATCGTGTCCCGAGACGGTTGCATGTTGGCGGCCCGCGTGGGCACGCCAACCAGGCCCGGCAGCCGACGATGCTGCGCGCTCTCGACCAAGCGTCCTGCACCGGGGTCGAAGCGCTCCGGCAGACCCCGACAGCCCCGCCGATGATCCGTTGCTCCTCCTGCACCGCGGCTTCGCTTCTCCTGTGCGGGTTGTCTGCGTGCGTCTCGCCGAGTGTCGCGGAGCCGCCCGTCGTCGCACCACTGCAATCCGCCGCAACACCGGGACACGCATCCGCGATGATCGACACGCTGGCCGGCCTGCGCACCGCGGACGAGATGCGCGCCCGCCTCGGCGATGGACTGACGGCGAACGAACTCCACCACCTCGGCTTCGACCAGGTCACGATCGCCGAGTGCATCGATCGCGTGGTTGCGGCAGCCCTGCACGACCGCGCCAGTGCGGGCAGCGACGAGGCCCGCAAGAGGTTGCTCGACTGCCTGGATCTCTACTTCGCTGCGACGAGGGAAGCAGCCGTGCGACGATCGGCGGGCGCGGCATCCTGTCTGCCGGACGTCCGGCATGCAGTTCCCCCTTCCGCCCGATCGCAGTAGTTTCGGCGACACGCTCGCAGCCGTCACCGCGGTACGACACCAGCAACGAACGAGGTCGCGTGACACCGCAAGGCGCTGACCGCGCGCGCCTGGGCGGTGCGCGGCACGGCAACCGGAGACCCCTGATGCCCGCACCGACCCGCAAGCCCACGGCCACCCCCACCCGCCAGCTCGCCACGTTCCTGGCCAAGTACGACCCGGCCGTGGCGGCGTTCGCGCGTGCAGCCCTGCGCCGACTGCGCCGGCGCCTGCCCGGCGCGATGGAACTCGTCTACGACAACTACAACGCGCTGGCGATCGGCTTCGGCCCGAGCGAGAAGGCGTCGGCGGTGATCGTGTCGATCGCGGTCTACCCCCGCTGGGTGACGCTGTTCTTCCTGCACGGCGCGCACCTGCCCGATCCCAAACGACTGCTGCGCGGCGAGGGCAGCCGCGTCCGCCACATCCGGC
This sequence comes from Planctomycetota bacterium, assembly GCA_044230075.1. Classification (GTDB taxonomy): domain Bacteria; phylum Planctomycetota; class UBA1135; order UBA1135; family UBA2386; genus JAEUHS01. Next base: position 10,413 of record JBGARS010000115.1, on the reverse strand, counting down.
TCGTGACGCCGGACCAGATCGCCTCGCCCGACGTCGAACGGCTGCTCACGGCCGCGCTGGCGGCGGCGAAGGAGCCGATCGATGCGAGCAAGAAGCGGCGGCTCGTGATCAAGGCCGTGCTGGCGAAGCAGCGGCCGCGGCGTGCCGGACCGGGCCGTGCACCGGCCGCCAGCAAGCCGCGGCGGTGACTCGCACTGACTTCTGCCGCACGGTCGTCGCCGCCGAACCAGCTAGCGGTCGCCGACGCGGCCGCCGAAGCGCGAGCGCGGCGGGTGCGCCTGGGTGACCTTCAGCGTGCGGCCATCGACATCGGTGCCGTGCAGCGCGCTGAGCGCGGCGTCCGCATCGGCATCGGTCTCCATCTCGACGAACGCGAAGCCGCGCGACTTGCCGGCGTCGCGGCTCATCACCAGGCTGACGTTCGAGACCTTGCGGCCGTCCTGGCCGAAGAGGTCGCTGATTGCGGTCGAACTCATGTCCGACGCGAGATTGCCAACGTGCAGTTTCTTGTTCATGTAGCTCCAGCAAGCGGCACCCGCGGGCACCGGACCGTCATGGCGTCACCACTCGGCTGGTCACGGACCAGCGCGCACTTCCCCTCGCCCGACGTATCGGGCACGTGCGCCATCGCCGACGCGTCTCGTTGCGTGCGGCAGACCGAGTCCCGACAGAGGCCATCAGGGCCAGCGACTCGCTGCCGAGCGGGCCGATCAGGGTAGGCGAGAACGGGTGGCAGCACCACCTCCGACTCGGATTGCCGGCGCCGGCCCGCTAGGGTGCGCGGCAACCATGCACTGGAGCGACGAAGACAAGGACCGGCTCGGCACCGCGCTGAACGAAGCCGCTCTGCTCGGCATCGAGTTCGACGTCGCGCGCCGCACGGTCGCGGTGACGTTCGCCGTGTTGGCCGTCCCCGAACCCGAAGACCGGCGCGTGCAGTTCGTGCTGTCGCCGGTCGGCCGCGTCGCCGCGTCGCTGCGCAAGGGCGCATGGAACGACACGACGGCCGAGGTCGTGCCGTTCGCGCCGGAGCAGTTGCTGGAGGTCGTGCAGCGCTTCGGCGGGCAACCGATCTACGGCTGGGAGTTCTTCGACATCCACGAGCGCGACTTCCCGCGCTGGAGCGATCGGCTGAGCCTCGATTGGCGCAGCGGCGACGAGGAGCGCGGCATGCAGCACACGCTGTTGTTGTTCCAGGAAGGCAGCGAACAGCACCTCGACGTGTGCATCTGGTTCGACGCGTTCGAGGTCCGCGATGCCAAGGGCAAGGCCGTGTCGCTCGGCGACCTGTGCGAAGGCGGTCGACGCTTCTGGGAGAACGCGCAGAGCGGCGGCGCCGAAGCCGCGGCGCGCGGCATCCCGCCGCTCGCGCCGCTGACCGCCATCGATGACGCTGCCTGGACGCGCCACGACGTGCGCCTCGGCCTGCTGTTCCTCGTCATGGGCCTGCTGGTGACCGGCTACGCGTTCGCCGCGGCGCAGAACGGCGTGCCGACGATCCTGTGGAGTCTGGGCTGGGTGCTCGGCCCCCTGATGCTGCTGCTCGGTGGCAACGCGGTCTGGCGGTCGTTGCGCGCGGATCGGTGATCGTCGCTCACACTCCCTTGTAGGCGAGTACTGGCCGCAGCCGCCGCACGATGCGCACCAGGTCCCGCTGCGCGCGCATCACCGCGCCGATGTCCTTGTAGGCTCCGGGCGCCTCGTCACGCAGGCGCGGCGCGAGCTCGCGTTCGAAGAACACCGCCTCCAGCTCGCGTTCGAGATCGCACGTCTCGATGCGGCGCGATGCCTCGCCGCGCGCCAGCTTGCGGCCGGCACCGTGGGAACTCGAACACATCGCCGCCGCACAGCCGCGCCCTGCGACGTGGAACGACGCGCTGCCCATGGAGCCGGGGATCACCCCCGGTTCGCCGGCGCTCACGGAGCTGGCGCCCTTGCGATGCACCCACAGCTCGACGTCGCCATGTCGTTCGCGACGCACGAAGTTGTGCACGACGTCGATCCACGTCGCCCAATCCAGCCCGACTCCCAGCGCATCCTGCAGCGCACGCTCCGCATTGCCGGCGATGCGGCGCCGATTCTGCTGCGCGAACGAGATGGCGACCTCGTGGTCCTGCAGGTACTCGCGGCCGGTGCCATCGACCGACAGCGCGACGAGACCCTTGCCCGCCGGATCCCCGCGCGTCAGGTGATGGTCGCGCACCGCAGGCCCGAGCGCGCGCGAACCGCTGTGCACCATCAGCCACAGCTGTTCCTGCTGGTCGGCCTGCACTTCGAGGAAGTGGTTGCCGCGGCCGATCGTGCCCAACTCCACGCGCAGATCGCGCTGCAGGCGCTTCTGCAGGGCGGCGTCGGACAACGGCGACAGTTCGCCGTCCTGCGCGCAGGGCTGCCGCACGACCGGAACGTGCCGCCGCAGCGCCGCGAACACGCGCGCCGCCGTGGCCTCGTTCGCCAGCACTTCGCTGGTCGCCGCGATCTGCACGATCGCCATGCCACAGCCGATGTCGCCGCCGACCGCCTGTGGATACAGCACGTCGTCGGTGCCGACGACCGTGCCCACACAGACGTGCCCGGCGAGGTGCACGTCCGGCATCACGGCGATGCGCCGCACGCCGGGGGCCGCCGCGAGGCGCTCGAGCGCCTGCGCGACGGGCCGCGGCAGCGGCTCGCAGAGCCAGCGGTGCACGACGGTCATCGTGCACCTCCGGCCGGCATCACCGACAACGACAGCTGCGGCACCTTGCGCCGCTGCACCGATTCCGCCACCGCTTCGCGCAGGAAGCCGCGCGCGCGGTCGAGCGCTGCCAGGGTTGCGCAAAGGCCGTGGCCGCACGGATCCTGCACGAAGACCAGCACGTGCCGGTCGTCTGGCATCGGCTCGACGCGGTCGAGCACGAGGTCCTGCAGGATGGGATCACTGGCGCCCGCGAGCGTGAACGACAACGCGTCGTGCACCTGGGCGCAGAGTTGGAGGGTCTTCGAACACGACCGCCCGCCGCGGCCATGAGGGGAACGCATCTGCTGGTCGCCGAGGCGTGCGCGAACACGCCCAAGGGAACGGGTTCACGTGCGAGACACGCGAACCAGGTAGCTGGGGAATCGACGCTCGACCCAGCCGCCGCGCGCTGTCAGGCGCGCGAGAGCCGGGCGGCGGTCACAGCGATGCAGATGCGATGCATGGTGGCCTCCGGGTGGGAAGGGCGGAAGGTAGCAGCACACCGCGGTGCGACAACCCCCACCCGCGCCCCTCTCCGGCGCCGACTGGTCCGCCACCACCTTCCCGGTCGCCTGCGGACCGGTAGGATGCGCGCCATGCCGCCGGCTCCGCCCGCAAGCAAGATCGGCCGCCTGGGCCCGCTGAAGGCCCTGGTGCTCGGCGCCGTCGCGCTCTGGGCCGTCGCGCTGGCCTGGTTGCTGTGGCACTTCCAGAAGCCGCCAGTCGACCTCTCCCTGCTCGAGCAACTGCGGCCCGGCATGTCGTCGCACGAAGTGCATGCGATCCTCGGCGCGCCGAGGACCAAGCACGAGAAGGAGTGGGTCTACTCGCGCTCCCTGTCGTGGCCGATCGTCTACGTCTACTTCGACGACGAACAGCGGTTCCGGCGCAGCCGCTACGACGACTGACACGCGCGAGCCCCTGCGGGCGTGCGCCGCAATTCGGCCGCCGGCGCGCCCGTTCCTGCAACCAGCGCGCTGTTTCCCTTCTCCCGACCCGCCGGGCGCCCTAGTTTGTGCGGCCCATCCGCCGGCGCCCCCACTCGCGATGCAGACCCACGCCTACACGCACCTCGACGATTCCCTCGCCACGAAGTTGATCGACCGGGCCGGCCTCGGCGACATCGACAGCAAGGTCCGGAACGGCGAACGCCTGACGCAGGACGACGGCGTGCGCCTCTACGAGACGCCGCACCTGGCCGCCGTCGGCCTGCTGGCCCACCGCGTGCGCGTGCAGAAGCACGGGCGCAAGGTGTTCTTCAATGTCAACCAGCACGTCAACTACACGAACATCTGCATCTACTCGTGCAAGTTCTGCGCGTTTGCGGCGAAGGAAGGCGAGGAGCGCGCCTACCTGATGACGCCGTCGATCGTCGAGCAGAAGGTGCGCGAGCAGCTGCACCGGCCAGTGACCGAGGTGCACATGGTCGCCGGCATCCACCCGACGATGCCGTACGAGTACTACCTCGACGTCGTGCGCGCCGCGAAGCGCGCGCGGCCCGACATCCACGTGAAGGCGTTCACGATGGTCGAGATCGAGCACATGCTCAACATCTCGGGCAAGACCGAGGACGAGGTGTTCGCCGACCTGCGCGAAGCGGGCCTCGGCAGCTGCCCGGGCGGCGGCGCGGAGGTGCTGACCGATCGGGTGCACAAGGCGGTGTTCCGCGAGAAGATGGGCCCGGATCGTTGGCTCGCCGCGGCGCGCAAGGTGCAGCAGCACGGCTTCAAGATGAACGCGACGATGCTCTACGGCCACATCGAGCGCACCGAGGAGCGCGTGCAGCACCTGATCAAGCTGCGCGAGGTGCAGGACGAGTGCGGCGGCTTCATGGCCTACATCCCGCTCGCCTTCTGGCCCTACCACACCGACCTCGAGAACTTCGGCCACGTCACGACCGGCTTCCTCGACCAGCGCTCGATCGCGGTCAGCCGGCTGATGCTCGACAACTTCCCGCACATCAAGGCCTACTGGATCATGCTGACGCAGGAGTCGGCGCAGACGGCACTGAGCTTCGGCGCCAACGACATCGACGGCACCGTGACCGAGGAGAAGATCACGCACGACGCCGGCACCACCGAGCCGCAGCACCTGGACGAGGCGCAGATCGCGCACCTGATCCGCGAGGCGGGTTACGAGCCGGTACAGCGCTCGACGGTCTACGAAGAGATCGGCGCCGGCGCGTCCGCCAACGCGTGAACTACCTGGCGGCGCTCGTCGCGGGCCTGTTGCTGGCCGCGTCGGACCACCCGCTGCACGCGTGGTGGCTGCAGTTCGTCGCGTTCGTGCCGTTCTGGTGGGGACTCGGCCGGCAGCGCGAGGCGGGGCGGCGAACGTGGCCGCTCGGCCTGTGCTTCGCGGCGGCCTACGTGCTGGTGACCCTGCTGTCGATCGGGATCGCGATGCCGATCCTGGTGGCCGGCGCGGCGATGCTCGGGCAGTGGGCAGTGGTCGCGATCTTTGCGGGACGCCACCTCGGCCGCGGCCCCGTGCGCGGCCCGCTGGCAGCCGCTGCGATGCTGACGCTGGTCGAGATCGCAGTGTGGCACGCAGTGCCGATGTTCGGCACGGCCCAGTGCTTCGCACGGCCGCTCAGCGCGGCGCCGGCGCTGGTCGCGTTCGCGGCGTTCACGGGCGTCGGCGGCGTCGTGTTCGCGGTGACCGCGATCCAGGCGCTGCTGGTGTCGGCGCTGCGCGGACCGTCCCGGCTGCTGCCCTGCGCCGGCATCGCCGTGCTCCTGGCCGGCGTCGCCACCATGGACACGGTGCGTTGGTCGCGACCCCTGGGGCCAGTGCAGCCCGTAGCGACATTCGGCTGGGGCACGAGCAGCCCGCAGAGTCCCGATGGCAGGAACTTCCTCGAGCAGGAAGCGCCGAAGGCCGCCGCCGCCCACTGCTCCCTGCTGGTGACACCAGAGACCGGTCTGTGGGTCGGCGAACGCGACCGCGCCCGGGCGTCCTTCGGCAGCATCGCGGCGCGCAACGGCATGCCGTTGGCCCTCGGCATCTGGCACTCGCCGACCAAGGACAACCGGATCTGGTTCGTGGATGCGCAGGGCGTGCTGCTCGCCGAGTACCAGAAGACCCACCTGGTGCCGTGGCTCGAGGACTACGCCGCCGGGGATGGCACACCGGCGCTGGTCGCAGTCAGTGGCGGTCGACTCGGCGGCATGATCTGCCAGGACGACAACTTCACCGACGTGGCCCGTGCCTACGGACGCCTCGGCGTGTCGCTGGTCGCGGTGCCGACCAACGACTGGCCAGCCATTCGCGAGGTCCACCTCGACAACAGCGTGTTCCGCGCGATCGAGAACGGCTACGCCGTCGCGCGTGCGGCGTCCGGGGGAATCTCGGCGCTGCTGTCGCCGCGCGGCGAGATCGTCGCGAGACGCGACCACGTCGCCGAAGACACACGAGACCTGCTGATCGCCGACCTTCCGCTCGGCGACGGGATTCCGACCGTCTACGCGCGCTTCGGCGACGTGCCGATCCTGCTGCTGTGCGCCGCACTGGTGCTGTTCTCGCTGCGGCGCCGCCGTCCGCCGGCGTAGAGTCCGCGCCCGCATGCTGCACCGCTTCGAGATCCAGCTCGCCGACATCGACCGCTCGGTCTACGAGTCGCTGGACCTGCGCGTCGCGCGGCACCCGTCCGAGGACAACCCGTACCTGCTGACGCGCGTGCTGGCGTTCGCGCTCGAACACTGCGAAGGGCTCGAGTTCAGCCCCGGCCTGTCCGACGGCGCCGATCCGGCGATCTGGCACCGCAGCCTGGACGGCCGCGTGCTGGCCTGGATCGAGGTCGGCGCGCCAGCCGCCGACCGCCTGCACCGCGCCTCGAAGCTCGCCGAACGGGTGGTCGTCTACTGCCACCGCCGCCCGGACATGCTGCAGCAGCGCTGCAAGAAGGAGAAGGTGCACAGGGGCGACCAGATCCGGCTGATCAAGGTGCCGGCCGATCTGCTGAGTGCGCTGGAAGAGAAGCTCGACCGCAACAACCGCTGGGACCTGTCGCGCCACGAAGGGCAGCTCACGATCGTGGTCGGCGGCACGGTGATCGAAGCGGTGCTCGACGAGGTGCCGCTGGTGCCGGCGGACTAGACCGGTTGTTCTGCCCGATGGCCGGCGACCACGAACGCCGGGCCGCCGCTAGCATGCGCGGCGTGCTGGATCTCACGGACTTGCGACGACGGATCGACGCACAGCAGGCCGAGCAGGCGCCGGGCGATGTCTTCGATCTCGGTAGGATCCGGGCCGCCGGCGCCGATGTGCGTGCGATCGGCGGCGGCCACCTCGTGCTGCCGGCCAGCGGCGCCATCGAGGTCGTCCACGTCGTTCCCCACGGCGGCATGCAACTGCCCGCGCAGTTCGCCGACACGTTCGCGGCCACAGACCCGCGTCTGCTGGCGCAATCGATCGTCGACAACTGCGATCTCGGCACCGCGGCGATGGCCACGCGGCTGGCGCTGCAGCCCCTTGGTCGCGCAGTCGCGTTCTTCGACTGCACCCGCCTGCTCGCCGACGCCAATCGAGCCCTGCCCGAACAGCAGGTGCCGCACGCGGCGTACCGCGGCGTGTCGCTGCTGCGCGCGGACCTGCCCGAGACGAAGCGTCGCGAGATCCGCACGACCCTCGTGCAGCCCTGGCACACGGCCATCGAGCAGTGCATCGCCGACCACGCCCACACCCTGCGGCGCATCGTGCACCATCACTCGTTCGACGAGTTCCCCGGCAGTGCCACGCCGCACGATCGCAGTCGCGAGCGGCGACCGGCGGCGATGCTGTTCCAGGACCGGCAGAACAACGGCGGCGGCTCGTTCCTGCCGGCAACGGAGCTGCGGCGCATCGTCGCCGCCCTGCGCGCCCCTCTGCAGCGGCTCGACGCCACGGCCCAGGTCGAGGTCGACAGCACGTACGTCGCACCGGCGATGCCGATCGTGCCGCGCACGGTGCCGATCTGCGTCTACGAGCTGCGCAAGGACCTGCTCCGCGACCGCGCTGCCCGTGAGCAGCTGTTCGCGGCGCTGCTGGACATCCTGTGAACCAGGGTCACGCCGCGCGCCGCCGCCACACCACCGCGACCAGCAGCGCCAGCCCCGACGTCACCAGCAGCACCGTGTAGGCATTGCCGAGCGCCAGCACGAAGCGCGGCGGGTCGTCGCGCACCTGCTGGCTGCCGAAGTGCGCCGCGATCAGCACGCCGGTCATCGCCATGCCGGCGAACATGCCGACGCCGCGCGACTGCGCCGCCAGCGCCGACGCCGTGCCGCTGTGTTCGCCGCGCATGCTCCCCATGATCAGCGCCAGGTTCGGCGACGAGAACAGCCCGAAGCCGATGCCCTGCGCGACCAGCACGGCGGCGACACGCCAGGTCGGCACGTCGGCGGTCAGGCTCATGCCCAGCACCGAACTGACGGCCACCGCGCCGACGCCGACCGCCGCGACAACCTGCGGCCGCATCGCGTCCGCAAGCCGACCGGCGAACGGCGCGATGCACGCCATCACCAGCGAACCGATCGCGAGGATCAGCCCGGCGTCGGGCGCGGCCATGCCCTTCGTCACCTGCAGGAAGATGCTCATCATGAAGATCGAGCAATAGGCGTTGCCGTAGACCAGCAGCTGCACGACCAGGGCGCGTGTCATCACCGCGTTGCGCGCCAGCTCGCGCAGGTCGAGCAGCGGCGAACGGATGCGCAGCTGCAGCCACAGGAACACGACCAGCAGCAGCGCCCCGCCGCCGAGCCCCGCCCAGGCCGGCCAGCCGCGCTGCAGCGCCGCCGAGCTGAACACCATCGCGAACACCGCGGTCACCAGCAGCAGCAGGCTCGGCACGTGCACCCACCGGCCGGGGTTGCGCCAGCGCGAACGCAGGCGGAAGTGCACCGGCAGGTAGCCGACGAGGATCAGCGCGGCGCCGAACGCGAACACCGCGCGCCAGCCGAGGTGGGCGACGATCCAGCCCGCCGCCAGCGGCCCCGCCGACAGGCCCGCGTAGGCGGTGCCGAGCACGGCGCCGAAGATGCGGCCGCGGCGTTCGGGCGGCACCAGTTCGACCAGCAGCGCCGGGCCGGCGGCGGAACCGAGCGCCGACGCCATGCCCTGCAGCAGCCGCAGCCCGAGCACGCTCACGGCGCCGTTCGCCAGGGCCAGCGCCAGCGTCAGCACACCGAACAGGATCAGGCTCCAGCGAAACACCGTGCGCCGGTCGCCGGCGTCGGCCAGCCGCCCGGCCGGCAACAGGAACGCGGTCGCGCTGGCGAGGAACGTGGTCTCGACGAGGCCGAGCTGCACCGCCGACAGGTCGAGTTCGTGCCCCATCGCCGGCAGCGCGACGGCGACGCCCGAGAACATGAACGGCGGCCCGAACTGCGAGGCGACGATGGCCCAGATCAGCAGTCGGTCCGAGGACCTGGGCGAGGTCGGGGGCGTGGGCGCGGACACGGAACGGCACCGTAGCGTTCGCTGCGCCGACATCCATCGGCGATTTCAAATCCCCATTTGACTCGCTGCCGCCGCCGCGGCAACGTTCCGCGACCCATGTCCGCCACCGTCGCCGACGCCACCCGCCAGCGCCTGCTCGAGGTCGCCGGGCCGCTGTTCGCCGAGCACGGCTTCCGCGACACGGGCATCAAGCAGATCTGCGTCGCCGCCGGCTGCAACGTCGCCGCCGTCAATTACCACTTCGGCAGCAAGCAGGCGTTCTACGCCGCGGTGCTGGCCGCGGCGCACCAGTCGGCTTTCGTCGGTCATCCGATGCCGGCGCCGACCAAGGGCATGCCCGCGGTCGAGGAGTTCACGCAGTGGCTGGTGTGGTGGATGGGTTCGATGCTGCGCCCCGACCGCCCGGTCTGGCTGCAGACGCTGATGACGCGCGAGATGGTCGACCCGACGCCGGCGCTCGACACGATGGTCGAACGCTCGATCCGGCCGATGTACGAGCGGCTGACCGGCATCGTCCGACGCCTGTTGCCGAAGGGCGCGCCGAGGAGCCGCGTGCGGCTGTGCACCAACAGCGTGATCGGCCAGGTGCTGGTCTACAAGCACGCCGAGCCGGTGCTGCAGCGCCTGCACGCGCTGCCGTCGTTCTCCCCCGCCGGCCTGCGCGAACTGAGCGAACACACGGCCGCCTTCTCGCTGGCCGGCATCCAAAGCGCATCCGCGGCGCCGCCGCGACGAAGGGCTGCCCGATGAACCGCATCGCCATCAAGATGCTGGTCGGCGACGTCGCCAAGTACTTCGGCATCCTGCTGGGCATCACGTTCGCCGCGCTGCTGATCACCCAGCAGTCGTCGATCTTCGTCGGCCTGATGTCGCGCACCTACGCGTTCGTCGCCGACACCAGCCTGCCCGACATCTGGGTCACCGACCCCGAGGTCAAGTACATCGACGAGCTGGAACCGATGCAGTCGACGGCGCTCGACCGCGTGCGCGGCGTGCCCGACGTGCAGTGGGCGGTGCCGATGTACAAGGCGGTGCTGCGCGGCCGGCTGCAGAACGGCACGTTCGGCGGGGTGATGGTCGTCGGTCGCGACGCCGCGACGCTGATCGGCGGCCCGCCGAAGATGGTCGAAGGCGACCTCGGCGACCTACGGCGCGCCGACGGCGTGATCCTCGACGTGGTGTCGGCGCGCACGCGGCTGTCGCGCTACAGCGCCTACGACGCGCAGGGCAACCCGGCCCCCGGCGCCACCAGCATT
>JBGARS010000114.1:0-12924 GCA_044230075.1 Planctomycetota bacterium | reverse complement strand
CAACAGCCGCAGCTACGTGGCGAAGTTCAACTTCACCGGCCCCGACCAGCAGCAGCTCGTCGGCTCGCTGTCGGGCGGCCAGCGCAACCGCGTGCACCTCGCCAAGATGCTGCGCCGCGGCGGCAACGTGATCCTGCTCGACGAGCCGACCAACGACCTCGACCTCGACACGCTGCGTGTGCTCGAGGAGGCGATCGCCGAGTTCCCGGGCTGCGTCGTGGTGGTCTCCCACGACCGCTACTTCCTCGACCGCATCTGCACCAAGATCCTCGACCTCGGCAACTACGAGCCGGGCAAGTTCCTCGATAGCCTCTGAGTCGTTCGCGGAGCGAACAACCCAGAGTTGCTTGCTGGCACCGCCGCGACGCGGCTTCCGTACGCCGGCGAACGAGAGCAACCAACGCCGCTGCGGCGGTGATGGACCTGCCTGGCGCAACCGCGGGAAATTCGGTCTGTGCGCCGCGCGGTGGTTGTCAGTGCCGCTTGAGGCCGATCGCGAGGCCACCCGCGGCCAGGCCCGCGGCCGGCAGCGAACCAGTCAGGAACGTCTGGAACGTGCCCCACTCGTGTTCGACGTTCGTGGCGAAACGATCCCAGACGCCTTCGATCGCGTGCCAGTCGACGACGACCAGGCCGAAGTAGCTGAGCACCACGGTCATCAGCAGCCAGAAGCCGACGGCGATCGTGACGACGCGCAGCGCGGCGCGGATGAAGCTGCCGATGCAGAAGCCGGCCAGGAAGCTGAAGCCGAGCCGGAACACACCCTTCGCGGCGGGTTCTTCGGCGACGCCAACCGGGTCGGTGCTGCTGGGATGGAACTGGGCAGCGAGGCCGGTCTGGCCCGCACCTCCGGTGCTGCCGGACGCGCCGCCGGTCGCCAGGCTCCAGACCGCACCGACGACGACCGTCGTGAGGCCGATGCCGAGCGAGACTTTCTTCCAGCGCGGCATGTCGCGCAGCCACTGGGCGAACCCACGTTCGGATGTGGCCGCCTTGCCGGGAGCGGGGTTGTCCATCGCCGACAGCGTAGCCGGGTTTTCACGGCGTGTTCCAGGGGTCTTTTCGGGTTGAGCGCCGCGAGCGGATCGCGATACTCGCGCGCCAGCTTCTCCCCAAGACGACATGCGATACATCCCACTCACTGCGACTCTCGCGGCGCTCACGACCGGCGTCCTTGCCCAGGACCGGATCACCCTCGCCAACGGCGACGTCCTGACCGGCGCCATCAAGACCATGGCCGACGGCAAGGTCACGATCAACTCGCCGTTGCTCGGTGATGTCGTCGTACCGATGAGCAACATCAGCGACATGAGCACCACGGAAACCGTCAACCTGCAGAAGGCCAGCGGTGACCTGCTGGTGAACCGCCGCATCCTCGGCATGGAGAGCGGCCAACTGCGTCTCGAGGGCGACAATCAGCCGCTGGCAGTTGCCGACCTCGGCATGATCAACCCGCCGGCGAGGCTGGAGCCCAAGTGGACAGGCTCGATCAAGCTCAATGGGCTCTGGACCGACGGCAACACCGACCGCCGCGCCGTCGGCGCCTCGATCGAGGCCGAGCGCCGCGCCGAGATCGATCGCATCAGCTTCGATGCCACCTGGGACTACAGCCAGGACCAGAACGAGACCACGAAGGTCTGGACGCTGAACCAGCGCCGCCAGGGCGGCGGGCTCAAGTACGACTACTTCCTGAGCAAGAAGTGGTACGCGCTGGCCACGGCCCGCGTGCTCGGTGACACGTTGGCGGACATCCAACTGCGCTTCACGGGTGGCGTCGGCATCGGCTACACCTGGGTCGAGGACAGCTCCACCACGTTCCTGACCGAACTCGGTGTCTCGTACTTCAACGAGAGCTTCCGCACGCCGGGTGTGCCCACCTCCGACTACCTGGCCGCCCGCGCCGCCTACAAGCTGACCCACTCGTTCACCGAGAAGACCAAGCTGGTGCACGGCGTCGAGGCGTTCCCGTCGACGGAGAACATCACGGACACCTACCTGCAGGCGAAGACCGAGATCGTCACAAGCCTCACGGACAGCATGATCGCCTCCGTGGCCCACGTGCTCGACTGGGACAACACGCCGTCGCCCGGCAAGGTGCGATCGGACAACCGCATCGTGTTGTCGGTCGGCTGGTCGTTCTGAGGCAGACCGCGCCTTCGGCGCGGGCTGCCCCAGGACACTCCCGACGCTTCTTCGAAGCGTCGGGTCGGTTCTGAAGCGGGGCCGCAACCGCGCGGCGCGCCTTCGGTCAGTACGACGTGGCGAAGGTGCTGGCCGACACCGTGCCGCCGCCGAACCGGTCGTCCCGACCGCGGTTCAGGCCACCGAAGCGCGGCAGGAAGTCGATGTGGAACGTCGTCTCGTTCGAGAACGGGTTGTAGTTCGCGGACGCCGAGATCGACCAGTCGTGGTCCTGGCGCACGAGGCCGAACGTGTAGCTCAGCCACTCGTCGCGCTGCAGGTCGCGCTGGCTGCCGGCGTAGAGGGTCCAGCGGTCGAGCATGCGCGCGGTCGCGGTCAGGCCGACGGCCCCCTCGGTGACATTGTCCTCGCGGTAGTCGGCGGTCCAGGTGATGCCGGCGATCGGTCCGACCTGCACCTCGGTGTCGAGCGTGCGCAGACCCTGCTGCCAGTCGTAGTCGCCATAGACGGCGAGCGCCAGGATGTCGACCGGCAGCCATTGCACGGTCGGACGCACGACGAGGTCGTAGTAGAGCAGCCCCAGGGACTCACCGTTGTTGTCGCGCTTGGCGTCGGGCCAGAAGTCCTGCGCCAGGTCGAGCATCAGGAAGTCGCGTGGCGCCGTGGTGGCAAGCGGCTGGGACCGCTGGAACAGGTTGCGCAGCTCGACGCGCACCAGTTCCTGTTCGGTGAGGCGGTCGGTGGCGTCGAAGTCGAAGAAGTCGCTCGCGTTGTCGTCGACGTGGAAGCGGTTGCGGTAGGTGACCTTCGGCGCGACCACGTGGCGCATGGACTGGGTGCCGTCGGCGTCGAACCACGACCAGGTGCGCGACAGCCGCGTGCCGATCTGCACGCCGCCTTCGAGCGCGATGCGGCCTTCGCTGCCGCCGGCGATCGTGTTGTCGTACCAGGTGCCGCGACCCTGGGCGTAGGGGCGCACGTTCAGCACGCCGAGGTGGAACGGCGCCGACAGCTCGATGATCTGGTCGGCGCGGAAGGTGCGGTCGCTGACGCGCATGCCGGCGAGGTCGTCGAAGTTGCTGCGCCGCTGGCCGAGTTCGGTCTGCAGGTCGACGACGATCGGCGTGCCCCAGGGCATTTCGCCGAGCGGTTGCGCGAGCCACTGGTAGGTGACGACCGGGATCTCCTCGACGAAGCGCGGCGCCAGCGCGCGGTTGTCGCGGTAGGAGAAGTCGTCGAGGTTCCAGCGACCGGCGGCCGTCAGCAGGTGATTGCCGTCGGCGTGGTGCAGGTAGACGCTGGTCTCCGGCACCTCGTCGGTGCGGTACTGACCGATGAAGAACTCCGAGTAGACGGCGGGGTCTGAGGCCTCGAACGCCACCAGATCGACGTGTGTCGACGGGCCGAACTGCAGGCGGTTCTGGGTCATCACCAGGCCGCGACCACCGTCCGCGATCGGGCTGCCGTCGAAGTTCGACTGGATCTCACGCAGGTCCTGACCGCGGTCGTCGAGCCAGAAGCCGCGGGTGCGCCCTTCGTAGAGGTCCTTTGCGCTGTAGCTCAGGCTGGCATCGAGCGGCACGCCGCGCTGCTCGATGTAGCCGACGCCCAGTTCCCATTCGCCGCGGAACTCGTTCGCCGGCCGGCCGGTCAGCCACTCGTGCACGGCGCCGCCGGTGCGGTTGTATGGCAGGCCGATCACGACCTCGCCCTGCACACCTTCCTTGGCCGAGTAGGCACCGCGCGCGCGCTTGATCGGGAACTCGCTCTGGCTGCGGGTGAAGATGCGCGCGTCGGGCAGCGGCAGCACGCTGGTGCCGGAGATCTGCAGCGTCTGGCCGTGCAGGACGACCTCGAACTCGCCGTCGCGCTCGATGATCTCGATCTCGCCGACCTCGGCCGCCATGTGCGGCTCGGCGGCCGTGCAGGTCGTGAGCGTGACGTCGCGTCCGGTCCAGCGCCCACCCTGCTTCACCAGCCGCGGCCCCCGCACGATCAGCAGGCTGGCCCCTGCCTTGCCCGGCGTGGAGTAGCGGATCTCGGCGTTCTCGACAACGATGCGGTCGTCGAGCGGCGAGATCCACATGCGGTCGCAGCGCAGCACTTCGACGCCATCGCGCACGACGGTGACGCCACCTTCGAAGTAGAGGAAGCGCACCAGGTCGATCTGCTGGTCGCTGACGCGCTCGCGGGGCAGCCCGTCGGGGCGGCCGAGCGCATCCAGCGTGCGATCGAGCCGTTCGCGCAGGTCCTCGGGCGACAACCGGCGGCGTGGTGGCGGTGGTTCGACCGTGCGCTGCGGCAAACCGCCGGCGTCGTTCTGGCCGAGCAGTTCGCGCGCGGTCTCGCGGTCGGTCAGCAGCAGCGCGCTCTCGCCGCGCACGGAGAGTTGCATGCCGGGCGCCTGGAAGCGGAAGCCGCCGGCCATGCGGATCTCGCGGTAGTCGTCGCGTTCGCGCGAGTCGCTCCACGCCGCCTCGTAGGTGTAGCTGCCGTCGCTGGCGGCTTGCACCGGTGACTGCGGCGCTGGCGCGGTGGGCGGTGTCGGCGCGTCGATCTGCGCCCGCAGACCGGTCACGGCGGCCAGCGCTGCGGCGATCGCGAGCATCGGGGAACCGCGGTTCACCGACGCAGGGCTCCGGCTTCGCTCGTCTGCACCATGCGGCCGTGACGGTAGTTCACCGCCATCGTCTCGTAGTCGACCTCGATGCGCGGCGCCAGGAACGTGCGCCCGCCCGGCAGCACGACGGTCGCATTCGCCGGATCACGGGCGATGCACCGGTTGCGCCGCACGTCGAACTCGACCTCGGCCGAGTGCGCCTGCATGCGCGTCCAGTCCACGCGCACGTCCTTGCCGAGTGCCTGCACGACCTCGCCGGTCGCGAGATCGCGCCGCAGCAGCAGTTCGTGTGCGTCGAGCAGGAGGCCCTGGGGATCGATCTCTCCGTCTGCGGTGAGACCCGTCGCGCGCACCGGACCGCCGAACTCGACGCGGTCCGGCAGCACGTCGATGTTGCCCAGGCACACGGCGTTCATGTGCGAGAGCAGACCGGTCGAGCCGGCCTGGTGCAACGTCACGGATGGCAGCAGGAACGTCGGCCGGCCCTCGAACGTGCGCAGCGCCTGCAGCCGCAGGTCCTGTTCGCGGAACACCCGCACGCGCGCGCCGCGGGTCGTCAGGTCGCGCGCGCCCTGGCGGCGGCGCACCTCGGCCGGGATGCCCCGATCGGGATCGCCGACGAACAGGGCCGCCTGGGCGCCCTGCGACAGCACGAGACGGGTGCCGCTGCCTTCGACGATGCCGTGCCGGGGGTCTTCGAGCTGGAAGTCGCGCACATCGTCGACGATCAGCCACGGCTGCGCGATCGAGCCGTAGAGCACGTCCGTCAGCGGACCGCGCCCGCCGCCGGTGTGGGCGAGCAGGGCTTCGGGCGTCAGCGCGAACGGCAGGGCGCGCAGTCGCTGCGCGTGGCAGAAGGCCGTCGTCGGCTCGCCACCGGGCGTCGATTCGAGCGACACGTTCACCGTCGGGCGCACGTCGCCGATCGCGATCGCGTCGACCATGACGTGGTCACCGCCGAGGTGGTGCACGTCGATCGACGGCCCGCGCACTTCGACCCGGCCGGCGGGGGTGCTGGCGCCGGCGGCGATCGTGCGCGTCAGGATCGGCAGCGCGTTGTGCTCGGCGAGCTGTGGCCACAGGCCCGCGGGTGCATTCGCCGGCACGCCCTCGAGCCGCAGCGAGGCCGGCCCGATCTGCAGGAAGCGCGGCGCGACGGCGGTGACCTGCTCCAGCGGGCCGCTGCGGCGGGCGCGGGCCGGCAGGCCGGCGGCCTCGAGGGATGTCAGCTCGCGTCCGTCGAGCACGACATCGAGCTGGCGCACGTCGTCGAGTTCGAGCTGCTGGTCGGTCAGGCGGCCCTGGATCTCGGTGCCCGGCGCGCGCAGCCACAGGTGCGTGCGTTCGCCGTCGCGATCGAAGGTGCAGGCACCGACACCCTTGGCGATGGCCGTGCCGTAGCGCACGTCGTAGCGATGCGAACGCCACGCGGCCTTCTCGTCCTCCAGGTCCGCGGGCAGTGCCGGGCCGAGCTGCAGGTTCTGCGCCGCGTCGGTCGCATGCAGCACGAAGCCGTCGTTGCCTTCGGCGATCAGGTCCTGCTCACCGGGCTTGCCGGCGCGCTGCTCGATGTGCACGTCGCCGAAGCCGCGCAGCACGCCGGTCGACGAGTGTTCGCGGTGGAACGCGTGCAGGCCCTTGCTGGCGGTCACCGTGCGGTCACCGCCCTCGAGCCGCGAGTTGCCCTCGAACACCACCACCTGCAGTTCGTTCAGCGGCCGCAGCGTCCACTGCGGGAACCCGAACGAGCGCAGCTGCGCGCCGACGCCGCTGCCGGTGCGCACCAGGTGGATGCGCCGCTGCGCGGTGCCGACCACCGGATCGCCCTGCTTGCTGCCCGGTCGGATCAGCGTCTGTTCGATGCGCGACTCGCCGCCGTGCGCGGTGACCAGCCAGGGGTCACCGAGCGGTCCGGGCAGCACGGTGATGCGCGGGGTCAGCAGGCGGCCGGCGTCGAGTTCGACGGTCGCCGGAGCGCCGGTCAGCTGCAGCTTCTCCCAGGCGTTGTTGGCCGGTCCGCCCTGGCCGGCGGTGCCGCTGCTGTCGCGCCGCAGCCAGCCGGTGAAGCGGTCGCCGCGGACCTGGGTGCCGGGCGCGCCGGGGGCATCACCGGCCGGCGCCGCAGCGCCGCCGAGGCCCGCGACCGGCAGGCCGCCGCGGGCGAGGTCGAGCTGCACCTGATCGTCGAGCGTCACGATCGCGGTGCCACGATCCATGTCCTCGCGGTAGTGCATGCGGCCCAGTGCGCGCACGACCAGGCCGCCGGTCTCGAGCACGGGATCGTGCAGGATCTCGATGTCGGTGCGGCGCAGCGCGCTGTTCTTGTTGCGCGGCAGCCGCGCCTGCAGTCCCTTGCCGCGCAGCGTGCCACTGCGTGTGCCGTCGACCACCAGCAGCACCGGATCGTCTTCGCTGGCGGTGCGCAGCTGCAGGTCGTCTTCGCCGACCCGGATGCGGGCGTTGCCCAGCTCGAGCCGCAGTCCTTCCAGGCGCGCACCTGGCAACGTCTCGTACGTCACCTCGCGCAGATCGATCTCCTTGTCCTCCTGCAAGGCCGGCCGGCCGGTGCCGTCACGGCTCAGCTCGAGGAACGCCCGCTGCGCGTAGAGCTTCGCCGTCGGCTGGTCGTTCTCGAACAGCTGGACCGTGACGCGGTCGAGCTGCTGCAGGGTGTCGTTGAGCGGCTGGCTGTCCTCGGCATCGAGCACGAACACGCGCTCGTGGCGCGCCGACCCGTCGGGCATCGGCACCGTGCGGTATTGGGGGAACGACACCGGCCCGGTCTGGCGCACGGTGATGCCCATCTTGCCCTGCTGCAGCGGCACGCCGCCGGTGCCGCGCGGCTGCGCCGCCGGGGTCGTCGTCGCGGCACCACTGCTGGCACCACTGTTGGCCTTGACCGGCTCCTCGTCGCCGATCGCCAGCCACAGCGCCACGATGCCGGCGGCGACCAGCAGCAGGAAGGCCAGCAGGCGCTTCATCCGCGACCTTCTCCGCGCACGACGTCGTCCCAGACGCCGCGCGCGCGCAGCAGTTCTTCGACGACGTCGCGCACGGCACCGAACCCGGCCGGGCGCCGGGCGACGAAGTGGGACACCGCCAGCACCTCGGGCCGCGCCTCCGGCACCGTCGCCGCGAAGCCGACCTCACGCAGCACCGGCAGGTCGAGCAGGTCGTCGCCGACGTAGGCGACGCGCCTGGCATCGAGCTGCTGGCGCTGTAGCAGTTCGCGGAAGGCGGTGCCCTTGTCGATGCGCTTCAGCATCACTTCGTGGATGCCGAGTTCCTTGGCGCGCCGCTCGACGACCTCGCCGCCGCGCCCGGACAGCAGGCCCGAACGGCCGGCGTGTCGATGCCAGTAGACGATCCCGGACGCGTCGTGCACGTGGAACGACTTGTACTCCTGGCCGTCGCGGTCGAAGTGCACGCGGCCGTCGGTCAGCACGCCGTCGACGTCGAGCAGCAGGAACTCGATCGCGGCCAGCACGCTGCGGTCGGGGCAGGTGCGGCCGGGGCTTGGTGCCGGCTGGGTCATGCGATCTTCAGGTTCAGCAGGTCCTGCACGTCGAGCAGGCCGAGCAACCGCCCGTCGCCGTCGACGACCGGCAGCTGGTCGACCGCGAACTGGTGCAGCAGCGCCAGCGCTTCGAGCGCGAACGTGTCGGGCACGATCGAACGGGGACTCCTCGTCATCGCCTCGTCGATGCTGCGTTCGCGCGGGTTGGCGAGGCCGTGTTCGATCAGGCGCCGCAGGTCGCCGTCGGTGAAGAAGCCGAGCAGGCGACCGCTCTTGTCGACGACGCTGGTCGCGCCCGGGCGGCCCGGGGTGCGCGTCATCACTTCGATCGCCTGCAGCACCGTCGACCCGCTCTGCACCTGCGGGTTGCGCTCGCCGGTGCGCATCAGTTCGCCGACCCGCATCAGGCGGCGGCCGAGGTCGCCGCCGGGATGGAAGCGCGCGAACTCGTCGGGGCCGAAGCGGCGGCCTTCCTGCACCACCAGCGCCAGGGCGTCGCCGAGCGCCAGCATCGCCGTCGTCGACGCGCTCGGCGCCAAGCCGAACGGCCCCGCCTCGTCGACCAGGCCGATCTCGAGCACCAGGTCGCTGTGGCGGCCCAACGTCGAATCGCTGGTCTGGGTGACGCTGACGACCGGCACGCCGACGGCCTTGACGTGCGGCAGCATGATCAGCACTTCCTGGGTCTCGCCGGACTTCGAGAACGCAAGCAGCAGGTCACCCTGGTCGACGCGGCCGAGGTCGCCGTGGATCGCTTCGGCCGGGTGCAGGAAGATCGACGGCGTGCCGGTCGAGGCCAGGGTCGCCGACACCTTCTGCGCGATGAAGCCAGCCTTGCCCATGCCGGCGGTGACGACGCGGCCGCGCAGGCCGAGGATCCTGTCCAGGGTGCGCAGGAAGTCGGCGCCGATCCGGTCCGCAACCTGCCGCACGGCCGCAGCTTCGCGTTCGACGATCTCGCGAGCGCGTTCGATCCTCTGGTCCATCAGGGCGGACAGATTAGCACAGGCGGGGGCCGCCGCGATTTCGCCGCCGCGAGATCGGTGCCATGGCCGCGAGGATGCCCGGTTCGGGCGCCGCGCGTGGCGGCAGGGCTACTGCTGGCCGACCTGCCTGCAGATCAGCTGTCGGCGGCGGCGACGAGTTGACGGCCCAGGGCCGACGTGCGTTCACACCAGCCGTCGATGCGGTCGGCGCAGCCGATGCTCGCGAGCCACTCGCGGTCGAGCATGCGATCGAGCACCTGGCGTTGTTGCTGCTCGTCGCCACCGGCATGCAGGAAGTGGTGCAGCCCGTCGGCCACGTGCACGATGCCGGCGAGGTGCAGTTCGCCGCCGGCGAGGCGGGCGGGCCGATGGTGGTGGTGGATGGCGTCGACCACCGGGTCCGGCAGGCCCCAGACCCCGGCGAGGTAGGCGCCGACGCGGGCGTGCAGATCGAGCACGGTCTCGTCGTCGGGCGACAGCGTGGCGCCGTCCCGGCGGGCCTGGACCACGGCCTGCGTGCGCGCGTAGGCGTCCGGCAGGTGGCCGGCCAGCACCAGTTCGCCGATGTCGTGCAGCAGCGCGGCGGCAAACGCCGTCTCGGCCGTGGCCTTGTCCGTCGCCACGATCTCGGCGGCGATGCGGGCGATCGTCACCGCACGTTCCTGCGCGGCGTCGAGGTCACACCCGTTGGCCAGGCGCGCGGTGTCCTTGCCGCCGAACACCTCGGCGCCGAGCACCAACTGCTTCAGCGTGCGCATGCCGAGGAACGTGACCGCCTGGCGCAGGTCCGCGAGCTGCCGGCGCAGGCCGAAGCAGCTCGAGTTCACCAGCTGCAGGACCTTGGCGCCGAGCGCGGCCTCCTCGCGCACGGTGTCGGCGACGATCGCCATGTCGACCTCGGGGTTGGCCAGCGCGGCGGACAGCATCTGGAACACCCGCGGCGGCGAGGGCAGCGCGGCGATGCCGCAGACGATCGGCTGCAGGTCCTTGGTCCCGAGCTGCTGCTGCACGCGCATGGCGCGCAAGAGGGCGCCGACCAGGATCTCCTTGTCGCACTGCTTCGGCAGGAACTGGTGCGCGACGTGCATCGCGGTCGCCGAAGCCGCCACGTCGGCACTGTCGGCCAGGATGATGCGGATGGCGCCCGGCTGCAGTCGGCGCACGGCCGTGAGCAGCGCGGCGCCGTCCATGCGCGGCATCTGCAGGTCGGCGACCACGGCGTCGAACTGGGTGCCCGCCAGGGCGACCAGCGCCGCCTCGCCGCCACGCGCCACGCGCACGTCCCATTCGGAGCGCTTGCCATCCAGCAGCAATTGGATCGCCACCAACTGGCGGGGCTCGTCGTCGACGCAGAGGATGCGCTTCATGGTACTCCCCTGAATTTCGCCAATCAGGCCGCAGGACTTGATCGGTATGCCGATCGGCTGCCGGCGGTCCGACGCCACCAGGGGCAGGCTCGGCGGGACGCGAGGCCTTCACATCGACAGGGCGAGCCGCAGGGGATCGATGCCGAGCTGCAGTCGGGTGACCCGGTGCGCGACCAGTTCGCCGTCCATCGCCAATGGCATCGGCGTCGCCGGCCGCACGGTCAGCTGCGAGCAGCGCAGGAGCCGCACCCTTCGGTCACGCCCATGCCGGGCTCGCAGCAGGCGCCACAGCAGCACCAGTGTCGCGCGCCGCGACGGTGAGGAGACCTGCAACACGTCGAGCTGGCCGTCGTCGAGCCGGGCACCTGGCACGAACGGCAGTCCGCCGCCGACGCGGCTGCCGTTGCAGGTCGAGACGAACAGGATCGGCTGCCGCACGGTCGTGGTCTCGCCGTCGGTCGTGTAGACGAGTTCGCAGTCGACCTGACGCTGGTGTTGCACCGCCTGCAGCGTCGCTGCCAGGTAGAGCGGCCGGCCCCGCAACCAGCGCGCGTTGCCGGCCGCGGCGACGACCTGTGCCTCGAAGCCGAGCCCGGCGTTGTTGGCGAAGCGGCGCTGCTGCGGTCCCCCTTCGCCATCGAACTCCGCGCTGCCGACGTCGATCGTGCGCAGCGTGCCTTGGCGCAGCCGTTGCACGAGTTCGTCGGGGGCCGATGGCGCACCGGCATCGCTGGCGAAGTCGTCGCCGCTGCCGGCCGGCAGCACCGCGAGCGGGCCGAGCACCGCACCGCGCGGCAGCAGACCGTTCACGACTTCGTGCACGGTGCCGTCGCCACCCACCGCGACGACGCCGCCGGGTGCCGTGGCTGCCAGGGCGGTGGCGTGGCCGGGGCCGTTGGTGTGCGCCAGCGTGAACGGCAGGCCCGCGGCCCGCAGCGCGCGTGCGAGCGCATCGGCGCGCCGGGCGCCGCGCCCGTGCCCGGATCGCGCATTGGCGATGACGAGCAGCGGGGTCACATTCGACTGCACGAAGTCGCGCGCCATCGGCGCCGCGAGCATACTGCGACTGCCACGTGGACCACGCACCCGAGCCAACCGCCGTCGCCCCCGATCGAGTGGCCCTGGTCACCGGCGCCTCGAGCGGCATCGGCGCCGCGATCGCCGCCGTGCTGGCGGCCGACGGCTATGCGGTGGTGCTCGTCGCGCGCCGCACCGTCGAACTCGAACAGGTCGCGTCCGGCCTGCGCGCGCGCGGGGCACGGGTCGCGACCGAAGTCTGTGACGTCGCCGAGGCCGATGCGGTGACGCGGCTGGTGCAGGACGTGCTCGCGCGCTGGGGCCGGCTCGACGTCGTCGTCGCCAATGCCGGCTCCTACGTGCGGCGGTCGGCGGACCAGATCACGCGCGCGGACTTCGAGTCGGCGTTCGCGGTCAATTTCTGGGGCGCGTTCCATGTCGTGCAGGCCGTGTTGCCGCACCTGCTCGCGCGCGGTGCCGGGCATCTGGTGCTGATGACGTCGTTCGACGCCAGGAAGGCGCTGCCGCACGACGGCGCCTACGCGGCGGCGAAGGCCGCGCTCGCCAGCTACGCCGGCGCCCTGCGGCAGACCCTGCGCGGCCGCGGCGTGCACGTCTGCACCCTGTTCCCCGGCCGCGTCGATACGCCGATGTGCGATGGCCTCGAGGTGCCGGCCATCTCGGCCAAGATCCCGGCCGACCGCGTCGCCCGCGCCGTGCTGCGGGCGATCCGCGGGCGCCGCGCCGAGGTGATCGTGCCCTGGCACTGCCGGCTGTTGCTGTGGGCCGACACGCTGTCGCCGCGGCTCGGCGACTGGTTCGTGCGCGTGCTGGGTCTGGACGGCCGCGAGCGCTCGCCTGCGGACGGCGACCGGACTAAGCTGCGCCCGTGAAGTCGTCGACCGAAGCGCACTCGAGCCACGCGTTCCTGCGGCGCGTGCGCCTGGCGGCCGTGCGCGGCCCGTCGACGCCGTTGCTCGACGAAGTGCTGGCCTCTGTCGAGCAGGCGCTGCGCGTGCGCGGGCACGAGTGGACGCTCGAGCCGGACGATCGCACCGACGCGTTCGTGACCACGGCGCGGCTGCACGAGCCGGTGTCGTGGCGGCACTCGCCGCTGTTCACCGGCCGCAAGCGCTACGGGCTCGCGGCGAAGCCGGCGACCTACACGTTCGTCCAGGTCACCGAGGCGCAGCTGCAGGACCTCGTGCAGCGCTTCGATGCGGCGCTGGCGAAGGACCCGCCGGATCCGGCCGACTTCGACCTGCCGGGCCTGTC
>JBGARS010000113.1:0-13088 GCA_044230075.1 Planctomycetota bacterium | reverse complement strand
GATCAAGTTCGGCGTACAGCTCGACGACACCCCGCCCGAGTTCCAGGTGCTGGCACCGAGCAGTGGCGTCGGCACCGGCGCGCTGTTCACGGTCAGTGGCACGTGGAAGGACGAGTTCGGCGTCAGCAGCATCACCGTGAACGGGCGCGATGCCACCGGCGGGTCGAACGGCAGCCGCGGCACCTGGAGCGTAGACCTGCCCGGCATCAGCGGCCCGGTCGACTACGAGGTCGTCGTCACCGATCGCGCCGGCAACCGTACCGTGCAGTCGCTGCACATCTCGCCCTGAGTCGAGCGGCGCAGAGCTTGGGATGCGCTCCCAGGCTGTGCGGACAAGGCGGATGCGCCGGCGGCGTCAGAACGCCGCGAGCACCGCGGCGAGTTCCGGCCCGGTCAGCATCGGCCCAGGACTGAGGCGCACCGTGCCCGCGTGGCCGGTGCCCAGGTGGGCGTGGATCCACGGCGCACAGTGGAAGCCGCTGCGGACCTGGATCGATGCGGCCGCGAACAGCGCCCCCAGCTCGCTGGGGTCGTAGTGATCGTGCACGAAGCTCAGCACCGGGACGCGGCGTCCTGCGGGCGGCAACAGCAGGCGCGCGCCGGGCTTCTGCGCGAGTCCGGCCGCCAGCGTGTCGACGTGTTGCAGTGCGCGGGCGAGCAGCGCGTTGGGGGTCTGCTGCGCGACCCAGTCGAGTGCAGCACCGAGGCCGAAGATCGCGGGCGTATTGGGCGTGCCTGCCTCGAAGGCCAGCGGCCACTCGGTCGGGTGTTCGTCGAGCGCACGACTGCTGCCGGTGCCGCCCTGCTTCTGCGGCAGCAGTTCGACCGCTTCACGGGCGGCGACGAAGCCGATGCCGGGCGGGCCGTGCAGCGCCTTGTGGCCGCTGGCCACGACGACATCGGCGCCGACGCGCAGATCGAGCAGGCCGGCGGTCTGGCTGGCATCGAGCACGGTGGTGCAGTCGAGGGCGCGCGCGTGTTCGCAGATGGTGGCAGCGTCGAGCACGGTGCCGGTGACGTTGCTCGCATGCGTGAAGATGGCGATGCGCGGTCGATGCTCGGCCAGGGCCGCGGTGACGTCGGCCGCCGGCAGGCCGCCAGCGGCGGACGGTGGCAGGACCACGAGCCGCAGCTGCCGTTCGCGGCGCAGCGCCACCAGGGGTCGCACCACGGAGCTGTGTTCGAACGCCGTGGTCAAGACCGTGTCGCCAGGCTGCAGCAAGGCACGCAACACCAGGTTCAGCCCCTCGGTCGCGCCGGACACGAACGCCACGCGGTGCGCCGGCACGCCACACAGGGCAGCGATGCGGTCGCGGGTCGCGTCGACCTCGCGCCGTGCCAGCAGGCAGTTGCCGCTGTCGCCGCGGTCGGCGCTGACGCCGACCTGCAGGAACCAGCGCTGCACCGCGGCCAGCACGGCCGCAGGTTTCGGGTGGCTGGTGGCGGCGTGGTCGAGGTGGATCACGGCAGTCCGATCCAGCGATCGTAGAGGGCGCGGGCGCGCAGCGGATCCTGCACGCCGAACAGCAGGGCCCGTCCGCCGGGGAACACGCTGAAGCGACAGCCGTCGACTTCGAAGCGCAGCAGGTGCGGGGTGCGGTCGAGCGCCGGCACGACCGGACCGAGGCGGGCTGCGAGCTGGTCCAGGTCGAGCGGGTGGGGGCGCGGGGGATCGACTTGCACGGCGTCGCGGCCGCACAAGGTGACCGCCGACGCGGGGGTCGCGGTCAGCGCCGGGTAGCTCGTGCCGCGGCAGGCGGGGCATTCGTCCGCCGGCCGCCGCGTGATGGCGAGCGTCTGGTAGCTGCCGCGCCAGACATCGCAGGTGAACACGCCCAGGGTCGGGTCGCCGCCGACCAGCAGCTTCAGCGCTTCGGCGACCTGGAAGGCGCTGACCGCGGCGATCGCCGGCGCCAGGATCCCAGCCGTCTCGCAGTTGCCGACGTCGGACTGCGCGGGCGGTTCGGGCCACAGGCAGCGCAGGCAGGGACCGCCGACCGGCACCACCATCGCCGCCGCCTCGCTGCCGACCGCGCCGGCGTAGATCCACGGCCGCCGTTCGCGTGCGCACCAATCGTTCAGCAGGTAGCGGGTGGCGAAGTTGTCGGTGCCGTCGAGCACCAGGTCGGGGTGTGCCGGCAGGGCTTCCAGGAACGCCGGCGAACAGTCGGCGACGTGCGCCGTGACCTCGCACTCCGAGTTGACCTCCCGCAGGCGCGCGGCGGCGGCGACCGCCTTGGGCAGGCCGGCCGTGGCATCCGCTTCGGTGAACAGCACCTGTCGCTGCAGGTTGCTCCACTCGACGATGTCGCGATCGACCAGCCAGAGCCGACCGATGCCGGCGCGCGCCAGCGCATCCGCCGCGTGGGTGCCGAGCGCGCCGCAGCCCACCAGCAACACGGTCGCATCGCGCAGCCGCCGCTGGCCCGTCTCGCCGATGCCTGCGACCCGGATCTGGCGGCTGTAGCGGTGCAAGGGGTGCGGTGCCGCTGGCGAGCGGCGGCTGGAGAGCCGGTCAGCCCTTCTCGAAGTAGTCGCGGTTGGTAGCGGTGAAGTTCTTCCACTCCGCCGGCAGGTCTTCTTCCGCGAAGATCGCCGTCACCGGACAGGCGTCGACGCACAGGGTGCAGTCGATGCAGTCGTTCGGATTGATGTACAGCTGCGGGTCCGTGTCCTTGCCGTGGATGCAGTCCACGGGGCAGACGTCCACACAGGCCTTGTCCTTGACGGTGATGCAGGGTTGCGCGATGACGTGCGTCATGTTGGAGGGGTAGCTGGTTGGCCGAAGGAACGGCGAGAGCCTAGCGACGGGCAGGGAGGTTGCCAGCCGCAGGTTGCGGCATCTGCGTTCGGACTCCGGCGGGTGCAGGTCCGGTGACGCGCAGGTGTCGCTCTGCGACCTCGGCTGGCGAGGCGGTCGATCGGGGTGCGCGAACCGCCGCGAGGGTGCCGGCCAAGCCCGCCCTGCTTCCGGTTCCCTGCTGGTCGCGGCGGCCATCACCGTCGTACACTCACGCCCATGCGCCGCAGCCCATGTGTTGCTCCCGAGCCCGCGCTGGAACGCTTCTGGGTCCGCTCCCTCTCGGTATGCCTGAGCCTCGTCGTACTGGTTGCGTGCAGCGGCGGTGGCGGCAGCAGCGGCGGGGGCGGCAACGGCAACGGCAACGGCAACGGCAACGGCGGTGGCGGCAGCGGCGGTGCCAGCGCCGATGCCAGCATCGCCGGTCTCGTTCTGTCCGCCGGGACGCTGGTGCCGGCCTTCCATCCCGAGGTGTTCGCCTACACGGTGGACGTGCCCTCGGCCGTGGCCGAGGTGAAGGCCATCGTCACCGCGGCGGATCCCGCGGCCAGGATCACCGTGGCAGGACAGGTCGTGGCCTCTGGAGCTGCCAGTACCGCCCAGCCGCTGGTCGAAGGAGCGAACAGCCTGCCGATCGGGATCACGGCCGCGGATGGCGTCACGACCCGGATGTACGCGGTGACGGTGACACGGGATCCGGTCCCGGCATTGTCGGCGCTGGGGTTGTCGGTGGGCACGCTGAGTCCGGTCTTCGCGCCGGACACGACATCCTACGGCGCGACGGTGGGGTTCCTTGCCGAGCAGGTCACGGTGACAGCGACCACGGCGGCGCCCGGCGCGACCCTGACCATGAACGGCTTTGCCCTGGTGTCGGGGCAGCCGAGCGCGCCAGTAGGCCTGGCGGTGGGGCTCAACACACTCACCGTGCGGGTCACGACGGCGACCTCGGAGACGCGGGAATACCAGATCGCGCTGACGCGGCAGACCGCGGCGATGTTCGCGCAGGAAGCCTACGTCAAGGCCAGCAATGCCGATGTCGACGACCAGTTCGGCGTGCGGGTCGCCCTCAGCGGCGACACGATGGCGGTGAGCACGTGGTTCGAGGACAGCAGCGCGACGGGTGTCGACGGCAACCAGTCCGACAACGGCGCCTTCGGCAGCGGCGCGGTCTACGTGTTCACGCGCAGCGGCACGACCTGGACGCAGCAGGCCTACCTCAAGGCCTCGAACGCGGGGGGCGACGACGCGTTCGGCTTCAGCGTTGCCGTGCGCGGCGACATGCTCGCGGTCGGTGCGATCAACGAGGACAGCGGCGCGTCGGGGGTCGGCGGCAACCAGGCCGACGACAACGTGACCGACAGCGGCGCGGTCTACGTGTTCACGCGCAGCGGCACGACCTGGAGCCAGCAGGCCTATGTGAAGGCCTCGAACCCGGGTGCGTTCGACGCGTTCGGTTACAGCGTCGCGCTCGACGGCGACACCTTGGCGGTCGCGGCGCGCGATGAAGACAGCAGCGCCGTCGGCATCGGCGGCCAGCAACTGGATGACAGCGCGTCCGGCAGCGGCGCGGTCTATGTGTTCACGCACACGGGCGCGACGTGGGCGCAACAGGCCTACGTCAAGGCGTCGAACACCGGCGCCGGCGATCGCTTCGGGCAGAGCGTCGCGCTGAGTGGCGACACGCTGGTGGTGGGCGCGCCGAACGAGGACGGCGGCGCCGTCGGCATCGACGGCGATGGTGCCGACAACAGCAGGCCGGACAGCGGGGCGGTCTACGTGTTCCTGCGCAGCGGTGCGACGTGGGCGCAGCAGGCCTACGTGAAGGCCTCGAACACCGATGCCGGCGACCAGTTCGGCTTCAGTGTCGCGCTCTTCGGCGACACGCTGGCGGCGGGCGCGGCGACGGAGTCCAGCAGCGCCACGGGCATCGGCGGGGCCCAGCTCGACAACCTGGCGAGCCACAGCGGCGCCGTCTACGTGTTCACGCGCGGCGGCGGGCCCTGGACGCAGCAGGCCTACCTGAAGGCGTCGAACACCGACGCCAACGACCAGTTCGGCATCAGCGTCGCCCTCGCAGACGATCGGCTCGCAGTGGGTGCGGTCGGCGAATCGAGCGGCGCGGTCGGGATCGATGGCTTCCAAGCCGACAACACCGCGATCAGCAGCGGCGCGGCCTACCTGTTCACGCGCAGCGGTACGACCTGGATGCAGCGGAACTACGTCAAGGCAGCCAACGCCGAGGCGGTCGACCTGTTTGGCCAGATGGTCGCTCTGAACGGCGACACGCTGGTCGTCGGGGCCTTGGGCGAAGACGGCGGTTCTACGGGCATCGACGGCAACGGACTCGACAACAGCCGGTCCAACAGCGGCGCGGTCTACGTGTTCCGCTGAGTCGCGTCGTTGTCGGCGATCGCTGCCTCTGCCGGGAAGGCGTTGATCTCGAAAGTGACGTGCACGAGGTCTGGATGCTGGTGCAACAGGCCGCGGCAGTGTTCGGGCGCTTTCAGGTGGTGGGTCTGCCTCTCGCGAGGCTGGGCACCCGCGCTGCTTGCGCCGACGATTCCGACGAGGGCGAGAAGGGCGGCGAACGGTGCGTGCATCCGGGCGACGATAGGTGGCGGCCGAGCAACGGTCGAGGGGCCGGGGCCAACGCCGTGCAACAGGAAGGCGCCCGGCCGGCCGTCGTGTCAGGGTGTCCGTGGCTCTGGCTGTGGTGGCGGAACTGCTCCGCGAGATCTGTCCTGGTCGCTACCGTAGCCGGGCCATGAGTGCCCGCTTCGACCCCGTTCCCGGCGACAAGTTCACGTTTGGTCTGTGGACCGTCGGCAACCCGGGTCGCGATCCGTTCGGGCCAGCGGTGCGCGCCACGATGGACCCGAACCACATCGTGCGCGGGCTCGCCAAGGTCGGTGCCTACGGCGTCAATCTGCACGACAACGACCTGATCCCGTTCGGCGCCTCGGCCCGCGAGCGCGACCGCATCGTGGCAGGCTTCCAGCAGACGCTGCGCGACACCGGCATGGTCGTGCCGATGGCGACGACCAACCTGTTCTCGCACCCGATCTTCAAGGACGGCGCGTTCACCGCCAACGATCCGAAGGTGCGCGCGTTCGCGCTGCAGAAGACGATGCGCGCGATCGACCTCGGCAACGAGCTCGGGGCCAAGACCTACGTGTTCTGGGGCGGACGCGAGGGCACCGAGGCCGATGCGTGCCGGGATCCGCGCACGGCCTGGAACCGCATGCGCGACGCGATCGACTTCCTGTGCGGCTATGTCAAGGACCAGGGCTACGGCCTGCGGTTCGCGCTCGAGGCCAAGCCCAACGAACCGCGCGGCGACAACTACCTGCCGACGACCGGGCACATGCTGCACTTCATCAGCACGCTCGAGCACCACGAGATGGTCGGTGTGAACCCTGAGGTCGCGCACGAGGTCATGTCGGGGTTGTCGTTCCCGCATGCGGTCGCGCAGGCGATGGCGTGTGACAAGCTGTTCCACATCGACCTCAACGGCCAGAAGATCGGCCGCTACGACCAGGACCTGCGCTTCGGCAGCGAGGACCAGAAGGGCGCGTTCCTGCTGATCCGGTTGCTCGAAGGCACGCTCGGCGGCAAGCGCTACGACGGACCGCGCCACTTCGATGCGCACGCCTACCGCACCGAGGACGAGGCCGGCGTCTGGGAGTTCGCGAAGGGCTGCATGCGCACCTACAGGATCCTGAAGGCGCGCGCCGTCGCGTTCGATGGTGACCCCGACGTGCAGGCGCTGCTCGCCGCCCAGCCCGACGCCGGGCTCGATCCGCTGCTCACCCCGGGCTACTCACGCGGCAAGGCCGACGCCTTGGGCAAGCTCACGATCGACGTCGACGCCGTCGCGCAACGTGGTCTCGGCTACGAGCGGCTCGACCAGCTGCTGATCGAGCACCTGCTCGGCGTGCGGGGCGGGTGATGTCGTCGGGGGATCTGTTCCTCGGCTTCGATGTCGGCACGCAGAGCACCAAGGCGCTGGTGCTCGACGCGGTGCGGGGCGAAGTCGTGGCGCGCGCGCAGCGGCAGTACGGCCTGATCGCGGGGCTGCCGCCGGGTCACCTGGAGCAGCATCCGGACACCTGGCTCGAGGCGGTCGCTGCCACGGCGCACGAAGTCCTGGCGCAGGTCGATCGAGCGCGCATCGCCGGCATCGGCGTCGCCGGTCAGCAGCATGGCTGCGTCGTGCTCGACGAGTCGGGCCGCGTCGTGCGACCGGCGAAGCTCTGGTGCGACACGGCGACGGCCGCACAGGCGGCCCGGCTCGGCGTGCCGACCGGCTTCACGGCCAGCAAGCTGCTCTGGCTGCGCGAGAACGAACCGGAGCACTGGCAACGCGTGCGGCGGGTGCTGCTGCCGCACGACTACGTCAACTTCGTGCTCACCGGCGAGGCATCGATGGAGTGCGGCGACGCGTCGGGCACCGGGTGCTTCGATCCGGTCGCTCGCACGTTCGACCGGGGCGCGATGGCGGCGATCGATCCCGCCCTGGCCGCGATGCTGCCGCCACTGCGCGGCGTGGGCGAGTTCGCCGGGAGGTTGTCCGCATCCGGCGCCACGTTGCTCGGGATCGCGGCGGGCATCCCGGTCGCCGCCGGCGGCGGCGACAACATGCTGTCCGCGATCGGCGCCGGTGCGACCCGGCCCGGCGTCGTCGTCGTGAGCCTCGGCACCTCGGGCACGATCTTCACGCGCAGCGACACACCGGTGGTCGATCCCGCGGGTCGCATCGCCCCGTTCTGCAGCAGTGACGGCGCCTGGTTGCCGTTGCTCTGCGTGATGAACTGCACCGGCGTCACCGAGGCGGTGGTGGCGCTCACGGGTCTGGACCACGCCGCGCTGACCGCTGCGGCGCGCGAGGTGCCTCCCGGCTGCGACGGCCTGCTGTGGTTGCCGTTCCTGACCGGCGAGCGGGTCCCCGATCTGCCAGATGCGACCGGCACCCTGCTCGGCATGCGCCCGGGCACGCTGCGGACAGGACATCTCTACCGTGCCGCGCTCGAAGCCACGTCGCTGAACCTCGGTGCCGGCCTCGACCGCATGCGCCAGCTCGGCATCGCCACAGCCGAGGTGCGCCTCGTCGGCGGTGCCGCCAGGAATCCGCTGTGGCGCGAGATCCTCGCTGCGGTCTTCGGGGTGCCGGTCGAAGCGCTGGTCGAGACCGAGTCGGCTGCGTTGGGTGCCGCGCTGCAGGCGCTGTGGTCGGTGCGGCGTCAGGTCGAGCCAGGGCTCGGCATCGACCAGGTGGCAGCCCGCTTCGTGCACCTCACCGGCGAACGCACCGACCCGGCCGCGGAGCTCGTGGCGAGCTATCGGGAGATCGCAGCGCAGTTCCGACGCGCTGTCGGTCGGCAGTATCCGTTGAAGTAGTAGATGACTGCCATGCGCACGCACGGTCGAGGCAATGGTGCGAGAGCAGGCGGGTGCACCGGGGACCGCAGACAGCGAGAACGGACTCGTTCCGACCGGAAGAGCCTGAGGAAGGTGATGGTCACGGTCCGCGGGGGACATGCAAGCCGGTGCGCGACCGTTCGGGACTCCTCGGACCGACGCGACAGAAAGCGGTACGGTTGACAGCTCTGTCACACAACGCAGGTGTATCGCCCCGCGGTCCAGAAGCACCTCGCTCGCAACCCTTGTCCCTCGACCAGGCCTGACGTGCAGGGATACGGGTCGCGGTTCGGCAGCGTGTGCGGGCCTGCAGCCATCCGGCACCGGTTGGCGTGCCGACCGGGCCACGCGCCCCGACGACGGAGCCGACGCGATGCGCGTCGCGTGGCGTAGTATCGGGCCGCCGCCGATGCTCGACGACACCCAGAAGCAGCGTCTCGTGCAGCTGTTCGCCGACGCCAGCGAACTCCCTGCGGCCGAACGGCCGGCCTTCGTCGCGCGCGCCTGCGCCGACGACCCGGCCGTGCGGCGCGAACTCGCCGAGCTGCTCGAAGTCGAGGCCACCGAACTGGCTGCCTTCCTCGCCGAACCGGCCGTCGGCGCCGCGGACGCCGCCGCGATGGCCGGCGCCCCCGGTACAGCGCCGCCGCTGCCCCGCATCGACGGCTACGACGGTTTCGAACGGCTCGCCGAGGGCGGCATGGGCACGGTCTACAAGGCGCGGCAGCTGCGCCCGGTGCGCCGCGAGGTCGCGATCAAGCTGATCCGCGCCGGCATGGACACCGGCAGCGTGCTCGCGCGCTTCGCCGCCGAGCGCCAGGCGCTGGCGCGCATGGGCCACCCGTACATCGCCGCTGTCTACGATGCCGGAACCGACGCGCTCGGCCGGCCGTTCCTGGCGATGGAATACGTCGACGGCGTGCCGATCACCGACTACTGCACGCGCGAACGGCTGTCACTCGAGGACCGTCTGCGGCTGTTCGTCGAGGTCTGCCGGGCGGTCGACCACGCGCACCGGCGCGGCGTGCTGCACCGCGACCTGAAGCCGGGCAACGTGCTGGTCGTGAAGACCGGCGATGGGCCGATGCCGAAGGTCATCGACTTCGGCATCGCCAAGGCGCTCGAGGAGCCACTCGGCGAACAGTCGATCCACACCCTCGCCGGCACGTTCCTCGGCACGCCTGCCTACATGGCGCCCGAGCAGATCGACGGCTTGGCCGAACAGGTCGACACGCGTTCGGATGTCTACTCGCTGGGCGTGATGCTCTACGAACTGCTGACCCAGGCGCGCCCGATCGAGACCACGAACGCGTCGCACGCCAGCGTGGTCCATTGGAGCCGGCTCGTGCGCGACACCGTGCCGGCGAAGCCGAGCACGCGGGTGCGGCAATTGCAGGCTGCGGCGGAGGCGACGCAGGGCCGCGAGGGCGCCTCGCGCTGGCAGCGCCGGCTCGCGGGCGACCTCGACTGGGTCGTGATGAAGGCGCTCGAGAAGGAACCCGATCGCCGCTACGGCTCGGCGCGCGAGTTCGCCGAGGACCTCGAGAACTTCCTGGCGCACCGGCCGGTCGCCGCCGGGCCGCCGAGCGGGCTCTACCGGCTGCGCAAGTTCGCGCGCCGCTACCGCGTGCAGGTCACGGCGGCCGCGCTGGTCCTGCTGTCGCTGGTGCTCGGCCTGTTCGGCACGGCGTGGTTCCTGGTCGAATCGCGTGCCAACGAACAGGCCGCGGTCGCGCGCGCGCGCGAAGCGGAGGGCGTGCGCATCGCCGCCGAGGCCGCCCTGCTAGCCGAGGACACCCCCAACCTGGCACTGTTGCTTGCGCTCGCGGCCAGCGAGCGCACCGACGATTCGGCGGTGCGCCGGTCGATCTACGCGGCGCTACCGCAGCACGCGCTGCTGCAACGCCTGGACGGCCACGACGAGGGCATCGAGCAGGGCACGGGCGTGTTGCTGCAGTACCTCGCCGACGGCCGGCTCGTCACCTCCGGCTCGTCGGATGCGGTGTTGTGGGACCCGGAGACCGGCACCCAGCTGCGGCGCTTCGCCGGCCCGCGGAACTCCGTCGATCACCTGGTGATCGACCCCGGCCAACGGCTGCTGCTGGCAGCGTCGCGCGACGGCCGCGCCTGGCTGTGGGAGCTCGCGACCGGCGCGTGCGTGCGCGTCGTCGACGACCACGAAGGCGAGGTGGTGTCGTGTGCGTTCGCGCCGGACGGCAGCCGGTTCGCGACGTCGTCACGCGACGGCACGGCGCGCGTCTTCGCGACCGACGGCACCGGTGAGCCGCTGGTGCTGCGGCACGGTGTCGCGGTCGGCGCGGTCGCGTTCGACGCGAACGGGACCCACCTCGTGACGGTGGCCGAGGATGGACGGACGCGCATGTGGAACGCCACCACGGGCGAACTCGAGCGCACGTGCGAACCGCGTGCGGTCGGTCGGGTCGCACCTCAGGTCCTGCGCGACGCGGAGCTGTTCCTCACGCCGCGCATCGATCGCATCGCCAGTTCGTGCGGCGGCACGATCCGGGTGTACTCGACCGCCGGCGCGCCGATCGCCGAGCTCGAAGCGCTCTTCCCGCGCCGGCTCGGTGACGACCGCCTCCTGGTCGGCAAGGAACGAAGCGGGTACCTCGGTGTCGTCGACCTGCGCTCTGGCGCGGTCGAATGGCACCCCGAGCTGCGCCTGTGGTCGGCGATGCCGAGCCCCGATGGTCGGCGCGCGGTCGCGATCGACAACACATTGAACGTGTGCCTGCTCGACCTGCCGACGATGCGGGTCGTGCGCCGGTATCTCGGCCCAGCGGACAAGAGCAACCGGCCACCGATCGCGTTCCATCCCGACGGGACGCGCTTCGCCGTCCAGGCAGCAGACGTGCGGGTCTGGAGTTTCGAGCCCGAGTTCGCGCCGCTCGATCTGCCCGGCACGGCGCCGACCCAGATCGGCAACAACGTTGCCTGGGGCAGCAGCCCGCTCGCGGTGATCCGCCCCCGCGGCTCGGGCCCCACCGATGGGCGCTGGCAGGTGTGGGACACGGCCACGCGGCGGCAGCTCGGCGCGATCGAGCGGCCGGACCTCGCGTTCGTCGTTCCGTCCCCGGACGGCGGCAAGCTGATCGGTGCGATCCCGGAGCACGACGGTCGCGGCTGGACCGTGCTGGTGTTCGAAGTCGACGGCCGCGTGCGGCGCGAGATCGAACTGCCGACCTGCCCGCGACTCGTACCCGAGGTGCCGAACGCGCTCGACTGGTGCGTCGACGACGCGGGCCGGCTGTTGGTGACGACGCAGCATCCCGAAGGCTGGCCGCCGCTGCCGCGCGACGGCGTGCTGTTGCAATGCCACGACCTCGACAGCGGCGAGCTGCTGGCGGCGATCCCGCACCCGGGCGGCGTGCCGGTGGACGTCGGCGGCCAGGGGTCGCGGTTCGTCGCGATGGCCGGCTGGCAGGTGCGCCAACTGGAGGTCGTCGACTGGCGCAGCGGCGCGGTGGCCGCGCGCGTGTCGCGCCCGCCCGACGGCATGCACCTCGATGCCGCCATCAGCCCCGACGGCCGCCACCTGCTCGGCGTGCTCGGCGAGCCGCTGGCGTTCGTCTGGGATCTGCAACCGGACACCGCCGATCGCAGCGGCGCACCGCTCGCGACCTACACCGGGCTCACACCAGCCGGCGGCTACCCGTGCGGCTTCTTCGCCGGCAGCCGGCTGTGCTGGGTGGTCTGCGACGACGAAGTGCACGTGTTCGAGACCGCGACCGGCCGGGTGTTCGCGGTGCTGCGGCTGCAGGACTGCTGCTCGGGACTGGCCGCGAGCCCGGATGGCGCCGAAGTGCGCACGCTGACGATCGGCGGCCGGATGCAGCGCTGGCCGCTCGACCCGCTCGCCGTGGCCCGGAGCCGCGCCGTCGGCCGGCTCGACGGCAAGCAGCTGGCGCAGTACCGGATCGGCACGCCGGCCGAGCGCCGCGCGGCCGAACGCGCGTTCCTGGTCGCGAACCCGACGCCGGGCCACCACGCGCGGCTCGGCAACATGGCGCGCGCCGACGGCGACCTCGACGAGGCGATCGCCTGCTACCAGCGCGGCGCCGACCTCGGCGTGCTCGGGCCCTACTACGACTACCTCTACACGAACCTGCTCGAGCTCTACTGCCAGCGGCTCGGCAGGCATGGCGCGAGCGACGCGCAGCGAACGGCCGATCGCACCGCCGCGATCGCGGCGCTCGAGCGTGCGCTCTGGTGTGGTGCCGCTCGCGAGCGTGTGCTCTCCATGCCCGGCATCGGGCGATTGCGCGATCATCCGCGGTGGGCGGCCCTGCTCGGTGGGTAGCCCGCCGCGCTAGACTCCTGACGCGCACATGACGAGCACACCGGTGACGATCGCGCTGGCCCGCATCGAACGCGGCGAAGCCGGGGCCAGCGACGAGTTGTGGCGCCTCGTCTACGAGGACCTCAAGCAGCTGGCCTCGGCGCGGCTCGGCCGGCTCGGCCCGGGCCAGACCCTGCAGGCGACCGCGCTGGTGCACGAGGTGTGGATGCGGCTCGGCGGCGATGCACCGCCGAGCTTCGAGAGCCGCGCGCACTTCTTCGGTGCGGCCGCGAAGGCGATGCGCAACATCCTGGTCGACCAGGCGCGCCGGAAGGGGCGGCTCAGGCGCAACGCCGGCCGCAGCGCGGCGACGCTGACGGCCGACCTCGCCGTGCACGAGGACGGCCCGGTGCTCGACATGCTGGCGCTCGACGAGGCGATGGATGCGTTCGCGAAGCAGTACGAACGGCCGGCCAAGGTCGTGATGCTGCGCTTCTTCGCCGGGCTGACGATCGAGCAGATCGCCGAGCTGCTCGGCGTGACTGGCCGCACGGTCGATCGCGAGTACCT
>JBGARS010000112.1:0-13731 GCA_044230075.1 Planctomycetota bacterium | reverse complement strand
CTCGACACCCTGCGCACCGACATCGAACTGGTCAACCGCTACCAGCGCGAGGTGTTCCATCGCCAGATCGAGGCCGAACAGAAGGTCGCGGGCACGTTCGTCAGCGACCGCGCGTTCTGCAACCTCGCCTACGCGGCGCACCACTCGACCATCCTCGGCGACGTGTTCCGCGATCGCCGGCTGGCCGACTACATGGGCTGGGTGCGGCACGGCATCGTCTTCTTCCTGCGGCCGCATCGCGAGCTGGTCGTGGCCGACGGCGTGCGCGCCGGGCTGGAGTGGGAAGAGGTCGTGCGCATCGACGGCATGGTGAAGCTGATGCTCGAGGTGTTCGACGTGCCCTACATCCCGGTGCAGTCGCTGTCGATGCAGGAACGCGTGCGGCTGGTGCAGCGGGTGCTCGACCTGGCCGGGCTGGAGCCGGGCACCGGGGCCGGGGAACCGGCAGCCGCGCCGGCGAAGGCGCCCGCGGACGGCCTGCGGAACTGATCGCGCCCCGCGGTCGCGCGACGAGCGACACCTGAGACGGCGCGCTGCGTACATGCCGCGGGCTCGCAAGCAGCGAGCCCGAAGCACCGGCAGCACGGCCGGGCGGACCGGCCTGCGCACGCGGTCGCCGTCAGCGACCGACTACCACTCGTCGCCGCCGCCGCCGCCGCCGTGGTCGTCGCGACCGCCGCGACCGCCGCGACCGCCGCCGAAGCCGCCGCGGCCACCGCCGCCGCCGCCACGACCACCGCCGCCGCCGCCGAAGCCACCGCGGCCACCGCCGCCGCCACCGCCACCGTAGCCGCCGCGGCCACCACCGCCGCCGCCGCCACCGTAGCCACCGCGGCCACCGCCGCCGCCACCACCGCCGAAGCCACCGCGGCCACCGCCACCGCCTTCCTGGCGGGGCTGGGCCTCGTTGACGCGCAGCGGACGGCCATCGACGTCGGCGCCGTTCATCGCCTGGATCGCGCCCTGCGCGTCCTGCTCATTCGCCATCTCCACGAACGCGAAGCCGCGCGACCGACCAGTGTCCCGGTCGAGCATGATCTTGACGTCCGTCACCTGCCGCCCATCGCCTTCGAACGCGGCGCGCAGTGAATCTTCCGTGGTCTGGAAGGAAAGGTTTCCTACGTACAGTCTCGTACCCATCTGACGATCACTTCACCCTTTGATCTTTCTGCCGCACCAGTGGCGAAAGGGCCAACACCCCTGGTGCCAACGAACTGGGAAGAGCGAGTCTCTGCAGGGGGTTCCCGATCGATCAGCGAAACTGGCGGACCAACCAAAGCGCGCCCGACGAGGTCGCAAGTGGCGCGAACCTTCCCTGGCCGAGGTCCTTCGCGCAAGCCGGGAGGCGAATTTCGTCTGCAGGCCGACGGTAGCGCGGGGGGGCAGCCTTGTTATGGTGCCCCGCCCGACCCCGGGTCCCCATGCAATACGGATTCGTCCTCGACCAGCGCCGATGCATCGGCTGCCACGCCTGCACCGTCGCCTGCAAGTCCGAGAACGACGTGCCCCTGGGGGACTTCCGCACCTGGGTGAAGTACACCGAGGTCGGCGCCTTCCCGGCCGTGAAACGGCACTTTGCGGTGCTCCGATGCAACCAGTGCACGGCGGCCCCGTGCGTGACCATCTGCCCGGTGACCGCGCTGCACAAGCGGCCCGATGGCATCGTCGACCTGGACAAGGACGTCTGCATCGGCTGCAAGGCCTGCATGCAGGCCTGTCCCTACGACGCCCTGCACCTGAACGAGGACACCGGCGGCGCCGAGAAGTGCCACTTCTGCGCCCACCGCGTCGAGAAGGGCCTGGAGCCGGCCTGCGTGATCGTCTGCCCCGAGGGCGCGATCGTCGCCGGCGACCTGCACGACCCGAACAGCCGGGTGAGCCGACTGCTGGCCGAGGTCCCGGGCGCCACGGCCCGCCGCACCGAACAGGGCACCGGCCCGAACGTGTTCTACCTCGGCGCCCACCCGACGACGCTCGAACCCGGCACGGCGCGCGAACCCGGACATGTACATCTGGAGCGACCGCCGCCTGCCGAAGGTGCCGCTGCCAGCCGCAGCGGAGGCGGAGTTCTATCGCCCCGACACGCGCACCGCGCTCGACGTCGACCACAAGGTGCACTGGGGCTGGAAGGTCTCGGCCTACCTGGTGACCAAGGGCATTGCTGCCGGTGCGGCGCTGTGGGCGCCGTTCGTCGCCTTCATGCCCGGCGCCCAGGGCTTCGTGCGCGACTACCTGCCGGAACTGTTGGCACTGGTGTTCCTCGCCGTCACGAACGTGCTGCTGGTCGCCGACCTGAAGCGACCACGCCTGTTCCTGACCATCGTGCTGCGGCCCAACACGAAGAGCTGGCTGGTCAAGGGCGCCTGGGTGCTGATGGCGTTCGGCGGCATCACCACGGCGATCCTGGTCGCGCGCGTGCTCGGCCTGCACGGCCTCGCCGATGGCCTGCGCTGGACGAACCTGGTCACGGGCTCGCTGACGGCGGCCTACACCGCGTTCCTGTTCGCACAGTGCGAAGGCCGCGATCTGTGGCAGCACACACGTGTGTTGCTGCCGCACCTGCTGGTGCAGGCGCTGTGCGTCGGCGGCGCCGCGCTGCTGGCGTTCGTGCCGAACGCCGAGTTGGCGATCTTCGTCGCGGTGCTCGCCGTCGCCCACCACGCGCTCGGCCTCTGCGAGCGCATCGGCCATCACGACACGGCGAACGCGCGCATGGCGGCCGCGTTGTTGCCGGTGATCCCCGCCTGGCCGGGCACGAAGCTGTCAGCGTTCCATGCCGGCATGGCGACGACGACGGCCGCGACGTTGCTGGCGATGCTGCTGGTGCTCTCCGGCATGGGGCACCCCGTGACGCTGGCGCTGTGTGCGGTGCTGGCGTGGAGCGGCCTGTTCCTCTACGAGCAGGCCTACGTGCGCGCCGGCCAGCTGCCACCGCTGTCGTGACGGCCCTGCTGGTGCGCTAGAAGATCCCGACTGTCAACTGCAGCGCGTTGGTGCTCGTCATCGCGACGAACTGCCCCAGCGGGCCGAGTTCGATCGGCACCATCTGGTGGTGGAACACGAGGCCGACCAGCGGCGGGATGTTCGGCAGCAACAGCGTCGACGTCGCGGTGCCGGTCGTCGTGACCATGCCCTCCAGGATGTCGGGCACGACGTGCAGGTCGCAGCCGGGCACCGCCTCGGGGAACGCGGCGGTCAGCGGGAACGGCGGCACGATCGACTGGAAGCTGGTCACGGCGAACACCGCGGCGAACACCGGCAGGCCGGTTCCCATGGCGTGGAAGGTGCCGTTCGCCCACGGCAGGGTCGTCGCGGTCAGCAGGTTGTTGCCGCCCGAACTTGGGCAACCCGGCGCGAACGACACCGCGGCCGGCCGGCACGGCGGCGCGAGGCGCGCGACGTTGCCGAGCGAGAGTCCACCGGCGAGGTGGAAGTTGCCGCCGACCACGAGGTCGCCGTCGGGCAACCAGGTGCAGGTCGAGACCGACAACCCATGCACGTCCAGGCCAGTCCAATTCGTGTTGAGGTTGTCGAGGCGCGCGACGTTCGAGCGCACGTTGATCGGCGGAAAGGACAGCGAGTAGGACCACTCCGCTCCACCGGCGATCAGGCCGCCGTCCGGCAACACCGCCAGCGTGTAGACGTCACTCGTGGGGCGATAGAAGACCTGCAGACCGACGGGCGACCATGCGGCGCCGCTCCAGCGCGCGATGTAGGGTGCGCTGACCCCGCCGGCGGTCGCGAAGTGTCCGCCGACGACGACGGCGCCATCCGGCATGCTCACCACGCTCCACACGGCATTGTCGACGCCGCCACCGAGGGCCGCCCACGAGCTGCCGTTCCACCGCGCGATGCGGCTCGCGGCTGTGCCGCCGATCGAGGTGAAGTTGCCCCCCACCAGCAGGTTGCCGTTCGGCTCCAACGCCAGCGTATTGACCTGCGACGGCGAGCCCGAACCGAGCGGACTCCAGGTGGTGCCGTTCCAGCGGGCGATGCG
Organism: Planctomycetota bacterium; assembly: GCA_044230075.1. Lineage (GTDB taxonomy): Bacteria > Planctomycetota > UBA1135 > UBA1135 > UBA2386 > JAEUHS01. The sequence continues at coordinate 9,734 of JBGARS010000112.1, read as the reverse complement.
GTTGCAGGGCACGCCGCCCGCCAGCGTGAAACGGCCCGCGGCGATCAGGTCGCCATTCGGCATGGTGCGCAGCGCATACACGATGTCGTTGACGCCGCTGCCCAAAGGCAACCACACCGATCCGTTCCAGCGCGCGATGCAGCTCGCCGGCACGCCCCCCGCGGTCGTGAAGTCGCCGCCCGCCACGATGTCGCCGTTGGCGAGCGACGTGACGGCGAATACGCCGAAGCCGCCGCTCAGGCCGGCGCCTAGTGGTGACCACGCACCGGCGCTGCCACGCGCGATGCCGTTCATGGTCACGCCGGAGATGCTCTGGAATGCGCCGGCGATCACGATCTCGTTGCCGACCGCGCACGATGCATACACGGAGCCGTCGATGCCGCGACCGTTCACGGGCACCCAGCCAGCCGCGCTGTCGTAGGTGCGCAGCGCGACATCGGCCGAGACGAGCCCGAGCACGTACTTGCCGCCGAAGTAGGCGAACGTCGACGCCGCGACGGCGCCGTTTGGGTCGTCGACGTACGCCAGGTTGGTCCACGCCGACCCGGTCCACCGCCAGATCTTGTAGAGCGACTCGTCGGTCGCCGCCGTCAGTTCGTAGCCGACCAGACCGAGCGCCACCACGAACAGGCTCTTGACCGTGCCGCCGCCGAGGCCCGTGCTCATCGCCGTCCACAGACCTGTCGACTGCTGCAGGCGGGCCACGTGCTGTGCCACCACGGTACCGGAGCCCGGCGCGAAGACGGTGGTGAACGAACCACCGGCGAACAGGTAGGTGCTGGTCACCGCGATGCCGATGCGGACCGCGAGCGACTCGACGGGACCGTTGAAGCTCGCGCCGGCGACCCAGGTGCTGCCGTTCCAGATCGCGTGGTTGCCGACCGCGACACCACCCGCACTGCTGAAGCTGCCGGCGACCTGCAGCGAGTTCTGGAACACCGCGAGCGCCTTCACGGACCCGTTGACGCCCGCACCGAGCGCCGACCATGCCGTGCCATTCCAGCGTGCGACAGCGCTGGCGGCCACGCCGTCGACGAAGCCGAAGTCGCCGGCGATGAAGAGTTCGCCGTTGTAGATCGCCATGGCGCGCACCCGGCCGTTGGTCTGGCCGAAGGTGCCGAGCGGCTGCCAGGCGCTGCCGTTCCAGCTCGAGATCACACCCGACAAGTCCCCGGCCGCCGCCACGAGCTGCCCGTTGAAGGTGGCAAGCGCGTTCACGAAGCCTCCGGGCGGGGCGCCGAGCGGCAGCCACTGGCTGCCGTCGAACGTGGCGATGGTCGTCGAGAGCATCCCGCCGGCCTGGAACGAGCCGCCGACGACCAGTTGCAATGGTGCCGGCCCCGCGCCATCGGGATCCCAGGTCATGGTGGCGCTGACCGTGCCGTTGACATGCGGCAACGGGTCACCGGGCTGCCACTGCGGTGTGCACTGTGCGGCCACCGAGGCCAGGAACCAGAGGGGAGCAGCGCAGGAGAACAGCGTCCGGGGCAGGAACATGGGTGGGCTCGATGAGGGGTGCGATTCGGCGGACGGATCGACCTGCCGGTCGAGCGACACTGCCCCCGCGACTGTTCGCGATGGCAGAAGAATCCGGCGCCCCCAACTCGATGCCTTTCCCAGGGCGTCGTGACGCGGAAACCGATCGGTCCGCCGGTGCCGATGCGGCGCTCGCCAACCTGCGCCCAACACAGCGCACGAAGCCTCGAAGCAGGCGAAACCTACCGGGTCGCAATCGCGGCCCTGGCAACCGCGGCGACGGCGGTCGCCGCCTCCGCGCGAGCCGCCGCCTTGGCATGGGCCCCATGCGCCCCATCGCGTCACCTGCCACCTGCCCGCATGCAAGGGGGGTCCCACCCGGACACGGTTGCGCGTAACCTGGGGCGCCATGGACACGAACCGAACCGTGCTCACGGCTGCCCATGTCATGCAGCGGACTGTCTTCGTGGTCCGCCCCGACATGCAGGTATTGGACGCCGTGCGCGAGTTGCTGCAACGAGGCTACTCCGGCGCGCCCGTGATCGAGAACGGTCGGCTCGCCGGTGTCTTCAGCGAACGCGACGGACTGACGGCGATGGCGGCCGCGCACTACGAAGACGAACCGCCTGGCACCGTGGCCCAGCACATGCGCCGCGACTTCTGCGTCGTCGGTCCGACGACGGATCTCTACGAGGTCGCGTCGTGCTTCCGCGACCTGCCGATCCGGCGCCTGCCAGTGGTCGACTGCGACCGCCGCCTGCTCGGCATCGTCTCGCGCGGCGACGTGTTGAAGGCGTTGCGCCAGCAGTTCACGAGCCGGCCCGAGAATGCCTACGAACGCCTGCAAGCCCACATGGCGTTGCGGCACGGCTCCCTCTGACGCAGCCACATCGGCTCGCCCCGTGCCCCGCGGCTGACTTGCTCGCCTGACCCCCGACCGGCGGCTATCGTGCCCCGCCGTGATGGACCACAGCACCCTGCGCACGACGCCGCTCGAGAACTTCCCGCCCCCCGAGCGCTGGGACGACTGGGAGGAACTCGACGCGAAGGCCTGGCCCAAGCGGGTCAAACGCCAGTACGCGCTGGTGCCGACGATCTGCTTCAACTGTGAAGCCGCCTGCGGCCTGATCGCCTACGTCGACAAGCAGGACGGCCGCATCCAGAAGGTCGAGGGCAACCCCTACCACCCCGGCTCGCGCGGCCGCAATTGCGCCAAGGGCCCGGCGACGATCAACCAGGTCCACGATCCCGAGCGCATCCTCTACCCGATGCAGCGCGTCGGCGCGCGCGGCAGCGGCCGCTTCGAACGCACGACCTGGGACGAGGTGCTCGCGACGCTCGGCGCGCGCGTGCGCAAGGCGATCGTCGAAGGCAGGAAGACCGAGGTCATGTACCACGTCGGCCGGCCGGGCCACGACGGTTACGTCGAACGCGTGCTGCAGGCCTGGGGTGTCGATGGTCACAACTCCCACACCAACGTCTGCAGTGCCGCCGCTCGCCTCGGCTACACGCTGTGGAGCGGCTACGACCGTCCCTCGCCGGACTACGAGAACGCGAAGTTCACCTTGCTGATCTCGAGCCACCTCGAGACCGGCCACTACTTCAACCCGCACGCGCAGCGCATCATCGACGGCAAGATGAAGGGCGGCAAACTCGCCGTCTGCGACATCCGGCTGTCGAACACCGCCAGCATGGGTGACTACTGGCTGGCGCCGCGCCCCGGCACCGAGGCGATGATGCTGCTCGGCTTCGTGCACGTGCTGCTACGCGACGACCTCTGCGACTGGGCGTTCGTGCACGACTGGGTCGACTGGCGCGCCTACCAGCGCGCGAAGGAGCGCGACGAGGACTTCGCCGCGTTCCGGCAGGATCTCGCCGCCGACTACGCGTTCGCGACGCCGGCGCACGTGGCCGAGGTCTGCGGGCTCGACGCGGCGGTCGTCGACGAGGTCGGCCGCGAGATCGGCAGGGCCGGCAGCGCGTTCGCGTCGCACGTCTGGCGCAACACCGCCGCCGGCAACGAAGGTGGCTGGGCCACCGCGCGTTGCCTGCAGTTCGTGTCGGTGCTGGTCGGTGCCGTCGGCTCGCTCGGCGGCACCGCGGGTGCCGGCACCAACAAGTTCGTGCCAGCACCGTTCTCCAAGCCGCGGCCGCAGGACGTCTGGAGCGAGTTGCTCTATCCCACCGAGTGGCCGCTCGCGCACCACGAGCTCAGCTTCCTGCTGCCGCATCTGCTGAAGAGCGGCCGCGGCCGCATCGACACCTACTTCACGCGCGTCTACAACCCGGTCTGGACCAACCCCGACGGCGCGATGTGGATCGAGGCGCTGTCGGACGAGGCGCTGGTCGGCTGCCACGCCGTGCTGTCGCCGACCTGGAACGAGACCGCGCGCTGGGCCGACTTCGTGCTGCCGATGGGCCACGCGACCGAGCGCCACGACCTGATGTCGCAGGAGACCCACGCCGCAACCTGGATCGGCTTCCGCCAGCCGGTGCACCGCGTGCTCGCCGAACGCCAAGGCAAGCAGGTGACGTGGACCTACGAGGTCAACCCGGGCGAGGTCTGGGAAGAAGACGAGTTCTGGATCGCGCTGTCCTGGCACGTCGACCCCGACGGTTCACTCGGCATCCGCCAGCACTTCGAGTCGCCCTATCGCCCTGGTGAGCGCGTCACGATCGCCGAGTACTACCGCTGGATCTTCGAGAACTCGGTGCCCGGGCTGCCGGCGGCCGCCGCCAAGGAAGGCATGTCGCCGCTCGAGTACATGCAGCGCCACGGCTGCTTCCTGGTGCAGGACCAGGTCTACCGTACGCACGCAGCCGAGCTGCCGCGTGGCGAGTACGAGGTCGACGACGCCGGCACCGTGCGGCAGAACGGCAAGACCGTCGGCGTCTGGGCCGACGGCAAGGCGCGCACGGGCTTCCCGACGCCGAGCCGGAAGCTCGAGCTGTACTCGCAGACGATGGTCGACTGGGGCTGGCCCGAACTGGCCGTGCCGGTCTACGTGCACAGCCACATCGACGAAGCGCGCGTCGACCGCGAGAAGGGCGAGATGGTGCTGGTGGCGACGTTCCGGCTGCCGACCTTGATCCACACGCGGTCGGCGAACAGCAAGTGGCTGACCGAACTGTCGAACACCAACCCGGTGTGGATGCACCCGAGCGACGCGGTGCGCATCGGCGTGCAGATGGGCGATCTGCTGCGCGTCGCGACCCGCACCGGCTACTACGTCAACGCCGTCTGGGTCACCGAGGGCGTGCGGCCGGGGGTGATCGCCTGCAGCCACCACATGGGCCGCTGGACGGTGCAGGGCGACCAGGTCGCCGGCAACCACTGGCAGCTGCACGACGTCGACCTGCGCAAAGTCACCGACACGGCATACCTGATGCGGCGCACGAAACCGCCGGGCGCGTTCGCCAGCAAGGACAAGGAGAGCGAGAAGGTCTGGTGGAGCAGCGGCGGCGTGCACCAGAACATGACCTTCCCGGTCCAGCCCGACCCGGTCAGCGGCATGCACTGCTGGCACCAGAAGGTCGTCGTCACCGCCGCACAGGCCGGCGACCGTTACGGCGACGTGTTCGTCGACACGGCGAAGTCGATGGCCGTGTTCGAGGAATGGCTGGCGAAGACGCGTCCCGCGGGCGAGTTCGGCCCCGGTGGCCTGCGGCGGCCGCTGCACTTGAAGCGCGTCTGCCGACCGACGGACGCAGCATTCGAGTTGTGATGCGATGAACGACTCGCTCTTCGACCCCCGAGGCCTTGCCGTCGTGCTCGCGCGGATCGAAGGCCTGCGTCCTGACTGCGCGCGGCAATGGGGCAAGATGTCCGCCGCACAGATGCTCGCCCACTGTCAGCAGCCGCTGCGCGTCGCAACCGGCGAACTGCCGTTGAAGCGCTCGCTGATCGGCTTCCTGTTCGGCCGCATGGCGAAGAGGCAGCTGCTGGCGCCGGCACCGTGGAAGCCCGGCATGCCGACCGCGCCCGAGTTCAAGGTCGTCGACCCGCGGGACTTCGCCACGGAGAAGGCGTCCCTGCTGGCGCTGGTGCAGCAGTTCGGCACCCGTGGTCCCGCGGGCCTGACCAAGGCGCCGCACCCGTTCTTCGGCCCGCTGACACAGGACGAGTGGCAGACGCTGCAGTGGAAGCACCTCGACCACCACCTGCGGCAGTTCGGCGCCTGATGGTGACCGACCGACAGCGCTTCCTGCCGATCGGCAAACACGACGTCGTCGACCTGTGTGCAGCGGACCCACGCCTGCCAGTCGGCGACCGTCCGGCGTTCCGCGACTTCTGCCGCATCGTCGAGAGCGTGTTCCACTTCGAGTTCCACGCCCGGCTCGAACACTTGAAGCGGTGCCACGCGCCGTTCGACCCCGATCGCCCGGCCGCGCCGCTGTGCCCCCCGACGGACACCGAGCGGCCACCTGCAGCAGGACCTGGTCGAGGGCCTGCGCGAACTGCTGCAGGCGACCGCGCCTGGTTCGATGGCCAGCGGCGACGCGACCTGCCGTTCGTGCCCGGGGCCACGGTGCTGAAGCTGTTCCGCAACGTGCCGGCGGCCGACCTCGAGATGCTGTTCCCGAACACCGAGGTCCGCATGAAGCCGCTCGACATGCTGCTGATCGGCGTGCCGGCGGCCGGCGGCGGCATCGTCGTGTGGATGACCAAGCTGCTCGGCACCCTGCTGCTGCTGGGCTCGCTGCTCGCGTTCTGGCTCGGTCTGCGCGACGACGAGGTCGTGCTCGACCAGACCGCACTGATCGCCCTCGCGGTCGGCACCGGCACGCTGGCGGTGTTCGTCTGGAAGCAGGTCCACCGCTAGAAGACCCGCAAGATCCGATGCCTGAAGGCGCTGACCGAGAACCTCTACTTCAAGAACCTCGACAACAACGCCGGCGTGTTCCATCGCCTGCTCGACGAGGCCGAAGAGGAGGAGTGCAAGGAGGCCGTGCTGGCCTACTGGTTCCTGCTGACGAGCGCCGAGCCACTGACGACCGCCCAGATCGACCGCGGCGTCGAGCGGTGGCTGCAGCTGCACGCCCGCTGCGAGGTCGACTCGACATCGAGGATGCCGCCGGCAAGCTGCTGCGCCTGGGCCTCGTCGTGTAGAGCGGCGACCGCTGGAGCGCGATCCCTCTGGCGCAGGCAAGGGCCGTGCTCGATCGGGCGTGGGACGGCTACTTCGAGTCCGGTGCGCCTGACCAAGCGAGCCCGGATCCTCGGGCCAGCGCCTGACGCGGCCGCCGCTGGCCAGGGCAAGGCGGGAAAGCGCGTCACAGGTGGGCAACGGGTGCATTTCTTCGGATGCCGCGAACGGCGCCGACTGCCGCGTCGCTCCTCAACCATGCCAAACTCCACCTGGCGTCGCTTCCCGTTCCTCTCCCCTGGCGTTGGCCGTACGGCCGTCGCTGCCGCGTTGCTCGTGGCTGCCGCCACCGCGCAGGAGACCGACATCACCCAGACCCCCAATGCGCTCGGCGCCGGCATCCAGCGTTCCTACGCCGACCAGGTCGGTACCGGCCACGGCAACATGTGGCTGCCCGACTCCTCGGTCTTCTTGATCACGCGCGATCCGTTCCGCTCGATCGCGCGCGGGCGACAGGTGTTCCAGCGCAAGTTCACCAAGGCCCAGGGGCTCGGCCCGCGCGCCGACGACGGCATCGGGCCGATCGCGACCAACGGCGCGCTCGGCGCCGGACTGTCCGACAGCTGTGCGTCGTGCCATGCGCGCCCGAGGGGCAGCGCGGGCTTCGGCGGCGACGTGTTCACGCGCCCCGACAGCCGCGATGCACCGCATCTGTTCGGCCTCGGCCTGGTCGAGATGCTGGCGGACGAGATCACCGGTGATCTGCGCCAGAGCAAGACCCAGGCCCTGCAGACCGCGGCGCTGACCGGACTGCCGGTGCAGGCCCTGCTGCAGAGCAAAGGCATCTCGTTCGGTTCGCTGCTGGCACGCCCCGACGGCACGGTCGACACGAGCGCGGTGGCCGGCGTCAACGCCGACCTGCGCGTGCGGCCGTTCTTCGCCGATGGCCGGACGATCTCGATGCGCGAGTTCCTGGTCGGCGCCTTCCACGCCGAGATGGGCCTGCAAGCCGTCGATCCGCTGCTGCGGGCAGCGGCCAACGGCGCCGACATCGTCACGCCCGCGGGCATGCACCTGGACGGCGCGCTGGACACCATCGAAGCCCCGCCGGTGCAGGGTCCGTGGCAGGACCCCGACCACGATGGCGTCGCCAACGAGGTGCCCTGCAGCATCGTCGACCACATGGAGTTCTACCTGCTGAACTACTTCAAGCCCGGCCTCGGTGAGCAGACGGAGGAAACCAAGCTGGGTCGCGGTCTGATGACCAGTGTCGGCTGCGCGCAGTGCCACGTGCCCGACCTCGTGATCGACCACGACCGGCGCGTCGCCGACGTCGAGACGCGCTTCGATGGCAGCCAGATGGGCTTCAACCACCTGACAGCGACTGCGACCGCGCTCTACCACGAAGTGCCGAATGGCCCCAACCTGCCCACGCGCAAGGTGCCGAACGGAGGCTCGTTCGTGGTGCGGAACCTGTTCGCCGACTTCCGGCGGCACGACCTCGGCCCGGCGTTCCACGAACGCAACTTCGACGGCACCGTGACGACACGCTTCGTGACCGAGCCGTTGTGGGGCGTCGGCAGCACCGCGCCCTATGGCCACGATGGTCGCAGCATCAACCTGCGCGAAGTGATCCTGCGGCACGGCGGCGAGGCGCAGGCCGCGCGCGACACGTTCGCCGCGCTGCCCGCCGACCGGCAGCGCGCGCTGCTCGCCTTCCTGGAGACGCTGGTGCTGTTCCCGCCGCCCGACACCTCGTCGAACCTCGATCCGGCCAACCCGGCGACGCCGGGCTTCCCGCAGTTCGGCCATGGCAGCATCAAGTTGTCGGTGCTGTTCAACAACCCGGGCTTGCCCGAGTAGCCGGGCGGGGCGGCGCCGACAGCGATCCTGGCCCTCGGTCGACCACAACGCCCTGCCGGCCGGGCCCTGGCACCACGAGTCGCGCGACCCACCGACCTACGCAGAAGGCCGGCGTCGTCACCGGGACATGAGCTGGGTCCGGCGGTCCGCGGGGTGATTCCGCAGATTCTCCCGCCTGCTAGCCCGGGAAACGGCTCCCTGTGAGCGGCGGCTCCCGTGCGGCCACTTCGGCCCCTGGCAATCGCTCCACCGAACCTCCCAAGGTAGTCCCATGCGTACTCTCCCACGTGCCGCGAGCATGCACCTCGTCGGCCTCGCCGTGCTTTCCCTGTCGGTGGCGTCCGCGACCGCCCAGAGCCAGATGCTCACCACCGGGCAGTTCCTCGCCAAGAACGGTGACACCCCGATCGGTCTCCCCGCGGGCGTGTCCTTCGATACGGCGACGCCGTTCGATTTCCCGGTCATGAGCCGTGAGGGGAACTGCCTGTTCCGCGGCCACCTCGGCGGCTTCAGCGTCACCACGCTCGACGACCGCGCCCTGTTCATCGGGCGCACCGGGCCGGATCTGGCCGTGCTGCTGCGCGCCGGCGATGTCGATCCCAGCGGCACGTTCCCGAACTCGCAGGTGCTGCAAGTCTCCACCACCACCGGCCTGCCGGTCGGCACGAACCTCTTCAGCACGCCGCGCATCAGCCCGCTCGGCAACAAGGTGCTGTTCCATGCGCAGCTGTACGACGGTGGCAATCCCGGCTTGGATGGCCTGGTCCACACCACCGGCGTCGGCACGATCAACGATGGCGTGCTCTACACCGGTACGCCCGGGGCCCTGCAGGTGCTCGCGCAACAAGCCGTGACCACGATGCCGGGCGGCGCGGCGCTGAACTTCGCCAGCATCAACATCACCCAGACGGGCACTTCCCTGAACTCGGCCGGAACCGTGACCTTCAAGAGCAGTCTCGTCGGCGGCGACGTGGTCGGCTCGACCAACAGCAGTGCATGGGTCATCGGCACGCCCGGCAACCTCTCGTACCTGCTGCGCGCCGGCGATCCGGTGCTCGGCAGCACGACCGTCGTCGTCGGCACTGGCACCAACTGCGTACTCAACGAGGCCGGCGACGTGCTGCACGACGAGACCCTCTCCACGACCCTGGGCACCATGCCGGCGACCCTCGCCGATGACAAGATCGCCTTCATCACGCTCGCCGGCTCGGGTGTGCACAGCACGCTGGTGCGCGAGGGCGATCCCGCGGTGGACCCGACCGGTGCGCCGATCCCCGGCGTCTTCTATGGCGCGCAGACCCTCTGCTC
>JBGARS010000111.1:0-13792 GCA_044230075.1 Planctomycetota bacterium | reverse complement strand
CCGAACTCGAGCATGTCGCCGTACTCCCGCGTCAGCGCGTTGAAGCCGTGCGTGGCGGACTTCTCGTTCATCACGCGGCGGGCGACGACCGCGCCGTCGACGCCGGCGTTCTGGGCGATCGTGCGAACGGGCTTCTGCGCGACGACCTGCATCAGGTCGATGCCGAACTGGGCGTCGCCCTTCAGCTCGAGCTTCTGCAGCACGCGGCTCGCCTTCAGCAGCGCGGTGCCGCCGCCGGGCAGGATGCCCTCGGCGATCGCGGCGCGCGTCGCGTGCAGCGCGTCCTCGACCAGCGCCTTGCGCTCCTTCATTTCGGTCTCGGTGTGGGCACCGACGCGGACCTCGGCGATGCCGCCGGTGAGCTTCGCGAGCCGCTCCTGCAGCTTCTCGCGGTCATAGTCCGACGTGGTGGCGTCGATCTCGCGCCGGATCTGCTCGCCGCGCGACTTGATGTCGGTGGTCTTGCCCTTGCCCTCGACGATCGTGCAGTTGTCGCCGTCGATCAGCACCTTCTTGGCGACACCGAGCTGGCGCAGCTGCACCTTCTCGAGATCGAGGCCGAGGTCCTTGAAGATCGCCTCGCCGCCGCACAGGATCGCGATGTCCTGCAGCATGGCCTTGCGGCGGTCGCCGTAGCCTGGCGCCTTGACCGCGCAGACCTTCAGGATGCCGCGCAGCTTGTTGACGACCAGGGTCGCCAGCGCCTCGCCTTCGATGTCCTCGGCGATGATCAGCAGCGGCTTGTTGCTCTCCTTCAGCTTCTCGAGCAACGGCAGCAGCGGCCGCACGTTCGACAGCTTGTCCTCGTGCACGAGCACGTAGCAGTCGCGCAGGTCGACCGTCATGTTCTCGGGGTCGGTGACGAAGTGCGGCGACAGGTAGCCGCGGTCGAACTGCATGCCCTCGACGACCTTGACCTCGGTCTCGAGGCCCTTGCCCTCCTCGACGGTGATGACGCCGTCCTGGCCGACCTTCTTCATTGCGTCGGCGATGATCTTGCCGATCACCGGGTCGTTGTTCGCGGCGATCGCAGCGACCTGCATGATCGCCTTCTGGTCGTTGCCGGGCACCGTCTTCTTCATGCGCTGCAGCTCGGTGACGAGTGCGTCACTGGCGGCGCGGATGCCCTTGATCAGCTCGGCGTGGTTGGCGCCCGCGGTGAGGTACTTCATGCCCTCTTCGCAGATCGCGTGGGCGAGCAGCGTCGCGGTCGTGGTACCGTCACCAGCGACGTCCGACGTCTTGCTGGCTGCCTCCTTGACCAGCTTGGCACCCATGTTCTCGTAGCGATCGTCGAGCTCGATCTCTTCGGCGACGGTGACGCCGTCCTTGGTGACGGTGGGACCGCCCCAGCCTTTGTCGAGCACGGCATTGCGGCCGCGCGGACCCAGGGTGGAGACGACGGCTTTCGCCAGCTTGGAGACACCGCGCAAGACTGCTTCGCGGGCGTCGTTTTCGAACACGAGTTGTTTGACCATCACAACCTCGGGGGGAATCCTGGATACTTCGGTGGTAGGGGTGGCGGCTCGGGCCACCACATGGGCGGCTCCGGCGTACCGGTACCCACACGCTGTTGCGGGTGGGCCGGCGAAGGGCGCGCCGCAAAGCAACTGTGGTGCCGATCTGGACCGGCCCTCGCGAACGACAACTTCGGGCGATGCAAATGTCTGAAATAAAGCAGGTTGAGGTTGATCACTCCGGCGGGGACGCGGCCTCCGGCGCAGGTGGGTTGCGCCAATCTGGCAGGGCGCGGCCGAGTGGGGGCAAGGGGGCGCGCCAATCTGGCATGTTGGCGCGGGTCACGTACCTGGTGGCGCTTTGTGCATCGACCGCTACCGCGCAGCGGGAGACCTTCGAGGTCTCGCTGCGCGATGGTCGCGTGTGGACGGCGGACGCGATCGCGGGCGATGCGCGCCTCGGGTTCGACATCGTGGTCGATGGCAACCGCCGCCACGTGGCGGCCGACGACCTGCTGTTGGTGCAGCGTGCGCCGGCGCAGGTGGCGGCGTTGCCGTCCGTGCACTTTCCCGACGGCGACGTCGTGCGAGGGCAGCTGGTGGGTGGTGACGCCGCCGGCAATCGGGTCGAGGTGCTGTCGCCCGTGCTCGGCCGACTCGATCTCAGCGTCGATCGCATCGGCGCCATCGCCGCCGCGGGCGTGCGGGACCCGCTGGCTATGCGGCTGCCGGACGGTGTCGGCGAAGCGCTCTTCCTGCGCGCGACGATCGGCTACGACGTGATCGCCGGAGCGCTGCATCGCTGCGGCGAGCGCGGCCTGTTGTTCGCGCCTGACGGCAAGGCGGCGCCGAGCTGGTACGCGCCCGATGCGTTCGTGGCCCTGCGCATCGGCGATCCGACCCCGCGGCGCACGGCGGCCACGGCGTGGCTGTCGACGCGCACAGGTGACCGGCTCGGCGTCGCGCTGCGAGCGGTGTCCGCCGAGGCGGTGCAGTGTGAACTCGACGGCGGTGGCCTGGTCGCGCTGCGCACCAAGGACCTCGCGTGCCTCGCGTTCGCCGGCGCCGGCACGTTCCTGTCCGACCTGTCGCCGGTCGAAGTCGTCGAGAGCGGCTTCGACGCCGAGGTGCTGTATCCCTGGCGCCGCGACCTTTCGGCGCTGGGGGATCCCCTGGTCGTCGGCGGCCGCACGCACGCCAAGGGCCTCGGCGTGCACAGCCGCAGCCGGCTCGTGTTCCGCGCCCCGGCCAACGCCGCTTGCTTCTGGACGCGCGTCGGACTCGACGACTCGTCGCCCGCGCTCGGTGTGGCCGCGCAGGCCGCGGTGCGGGTGCTCGTCGACGGCAAGGTGAAGTTCGAACAGCCGGCGCTCGGTGCGGGTACGGCGAAGGACACGGGCCTGCTGTCGGTCGAGCCGGGCCAGCTGGTGGCGCTGGAGGTCGACTTCGGCCGCGGCCGGGACATCGGCGATCGTGTCGACTGGTTGTCACCGGTGTTCCTGCCGGCGGCCGGACGGCGGCCGTGATCGCACTGCTGGCGATCGTGGTCGCAGCGGGCCTCGCGCTGCTGCTCGTGCGCACGGCGCCGCCGGTCGCCCGGCTGATCGCCTTCTGCGTGCTGCTCGGCTTCGTGCTAGGCGCCGCGGATCCGCAGCAGGTCGTCTTCTCGACCGTCGCTCTGCGGCGCGGTGAAGCGGACGTCGCCGGCGGCGTGGCCGCCGCGACACGGGCGGCGGCAGTGGCGGGGCCGCGCGCGGCGGACCTGATGTTGACGTGGCGCGAGCCGCTCGCCGCAGGGCTCGGGGCGGGGCCGCTCGGCGCCACCGTCCTGTTGCCCAGCGCGCCGTTGCCGGTCGATCCGCGGCGCGTGCAGGTGCGCGCGCTCGGCGCGCCAGAGGTGGCCCGCCCGCTGCTGCTGCAGGTCGAGGCGCCGGGGCTCGGCGGCAGCAGCGGCGAACTGGTGCTGCGCCGCGGGGGCGTCGTGGTGTCGCGGCAGCCGTTCGCACTCGACAGCAGCGGCGTGGCCGAGTGCACCTGGTTGCCCGATGCGCAGGGCCCACTCACCGTCGGCTGCGAACTGCGCGTCGATCACCATCGCCTGCTCGGCGAAGCAGCGCTCGACGTCGCGGCTGCCGCGCGCGTGCTGGTGCTCGATCCGAGCGGTGTCGCGGCGGCGGCGCTGCTGGCGCAGGGTCTGGCGATCGAGGCGGCCGATACCCTGCCGGCCGACTGGCGGCAGCGGCCGGCACTGGTGCTCGGCCGGGCGCTGCCTGACGAACAGCAGCAGGCGGTCGTGGCCGCCGTGATCGACGGCCTCGGTGTGTTCGTGCTGGCGCCTGCGTTCGGCCGCGAAGGGGCGCCTCTGCGCGCGCTGCTGCCGTTGCGGCCGCTGCCGGACGACGGCGAGGGTGGTGCCGCCAGCGGCTCGGGCACCGCCGACGGCGCGCCGGACCGCGCCCCACCGCCGCCGATCGACGACCGGCCGCCGGCCGGCAACACCGCGGGCCGGGCACCGGTGGGCCGCGATCCGATCGAGGTCGACAAGCGGGAGATCGCGATGGTGTTGGTGGTCGACCGTTCCTACAGCATGGGCAGCACGCTGCCGAACGGGCGCACGAAGATGAGCTACGCCAAGTCCAGTGCGTGGCGCACCGCGCAGGCGCTCGGAGCCGGTGACCAGGTGGCGCTGGTGACGTTCGGCAACAAGGACGCCGGTCGCGTCGAGCTGCCGCTGACCGACGCGACCGCGCTGCCGACCGTGCGCGCCGGCATCGAGAAGCTCGCCCACGCCGGCGAGTCGACCTACCTGCTCAGTGGCCTGCGTGCAGCGAACGAGCTGCTCGCCGCTTCGCATGCGGCCGTGAAGCACGTCGTCGTGATCACCGATGGCGAGTTCGACGTCGGCGAGGCGCTCGCGCTGCAGGACCTGGCGCGGCGCATGCGGGCTTCGGCGCGCGCGACGGTGTCGGTGATCTCGATCATCGATGCCTACACCGACCCGAGCTTCAAGCGCGAGGCCGAGCGGCTGACCCTCGTCGGCGGCGGCCAGTTCCTGCCGGTCGAAGATCCGACCTTCGTGCCGGTGCTGGTCAGCGCCGAGGTCACGCGCGCCTTGCAGCGCGTCGGGCGTGAGCCCGCCGACGCCGGCACTGACCCGACGGCACCACCGGAGCCGCCGCGACCCGACGTGCCACCGCAGCCCGAGGCACCGCAACCGAAGACCAACGACGCGCGCATCGTCGTGCGAGCGGTTGCGGCGTCGCCGTTGCTGCTGCCGGTCGCGGCAACCTGGCCGACGCTCGGTGCCGCCGTGCGCGGCACCGCACCGCTCGATGCGCAGGTGCTGCTGGTCGCCGGCGAAGCGGGCTGGCCGCTGCTCGCGTTCGGCAACCGTGGGCTCGGTCGCACCGGTGCCTTCGCCGCCGATCTGGGGGGGCAGGCCGGTGCCGAGTTCCGTGCCGATCCGGCGTTCCCGGGTCGCTTCGCCCAGTGGGTGCAGGCGGTGCTGCCGGCGGTCGCCCGCCGCGCGTCCGTCCCGTTGCTCGGCCCGGTCCGCGTCGAGCCGCCGGCGCCGACGCAGCGCGACGTCGAGTGGTTGGCCGCGTTCAGCGGCGGTCCGGTCGCCGTCGCGCCGCCCGTGCCGCCGCCGACGCTCGCCCGCGAAGTGGTGACCGAGGCCCCGCGCTGGGCGCTGGTGCTGCTGCTGTCGCTGGTCGCGCTGGCGCTCTGCGAACGCTACGCGGGACTCTGGTCGCTGCAGCGCGCGAGCCGCGCCGAGTAGGTCCTCAGCGTCCGAGGTCGATGCGCGGCACCACGCGTTCGTTGGCGGCGTCGAGTTCGAAGTAGCTCGCCGCTTCGAGCCGCATGTTGCTGCCGACGATGCTGGTCGGGAACGACTCCTTCAGGTTGCGGAACTCGCGTACGTTGCCGTTGAAGAACCGCCGCGCCGCGGCGATGCGATCCTCGGTGAGCGCCAGTTCCTGCTGCAGCGAACGGAAGTTCGCGTCGCTCTTCAGCTGCGGATAGCCCTCGGCGACCACGAACAGGGACCGCATCGAACCGAGCAGCGCGTTCTCGTCGCGGGCCTGACTCTCGGGCGAGCCGTGGTTGGCCATCGCCTGGTTGCGCAATGCCACGACCCGCTCGAGCACGTCGCGCTCGTGCTGCGCGTAGCCCTTCACCGTCGCGACGAGGTTGGGGATCAGCTCGTAGCGGCGCTTCAGCTCGACGTCGATGTCGGCCCAGCTCTCCTTCACGGCGTGCTTCAGCCGCACGAAGCGGTTGTGGGTGGCGATCCACCAGACACCTGGCACCAGCACGACGACGACGGCGATCAGCAGGACTTCCATCAGGCCTCCAGGTCTTGCACCAGGTGGCGCGGCCACCGTTCGCAGAAAGCATCGAGGAACGCGAGCTGCCGGCGGAACTCGGCTGGCTCCCAACGGCGATTGCCCTCGCTCAGGCACAGGGCGCCGCCTTCGATGTCGATCCGCGGTGGGTTCTTCGCCAGCAGCAGTTCCATCATGCGCGGGTGCAGCACGTCGTAGGCGAAGCGCTTGTCACTGGCCTGTACGAAGTACTTGCTGCTGAACTCCTCCGACTCGAAGTCGATGTCCTCGAAACCGAGCGCTCCCTTCAGCTTGTCGAACAGCCCCTCGCGGCGGATCAGCAGCGACGGCGTCGCCCACGGCGGATGCACGATCAGGTAGCTGAAGCGGTGGGTGGTGGTGCCACCGTCGTTGCCGCTGTCGACCTCGTAGCGGAAGTCGCCACAACGCATGCGGCAGGGCCGGTCGAACAGCTGGATCGAGCCGCGCAGCGTGTTCTGCGCGACGCGTCTGCGGCCGCGGCGGAAGATCGAGAACTGCCGGTACGCCTCGTCGTGGTGATGGTCGTCGCCCGAGTGGAAGTCGAGCCCGAGTTCGCGGGCCAGCTTCTGCAGCGCTTCGCGCCGGGCGTTCTGCGCCCGCCACGAGACGATCGCCGTGGCGATGGCGGCGATCACGAAGGCGGCGAAGATCCACGGCATCGGCACGGCGGCAACGGTAGCGTCCCGGTCACAGCGACGACAGGAACGCCACCAGCGCCAGCCGTTCGGTGGCCGTCAGCTCGACCGGGCGCAGGCGGTGGTCGCGCTGTGCGTTCGCCTCGCCGCCGCGCGCGTAGAACGCGACCACGTCGTCGAGGCTCGCCAGCGAGCCGTCGTGCATGTAGGGCGCGCTCATCTGCACGCCACGCAGCGTCGGCGTCTTCCAGCGGCCGGTGTCCGCCGCGAGCCCGGTGACCGCCGCGCGCCCCGGCTCGGCGTTGCCGTCGCGCACGCCGATGCCGGTGTTGTGGAAGCCCTCGTCGGTGAACAGCGGCGGCGTGTGGCACTGCCAGCAGCCGCCCTTGGACTCGAACACCCAGAGTCCGGTGCGTTGTTGCGGCGTCAGCGCATCGGCGTCGCCGCCGACGAACCGGTCATACGGCGCGTCGCCGCGCACGATGCCGCGCACGAACGTCGCCAGCGCCCGCTGCAGCGTCTCGCGCGACGGTGGCTGCGCGAACGCCGCCGTGAAGGCCTGCGTGTAGTCCGGGTCTTGTTGCAGCCGGCCGATCGCCTCGTCGAGCGGCAGGTGCATCTCGTTCGCATCGGCGATCGGCTCCAGCACGAACGTCTCGAGGTCCTTGCTGCTGCCATCCCATCGCTGCGCCTGGCCATAACCACGATTCCAGAGTGCCGGCGCGTGCCGCAGCGCCGTGCGGCCCTGCACGCCGGCCGGCCGCGGCAGCGGACTCGCGAAGCCGTTTGCCGCCGGATGGCAGCTGCTGCAGCTGATCGAGCGGTCGATGCTGAGGATGCCGTCGTGGAACAGCCGCCGGCCGAGCTCGAACATCGCCGCGGTCGGCGTGTAGTCGTGTGGTGCCGGCATCGGTGGCAGCCCGCGCGGTGGCTGCCGCAGGAACACGAAGCTCGGTGCTCGCGGATCGGTGGCGTCCTGCGCCGGGACGTCGACGGCAACGGCGATAGCGAACAGCACGGCGGCCACGCGCAGCATCCGCGCAGCATAGCGACGGGAAGTGACGGTACGGCGCGGACGCGTCGGGTTCAGCGTTGGTTCGCACGAGCCGGCTAGACTGCGCAATTCCGAGGGCAAACCGGCCCTAGGCTTCGTTTCTCACGTCCTGCGTTCCAGCATCGCCACGGCCTCCAGGTGGGAGGTGTGCGGGAACATGTCGAGTGGCTGCACGCTGCGCGTCGTGAACCCGACCGCCTGCAGTGCCCGCAGATCGCGGCCGAGCGCCTGCAGGTCGCACGATACGTAGGCCAGCCGCCGTGGCTGCAGCGCCGCCAGCTCCTCGATGACCACCGGCGTCAGCCCCGTGCGCGGCGGGTCCATCGCCACCAGATGCGGGCGCGGCAGGTCGCCGCGGCGGCAGGCGGCGAGCCAGGTGTCGACGTGGCCGGCGCGCCAGCTGACGTTGGTGATGCCGTTCTCGCGCGCCGCGGCCTCGGCGTCGTGGATCGCGCGGCGCCCGAGTTCGATGCCGAAGGCGCTGCGCGCGGTGCGTGCCAGCGGCAGTGTCAGCAGGCCGCCGCCGCAGTAGAGGTCGGCGACATCGTCGTTGCGCGTCGGGGTGAGCCATTGCGTGACGAGCCGGACCAGGTGCTCGGCGGCGCGCGGTGAGGTCTGGAAGAACGTTTCGGGCGACACCAGGTAGGTGACACCGAGCAGGCGCTCCTGGATGCGCGGCGGTCCCGACAGGATGCGCGTCTCGCTGCCGAGCAGCTGCGAGAACTCGCCGGGGTTGCCGTTCACGGCGATCGTCGTCGCGCCGTGCGCGTGCAGTTCGTCGACGATGCGTTCGAGCCCGGGCACGTTGGCGCGGCGGGCGACGACCAGCACGTGTGCTTCGCCGGTCGTCGTCGTGCGCACCAGCACGCTGCGCAGCAGCCCGTCGGGTGCGAAGTCCGGGTCCCAGGCGCCATGCCGCAGCGTCGCCAGCAGGCGCACCGTCTGCTGCGCGAGCCGCCATGCCGCGGGCTGGCTGGTGGGGCATTCGTGCACGGCGACCAGCTCGGGGCTGCGCAAGCGGTGGAAGCACGCTTCGAGTTCGCCGCCCTCGGTGTTGCGCAGGTGCAGCGCGACCTTGTGCCGCTGGCCGAACGGTTCGCCGGCGATCGGTGCTGGCACCGATGGCGCGGCGCTGCCCAGCGCGTGGTCGAGCAGGCGTTGCAGGCGCCGCTGCTTGTCGTCGAGTTGAGCCGGGTAGGCCTGGTGCTGGCGGTGGCAGCCGCCGCAGGCGAGGAAGTGCGCACAGCGTGCGGGCACGCGTTCGGCCGCCGCCTGCCGAATGGTCAGCAGCTCCGCGCGCGCGAACTTGCGGTTCGCCGAGGTGATGCGCACATCGGCGCGTTCGCCGGGCAGCACGCCGGGCACGAACACCACGTAGTCGTCGACCTTGCCGATGCCGTCCGGGCCGTCGCCCAGCGCGTCGATGTCGAGCGTCAGCACGTCGCCGCGCACGACCGGCACACCGCGCGGGCGCGTCATCGTGGTGCCTCGTTGCGGATGCGCTGGCGCCATTCGCTCTCGATCTGGCGCACGCGGTCCGGGGTCAACGGCACCGTGCGCGGGCGCACGACGACGGCGCGATCGACGATCGTCACGTTGGCGTCGAACGCCTGCGTGTAGGCGTCCGGCGCCATGCGTTCGTGGGCGAGGAAGCGCAGGTGGGTGAACCAGTCGCGTGTGGCCTCGACCTCGGCGCGGTCGAGCGCGGCGTCGTGTTGGCGCGCGAACAGCAGCAGCAGGCGGCGCACGAACCCGGCTGCGTCCTGCGGTGAACTGCCGGGCACCGCCGCGAACGCGCGTTCCAGTTCCTCGCGCGTGCAGATGCCGTCGTGGTTGCCGTCGGCGCCGTCGAGCGCCTGCTCGAGCGTCGCGCGCGGCAGGAAGCCGAGGTTCCAGGTGCTGGTCGGCGTGCGGGCCGCGACCCAGTCGTTGAGGCCGAGCACGTCGAGCACGGCCACGTCGGGCAGCGTCCAGCCGACGATGCCGACCGCGACACCGATCACCACCGGGATGTCGTTTGGGTCGATCTGCAGGCGTGCGCGTGGCGGCAGGTCGCGCAGCAGTTGCTCGGCGGACAGCCGGTGGGCGCCGGTGCGGATGCAGTCCAGTTGCGTCTGCAGCCAGAGCTGGTGGCGATCGAAGGTGCGTGTCAGTGGCTGCAGCCAGCGCGGCAACTTGTCGCTCAGGGTGTCGTAGCCGGGGGGCACACGCGGCTGGGTCAGCGCGAAGTGCACCCAGCCGACCGACGACGCGGCCCCGAGCAGCAGCAGCGTGGCGATCGGCAGCCGCACACCGTCGCGGAGCCGCGCCGCCATCGCCGCCACCGCGAGCGTGCCGAGCGGGATCGTGTGGCTGAGCACGCGGTACTCGAAGTGGTCGCCACCGACGCGCAGCACGTAGTAGCCGACGTGGAACAGCACGGCGCCGACGGCGACCAGCGCCGGGAAGTGCTCGTTGCCGAGCGTGCGCACGAGGATCCGCCGGCGCGCGATGGCGGTCACCAGGGCGACGATGGCCACCAACGGCCACAGCCACGCGCCGTGTTCGAACGCGAAGCAGTAGAGGTAGCGCCAGCCGGCCTCGGGCCAAGGCGAGGTGACCTTCGCGTAGTAGGTGTTCGGCAGCCACTCGCCGTAGTACGAATGCCGCCACAGTACGTGCGCGGCGATCGCCAGCAGCGGCAGCAGGCCGATCGCGGCCGAGCCGATGCGCACGCGTCGCGTGGCGGTCGACCAGAGCGTGGTCGCCGCCGTGGCCGCACCGAGCAGCAGACCATCGGGTCGCGTCAGCGCTGCCATGGTCGCCGCCGTCGACCATGCGAGCAGCCAGCCGGTGCCGCGCCGGGCCGCCATGCGGAAGGCGAGCAGCACCCAGCTGACGAAGGCCAGATTGAACAGCGCGGTCTCGAGGCCGCTGGTCATCCACTGCAGGAAGCTGCGGTTGCTGGCGAGCACCGCGAGCGCCACGAAGCCGACGCTGTCGGGCAGGCGCCAGCGATCGCCGCCGCGCAGGCGCATCGCCGCCTTGCTGCACACCAGGAACGTCAGCAGGCCGCACGCGATCGACAGCACGTTCGCGGCGTCAGGTGGTTCGACGCCGAACCAGCTCCAGACGGCCCACAGGAGCAGCGCCCACAGGAAGCCCGTGTAGCCTTCCACCGGCTGGAAGGGCGGGGCGTTCCAGACGAGGCCGTGGCCGTCGTGTGCGTTCGACACGTAGCGGAAGGTGATGAACGCGTCGTCGCAGAGGAAGCGCAGCTGCCAGGCTGCGGCCAGCACCAGCAGCGCGAGCGCACCGATCACGAAGACGCGGGGGCCGCGGCTCAGACGGGGATCGATGAGGAAGACCGGGTGGCGGTCCATGGATCGGGCGGGACGCCGTACGCGGTCGGCTCGGAGGTGGGCGGCAGGCGGCGCCGGCGGCACCGCGGGGCGAAGATCCTACGGTCGTGGTGCAAACGTCCGCAAGCGTCTGGCCCGGCCCCGCGCCTCAACACGCCAGCGCTTCGCGCACCTTCACGGCGAGTTCGCCGGCGGTGAACGGCTTGGCGAGGAACGTCGTACGCGCGCCGTACACGGGGGGGTGGGCCGCGAACTCGTCGAAGTAGCCGCTGAGGAACAGAACCTTCAGACCGGGCCGCAGGGCCGTCAACCGCTCGGCGAGTTGCCTGCCGTTGAGACCGGGCATGACCAGGTCCGTCACCAGCAGATCGACCCTGGTCTCGGCATGTGAGGCGAGCCGCAGCGCCTCGGCCGGGGACGAGGTCGCCAGGACCGTATGGCCGAGCTGCTCGAGGATGCGTTTGGCGAGCGACAGGATCGGCGGCTCGTCCTCCACGAGCAGCACCGTGCTGGCGGCCGCTGCGGCGGGTGCCGGCGCGGCGGCGACTTCGGTGGCGCACGGGCCCACGTGGCGCGGCAGGTAGATGTGAAACGTCGTGCCCATGCCGGGCGCCGAGTGCACATCGATGCAGCCGTGGTTCTGCATGATGATGCCGTGCACGGTCGCGAGGCCGAGCCCGGTGCCGCGGCCGACCACCTTGGTGGTGAAGAACGGCTCGAACATCTGCGCCTGCGTCGCGGGATCCATGCCGGCACCCTGGTCGCTGACGGCGATGCGCACGTAGCGGCCTGGTGAGCAGGCCACGGCTTGCTGTGCGTCGAGTTCGACGTTCGCCGTAGCCACGACGATGCGACCGCCATCGGGACTCGCATCGCGGGCGTTGACGACCAGGTTGGTCAGGATCTGGTCCAGTTGCCCGGCGTCGATCAGGACGTTGCCGTCGGCGGCATCGGGTCGCCACGACAGATCGATGTGGGCGCCGATCAGGCGGCGCAGCAGTTCGAGCATGCGGTGCACCTCCACGTCGACGGCCAGCACCTTCGGCGACACGACCTGGCGGCGTGCGAACGCGAGCAGCTGGCGCGTCAGATCCGCGGACCGGCGCGCCGCGGCGCCCACCTCGTGCAGCCGTTCGGCCTGGACCGATCCAGGTGCGGCGCTCGTCGCCGCTTCTTCGGCATTGGCGAGGATCACCGTCAGCAGGTTGTTGAAGTCGTGGGCGATGCCGCCGGCAAGGCGCCCGATCGACTCCAGCCGCTGTGCCTGCAGCAGCTTCGTCTCGAGTTCGGCACGCGCCGCCTCGGCCTGCTTGAGTGCCGTCGTCTCGACGACCACCACGCCGACGCCGTCGACGCCGCCGCGATCGTCGACGATCGGGAACTGCGAACTCAACCAATGCCGCTGCACGCCGGGCTGGGACGGCGTCTCGCCGTGGAACTCGCGGTTCAGGTCGGGCTCGCCGGTGTCCAGGATGCGCTGCACGGCCGCTTCGATGCCTGCGGCCAGTGCCGCAGGCACCAGATCGTGCGGCCGGCGGCCGATGTGCTGCTCGACCGCAGCGCCGTTCATCCCGGCGAGCATCGGATTGACGTGCGTGTAGCGCAGATCGCGGTCCAAGATCGCGAGGCCGACCGGCGACTCGGAGAAGACGCTGCTGAGCCGCGCTTCGCTGCGCCGCCGCTCTGCCTCGGTGCTCTTGAGCGCGGTGATGTCGAGGATCAGGCTGTCCCACGCGACGACGTCGTCTGCCAACCGCTGGGGGCGCCCGCTGCCCTGCAGCCACTGGTGTCGTCCCGAGGGTGTCGTGTTGCGCCATTCGAACAGCCACGGCCGCAGCGTCGCGGCGGAATCGAGCACCGACGCGCGCAGCGCGTCGACGTCGCGCTCGTCGACCTGGGCCCACAGCGGACTCGCGTCGCGTTCGACCTGCTCGGGCAGCACCTCCCAGATGTCGGCACACCCGGGACTCATGTAGCTGACCTGATCGTGGCCGTCCGGGTGCAGCACGTAGCGGAAGATCGCCCCGGGAACGTTGGCGGCGAGGTTGCGGAACCGCTGCTCGCTCTCCCGCAGCGCTTCCTCCATGCGGGTGCGCGCAGAGACGTCGATGCAGGTCACCAGGAGGTGCGCGGGGGCACCGGCAGCGTCGCGCTGCAGCGCGGCGGTGACCTCGATGTCGCGGCGGGTGCCGTCGTTCGCGCGGTGTTGCACCACCTGGCTCCAGCGGCCGTCCGCCGACGCCGCCAGCAGGCCGGCGGCCCAGCCTGGGTCCGCTGCCCTGCCGACCACCGCGTCGCGCGAGCCGTGGCCCCACAACTGCACGAACGCATCGTTGGCGTCGAGCACCGTTGCCGGCGCGGCTCGGGATGGCAGGTCCAGCGCTGCCACGGCGATCGGAATTTCTGGAACGAGCGGCGAGGGGACCATGCGGCAGGCACGCCTTCCGGTGCCGTGGCAGCGTCGCCGGGCGGGTCAGGTCGTGCAAGCCGGTGGTGGCGACGAGGCGGAGGATCTTCTGTGCCATCGCGTCGCGATGGGCACATGCGGCTGGTGATCCGCGGTGGTGCCGGCCAATGTCGAACACCGATGGCCTATCTCGAGATCCACGATGCCGGCTCGGCCCGCCGGGTCGAGCTGCACGATGGTTCGCTGGTGATCGGCCGCAGTTCGGATTGTGGCCTCGTGATCGCCTCCGAATCGGCCTCACGCCATCACGCCCGGTTGACGCGGCGCGATGGCATGCACGTGCTCGAAGATCTCGGCAGCCACAACGGCACGCGCGTCAACGGGCATGAGGTCGAGACGCCGGTCGCCTTGGCCGATGGGGACGCGATTGCGATCGGACCGACGGCCCTGCGCTACTGCGCGGGCATGCCGAGCAGCAGCACGAGCATGGTCGTGCGACTGCGCGACGAGACGGCCGACGGCCTGACG
>JBGARS010000110.1:0-14607 GCA_044230075.1 Planctomycetota bacterium | reverse complement strand
CCCTACTGCGGTTCCTGGCACCGCCGCTACGCGGTGGCCGTACGCCAGCGAGCCAGAGCCGCCAGCACCGCTGCGGTGGGGGTGGACCTGGCCACGGGCATCCGTGACCTCCAGTCGTGGTCGGCTGCGGTAGCCTTCTTCGAGCTGGAACATCGGCCCGATCTGCGGCGGCGCGATTGAGCTTGGTGGCTCGGCGGTCCAGAATCGGCGCAGATGCCCGATGGAGCGACGATCCAGCGCATGTTCGCCGAGGTGGCGCCGGGCTACGACCGGACCAACCGGGCGCTGTCGTTGGGCATCGACACCTGGTGGCGGCGGCAGGCCGTGCGCCTGACCGGCGTGGTTGCCGGCGAGCAGGGGTTGGACGTCTGTTCGGGCACCGGGGACCTGTGCTTCGCACTGCACCGCGCCGGTGCGACCGTGGTCGGCACCGACTTCTGTGCGCCGATGCTGGTGCGCGCGGCCCAGAAGGCGCGGGCTGGACCGAAGCCGCCGCGCTTCCTCGCCGGTGACGCGTTGGCGCTGCCGTTCGCGGACGCGACCTTCGACTTCGCCACGGTCGCCTTCGGCATCCGCAACGTCAGTGATCCTGCGGCCGGACTGCGGGAGATGGCGCGGGTCGTACGGCCGGGCGGCCGCGTCGTCGTGCTGGAGTTCACCAGGCCACGTCTGCCGTTGCTCGGCAGCGCCTACCGGTTCTACTTCCGGTGCATCCTGCCGCGACTCGGACAGTGGATCAGTGGGGCCAAGAACGACGCCTATCGCTACCTGCACGACTCCGTGATGGCGTTCCCCGAGCGCGACGACTTCCTCGCGTTGATGTGTACGGCGGGCCTGCGCGCGCCGAAGATGCGGCTCCTCACCGGCGGCATCGCCGCGCTCTATCGTGGCGAAGTCGCCTCCCGCTGAGCCGTCGCCCCCGTCGGCGCCAGCACCCGGCGGCGGCTATCTCGACTGGTCCCGCGATCCGGCCGTCGGGTTGTTCGCGGTCCTGCCGCTGTGGCTGTTGTACGAAGGCCTGCGCATGCTGCTGACGCCCGCTGATCGCAACGGCGCCGAGATGCTGCTGCTGCGCGAAGTCGATCGCCTCGGCGTGCCGGGCATGATGCTGCTGCGGCTGGGCTTCGCGGCATTGGCACTGTGGGCGGCGCGTTCGCTGATGCGGCGCCAGGTGCCGTGGTTGCGGGTCGCCGCGGTGCTGGGTCTCGAAGGCGCAGTCTATGGCCTGATGCTCGGGCCCGTCGCCGCGGCGATGACGTCGTCGGCGGTGCGATTGCTGCAGGTCGGCGTGGCCTCGACGACGCTGACCGCGGACCTGGTCGGCTCGCTCGGGGCCGGCATCTTCGAGGAGCTGGTGTTCCGCCTGGGTCTGATGTCCCTGCTGGTCTGGATCGGAGTGCGCGCCATCCGCGCCTGGGCCCTGCCGCTCTGGATCGTCGGCGTGTTCGCCGTGCTGGCCAGCGCGCTGGTGTTCTCCTGGTTCCACCACCTGTGTGGCGAGCCGTTCGAACGCACGCGCTTCCTGTTCCGTACCATGGCGGGCCTGCTGCTCGGCCTGTTGATGTGGTCGCGTGGCTTCGGGGTCTGCGTCTACACGCACACCGTCTACAACGTCTACTTCTACCTCGCCAACGATGACCACTGACCGGCCTGCGGCGATGGAACGGTTCGCCGTCTGCTTCTCGGGCGGCAGTGGCGTCGCCTACGGCCTGCGCCTCGTCGAGGTGCTGCTGGCTGCCGGCCATGAAGTGCACCTCTGCGCCACCGGCGCCGCGCTGCGCGTGTTGGTGCACGAGGCGGGTGCCGCGATCGACCTGGCGCAGCCGGATCTGGCCGCGTTGTTCGCGCCGGCGTTGCGCGAACGACTGCGCGTGCACGGGCTGCAGTCCGTCGAGGCGACGCCGGCGTCCGGCAGTGCCCGCATCCGGGCGACGATCATCGTGCCGTGCAGCATGGGCACGTTGGCGCGCGTCGCGCACGGCTTCTCGAGCAACCTGGTCGAGCGGGCCGCCGACGTGGCGTTGAAGGAAGGCCGCCCGCTGCTGGTCGTGCCGCGCGAGACACCGCTGTCGGTCGTGCACCTCGAGAACATGCTGAAGCTGGCGCGCCTCGGTGCCATCGTGCTGCCGGCGATGCCCGGCTTCTACCACCGGCCGCAGCGGGTCGAGGACCTGGTCGACTTCGTGGTCGGCAAGATCCTCGATCGGCTGCACGTCGACCATGCGCTCGTGCGCCGCTGGCAGACGCCCGACCAGCCGCCTGCCTCGCCGTGGGACGAGGGCGAGTCGTGACCGCGACGCTGCTGGTGCAGGCACGCACGTTCGCGTCGCTGGTGCGGCTGTCGCACTCGGTGTTCGCGCTGCCGTTCGCGCTGTTGTCGCTGCTCGTCGCGACCGACGGACACCCGTCGCCGCGCCTGCTCGTGCTGGTGGTGCTCGCGGTGGTCGCTGCGCGCACGGCGGCGATGGCCTACAACCGCTACGCGGACCGGCAACTCGACCAGCAGAACCCGCGCACCGCGGGTCGGGAGATCCCGCGCGGCGTGGTCTCCCCACGGCAGGCACTGGCGCTCGCGGCGGGCAGCGGCATCGCCTTCCTCGTCACCTGCTGGTTGCTTTCGCCGCTCTGCGCGTGGCTGGCGTTGCCGACCCTGGCGTGGCTGCTGGCCTACAGCCACGTGAAGCGCTTCTCGTCACTGTGCCATCTCTGGCTCGGCATCGCGCTGGGCCTGTCGCCGGTCGCCGCCTGGGTGGCCGCCGACGGCGCCTTCGGCGGACGCCTGTGGGCGCCCGTGGTGCTCGGCGCCGCCGTCGCCGCGTGGGTGACGGGCTTCGACGTGCTGTATGCGTGCCAGGACGAGCAGTTCGACCGCGCGGCAGGCCTGCATTCGCTGCCGGCATGGCTCGGGGCGCGGGCGGCGATGTGGTGCAGCCGCGTGCTGCACCTGCTGGCCGCGGCGGGGTTTGCTGCGTTCGGGCTGCTGGCCCCACTGGGCACGGCATTCCAGGTCGGCGTCGGGCTCGCAGTCCTGCTGATGGTCTGGCAGCATGCGCTGCTGCGGCCCCGCGACCTGTCGCGGATCCAGACCGCGTTCTTCACCGCCAACGGCATGCTCGCGGTCGCGATGTGCACGGCCGGCTGCATCGACCTCTACCTGCTCTCCGGTTCCCGCTGATGGCTGGCATCCCGCATCCCGAAGACGTGCTCGCGCGGCTGCAGAAGCTGCTGGCGAAGGGACTGCCGCCGGTGCTGGCGATCACCGGCGGCAACGACCTGTTCCGGGTCGAAGCCGTGGAACTGGCGCTCGCCGCGGTGCCAAAGGACGCGGAGCTGCGAGTGGTCGACGCGGTCGAAGTGCGGGATGGTGGCGGTGGTGACGCCGAGAGCGACGACGACGGCGACGACGACGGCGACGCGCCGACGGGTGGCGACGATGGTGCCGAAGGGCTCGCGGCCTGCCCGGAGCTGCAAGAGCTGCGCGGCGGCGGCCTGTTCGCGCGCCGGTCGTTCGTGGTGGTCCGGCGTGGTGCGAAGTGGTGGCGCCTGCACGGGCCGACCGTCGCTGCGCAGGCGGCGAAGTTCATGCCCGGCAGCGGCCTCGTGCTGGAGGCGACCCGACTCGACAAACGCAAGAAGGTGTGCGCCACGTTCGTCAAGCAACTCGCCAGCAGCGGCGCCGAGTTCGAGTTCCGCGATCTCTACGACCTGCCGTTCGACCGTTCGCGCAGCCCGCTCGAAGGGGAGCTGTGCAAGTGGGTCGTGCGGCGCGCCAGCAGGCTCGGTGTGCCGTTGCTGCCGGAGGCTGCCTGGCTGCTCGTCGTGCAGGTCGGCAAGTCCCCGTCCGAACTGCTCGCCGAGATCGGCCGCCTGCGCGACCAGCTCGGTGCCGGGTCGTCGAAGAAGCCGCTCGGTCCTGACGACCTGCGCGGTCGGCTGACCTGCAGCTTCGAGGCGACGCCGTTCGACCTGGCCGATGCGGTGCTCGGTGGCGACCGACGCGCGGCACTGCGGGCGGTGCGGGCGATGTTCGATCGCGGCGTGCGTGGCAAGGACGGCAAGACGACCGGCGACGGTGGCGTGCTGCCGTTCACGGCCAGCTGGCTGCACCGCTCGATCGCCACGGCCTACGAAGGCCGCGTGCTGCTCGACAGTGGCGTGTCGCCGCGCGACCTGCCGGCGCGTGCCGGCGTGCGGGGCTTCGTGGATCGCTTCGTCGAGCAGGTGCGCAGCAACGATCTGCCGACGCTGCGGCGTGGGCTGCTTGCCCTGCGCCATTGCCAGCGCATGTCGCGCCTCTCGGGCGAGGAGCCGGTCGTGTTGCTCGAGCGGTTCCTGGCGCAGTGGTTCGACGGCGCGCCGATCCCGACCGCAGAGGACCTCGAACTGTGATCCGTCGCCTGTCACCCGCCGTCGTCAACCAGATCGCTGCCGGCGAGGTCGTCGAGCGTCCGGTCTCGGTCGTCAAGGAACTGTTCGAGAACGCGCTGGACGCCGGCGCGCTGCGCGTCCGCATCGAGATCGACGGTGGCGGCGCCGAACGCATCGCCGTGATCGACGACGGCGACGGCTTCCTGCCCGAAGACCTGCCGCTGGCGTTCGCCAGCCATGCCACGAGCAAGCTGCAGACCGTCGCCGACCTCGACCACATCGGCAGCCTCGGCTTCCGCGGCGAGGCGTTGGCGTCGATCGGCGCGGTCTCGCGCGCGTTGGTGCGCAGCCGCCGACGCGGGGCGCAGGAAGGCTGGGAGATCCGCTGCGAGGGAGGCGTCGAGACGACGGCGCAGCCGTGTGGCGCGCCCGAGGGTACGCGGCTCGAGGTGCGGGATCTGTTCTACAACGTGCCGGCGCGGCGCCGCTTCCTGAAGAGTGCCGGCGCCGAACGCGCTCGCATCCAGGAACTGGTGGCCGAACTGTCGCTGGCGCGCCTCGACGTGGACCTGACGCTGGTCGCCGACGGCCGCGAGCTGTTGCGCCTGCCGCTCGGCGACACGCTGGCCGAACGCTTCGCACGCTGCTTCGGTGCCGAGCTGCGCACCGGGCTGCTGCCGGTGTCCCGCGTGTTCGCGGGGCTGCAGGTGGAAGGCGTGGTGGCCGAACCCGACCTTGCACGGCGCGACGGCAAGCTCGAACTGATGTTCGTCAACGGCCGGCTCGCGCGCGAGACCAGCGCGCTCTACGCGGTGCGGCAGGCGTTCAAGGAGTACCTGATGGGTGGGCGCTTCCCGGTCTACGCGCTGCAGGTGGTGCTGCCGGCCGATCAGGTCGACGCGAATGTGCACCCGCGCAAGGCCGAGGTGCGGTTCGTCGAAGCGCGCCGGGTCGCCGGTTGCCTGCACGAGACGGTGCGCGCGGCGCTGCAGGCGCGTGGATTCGCTGCCGCTGGTGGTGCCGCCGGTGGCGGTGTCGTCATCGCGGCGGGATTGCCGCGGGCACGCTCGGGTTTTCCGGAACTGCCGCAGGGTCTGTTCGGGCGGGCTGCCGCGCCATCACCCACGCCGTTCGCGGCCCGCTCTGCGCTGCGGCCGGCCGAACCTGGCGCCGAGGCCGCGGGGCAGGTGCGCGAGCCGTCGCACGACGCGACCGCGGCGAGCGACAATCCGTTCCAGCGGGTGTCGGGGCGCTTCCTGCAGGTGCTCGATCTCTATCTGCTGCTCGAGGGCCCCGACGGTCTGCTGGTGGTCGACCAGCACGCGCTGCACGAACGCGTCGTCTACGAACGGCTGCGCCGTCATCAGGCGGGACGGCCGGTGCAGGTGCAGCGCCTGCTGGTGCCGGCGGTCGTCGAGGTGCAGCCGGGCGAACTGCTGTGGCTCGAGGAGTCGCGGGTCGCCCTGGCCGAGCAGGGCCTGCTGGTCGAGCCGTTCGGGCCGACGTCGGTCGCGGTGCAGGGGCTGCCCGTCGAACTGGCGAAGGTCGACGCCCGGCGCCTGCTGCGCGACCTGCTCGCGGCGGGTGTCGCCGATGGCGGTGCGGCGGTGCGCGAGCAGGTCGCCGAGCGGTTCCATTCGATGGCCTGCCGCGCGGCGGTCATGAGCGGCGATCGCCTCAGCGAAGGCGAGATCGAAGCGCTGCTGCAAGAGGCGGCGACCCTGGAGCATCCACACAACTGCCCGCACGGCCGGCCCACGGTGTTGACGTTCGGCACCGCCGAGCTGGAGCGCTACTTCCGCCGTCGCTGCTGACCGCGGCTCACCGCGGTCGGTCGAAGTCCTCGGCGCGCAGTTCGGGCCGCAGCGACAGCGCCGTGATGACGGCGCGCGACTGCAGGTGCATCTGGCCGTCCGCCTTGCGGAACAGGTGCTCGATGCTGCGCGGCACCAGCAGGTCGTCGCGTTGGTGCAGGTCGAGCAATCGCACGCGTTCGAGCCGATCGGGGGCCGGTGCGCCGTCGACGAGCGGACAGACCTCGATCGCCTGCAGCTGTCCGTCGGCCTTGGCGACGAACACCCGCATGTGCACCGGCGCATCGTCGCCGCCCTGTTGCAGCAGCGGGAAGGCCGGCAGGTCGCCTTCGACGCAGAGACACGCGAGCCGGGTCGCGCGGTCGATCTTCAGTTCGGCCTCGGTCACGGCGCTCGGCTTGCCGAGCGAGCGCAACACCGCGCCTGGGTCGAGACACCGCAGCAGCTGGCGGGCGAGGTTCGTGTGGCGTTCACAAGCAGCGAGGTCGTCGGCGAACTGTGCCTTCTTCAGGTCCTGTGCCTCACCCTGGTACAGCTGCCAGGGACCGTACTGGTCGCGCCCGCGCACGATCGGCGAGCCGGCTTCCAGCACCTCGTAGCGGATCAGCGGTCGCACCCGATTCCCACCCGGCTTCCGCCATTGCAGGAACTGCACGGCGAGGTCGACCTGCCCACGTTGCTTGGCGTCGACGTCGAGCACGTGCAGTTCGAGGTTGCAGCGGAACGCCGTCACCTCGAGCACCGGGCCGTTCGGGTGGTGGGCCGCGTCGACGCGCGCCGCCAGCCCCGGGAGGTCGAGAGGCAGCGGGTCGATCGGCTCTTGCGGGGCGATGGCTGCGAGGGCCAGCAGGGTGTGGATGGCGAACATTGGCGGTTGCGAGGGGCCGCTGCCGCGCGGCACGGCCAGCCTTGAGCCTACCCGCGCGCGTGGCGAAGTGCCGGCGGCAACGGCGCAATCGGTTGGCGTGCCCGAGGGCCTCAAGCGGCGACCGAGACACCGTCGATCGGTTCGGCATGTTCCGGATCACAGCCGTGCTGCTCGTGTTCCTCGCCGGAGTCGGGCTCCGTGCCCAGGAACGGCCCGCGACCGTCGTCATGGAGGATGGCCGGGAACTCGCGGGCACCGTGGTCGCGATCGATCTCGGCGCGCTGCAGCTGCGCGTCGGCGAGGAAGTGCTGACGCTCGCCACCGAGCAGATCCGCAGCTGCAAGTTCCAGGGCATCGAAACCGCCGCGGCACCTGCACCCGAGTCGGCGCCGGTGCCTGCCCAGCCCGCGATCCAGGCGCTGGCGCCGGCGCCGGCAGCGGCCGGCACGCAGCGACCGCGCGGGCGCGCCGCGCCGGTGCATCTGCCGCTGCCGGATCCGATCGTTCCCGGGGACGAGGCGGCCGTGCCACACGACCTCCGGCACCGGTCGCACTTCACGGCGCGGTTGCACGCGATCGACGCGGCCTTCCCGTGGCTGGTGCCGACCGATCCGACGCAGTGGATCAGCCTGAGCCTGCTGTTGTTCGCCTGCCTGTCGCTGGTCGTGCACATGTCGGTCACCGTGAGCGGCGCCGAAACGCCCGCGTTCGGCCGCAGCATGGGGCTGGCGGTCTGGTACCAGCTGACCGGGTTGCTGCAGATGGCGTTGGTGCCCTCGGCCCACGTGGCAACATTCAGCATGCTGATCGGCAACACGGCCATGGCGCTGTTCTGGCTGCGCAACCTGTTCGGCGTGTCGCGCGGTGGTGCGATGATCGCGTTCGCCGTGCAGCTCGGTTTCGTCGGGCTCGGCTATGGCGTGCTGGAACTGGTGACCGCGCTGCTCGGGTCGATCGAAACGCTGCCGGCCTGATCGCTGCGCTGCGGTCCCGCGCGTACACGAAGAAGCCGGTCCGAGGCTTGGTCGCCTCTCTCACGCATTCCCGTCCTTTCGGGGTGCGTTCGCCTCGGACCGGCGCCCGCGGATTCCAACTAGCGTGCCGGCAGGGAAATGGGGGATCCGCGGTCACGGCGGGCGGCCGGGGCCGCCACTGTAGCGGCCGGGTAACGAGAGGCAGCGGCGGCGCATTGACGGCGTCGGTCCCGCCTCCTACGAACGCGGCATGCCAGCGACCTACGTTCGCGATGTGACGACCCCGGCGTTCCAGCAGGACGTCGTCGAGCAGTCGATGACCCGGCCCGTGCTGCTGGACTTCTGGGCGGCCTGGTGTGGTCCCTGCCGGACCCTCGGGCCGGTGCTGGAGAAGCTGGCCGACGAATACGGGGGCGCGTTCCAGCTCGGCAAGGTCGACACCGAACGCGAACCGGAACTGGCCCAGGCCTTCGGGGTGCAGGGCATCCCGTTCTGTGTGCTGGTCGACGGTGGTCGCCCCGTGGATGGCTTCCAAGGCGCGCTGCCCGAAGCCGACGTGCGCAAGTTCCTCGATCGCAACGGCATCACACCGGTCGTCACCGACGCCCAGTCGGCGCCGGCGGTGCCGGCACCGGTCGACCCCGACAGCCCCGCTGGGCGCTACGACCGCGCCCTGGCGGCCGCCCGCATCGGCGATGCCGCGACCGCCGGCTCGCTGCTCGACGGCATCCCCGAAGAACACGATCGTCACGCCGCCGCCGAGCGCCTGCGCAGCGGGCTCCTGCTGTTCGAGGCATCCCTCGCGACCAGTGGTGCGCCGGCGGAAGTCGCGCTTGCCGAGGCCCGCCGCCTGGTGCTGGCGCGCGACCTGCCGGGCGCCATGGACCGCGTGCTCGCATCGGTGGCCGCGGACCGCGACTTCCGTTCGGGGCTGGCGCGGCAGGCGATGCTGCTGTGCTTCGCGCTGGTTGGCGAGGAGTCGGAGGGGCTCGACGACTACCGACGCCGTCTGGCGACGCTGCTCTACTGACCGCCGGTTGGCTGGGGCTGGCGGCCCGCCGAGCTGACGGCGATGTGAAGGCGAACCAGGTCGGCCAGTGAGTCGGCGCCGGTCTTGCGCATCACGTTGGCGCGGTGGACCTCGACGGTCTTGGGACTCAGGCCGAGCTGCAGCGCGACCTCCTTGTTGGCCGCACCTCGCACGATGCGCTCCAGGACCTCGGTCTCGCGCGGTGACAGGCGTGCGAAGCGCTGCAGCCGCCGTTCCTGCTCGCCTGCGGTCTGCCGCCGTTCCCGATCCATCTGGATGGCCCGCTCCAGCGCCTCGCGCATCCGCGACAGCTCGAAGGGCTTCTCCACGAAGTCGATGCTGCCGAGTTTCAACGCCCGGACCGCCTCGGCCACGCTCGCCATGCCGCTCATGAACACGACCGGCAGCTCGTTGCCGCTGGCTACGAGTCGTTGCAGCACGTCGATGCCGGTGCCGTCGGGCAGCATCAGGTCCAGCACGAGGCAACCGGGGCGGTCGTCGCTGGTGCGCTTCGCGAATGCGCCGACCGTGCCGTAGCAGTGGACCTCGTAGCCTGCCATCTCGCCCAGCGAGCGGAGCAGCGACTGGATCGCGAGATCGTCGTCGAGCACGTGGATGCAGGGTGCACCCGTGGTGACGATCGACTTGTTCCGGGGTTGTTCGACGGGTGCCTGCATCGAAGGGGGCGTTCTGTTGGGCCTGGGTGCCCTGTCATGGTGGTATCGGTGTCGGCGGCGGTCCGACTTGATGCCTCTCGTGCGGCGACGCGCGCTTGTCCTGGACGGCTGCGCCCGGCAAGGTCTGGCCTGCGGCGGCCGGGCTTGTGCGAGGCCGGCCTGGCAGCTCCCGGACACCATGCGCCACCTCCTGCTACTGCTCGTCGTGCTCGGCTGCGTCGGCCGCCTGCCGTGCCAGGACGACACGGCCCTGCTGGCCAGCCTGCACCAGCTGACCGCCTACACCCCCGGCAAGGCCGCGCCGCTCGATGCGACCGTGCTCGCGGCCGAGCAGGCGCTGGCGAAGGCGATGCCGAAGATCGTGCGCTCGGGCGGCGAGGTCGCGCACGAGCTGCAGCGTCTGTTCGCGGCCCGCGCGCGGGAGCTGATGCCGACGGAGGCTGCGCCGATCCGCGATGCCGACCCGCTCGCGCGCACGCTGGTGCGCTTCGACACGGAACGCACGCTGACGAGCGACCCGGGGCACACGAGTGCGCACCCGGCGGCGAGCGCGTTCCCGGGTGACGTGCCGGCCTGTGCCGCCGCGGCGACGAAGATGCTGGCGATCGACCTCACGGTGCCGGGTCGTCACTCGACGGGGCTCTACGCGGCGCCCGGTGCGGTCGTGCGCTGCACGTTCGACGGCGAGCGGCCGAAGGGTCTGCGCCTGCGGCTCGGCGCGCACAGCGACAATATCGATCGGCGCGGCAAGTGGCCGCGCATGCCACGCATCAGCCGCACGTTCGACTGCAAGCAGGCCGAGGTGTCGGCGGCGAACGCGTTCGGCGGCCTGGTCTACGTCGAGGTGCCGCAGGACGGCGCCGGCACGCTGAGCGTACGCATCGAGGGCGCCGTCCCGGCGCCGTGGTTCGAACTCGGCGTCACCGACCTCGGCGAGTGGCGCGCCCGCATCCGCAACCTGCCGGGACCGTGGGCCGAACTCGGCACGCAGAAGGTCGTGCTGACCGTGCCGTCGGCGGTCGTGCGTGACCTCGACGACCCGGCCGCACTGCTGCAGTTCTGGGACCGGGTGCTCGACGGTGCCGCCGACCTCGCCGCGCGTCCGCGCGAGCGGCAACGCGCTGAGCGGTATGTCGCCGACCTCGAGATCAGCGCCGGCGCGATGCACAGCGGCTACCCGATCATGACGCACCTCGACGCGGCCGCCGACATGGTGAGCCTGGAGCGCATGCAGAAGGGGCCATGGGGGCTGTTCCACGAACTCGGCCACAACCACCAGAACCGCGATTGGACGTTTGCCGGCACCGGTGAGGTCACGGTCAACCTGTTCTCGCTCTACCTGTGCGAGACACTGTGCGGAAAGCCGTGGCACGCGGCGTGGGGCGGCAACGTCGGCCGCAGCAAGCAGCGGTTGCCGAAGGTGCTCGCCGAGAGCAAGGAGCCGTGGGGCGGCGGCGACGACGGCAAGGCCGACCTGTCGCTGCGTCTGCTGATGTACTCGCAGCTGCAGCAGCAGTTCGGCTGGGACGCGTTCACGCGTTGCTTTGCCGCCTACCGCGCGCTGCCGGCGGCGGAACGGCCCAGGGACGAGGACGGCAAGCGCGACCAGTGGCTGGTGCGGTTCTCGCGCACGGTCGGCAAGGACCTCGGTGGGTTCTTCACCACTTGGGGCGTGCCGACGAGCGATGCGGCGCGCGCGTCGCTGTCGGACCTGCCGGCGTGGATGCCCGCCGACTGGCCCGCGGCGAAGTAGCGTCGTCGCTCAGCGAACGGCCGCGATCGCCCGGTCGTAGTTGGGCTCCTGCGCGATCTCGGGCACGAGTTCGGTGTGCACGACCTTGCCGGTTGCGTCGAGCACGACGACTGCGCGCGCGAACAGGCCCGCGAGCGGACCGTCCAGCATCGTCAGACCGTAGTCCTTGCCGAAGTCGGGGCCGCGGAACCAGCTCGCCGTGGTGACCTTCTCGATGCCTTCGGCGCCGCAGAAGCGCTTCATCGCGAACGGCAGGTCCTTCGACACGCACAGCACCACGGTGTTCGGCAGCGAGGCGGCCTTCTCGTTGAACTTGCGCACCGAGGTCGCGCAGACGCCGGTGTCGATGCTCGGGAAGATGTTGAGCACGACGTTCCTGCCGGCGACGTCCTTGTTGGCGATCGGCGACAGGTCGTTCTTGGTGAGGGTGAAGGCGGGAGCCGTGCTGCCGACCTTGGGGAGGTCACCGACGGTGGTGACGGGATTGCCCTTGAACGTGATCTTGGCCATGCCGCGAGGCTAGGCGATGCGCCGCCGAGGCGCCAGCGACGCCGTGCGTCAGCTGACGCCCAGCAGGCGCAGTGCCAACTGCGGCTGCAGGTTCGCCTGCGCCAGCACGGCGACTGCGGCCTGCTGCAGGAGCTGGTTCTTCGCCAGCTCCGCGGTCTCGCGCGCGATGTCGACGTCGCGGATGCGCGACTCGGCGGCGTTGAGGTTCTCGGACTGCACCGACAGGTTGCGGATCGTGCTCTCGAGCCGGTTCTGCATCGCGCCGAACCTGCCGCGCACGCTCGACACGCTGTCGATCGCGCTGTCGATGGCCGCCAGCGACGTGGTCGCCGCGCCGACGCTGGTGACGCCGAGCACGTCGAGGCCCAGGCCGGTCGCCAGCACGGGTGACAGCGCCGCCGACAGCGTGTCGATGCCGGCCGCGGTGCCGACGCCGATCTGGAACACCACCGACGACGCGCTGCCGTCGAGCAGCCGGATGCCGTTGAACTCGGTGCCGCGGCCGATGCGGTCGACCTCGGCTACCAGCTGCTGGAACTCCTCGTCGAGTGTGTTGCGGTCCTGACTCGACACGGTGCCGTTCGCCGACTGCACGGCCAGTTCGCGCAGGCGCACCAGGATGTCGCCGACCTCGCTGAGCGCGCCTTCCCCGGTCTGCACCAACGAGATGCCGTCGGCGGCGTTGCGCCGCGCCTGGTCCAGCGAACGGATCTGCGCGCGCAGCCGTTCGGAGATCGCCAGCCCGGCCGCGTCGTCGGCTGCCGTCGTGATGCGCAGTCCAGTCGCCAGCCGCTGGTAGTTGCGTGCCAAGCGCTCGGTGACCGAACTCAGCGCGCGCTGGGCGGTCATCGAGGCGATGTTGGTGTTGATGCGCAGGCCCATGCGGTACTCCCCACAGGGCGCATCGACCGCTTCGCTCCGCGGCTCAAGTGACCACCGTGCTAGGCCGATAGTACGGTCGTGAACGTCCGCGTCGATCCGCACAGCCTCGTGCCGCCGAGCCAGCAGCTCGTCGCCACAGTGCTCGATGCCATCGCCAACGACGAGCTGCGGCCGGGCGATCGGCTGCCGTCGGTGCGCGGCCTCGCGGCGACCGCGCTGGTGAATCCCAATACGGTCACCAGGGCCTATCGCGACCTCGAACACCTCGGCGCGACCGAGGGCCGCAACGGCTCGGGTGTGTTCGTGACGGACGCGGGCCCCGACGTCAGCCGCGCGATCCGGCTGGCGGAGACGCTGGCGACGTTCCGCACCGCGGCGCAGCAAGCGCTGCGGGCAGGCCACATGCCGGAGACGCTGGCGGCCGCGTTGGCGGCTGCGCAACCGACCGGGAACGAACCAGGGGAGGGCGCTGCGGTGGCAGCGAGGAGCAGACGATGAACGACGTGTTGCACATCGAAGGGCTGCGGTTCGGCTTTCGCCGCCGGCGCGTCCTGGATGGTCTCGACCTGCGGCTGGAACCGGGCGCGGCGACCGTGCTGCTCGGCGAGAACGGCTCAGGCAAGAGCACGCTGCTGCGGCTGCTGCTCGGGTTGCTGCGCCCGGCGGCGGGCCGCGTGCGCGTGTTCGGCCAGGATCCGCTGCGCGCGCACCGCGCGGTGCTGCAGCGCATCGGTTACGTGCCCGACGTGCCGGACGTGTATCCGTGGCTGACCGCACGCGACCTGTTCGCGTTCCTGCAGCCGCACTACCCGCGCTGGAACACCGCACTGGTGCGCGAGCTGAGCGAACGGCTCGTCGTGCCGCAGTGCACGAGGTTCGCCGCGATGTCGCGCGGCCAGGGCATGAAGGCGATGCTGGTCGCCGCGCTGGCGCCGGAGCCCGAACTGCTGCTGCTCGACGAACCGTTCGCCGGCCTCGACCCGCTGGTGCGCGAAGAGGTGCTGCAGGGCGTCGTCGAGGCGCTGCGCGGTGGCGAACGCACGGTGCTGTGCGCGACGCACGAACTCGACCTCGCCGCGCGCATCGCCGACCGGGTCGCGGTGCTGCAGGCTGGCCGCATCGTGCGGCACGGGTCGCTGGCGGAAGTGCTGGGCGAACCGGAGCCGGCGGCGGTGCCGAGCGGGTTGCAGCGTGTGCTGGCGGAAGTGCGCGAGGCGGTGCGCGCATGAACCTCGTGCTCACACACTGTGGCAAGGAGTGGCGGTCGCAGCGCGCGCTGCTCGTCGCCTACTCCCTGCTGACGTTCGCCTGCATCAGCCTTGGCCTCCTGCTGTTGCCGAAGTCGTGGTGGCTCGACGATGGCCAACGCGCCTTCGCACTGTCGTGCTTCGTCGCGGCGGGCGTGATCGGCGTGCTCGCGTTCGCAGCACCAGCGCTGGTGAAGAACGAGTTCGGCGCGAAGGGCGACCAGTTCGTGCGCCGGCTGCCGGGCGCGTTGGTGCCGTCGTTCGGCGGCAAGCTGTTGTTCCTGGTGCTGGTGGCGGCGGCGCTGCCGCTGGTTGCACTGCTGTGGGGCGAACTGTTCCTGCAGGCGATCGGCCAGCCGTGGGACGATCTGTTCCGCTGGTACCGGGATGGCAGCGTGGCATTGGTCTGGGCCTGGCCGGCTCTGTTCTGCGGCTACGCGCTGCTGTTGGCACCGTGGGTGTGGGCGGTCGGCGCCTGGCTGCC
>JBGARS010000010.1:30205-90798 GCA_044230075.1 Planctomycetota bacterium | reverse complement strand
CGACGTCGACGGCAACACGCACATCATCGCGATCAACAGCCCGACGCTCGACAGCATCGCCGCGGCGATCAACGACCAGGACATCGGCGTCAGCGCCAGCGTCGTCGACACCGGCAATCCCGCGAACAACGGCAGCCAGCGTTACCAACTCGTGCTGCGCGCGACGACGTCCGGCACCGAGGGCGACTTCTCCGTGTCCTACGACGACGGTGACACCGCCTTCCAGAACCTGATCGCCGACTTCGCCGTTCCGGCGAACACGATCGCCGCGAGCAACGCATCGATCGAGCTCGGCGGCATCACGATCCAGCGGTCGAGCAACTCGGTCAGCGATGTGATCCCCGGCGTGACGCTCGACCTTCGGTCCGCGGATGCGGGGAAAACGGTCCAGGTGACCATCGCGACCGACGCCGAGGCGACCAGCAAGAAGGTGCAGGGGTTCGTCGACGCCTACAACGCGATCGTCGACTTCATCGCCGGACAGAACGTCGTCGACACCGCGGGCAAGACGTCGAGCCCCCTGTTCGGCGACAGCCTGCTGCGCTCGGTGCGCACGAACCTGCGCAACATCGCCGGTGCCTTGGTCGGCGACACCGGCAACGGTTCTTACCAGCTGCTGTCGCAGGTCGGCATCAAGTCCGACACCGCGGGCAAGCTGACGTTCGACTCGGCGAAGTTCGGCGAAGCGCTGGCCGCCGACGAGACCGCGGTCGCCGCGATCTTCACCAATCCGACCACCGGCCTGATGAGCCGCATCGTCGACCAGGTGAAGGTCTACACCGACTCGGTCGACGGCCTGTTCAAGTCGCGCAGCGAGAGCTTCGACCGCCAGGTGAAGGACACCCAGCGGCGCATCGACGATGCCGAACGCCGCCTCACCGCCTTCACGGCCCAGCTCGAAACGAAGTACGCCAACCTCGAGAGCCTGCTCGGCAAGCTGCAGAGTCAGGGCAACTCGCTCAGCAGCCTGAAGTGATCCGGAACCAACCACCCAAACCAACCGCAGAGGAGCCCCCGATGTCCTACGCCCAAGCCGCCGCCACCTACCAACGCAACGCCGTTCTCAACGCCTCGCCCGAGAAGCTCGTGCAGCTGCTCTACGACGGCGCCATCAAGCACCTCGACAAGAGCCGCATCGGCCTCGCCGACAACAAGACCGCGCGTTCCGCCGAAGTCGGCCAGTCGCTCGGCAAGGCGATGGGCATCCTCGGCGAGCTGCGCGCCAGCCTCGACCACGCCGCCGGTGGCGAGATCTCGCGCGATCTCGACCGCCTCTACGAGTTCGCGCTCGACCAGCTCAGCCAGGCCAACCTCAACCGCACGCCCGTCGGCGTCGAGAACGCGCTGCGCGTCGTGCGCACGTTGAAGGAAGGCTGGGATGGCATCGTCAAGAACTGAGGCCCGTTCGCCGGTCGCGTTCGCGCTGCAGGAGGTCACCACCTGCTGGGACCAGGCCTACGAAGCGCTCGCGCGCGGCGACATCGGGCGAGCCGAGGCGCTGGTCGACATCGCCGGCGAGCACCTGGTGGTCGCCGGCAACGGCACGAACGACACGCCGGCCGAAGCGACCCTGCGCCAGCAGGCGCAGGGTGCGTTCGGGCGGCTGCAGCACGGCATGAAGGCCGGTCTGGAAGGGCTGCAGGCCGAGATGGTGCGCGTGCGCCAAGGCGCGAAGGTGCTGCGCGGGTATGGCCACGCGGCGGGCGCCGTGACGAACCGGCTGACGAAGCACGGCTAGGCGATCCGGTCGCTGGTGTTCGCTGCTGTGGCTTTCCGTCAGGTGCCCGGCTCCGAGAACGGCGAAGAATCCGCCGGATAGTGACCCCGAGCCCGCCACTGCAGGTGAACTGCGTGGCGACTCCACACGACAGCCTGTTCCGTGACACGTTCGGCAAGACGGAGCATGCAGTGCCGCTGCTGCGCGCACTGCTGCCGTCGGTGTTGTCGAACGCCATCGACTGGCACAGCCTGCAACCGTTCCCCGAGCCGCAAGTCGACGAACGCCAGGACACGCAGCAGAGCGACCTGCTGTTCACGCTGCGCATCGCCGGCCGGCCGGCACTGCTCTACCTGCTGTGCGAACACAAGGCGCGCCCGGATCGCTGGACCGCCTTGCAGGTGGTCGGTTACGTCGTCGGCATCTGGAAGGACCTGGCCCGGCGGCGGCCCAGGCCCAGACACCTGCCACCGGTGCTGCCGGTCGTGGTGTCGTTCGGTCGGCGGCGCTGGCGTGCGTCCACCGACATCCACTCGCTGCTCGACCTGCGCGACCTGCCGGCGGAGGTGCGCACGATGCTGCTGGCGGCCATGCCGCAGTTCGCGTTCGCGCCGCACGACTTCGCAGCCAGGAGCACGGCCGAGGTCCGCGCCATGGGCCTGTCGTTGCTCGGCCTGTGGACTGTCGCGGCGCAGCAGTTCGTGGCGCCGGTCGGTCACGACGAAGACGCTGCGGTGCGCGCGCTGGTCGAATGGGCCGACGTCGTCCGGCAACTGCTCACCGCCCCGACCGGACACGAGGCGGCCGCCGCGTTATCGTCCTACATCCTGACGACCACCCGGCTGAGCCCCAAGCGGCTGGGGTGGGTGTTCGCGCAGCACATCGGAGATCCATCGATGAAGAAGTTCGAGAGCACCTACGACCAGATCACGCGCGCGGGCAAGGCCGAAGGCAAGGCCGAGGCCCGCGTCGAACTGCTGCTGCGCCTGATCACCAAGCGCTTCGGCCCACCATCGCCCGACACCGCCGCGCGCGTGCACGGCGCCGTGCCCGCGGACCTCGACCGCTGGACGGATCGCATCCTCGACGCGACCACGCTCGACGAGTTGTTCGACGGCTGAGTGCGCATTCGCCTGCGCAGCCCGGACATCTGCCGGCAGGCTGGCCGCGCGGAGCAACTCGGGCAAGCCGCGTTCCGGCCGCTGCACGACACCATGCTGGATTGCCGCGCCCCCGTTGGCTTAGCTGGGCCCAGCTCCGGAACCGAGATGGCCATGTGGCCGCGGCGAACGAGTTCCGCCGCCATTCCCTGTTGCCCCAGATGCTGACCACCAAGCGCTACGACTACGCCCCGTTCGAACAGGTGCAGACGCACCCACTGATCGAGAACCACCGCGAGCTGAACCTGCAGAAGGTCGCCCACTTCAAGGACGACATCCTGAAGAACGGCCTGCTCGAACCGCTGGTGGTCTGGGAGCGCAAGCACGGTGAGTACTACCTGGTCGGCGGCTTCCACCGACACAGCGCGATCCGCCTGATCCGACAGGAGAACCCCGGCTACTACGACCGCATCGACGTGCGCGTCGTCGCCGGCGACCTCGAGGAGATCCGCGCGCTGAACCTCAAGCTGAACGCCGACCGCCTCGACGCCAAGGTCACCGACTACTTCGACACGATCATCTACCTCAACAACGCCAACTGGTCGAAGGAACGCATCGCCGGCTTCCTCGACAAGAGCGTGGCGTGGGTCGAGGAGATCATCCGCTTCGTGCCCGGCATGGACCCGCGCGTGCGCGCGCTGCTGGTCGAAGGCAAGCTGTCGTGGAGCAAGGCCAAGCAGATCTGCCGCCAGATCCTCGACGCCGCGCCCGGCGACGAACGCAAGGTCGCCGACGCCGCCCTGCGCGAGCTGCAGTCCGGTGAACGCGCCGAGCCGCGCTACGTGCTGTCGCCGAAGGCCGCCCACCGGCGCCTGGCCAAGAGCCTCGAGCTGGATCCCCAGGCGACCTACACGGTCACTGCGCAGGACCTGTTCGCGCTGCTGTCGCTGCTCGCCGGCAAGGCCAACGGCCACGGCGAACAGCACATGGAGCGCGTGCGCGAGATGTTCCCGGCGCTGGTCGACTGACGGCGCGGGCGGGCGGTGGCCTCGCTGCCCGACCGGCTCACGCGGATGCAGCAGCTACGCGACGCGGTGACGCACACGCACCAGAAGGGCGCCGCATCCTCGACGCGCACCATCCGCCGAACTGTTCGCCAACTGAAACTGCGTCTGCGCACGAAATCCCAAGAGAAGTGGCGGCCGCCGGGCCACTACCCACGTGGGCATCGAGGCGCCGCACGACACGTTCTTCCGCGCGATCTTCCAGCACGCTGCCTGCATGGCGAGCTGGCTGGGCGCGATCCTGCCAGCATCG
This sequence comes from Planctomycetota bacterium, assembly GCA_044230075.1. GTDB lineage: Bacteria > Planctomycetota > UBA1135 > UBA1135 > UBA2386 > JAEUHS01. The sequence continues at coordinate 86,664 of JBGARS010000010.1, read as the reverse complement.
GTCGCACGTGCGATCGACTGGCGCACCCTGACGCCGGCGACCGACACCGCGTTTGGTGTGCATCTGCGCCGCCACCAGGCCGACCTCGTGTTCACCGCTGCGCTTCGCCCGAACGGCGCCCCGGTGCTGATCCTCGTCGAGCACAAGGCGCAACCCGATGCGCAGCTCGCATCCCAACTGCAGCGCTACGCCGTGCACCTGCGCCGCGCCGCGAGCCGGCACAATCGCGGCGTCGAACCGCTCGTGGTGGTCGCTGTGTTGCACCACGGCTCGACGCCGCTGCCGGCTGCACCGCCCCATCCGCAGCTGAGCGCCCTACCCGATGCCGACGCCGCCGACTTCGCCGCGATGCAACCGCAGCTGTCGTTCACGATCGACGACCTCGCCGGCCGGGACGAACACGCGCTGCACCTGCCCGGCCTGCTGCCCACCGCGCAGCTCGCGCGCTACTGCCTGCGCTTCTTCTGGCAGAGCAGCGGCGACGAAGTGCTCGCCCTGCTCGCACGTTGGGCCGACCTGCTGCGCGCCGCCGACCGCGAGGACGGGCCCGACGTCGTCGATGCGGTGTGCTGGTATGCTCTGGCCGTCGCCGAGGTCGCGCCCGAAGCGCTGATCGACCTGGTCTCCCGCATCCTGCTTCGACCCGAAGACACCATCATGAGCACACTCGAACGCACATATCAGAAGGGCCGCGCGGAAGGCTTGGCAACGGGCAAGGCCGAAGGCTGCATCGACACCCTGCTGCGCCAGCTGCATCGGCGCTTCGGCGAGCTCCCTGCCGAGGTCGCGATGCGCGTGCGCGGCGGCAGCCCCGCCGATCTCGACCGCTGGACCGACCGCATCCTCGACGCGCGCTCGCTCACCGAACTGTTCGCCGACTGACCCACCCACCGTACGTCACGGAGCGGCGGTCGCGGGCCTTGCCCGCGCCGCCTTCGGTGACCGTCAGCTCCCGCGCTCAGCGCGACAGGCTCTGCACGTTGAACGCCGCGTCCTGGTCGTTCGGATCGAGCTGCAGCGCCTTCTGGAAGCAGATCTTCGCATCGGCGGTGCGCTGGAGCTTCCACAGGCACACGCCCCGGTTGTTCCATGTCTGCGCGTCGTCGCCCTCGATCTCGCTCGAACGGCGGAAGCAGTCCTCGGCCTCGGCGAAGTGCGACTGACCGAACAGCACCATGGCCAGGTTGAACCAGCCTTCGGCGTTGTTGCTGTCGATGGCCAGTCCGGCGTTGAACGCGTTGATCGCGCCGACGTCGTCGCCGGTCACGTAGCGCATGAAGCCGAGCTGCATCTGGCACTCGACCTCGCCGCTACCGAACGTCGCCGCGGCTTCCATGTGCGGCAGGCCCTGCTCGTAGAGCCCCTGCGACATGTAGGCCTCCGCGGTCGTGAGGTGGATCTCGGCCAGCCTGGTCGACAGCTCGCCGAGGCTCGCCCGGACCGCCGCCTTCTGCTGCTCGGCCATCGGCTCCACCACCAACGGTGGCACCTGGCTGTCGCGCGTGTCGCGGATGCGGGTCGGGATCGCCTGGAAGCCCGTCCGCTGGGGGATGGCCGACGCGATCGGCCCTTGGTTCTTCGTCGTGGTCGTCATGGTCACCTTCTCTTCACGGGGTATTGGCCTCACATCTCGGCCAGGGTTCGTTGCATCGCCGCCGCTTCGTGGTCGAGGGCACGCGCCTCGAGCAGACGGACGGCATGTTCCCCCATGCGCTTCGCTTCGACCGTGCGGCCGAGGCGATGCAGGATGAGGGTCACTTGTTGGCACGCACCGGGTGAACCCGGATGCGCGGCCAGGAAGTCGGTCAGCACGCTGAGCGCGCGCCGGTTGTCGCCGCCCTGCAGGAACAGGCGTGACAAGGCGAGGTGCGCGACCTCGTAGCTCGGCTCGATGGCGATCGCCTGTTCGAGCAGGCGCTGCGCCCGCGCGCAGTCGCCTCGCAGCAGCCACGCCTGGGCTATGCCGGCGAGCGACACGTAGCTGGTGATGCCCTCCTGGATCGGCACCACGAGCACCTGCCCGCGGTAGGTCAGGCAGCGCCGGTAGTGCAGGATCGCGTCGGCGGGGCGGCCTTCGGCCAACGCCAGGCTCGCGGCGAGGTAGTGCAGGTTTGGCGTCGGCAGGAACCGGCGCAGGCCGATGTCGAGCACCTGGCGCGCGCGCTGCGTGTCGCCGGCGCGCGCCGCTTCGAGCGCACACAGCGCCGCCACTTCACCGGCGTACGGCAGTTCGCGCGGCAACGACGGCGGTCCGGCCAGAATCAGTTCGAGGCAGCGATCTAGGTGGCGCCGCGCATCGGCGCCGCGGCCGGGCACACGGCGCAGGAAGTCGCCGAACTTGTAGTGGCTGTAGACGTCGTCGGGCAACGCGGCCAACTGCTTGTGGAACAGGCGCTCGTTGCGCTCGTTCTTGCCGCGCTGGTCCATGACCTCGTCGGTGTAGCCGTGGTGCTCGACCTCGACGTCGGCGCTGGCCAGCACGAGCCCGAGTTCGCCACCGAGGCGCTGCAGGCTCGGCGTCACCTGCTCGTGGATGATGCCCTGGTACTCGATGCCCGGCAGGTTGCGGAACAGCCGCACCATCATCACGCCGAGCGTCTTGCCGCTGCCGTAGATGTTCTGGAAGTGCAGGTGGTAGCCGGACACACAGGCACTCTGCACGAGTTCGCGGATGCGTTCGCAGGCGCCCGGTTGCAGGAACTCGTCGGCGTCCAGCACCAGGATCCAGTCGCCGGTCGCCGCCTGCAGCGCCGTGTTGCGCGGCGCCGAGAAGTCGTCCTGCCACGGTTCGTGCAGCACACGCGCGCCGAACGACTCGGCGATCGCGACGGTGTCGTCGGTCGAACCCGTGTCGACGACGACGATCTCGTCGGCCGCGGCGCGGGCGCGCGACAGGCATTCGCCGAGGAAGCGATGCTCGTTGCGCGCGATCATGCACAGGCTGATGCGCGGCGTGCGGCCGTGCCAAGGCGGCGTCGGCCGCGGCAGCCGCACGGCGCTCGCTGCGACCTCGGGGGGCTCCCCGTTGCCCAGCACCGGCGACCAGCGCTGCAGCAGTGTCTCGGTCTCGCGGGCGAACGACTCGGGCGCGTCGATGGGCGCAGCCGGCGACTCGAACGCGACGTCGACGAGCTGCGTCGGCGGCAGCTTGCTGTCGAGGCACATCGCGTATTCCTCGAGCGCGACCTGCGTGTTGGACGTGTGCTCCGGCAGCGGTCCGACCAGCAGCGCATCGAGGCGCGGCAGCATCAGACCGGTGACGTCTCCGGCGTGACGGCGATTGCCATCGGCGCCAGGCGCCGCGGCGCCGACACCGGCCAGCACGGCCAGCGCTTCGAACGCGGCCTGCGTCGGCAGCGAACCCGCGCGCAGGAACCAGATCAGGTCGCCGCGCGCGTTGGCGATGGCACGGTTCCATTGCGCACATTCACGCACGGCAGAACCCGGCACGATCTCCCAGTCCTTTGGCAAGAACTGTTGCAGCGCGGCCACGGTGCGGCCGCGCTCGGCGTCGTCACCGGCGATCAGCACCGAACCCGCCAGCGGCGCCTGCTTCCTGCCGACCAACCAGAACCGGGCCGGCGGCGCTCCGCCGAGCCACTCGAGCGGCAGCAGGCCATGGGCGAACACGTCCTGCGCCAGCTCGGCACCCGGCTCGCCGGGATTCGCCGGCACGCGCACGACGTCGGCGACGAACAGGCCGGCGGCCGCGGCGGCGTTCAGCACACGGCGCAACGGCAGGCTCTGCGACGGATCGTCGGTGCTGCCGACCGGATCGAAGCTGCCAGGCCGGCCTTCGAGCACCAGCCGCAGCATCCTCGGCGACTGCACGTTGTCGACGTCGAGCAGCAGCGTGCCGGCATCGGCCATGGCCGCGACCAGCTCCACCATCACGTCCTCGATGCGCCCCATCGACTCGGTCAGCGCCTGCACCTCGACGAGATCGAAGGCAGCCGCCGCGTCAGCCCGCTCGCGCCAGGCACGATCGCGCGGCAGCTGCAGCCAGCGCTGCGCTGCGGGCACGAGGCCTGACCAGGCCCGAATTGGGCCCAGGAAGCCACACGGCAGGTGGTCACCGGAACGAGTCATTGCCTTTGCCTGCGTGGACGACAGCGTCCAACGCCTCCACACCATCGGCAGTCCTGGACCAGGAACTTCAGTTCGCGATGATGTCGGGCGTTCCCGACCACGGCCGACGATGGACCCCACCCCCCGGATCGAGACCCTGCTGCGCGACCGCACGCGCTTTGCCAAGCTGGTGCACGAAGTGTCGTGTACGTCGACACAAGATCTGGCGGCACAACACCCTGGCGCCGGCGACGCGGTGTTCTGGGCGGATCACCAGAGCCACGGCCGCGGGCGCATGCAGCGCGAGTGGCACGACGAGCCGGGCGCCGATCTCGCGGTCACGTTTCGCGTCACGACGAGGCTGCCGGTTTCCACCGCACTGCCGGCGGCGCTGCCGGTCGCGGTGCTGTTGGCATGCGAACCGTTCGCCGGCCGGCCACTGCGCATCAAGTGGCCCAACGACGTGTTCCTCGACGGCCGCAAGCTCGCCGGTGTGCTGGTCGATGCCGGCGTCGGCACGCGCGACACCTACCTGATCGGCATCGGCGTGAACGTGAACCGCGTGCGCTTCCCGCCCGACCTCGAAGCGACCGCCTGCTCGTTGGCCACCGCGACCGGGCAGGAGGTCGATCGCGGCGCCCTGCTGCTGGGCATCGCCGAGCGCGTGCACACAGCCCTCGGCGAACTGGAAGCCGGCCGGCACGAGGCCTTGGCGGCGATCTTCCGCGAACGGCTCGGCCTGTTCGGGCAGCAGGTTCGGGTCGAGGCGGCCCAGCCCCATGACGGCGTGCTGACCGCGCTGGACTTCGAACGCCTGGTGCTCGACGACAAGGTGACCCTGCCGCTGGCGATCGTGCGCAGCATCCAACGGCTCGAAGCCTGAGCTACTGCCGCCTCGCCCAGGTTAGGGCTCGACGGCGCGCAGCAGACGCGACTCGAACTGCAGCACCTTCGTCGGCGGCGGGCCGCTCACCAGGCGCGACAGCAGTTCCTGGTCGCCGGATTCCGGCGCGAGCAGCGGGTAGCCGCGCGCCTGCAGCCACGCGTTCATGCCGAACCAGGCGATCACCAGGTTGAAGTCCGGGAACGGCGCGATGCGCGCGAACCGCCACAGCAACCGGAAGGCCTGCCGCACCGGATGCAGGGCCCGGAACACCATCGGCAGGTCGCGGTAGCAGCGCTCGGCGTCGAACGTGTCCAACAGACCAGCCAGCTGCTCGGGCACCGGGTAGTTGACGTAGATCTGCGCGTCCCACGGCGGGCCGCGGCGCAGGTCGTTGTTGCGGAACCGCGGCAGGCGCGCGGTCATCGTGCGGAACAACTCGACCAGGAACCTGCCGTCGGGGTCGATGCCCGACATGGCGCGAGCGCGCACCATGCGCAGGCATTCCTGCATGCCACGCACGATGCGATGCTCCTGCGTGACCGAGCCCAGGCGCCCCGGGCGATCGAACATCACGTCGAGCACGTCCTGTTCGTCGACGACGAAGCCGCGCAGCCGCAGCAGCGCGGCGCAGAACGCGGCGTCGGCCGGTGTCGGCCGCCGCACTCCGTCCAGCACCCGCTGCGCCACCGCGAGCGGTTCGGGCCCGTCGGCGTCGACGACCATGCGACTGGCCAACGCCAGATCGACCCGCTCGAGCATCGACGGACTCGCTTGTGCACCTCGCTTCCCCACGTCTCCCCCTTTTCGGCACATCCGGGCCGCCGATTGCGCCGCCGCTGCGAACGGTTCGCCGACGACGGCGAAGCGTCCATGCCAACGGTCCTGCTCAGCTCTCGCGATAGCGGTGCGAAACCGGCATGCGGCGCCCGTTCCAGCAGCGCTTGCCGAGCTTGACCGTCGGCGGGTACTGCGATCGCTTCCACTCGGCGTTCTGCACCTGCGTGAACAGCGCCGCGACCCGGTCGCGCGCCATGCCGGTGCGCGCCGCGGTCGCCACCACCGACAGCTCCTCCTCGACCAGACAGCGCAGCACCGGGTCGAGTTCGGCGTAGGGCGGCAGGCTGTCGGCATCGAGCTGGCCCGGGCGCAGTTCGGCCGATGGCGGCTTGTCGATCGAGCGCTGCGGAATGCGCCGACCGTCGCGATTCAGCCAGCGCGCCAGCGCCCACACCTCGGTCTTCCACAGATCGGCGATCGGCGCCAGCGCACCGTTGGTGTCGCCGTAGATCGTGCAGTAACCGACCGCGCATTCGCTCTTGTTGCCGGTCGTCAGCACCAGATGGCCGTGCTTGTTGGCGAACGCCATCAGCAGGGTGCCGCGCACGCGCGCCTGCAGGTTCTCCTCGGCGGTGCCCGGCTCGGTGCCGGCGAACACCGGTTGCAGCACTTCGGTGAACGCCTGCTGCAGCGGTTCGATCGGCAGCACGTGGAACACGATGCCGAGGTTGTGCGCCAGGGCGCGCGCGTCTTCGAGGCTGTGGTCGCTGCTGTGCGACGACGGCATGGCGATACCGACGACGTGCTCCGGCCCGAGCGCGTCGACCGCCAACGTCGCCACCAGCGCCGAGTCGATGCCACCCGACAGGCCGACGACCACGTCGCGGAAGCCGAACTTCTCCACGTAGGCAGCGATGCCCTGCGCGATCGCGTCGTGCTGCATCGCCTCGAGCGACGGCCACGTCGGCGTCTCGGTCCACGGCGCGTCGGTGTCGACGACGATCAACTCCTCGCGGAACCACACCGGCTGGCAGGCGACACCTGTCGCCTTCACGGCCAACGAGCCGCCGTCGAACTGCAAGCCGACATCGCCACCGACCATGTTGACGTACAACATCGGCACGCGATGCCGTGTCGCGGCTGCCGCGACCATGCGGTGGCGGAACTCCTCCTTGCCGCGCTCCCACGGGCTCGCGCTGAGGTTGACGATCAGTTCGGCGCCGGCCTGTGCGACCCGTTCGACCGGGTCGACGCCGTAGGAACGCTGGCCGAAGAACAGTTCGTCGTTCCAGCCGTCCTCGCAGACGACGATGCCGACACGATGGCCGCGCAGGTCGACGAAGTTCGCCTCGGGCGCGCGGCACGGTTCGAAGTAGCGCGACTCGTCGAACACGTCGTAGGTCGGCAACAGCGTCTTCCGGGCGACGATCCGGATCCGGCCGCCGCGCAGGTAGGCAACCGCGTTGTGCAACGGCCGGCCGCCGCGCTGCAGCGCCTCGCCGTTCTTCGTCACGCAACCGACCAGCACGTCCAGCTCCGGCGGCAGGGACCTGGCGATCGCCGCCAACGCCGCGTCGTGCGCTTCGAGGAACGCGGCCCGCAGCAGCAGGTCCTCCGGCGGATAGCCGCAGACCGCCAGCTCGGGGAACACCGCCAGCTCGGCGCCCTGCTGCGCGGCCCGCTGCGCGTAGTCGACGATGCGGCGCGTATTGCCGGCGAAGTCACCGACCGTCGTGTCGATCTGGCACAGCGCGATGCGCATGCGCCTACCGCACCTCGTGCGGCAGCATGAACTCGATCGTCTCCGGGATGCCGTCGACCTCTTCGACCGAGGTCGCGCCGAGTTCGCGCAGCCGCGCGACGACGGCGAGCACGCTGCTCTCGGGCGTGCTCGCGCCCGACGTGATGCCGACCCGCGGCACGCCTTCGAACCACTCGGGACGCAGGTCCTCGGCGCCGAGCAGCAGGTGCGCGGGCACGCCGGACTCGGCGCCGATCTCCCGCAGCCGATTGCTGTTGCTGCTCATGCGGTCGCCGATCACGAGCCACAGGTCGACGCGGCCGCGCAGGTTCTTGACCGCCATCTGCCGGTTCGTGGTCGCGTAGCAGATGTCCTCCTTGCGCGGCGTGTGCAGCTGCGGGAAGCGACGCTTCAGCACGTCCATGACCCGCTGCGCTTCGTCGACGCTGAGCGTCGTCTGCGTCAGCACCGCGACCTTCGCAGGATCGGGCACCTGCACTGCCTCGGCCATCTGCGGCGTCGACACCACCAGCGTGCGATCCGGCGCCTCGCCGACGACGCCTTCGACCTCGACGTGGTCGGCGTGGCCGATCAGCAGGATCGTCAGGTCGCGTGCGGCGAAGCGGCGCGACTCGACGTGCACCTTGGTCACCAGCGGACAGGTCGCGTCGATCGAGTGCAGTTCGTACTGCTTCGCCTTGTCGAACACGTCGGGCGCCACGCCGTGCGCGCTGAAGATCACATGGCTGCCGGTCGGCACCGAGCCGAGGTCGTCGACGAAGATCGCGCCCTTCTGCACCAGGTCCTGCACGACGACCTTGTTGTGCACGATCTCGTGCCGGACGTAGACCGGGCGGCCGAACTTGGCGAGAGCACGTTCGACGGTCTGGATCGCGCGCTCGACGCCGGCGCAGAAACCGCGTGGGCGGCAGAGCAGGACCTTCATGGGGGCGAACAGTGTCGGCCCACGAAGCCGGGCGGGCAAGGGACTGCTGGCCGCGATGCGGAAGGACTGCCGCTACTGGACTTCGATCACCGGGCCGACCCCGTACTGCACCGTGCCCGCGAGGGGCACCGGCTGCGGCGGCGTCGCCGCCGGATTGTAGAAGGCGTAGTTGCGCGCCACGCTGAGCGGGCCGCACACCGTCGATTCGAGGCCCAGCGACGTGATGAGGCGCAGCGGGTTGGCGGTCGGCGCCAGCACCACCGCCTGCGCGTAGTAGGTCTGCCCCACCGAGGCGCGACCGGTCGGCACGAGGCCGGTGGCGGTGCCGCTACCGCTGGCGTCGCACAAACCCGTGAGCCAGACCACGGGGTCGATGTTCAGCCAGCAGCCGGGAGCGCCCCAGCCGAGCGCGGCGAGTGCCGGCGACGGTTGCATCGGGTTCGCCGCGTCGAACATCGGGTACGGCAGCGGCCAGCCGGACTGGCCGAACAGACCGCCGGTGTTGGTCAGGTTGAGGCCGAGCAGGAACAACGTGTTCACGGGCGCATTCGTGACGTGCCAGGAGTACGTGCTGCCGGCGAGCATCGTCGAGTCGGCATCCAACACCACCTGCAAGCCGCTCGGCGGCGCGCACGCGGCGTCCTGCGTGCCGAATGTCGCCATGGCCGCCGCGCAGCCGCTGAGGTTGTCGATGCGGTAGGCGCCACTCGGCTGCGAGTGGATCCAGATCTCGATCAACAGGTTCCGCGCCGGCTGGTCGGTGCCGACCGGCGTGAGGCCGTAGGCCCATGGCACCGCGAAGCCGAAGTAGATGTTCGCCGGTCGCGGCCCGGTCGCAGCCGCCGGTTGCGCGGGCAGCAGCACCGGCTGGTTCAGCATCACCCAGGTGGCGTCGGTGCCGTAGTTGTCGTCGAACGTCGGGCTGATGGTCGTCGACGAGCGCGACGTCGTCGACATCAGCACCGAGACGTCGAGGTAGCCCTTCGCCGCGGTCGCGCCCGTGGTGGTGTTCTGATCGGGCCGCAACGTGATGCCGGTGATGACGCGCGGCCCGGTCCACGGCAGTTCTTCGACGTCGTAGACGACCTGGTAGCGGCACGGCAGGTTGCTGCCGAACGGGATGCTGGTGCCGCCACCGCCTTCGACGCCGGCCATCGTTCCGGGAACGACTGCGGCCTGGCCGAACAGGGCGGCCGCACAGAAGGCGACCGCCATCAGAACGCGCAGAAACTCCGATCGCATGGGCATGCTCCGACCAGGGCATCGTCCGCACACGGCGCCCGACTTGACCATGCCCGCGGCGCCGGCGCGTCTCGCCCGGAGACTCACCGGTCAAGTCGGTGGCCGGAAGCACCGATCCCGCCGACGCCGAAGTGTCGGACAACCCGACAACCCAAGGAGACCCTGTGCAAATCGAGAGTCATGCCACCCCTTCCATCGAGACGCCACAACAGCGGTATGCGACGCTGCATCGCGCCATCGAGCGCGGTCTCGACTCCGACGAGATCTGGCGGGAACTCGCCGAGGTGAGCGTTCGGCTCGGCCATGCCGACGAGGCCACCACCTGCCTGCGCCGCGTCCGCAATCCGGTGATCCATTCGATCCTCGAGTCGCGCCTCGTCCACCTGGGCGTCGTCGAAGACCCTGCGGCTCGCAACGGCCTCGCTCGGCGCCATACCGCGGCGCCGGCAGCCAGCAGTGCCGGAGCGAAGAACGCGCACGACACCGACAAGGGTGACGTGCCCGGTCTCGGCGAACACATCGTCGACGCGCTCCAGTACCTGTTCCATCAGCACATGCCGTGGCTGGTGGTCGTGACGACGCTGGCCTTCCCGGTCGTCGTCGGCCTCGGCGGCTTCCTGACGGCCGGCGGCTCGCCGCTGGTGCTGGCAGCCATCGCCGCGGTGCCCGGCCTGTCCGTGCTCGCGGTGGTCGGCGCGATGGGGCGGCAGATCCTGCTGGCCAGCAGCGGCGGCTCGGCCGACGTGCCGAACGTGCCCGAACTGGGCCAGCTGCTGCGCGACGCGCGCACGTTCCTGCTCGACGCCGCGCTCGTGCTCGGCATCCTGGTGGTGCCGACCCTGCTCGCGATGGTGCTCGGTGCGCCGCTGTCGACGACGTTGCCGGGCCTGGCGATCGGCGCGTTCTTCACGCCGCTGGCCTGGGGCCTGCGGCAACTGCGCGGCGACTTCGGCGCGCTGTCGCCGGTGACGCTGCTGCGCGGGCTCACCCGCTGCGGCCCGAGCTACGCCGGCATCGTGCCGGTGTGCTGGCTCCTGTTCGCGCCGGCGGCGCTGACCGGATGGGCCACGTGGGGCCGCCCGGTGTGGGTGCAGATCGCGGCGATCGGTCCGCTGTTCGTGGTGCCGCTGTTCGTCGTGTCCCGCCTGCTCGGCACGTGGCTCGACAGCCGGCGGCAGGAACTGGGCAACGTGCTGGTCGCCGTGCGCCGCCCGGTCAAGCCCGCGCTGAAGGCGCCGAAGGTGGCCGGCGCGACGAAGGCCGCTCCTGCCGCGGCCGATCAGACCCCGGCGCCGCGCTTCCCGCGGCGGCCGGAAGGCCTCGAACACTTCGAAGCGCCGAGCGTGCGGCCGCTGGCACCTGCACTGCAGACCACCGCCGCCCGGCCGACGCCGACCGCAGCGCGACCGCGCGCGGCCACCGCGCCGACCGCCGCGCCGAGACCGCGCCCACAGCCGACGCCCGCTGCCCGCAGCACGCCACCCGCGCCGCGTGCCCAGCCTGCGCACGCCGCCCAGCCGGCAACACCGGTTCGGCAGACGCGTCCGGCTCCGGCCACGCCGCCTGCGCCCAAGGCGCCGGTGGCACCGGTCGCGAAGCGACGCGTCGAACCGGCGCCGCCGCCCGCCGCCAAGGCGCCGCGCGCCATCGAAGGCCGCGGTCCTCGCCGCGCCGGTTCGGTCAGCGAGGACGCGCCCGATCTGACGCAGCTGCCCGGCGCCGTCGTGCTGACCGGCCAGGATCGTGCGCGCCATGGCGCCGCCGCCCGCCCGAAGGTGTGAGCCTCTGCGCCCCGAGGGCGAGCCCTCGGGGAAGGCACGCGGCACGATGGACGCCAATGGACCTCGCCGCGTTCCTGCGTGACGTGCCGGACTTCCCGAAGCCCGGCATCCTCTTCAAGGACATCAGTCCGCTGCTGGCCGACCCGGCCGCCATGGCCGCTGCGATCGACCGGCTCGCGGCGTTCGACTTCGGCCCCGTGCACAAGATCGCGGCGATCGAGTCGCGCGGCTTCCTGTTCGGCGTCCCGTTGGCGATGCGGCTGGGGGTCGGCTTCGTCCCCGTGCGCAAACCCGGCAAGCTGCCGTGGAAGACCAACCGGGTCGAATACGTGCTCGAGTACGGCACCGACGCGGTCGAGATCCACCAGGACGCGGTGGGTCGCGGCGAACGGGTGCTGCTGGTCGACGATCTGCTGGCCACGGGTGGCACGATGGGCGCGGCGTGCGAGCTGGTGCAGGCTTGCGGTGGCACCGTCGCCGGCTGCGCCTTCGTGGTCGAACTCTGCTTCCTGCCGGGCCGCGAGCGGCTGGCGTCCCACCGGATCGAGTCCCTGATCCAGATCGCCTCCTGACCGGGCTGATGGCTTGCGTGGGCACGCGACCGGGACCGCTCGAGACCATCTGCGGCGGCACACTCCACAGCTGTGTGAGTAGTTTTTCTGATTCCGCAAGTTGGCCTGGCCAGCATACTTGTGGAATCCGCTCAAGAAAGTCGCAAGCTGCTGCTCAATCGGCAGGCCCTTGCCGCCGATCATCAGCAACCGACCCGCGAGGGTCACGATCTTTGGTGTAGCGGCTCCCACCAAGTGCTTCTCGAAACGGCAAACCCGACGAAAGTCGGTGACGCAAAGCCATAGGGCCTTCGGTCCGGCATCCCGCCGGCCATGGCAGCCTGGTTCCCGAAATGAAGCGACTGTTCGCGCCTTTGCATGCAGCGATCCCACCCTTCGACGGTGGATCCACTGGCGCGAACGGACAGCACTCCCGCGGCACGCTCTCACGAGCGCAGCGCAACGGAGGACCGGAACACGGCCTGGCACATGCCACCGTTCGACGCACAGGAGCCGAGTTGCAGCGTCGTCATCGCGCCCCCGCCCGGCGCGCCCCGTTCCATCGTCCTCCCCGTCCGTCCGCCCGCTGGAGTCCTCGTCATGGCCAAGTCCTCGGTTGCCGTCCGCACTTCCTCCCGCTCCGCCGCCCAGTCCACCACGCGCCTGAAGGCAGTCGCGCGTGACGCCACACCCGCCCCCGCTGCCGCGACGCAGCCGGCGGCGACCGAGCTGGACCTCGAGGTGATCTGGAAGACGTTCAAGCGCACGCGGGACGAGAACCTGCGCAACACGCTGATCGAACACCACATGCCGCTCGTGCGCACGATCGCCGAGCGCGTGTTGCAGACGCTGCCGAAGTCGATCGAGCTCGACGACCTCAGCTCGGCCGGCACGTTCGGCCTGATGGACGCGATCAACGGCTTCGACCTGTCGCGCGGCATCAAGTTCAAGACCTACTGCACGACACGTATCCGCGGCTCGATCCTCGACGAGCTGCGCAGCCAGGACTGGGTGCCGCGGCTGGTGCGCCTGAAGGCCCACCGCCTCGACCGCGCGATCCGCCAGCTCGAAGGCGAACTCGGCCGCGCGCCGAACCAGGCCGAGGTCGCGTCGGTGCTCGGCATCTCGCTCGAGGAACTGCAGGCGCACGAGGCCGAGGCGAACGCGAAGACGATCTTCTCGCTGTCCGAGAAGTGGGACGACGGCGACGAGGAGAAGGAGATGGAGAAGGTCGAGATCCTCGCCGACCGCAAGTCGGTCGACCCGGTCGACACCATCCAGCAGCGCGACGCGCTCGAGATGATCACCGGCAGCCTGACCAAGAAGGAGCGGCTGATCATCCTGATGTACTACTACGAGGGCCTGACGATGCGCGAGATCGGCGAGATCATGGAGCTGACGGAGTCGCGCGTGTGCCAGATCCACAGCAACGTGATGGCCCGCCTGAAGGCGCAGCTCGACCGCTCCGCGAACCAGCTGGTCTGATCACGTTCCGGGCGACGCTGCTGGGGCGGCTCGGCTGGAGGCGGCGCAACGCGACGGCACCGCCCACACCATCGGCAGTTGCGAGACGCGGGGCGATGATCCTGCAAGGCGATGGCGCCGGCAGTCGATAGACCCGTGGCCGGCCGCTCTGCCGCGGCCGCGGATGCCATGCAGACAAAGCCATTCGTGTTCGTCGGTAGCCGGCTCGCCACGCCGCGCTGCCCCGAAGCCGTCGCCGATGCTGCGGCCGCCCTCGCGGCGGCGTTGCTCGGCGACGCCGCAACCTCGATCGCACCGGCCCGCGAGCTGCTCCTGACCGACCTCCACCCCGCGTCGGAGTTCGACCCGGAACGGGCCGGTGAACTCGTCCCGGCAACCCTGAAGTGGGGCGGCTCCACTGGCCGAAAAGACCTGGCATGACGCCGCGCCCGCTGCACACCTCGCCGACGCCGAGCCGATCGGCCACCGGGTGCACACCCGCGCGTCCGCGCCGAGCATGACCGCCTCCACCATCAAACCCGGCACGGCCAACGAGCTGCTGCGCATCTTCGGGATGCTCACGAGCTCGATCGGCGAGAGCCTCGGCTCCCTGGTCGGACGCGAGATCGTCGTCCGCCCCGGCGATCCGGAGGTCCATGCAGCGGGCCTGCTCGCACCGTCGCTGCCGCGGCCGGTGACGGTGTCGCGCAGTGCGCTGGACAAGGCCTACGCCGGCAAGCACCTGCACGTCGTGCTCGAACTGCCGGACGCCATCGCAATGGCGGGGCTGCTGATGATGACGCCGGACGACGTCATCACCCAACGGCGCACCAGCGGCGAACTCGGCACCGACGACGCGACCGCGTTCGGCGAGCTGGGCAACGTGATGTTCGCGGGCTTCGCGAACGTGCTGCGCGAGTGTGTCGCGGACTGCGAAATCCGCTATCAGGACTACGTGCTCACCAAGCCCGGCACCGAGCAGCAGGACCCGTTCGGCGACAGCACGCTGGTGGCATTCGCGTTCCGCCTGAAGCTGGGCGAGTACCCCGAGTCGCGCGGCTATCTGGTGCTCGACCAGGGCACCGCCGAAGCCTGGAACAAGGCGCCGCTGACGATCGTCGGCGAACACACCGCGGCGCGCCCCGGACCACGGGCCGACGAGGAGACGCTCGAGAGCATCCCGGCGGCGCCGATCCGCGGCACGCTGGCGGCGTTCGTGATGCAGCCCGAGGTCTTCCGCACGCTGCGGCTCAGCTGCCGCCGCGTCGGGCTCGACATGCGGCGCCATGGCCGCGGCGAGATCCCCAATCCTGCCGCGCACAAGAACGAGATCGTGCTGATGGACGTGCCGGCAGGCGAAGACCGGCGCTTCGACTGGTGCCGCCGCATCAAGGACCTGTCGAACTCGACACGCGTCGTGCTGCTGATCCACCAGCCGTCGCGACACCGGGTGATGCAGGCCTTCATGGCCCGCGCCGACGCGATCCTCGGCTTCCCGTGCGAAGAGTCACAGCTGTCGCAGAAGCTCGCGTCCGTGCTCGACATGCAGCCTGGCGACCAACCGATCCCCTGAGCGGCAGGTCGGTCGGCTCAGGCCGGATCGGCGTGCTGTTCGCCACCGCTGGCCCGCAGCCGCCGGATCTCGTCGCGCGTGCGGCGCGCGGAATCGGCGATGTGGCGCAGCGCTTCCCGATGGGCCGCCAGCGAATCTTCCATCGCCGCCACCTCGACCTGCACCTCGATGGTGCCGAGCAGGTTGTTGACGCGGTGCACTAGCTCGTCGAAAGGGGTGCCGGTCATGGCTAGCTGGTTACTCCTGGTGCCCGAGCACGTCCACGCTTCCCGCGCCAAAGTCCGCTGCACGTCCTCGGGTCGCAGGCATCCGAGGTGGAGAGGCCGAGCGCATTTGGTCGACGCGCTGCGAACCGGGTGGCCTCGGTCGGCGAGCGCTACAGCAACGCCACGAACTGGTCGACGGTGAGACCCGCCTCCCGAACGATGCTCCGCAGGGTCCCCTTCGCCAGTTCCTTGTGGTCAGGCACAACCATGCGTCGATGAGGTGAGTTCCTGTTGCGCAGGATGATGTGACTACCGCGTTGTCGATCGAACTCGTACCCCAGCTTGGCGAGCACCGCGACGACTTCGCGACCGCCAATGCGCGGCAGCCCGCTCAAGCCACATCCACGACTTCTTCGCCGATCGAAGGCGGAATGGGTTCGTCGTGGGCGCGAAGGCTCTCGATGTACCCGGCGATCGCCTCCCGGATGTTCGCCAAGGTCTCCTGCCTCGTCTTGCCCTCCGAGACACAGCCCGGCAGCGACGGCACATTGGCGACGAAGATGCCGTCCTCGTCCTGTTCGATCAGCACTCTGAATTTCACGGTCAGCTCCTCAGGCGGCAATGGCCCCGTCTGCCTCGGCGATCGAGGCCTGGGGAGACTCTACCACACACCGCAAGCGCGCCAAGGTGCACCGTGCGCAGCGGTCTCGCGGACAACTGCTCCTCGCCGGAATGTCCTTCGCCTTGCTGTCGTACGCCAACACGACGCAGTGTCGATCCGCACCACGCCCGCGTCCGCTGCGTGCACGCGACGACCACTACAGGTTGAGGTCCTGAACCTGGCACGCACGGTGCTTCCAGAGGAGTGTGAGATCCTCCCTGAAGTCGTTGCCGAAGTGGCTGTTCCTGCCGCCAGCCGTCGCGTTGCTGATGGTGCTGGGCCCGATGTCGATGCAGAGCGGCGCCGCCACGAACGGCCCCGCGACGCCGGTCGCCACCCCTGCACCCGCCACCAACGCCGCTGACACGAACCCGACCGCAGCCGACAAGGTCGGCAAGCTCGCCGGTGGGCCGGCACCCGCGGTGCCGCGCATGCCCGACATGTGGCAGGTGGGCGGCACGCTCTGCGCCGTGCTGCTGCTCGGCGCTGCCGGCGTGCTGGTGTTGCGCAAGCTGCGCGGCGGCGCCGTGCCGGTGCGCGGCAGCACACCGCTGATCACGCTGCGGCAGACGCTGCGGCTGTCGGCGCGCCAGGCCGTGCACGCGATCGAGTTCGACGATCGCATCGTGCTGATCGGCGAACACGAACGTGGCCTCGCGCTGCTCGACAGCGGGCGCACCATCGACCGCAGCGACGAGGCCGAGGTGGCCCGCCGCAGCGAAGCCGCCCATGACCTCGCCGACGAGGGTGCGGTGCCGAAGAACCTCGTCATCCCCCGCCCGCCGCGGCCCGCGGCCCGGCCGCTGCCCACTCGCAACCCGACGCCGGCACCGAGCCATTCGCCGGGCCTCAACGACTTCCGTGCGCTGCTGCAGAAGGTCGGGCGCGCATGAACCGCCTGCTCGCGCTGCTGCTGGCAGCACTGACCTTCGTGCTGCCGCTCGCGGCCCAGGATCCGAACGACCCGATCGGGCCGCCGGCACCGGCGACCACCGGCGCCACCCAGGCGCCGAAGGGTCCCGGCATCACGCTGGCCGTCAACGGCGGCGACGGTCGCGAGAATCTCAGCTCCGCGCTCGAGATCGCGCTGCTGATGACGCTGCTGGCGATGGCGCCGGCGATCGTCATGACGATGACGTGCTTCACGCGCATCGTGATCGTGCTGTCGTTCCTGAAGCGCGCGATGTCCATGCAGGACCTGCCGCCCGCGATGATCACGACCGGCTTCGCGCTGTTCATGACGATCTTCGTGATGCGGCCGGTGGTCAGCGACATCTACGACCGCGCCTACCTGCCGTACGTCGAACACCGCATGGACTGGCGCGAGGCGGCCGACATCGCGACCCAGCGCATGAACCAGTTCATGCTGGCGCAGACGCGCGAAGAGGACGTGGCACTGATCCTCGAACTGAGCCGCACGCCCCGCCCGCGCACGGCGATCGAGACGCCGTTCCACGTCGCGGTGCCCGCGTTCGTGCTGTCGGAGATCAAGACCGCCTTCCAGATGGGCTTCGTGCTGTTCCTGCCCTTCGTGGTCATCGACCTGGTCATCAGTTCGATCCTGGTGTCCATGGGCATGTTCAGTCTGCCGCCGGTCGTCGTCTCGACGCCGCTGAAGCTGCTGCTGTTCATCCTGGTCGGCGGCTGGGACCTCGTCGTCGTTTCGCTCGCCCAGAGCTTTGCCACCTGATCGGAGAACCACATGGGCCACGACACCTTGATCGACCTCGCGAAGTCGACGCTGCTGACCGCACTGATGATCTGCGCCCCGGCGCTGCTCGTCGGCATGGCGGTCGGACTCAGCATCAGCTTCTTCCAGACCGTCACCTCGCTGCAGGAACAGACGTTGACCATCGTGCCGAAGATGCTCGCGGTGCTGTCGACGATCGTGCTGCTGACGCCGTGGATCCTCGCCACGCTGCGTGAGTACACGGCGGCGCTGTTCTCCAACCTCGCTGCGTACGGCCTCAGCGGCTGACCCGGATCCGCCTCGCCATGGACCTCTCGCTGCTCCACGACTACGCGACGTCGCTGTTCCTGCACGTGACGCGGGTGGCAGCGTTCTTCGCCGTGGTGCAGATCTTCGGCCGCCAATCCGACTCGGTGATCCTGCGGCTGGTGCTCGCAGTGTCGCTGGGCGCGGTGTTCTGGTGGGTCGGCACCCAGCGCATCCACACGCCGTCCAGCCTGTTCGAACTCGGCGTGATGGCGATCCGCGAAGGCATCGTCGGCATCGCGCTGGGCTTCGCGCTGACGACGCTGACCTCGCTGCTGGTCAGCGCCGGCGAAGTCGTCAGCACCGAGATGGGCTTCTCGTTGGCGCGCACGATGAACCCCGAGAGCGGCGTCGACGGCACCGTCGTCTCGCAGCTGCTGCAGGTGTTCGGCTTCCTGCTGATCCTGCACTTCGACCTGCACCACGAAGCGCTGCGCGTGCTCGAACAGACGTTCCAGGCCTGTCCGGTCGGCCAACCGTTCGACATCGGGCCGATCTGGGCCGGTCTGCAGACGCTGGTCAGCGGCAGCGTGCAGATCGCGCTGCAGTACTCGCTGCCGATCCTCGGCCTGATGTTCCTGCTGTCGATCGGCATGGTGCTGCTCGGCCGCGCCGTACCGGCGATCAACCTGATGGAGTTCGGCTTCGCGCTGCGGGTGCTGCTGGCGTTGTTCGTGATGTCGATCTTCCTGGTCGAAGGCACGCCGTTCCTGATCCAGAGCTTCCGCGCGCTGCTCGACGGCGCGCGCGAGATGTTCCCGGTCTGAAGCCATGGCGATCTTCGGCGACGACCAGGGCAAGACCGAACAACCGACGCCGGGTCGGCTGTCCGAAGTGCGCAATCGCGGCGACACGCCGATGTCGAAGGAGCTGATCCAGGGCGGCGTGCTGATGGTCGCCGCACTGGCCTTCGAATGGTGCGGCCCGTGGCTCGTCGACGCGCTCTGCGAGGCGATGCGCCGCGGCCTGAACGTCGGCCTCACCCACCGCTCGCTCGGCGAGATCTCCGGCGCCTGCCAGGAAGTGCTGGGCGCGGTGACGCTGATCCTGCCACCGTTCACGGCACTGGTCGCGAGCCTGGTCGCGGCGACGCTGGTGCTGGGCTACGGCCAGATCGGCGTGCACTGGTCGCGCGAGGTGCTCGGCTTCAAGCTCGACCGGCTCAACCCGTTCACGAACTGGAAGAAGATCTTCAACGTGCAGGCGCTGGTGCGTACCGGCTTCGCGGTGCTGAAGCTCGGCGTGATCATCGGCGTGCTGTGGGCCGTGATGGGCGATCGCTGGCAGGTGTTCCTGCACCTGCACGAGCGGCCGCTCGCCGCCGCCGCCGCGGAGATCGGCTCGGTCGCGCTGTCGCTGATGTTCTGGATCGGCGCCGTCGTGTTCTCGATGTCGTTCGTCGACCTGGTCTGGCAGCGCATCTCGTTCATGCAGCGCAACATGATGACCAAGCAGGAGGTCGAGGACGAACGCCGCCGCAGCGAAGGCGATCCGACGATCAAGATGCGCCAGCGTCGCGCCCGCAACGACCTGATGCGGCAGCGCATGATGGAGTCGGTGCCGAAGGCGGACGTCATCGTCACCAACCCGACCCACTTCTCGGTCGCACTGCGCTACGACCGCAGCCGCGACGCCGCGCCGACCGTCGTCGCCAAGGGCGTCGACGACATGGCGATGCGCATCCGCGAGATCGCGCGCGAGAACGGCGTGCCGCTGATGGAGGACCCGCCGCTCGCCCGCGCGCTGTTCCGTGCCGTCAAGGTCGGCCAGACCATCCCCGAACGCTTCTACCAGGCCGTCGCCACGGTGCTGAGCCACGTCTACCGGCTGAAGGGCCGTACCGCCTGAGGCACTGAACCGCCATGTCCGAGAACCCTGTGGTGAACCCGCGCAACAGCCTGCTGGCGCTGTTCTTCCTCGGCATCCTCGCGGTGATGCTGGTCCCGCTGCCGCCCTTCATGCTGGACCTGATGTTGTCGATCAACATCACGATCAGCCTGCTGATCCTGATGGCGGTCATCAACGCCGGCCGCCCGATCGACTTCAGCACCTTCCCGACGGTGCTCCTGTTCACGGCGCTGTTCCGGCTGGCGCTGAACGTCGCCTCGACGCGCCTGATCCTGCTCGAAGGCGACGCCGGCGCGGTGATCCGCACGTTCGGCAACTTCGTCGTCGGCGGCCAACCGGTCGTTGGCGTGGTGATCTTCCTGGTGCTGGTGGTGATCCAGTTCATCGTCATCACCAAGGGCCAGAACCGCATCAGCGAAGTGACCGCGAGGTTCGCGCTCGACTCGCTGCCCGGCAAGCAGATGTCGATCGACGCCGACCTCGGCGCCGGCCTGATCAGCAACGACGAGGCCAAGCAGCGCCGCCGCGCGCTGACCGCCGAGATGGAGTTCTACGGCGCGATGGACGGCGCCGGCAAGTTCGTGCGCGGCGATGCGATCGCCGGCCTGATCATCACCGCGATCAACATCGTCGGCGGCCTGACCATCGCGATGGTGCAAGGCTCGCTCGACTTCGGCCAGGCGGTCGAGAAGTACACCATCCTGACGATCGGCGACGGCCTGGTCGCGCAGATCCCGAGCCTCCTGGTCTCGACCGCGGCCGGCATCCTGGTGACCAAGGGCGCCAACGAGACCGGCCTCGGTCAGGAGATGGGCGACCAGATGTTCGGCAGCGGCCGCGCGGTGCGCCTGGTCGCGATCGTGCTGATCGCGCTGTCGCTGCTGCCCGGCATGCCGACGTTCCTGATGGGCTGCATCGCCGCGGTGCTGTTCACGTTCTCGTCGCACACCGAGAAGGCGATCGCCGGCAAGAAGGCCAAGGACGAAGCCGCGGCGGCGCCGCCCGAGGCCACCGAAGGGCAGCCGGTCGAAGAACTGCTCGGCGTCGATCGCCTCGGCATCGAGATCGGCTACCGCCTGATCGGCCTGGTCGAACAGGGCAAACACGGCGGCCTGCTGGACCACATCAAGGCGCTGCGGCGGCAGTTCGCGCAGGGCCTGGGACTGGTCGTGCCACCGATCCGCGTGCGCGACAACGTGCAACTCGATCCGAACGCCTACCGCATCCTGCTCGGCGGCCAGGAGGTCGCGCGCGGCAGCCTGCGCGCCGGCCACTTCCTGGCGATGGATCCGAGCGGCACCGCGCAGCCGATCCAGGGCGTCGAGACGATCGAGCCCGCGTTCGGCCTGCCGGCGCGCTGGATCAGCGAGACCGACAAGGACCGCGCCGAACTGCTCGGCTACACCGTGATCGACGCCGCCTCGGTGCTGATCACGCACGTCACCGAAGTGCTGAAGAAGGTCGCCGGCGAGCTGCTGTCGCGCGACGACGTCAAGTCACTGGTCGACAACCTGAAGAAGACGACGCCGGCCGTGGTCGAGGAGCTGATCCCCGGTCAGCTGACGCTCGGCCAGGTGCAGCGCATCCTCGCCGGCCTGCTGAAGGAAGGCGTGCCGATCCGCAACCTGCAGACGATCCTCGAGGCACTCGCCGACGCCTGCATCGAGACCAAGGACGCGCGGCAGCTGACCGAGCACGTGCGCACGCGGCTGGCGCGCACGATCGTCGAGCCGCACCTCGACGCCGCCGGCACGCTCTACGCGGCGTTCCTCGAACCCGAACTCGAACGCAACCTCGCCGAGGCGCTGGCCGGCAACGACGGCGTGACCAACCTGCCCGCCGGTTTCCTCGGCCGCTTCGTCGACCGCACCGCCGAAGCGCTGTCGTCGATGGCGCGCGACGGGCGCGACCCGGTGTTGGTGACGCGCGCCAACCTGCGGCCCTTCCTGGCCGAAGCGATCGCCGGCGTGATCCCGAACGCATCGGTGCTGAGCTACCAGGAGACCACGCCGGCCAAGAAGGTCGAGACCACCCAACGCATCGCCGTCGCCGGCTGATCCGCACCCAACCGACATCCACCCATGTTGCTGAAACGCTTCGAAGCCAAGACCCTCCCCCAGGCCCTCGAGCTCGTACGCACCTGTTGCGGCGAGAACGCGCTGGTCGTCGAGACCAAGCCCACCGCGAAGGGCTTCCTGGTCGTCGCCGCGCGGCCGGAACCCGTGCCGGTGCCGGCGATGCGGCCGCGCGACCAGACCGGCGCCAACACCCTGCTGTCGAAGTGGACACGCGGCTTCCAGCCGCTGGCAGAACACGCGACCGACTTCGGCCTGTCCGGCAACGTGCTGCGCGCCGTCGAACGCGCGCTGCTCGGCACGCGCGTCGACCTGTCGCGGCCCGGTGACCCGGCGCTGCCGCAGCTCGCGTCGCGTATCCTGTCGGCGCTGGTGCACGTAGCGCCCGAGGTCGAGGACAGCAGCGAGACGCGCTTCCGCACGCTGGCGCTGGTCGGCCCGACGGGCGTCGGCAAGACGACGACGCTGGCGAAGCTCGCCGGCCGCGCCCGCGCCCGCGGCGAACGCATCGCGATCATCACGCTCGACACCTACCGGGTCGCCGCCGTCGAACAGCTGCGCGCGTTCGCCGACCTGATGGACGTGCCGTTCGCCGTCGCGTTCACGGCGACCGACCTGCGGCGGCTGCTGCACGAACACCGCGACTGCGACCGCATCTTCGTCGACACGACCGGCAAGAGCCCGCGCGACCGCGAGTCGATGCCGGTGCTCGAAGGCAACCTGCGCGCCGGTGGCTGCGCGACCGTGTTGTGCCTCGCGGCCGGCACCCGCGCACGTGACTGCCAGGCCATCTTCGAGGCCTACGAACCGCTCGGCATCGATGCGGTCTGTCTGACCAAGTGGGACGAGACGGTGGCGCCCGGCGAAGCGCTGGCGGTGGTGATCGAACGCGGCCTGCCGCTGTCGCACCTCTGCATCGGCCAGGAAGTGCCGGCCGACATCGTCGTCGCCGACGCGGAGCAGATCGCCCGCGCGGCATTCGACTGCGAGCACACGGAGGCCCAGGCATGAACACCGTCGATCTGCAGGCGAAGGGACTCGTGACGCCGCGCGCCGCGGCCACGCCGTGGCTCGCCGTCGCCGGCGCCAAGGGCGGCGTCGGCAAGACGACGCTGGCGGTGAACCTCGCACTGCTGCTGCAGCGCGCCGGCCACCGCACGCTGCTGGTCGACTTCGACCCGGGCTGTGGCAACGTCGCCGTGCACCTGCGGCTCGCCGGTCGCCGCGACCTCGACGACGTCGCGGCCGGCCTCTGCACGGCGCGCGATGCGCTGGTCGATGGCCCCGGTGGCATCCGCGTGCTGAATGGGCGGTCCGGCTCGACCAGGTTCGCCGGCGGCGACACCAGCGGCATCCAGCAGGCGCTCGACGCGGTCGGCGCGCTGGCGAGCGCGTTCGACATCGTCGTCTGCGACACCGGCGCCGGCATCGGCCCGGCGACCCTGGCCGTGGCTGCGCGCAGCGATCTGGTGCTGTCGGTGACGACACCAGACGCCGCGGCGCTGACCGACACCTATGCGCTGTGCAAGGTGCTGCACCAGCGTGGCCAGGCGCTGCCGCGGCTGGTGGTCAATCGCGTCGACAGCCGTGAACAGGCGATGCAGACCGCGGCGAAACTCGGCACCGTCGCGCAGAAGTTCCTGGCCCGCGAAGTCAGCCTGTGCGGCTGGGTGGCGCAGGATCCGCAGTTCGCGCAGAGCGTCGTCGCGCAACGCCCGCTGGCATTGGGCAGCGGCTCGCGCGCGCACGACGATCTGCGCGGCCTGTGCGCTGCGGTGCTCGCGGCGCTGCCGTCGGTGGGACGACGGCAACCGCCGATGAACGTGACCCAAGTACGCCTGCGCCCGGAAGCGATGGTCTGAGGCAGGTGCCTCAGTACTGCGTCACCAGTTCCCGATCACCGCTTCGGCCGCGTCGCTGACGACGGCGCCGAAGCCATTGCCTGCCGCCGGATCGAGCACGAGCGCCTGGTTGTAGAACCGCGTGCCGACCCAGCTCGCATGGTTCGGGATCGGCAGTTCCCACCGTGCCTGCTGGTTCGTGCCGACCAGCGGCACGATCGTGTCGAGCGAGATGTGCAGGTTGCAGCCCGGCATGCCGAGGAAGCCAAGATCGACAGGTGACGGCAGCTGCTGCCAACCGAACACCAGGAATGCGACGCTCTGCGGCAGGTCGAACAGCGTGACCTCGAGGGTCTTGCCAATGCGCGGCGTGTCGCGCGGGATCAGGCGCGCCGAGGGCAGGGAGCCGGGACAGCCCGGCGCGAACGAGACATAGGTGCTCGTCGGACCGACGCGAGCGGTGACGGTGTAGGCACCGCTGGACAGTTCGACATACGAAGTGTTGTTCTCGAGCCGCGGGATCGGACGCATCGCATTGCCCAACCAGCCCATGGTCGACACCTGTCCGTCCGAACGCCGCAAGGACATGAAGTCCTCGGCACCCACGATCTCGACGTAGCAGACTCCCCACGGCGGCGGCTCCAATGGCAGGAAGCTGTAGTAGGGACCGGATGGCAGGCCCGGCGAAAACACGGCGACGCCGTCGGAGCGGATCGCTCCTGTCCAGAAGTCCAACGTGGCAACCTGCACGTAGCGCAGCCCCTGCGGCAAGGCTGGCATGGCCTGGGGGAAGGAACCGATGGTGACGATCTGGCCGTCGGAACGCAGCAGGACTGTCCGGCCGTACTCCGCATCGACGTCGATGTACGACATGCCTGGCGGTAGGGCCGGGATGTTCCCCACACCGACGTAGTTGTACCCGAACGACACAACCGAGCCGTCCGATCGGATGGCGACGGTTCGGTCAATCGTGGCGCAGAAGTCCGTGTAGACGAGGCCCGGTGGCAGTGGCGGCACGCTGGTGAGGATGCTGTACGTGTACGGAGGCAACAGTGACTGGTCAGCCCAAGCCAAGAGCTGGCCATCATCGCGCAACGCCACGCTGTGCGCATCGCCGGCACCGATCTTCAGGTAGTGCCCCCCCTGCACGGCCGCAGGAATCTCGGCGCTGCCGTACTGGTTCAAACCCCAGCTGACGATGCTCCCGTCCGAGAGCAGCGCCAGGTTGAAGTAGTCCCCGCCTGCCACCTGCACGAACTGCAACGGCGGTTGTCCGGGCGGCTGCCGTGGCATGTCCTTCCGGTCGCGGCCCCAGTGCGCGACGGTGCCATCGGAGAACAACACGACAAGGTGCGCGCCCCCGCTGACGAGCTGCTTGACGCCAAGGCCAGAAGGCACTTGGGGCACGCTGCCGATCCAGTAGTGCGCCGAGCCCCAGGGCACGATCACATTGTCCGACCGCAAGGCGACGCTGTGGGTGCCTCCCGCGGAGACCTTCACGTAGGTCGTGCCGGCCGGCAGGGGCGGTACGTTGTAGTTGCCGTACGTGTTGTCTCCCCACGGCACGATCGATCCGTCCGAGCACAGTCCGAGGCAATGCTGCCCACCCGCCGCCACGGCCAGATAGTGGATGCCGGGCGGCAGCACCGGCACATTGAGCTGGCCGAAACTGTTGTCACCCCAAGCGACGACCGACCCGCTGCTCAGCAGAGCCAGCGTGTGGTGGCCGCCCGTGCTCAATTGCACGACCGTCTCACCGGGCGGCAGCGAGGGCACGTTGCACTGCCCCTTGTCGTTGCGTCCCCATGCAACGAGGGCACAATCGGATCGCAGTGCTACCCCATGTGTCGCACCACAGGCAGTCTGGGTGTAGCGCACACCTGGCGGCAATCCAGGGATCGGCACCGGGACGGATGGGTCCCGCGACGGGTACAGGCTGCCCCACTGCACCATCGTGCCATCCGACAGCAGGCCAACGGCCATCACATGCCCCACCTTCACTTCGACGTACTGCTTGCCCGGGGGTGCAGGCGGCGGCGTGCACACGCCATCCCAACTGACTCCCTCGACGAACAGCTTGCCATCGCCGCGCAGCAGGCTGGTGCAGTTGCCACCGGCCGAGACCTGCATGATGCCGCCAGCACGGGACTCCGTGTCGAAGTTCTCATTGCCCCAGCCACGGACCGAACTCTGGCACCGGAGCGCGCCGAGCACGGTCAACAGGCTCATCGCAGCGAGCATGCAGCGCGGGGCGGCGAGTGCGATGCCATCGAGTGCGGTCTTCATGGTGTTCTCCTGATCAGTTGCGGATCCAGATCGCAGGGCTGGCGACGAAGTCGGTGAATTCTCCTGCGGCACAGGTGATCCCCGGTGTCGGCACGAGCACGAGGCAGACCATCTGCGCGGTGAGATCCCAGCCGGGCTGGATCACCGCCTGGCCGGACGTGAGGTCACCCAGTGGGATGCGCACCGACTGCGTCGGGTTCATCACCGACACGAAGATCAATGGTCCGTTGGTCATCCAGACCTCGACGTTGCCCGGCGCGATCAACGGCGGGCTGGGGTTGTTGGGCAGACCAAACTGCACCGCTGGCAGCACGAAGGACGGTGCCAGGTTGCCCGGCTGGTAGGGCGGCCGCGACACGATCAGCGACGCGGCCACGATGCTGCCGCCGAGGCCAGGGGCGAGCCCCTCGTAGTCGATCAACATGCGCTGCACGTCGGGGAAGTGCAGGCCTGGGCTGACACCACCAATGCGGATTCCGTACGGAGCCAGCGCACAAGCGGGCGTCGTGCCGCCGGTATAGCCAGTGGGCAGGCCACCTGGCAGCGGATCCCCGCCACCATCGGTGCGCCCACTCTGGGCCGGCAGCATGTCGATGACCGTGCGCACGGCATCGGGCAGCAAGTCGGGACCGATGCCGGTACCAAAGACGGGGTAGCCGACTCCAAGGCTCGGATCCGACGAGGTCGTGCCGACGAAATTGACCCGCGCGATCTGGTCCACCGCGATGCCGCCGCCCGCCGGGTCACCGAGACCGAACTGGTTCCACACCGTGGCGGCCGTGCCGTCCAAGGCGTTGCGCTGTCCCATGCCGGTCGGCAAGTCGTTCAGGTCACCGCCTTGCTGGGTCGTCCGGATCTGGCGCAGGAAGTAGGGCGGCACGTTGGGCGCCGCCGGCGGGGTCTGCAGCGGGGGCAACACCCAGTCCCATGCGGTGTCGAAGAAGAACGACTGCGCGATGATGTCGAAGTCGGCCGGCTGGCCATTGACCTCACGTTGCGTGAACCCGACCACTCCGGACGACTCGGCGAACTCGTTCCAGCCCTGGACGCCGGTGAGGCCGTCCTCGTGGTCCGAACCGACGTAGGCGGCGGTCAGGGGTAGCGGATCGAATGGTGCGGCATCCGGCGTATCGGCGAAGACGCCGATCCAGCCATCCGTCGGGCCGCGTAGGTAGCCGAGGTTGAGCGGATTCGTCGGCCCGGGGTTGTTTGCATCCTCCTGCGGCGCGAACACGAACTCGGCCCACAGGTCGCTGTTGTCCGTCGATCCGACCACGCTCAGCGTGTGCAATCCCACGCCCGGCAGCGGGGCCCACGGCGGAATCGTCAGGCTCACATACGGTGCGAACCCATAGTGGCCGACGAGCACATCGCGGGCCACCGTGTGCCGGTCCTCGCCGATGCCACCCACGAGCATCGAGCCCTTGAACCCGAGCAGGCCGCCACTTCGTGTCGGCAACGCGTTGAACGTCGCCAGCATGGCGACCGCGGTGGACGACCCGAGCGGCATGGTCTGGAACGGGAACGGCAGGGTGCCGCCGAGGGTTGTCGAGCCAACAACCACGAACAGGTTGTCGTCGACCTCGGCGATGCCGAACATGCCATCCTGGCCCGGTCCGCCGACGATCGAATGGAAGTCGATGTTCGTGGTGCCCCCGTCAGGGTGAGACAGGCGCCCGATGATGCCGTCCCATTGACCCGTACCGTGGTTGGTCGAGCCGCTGCTCGTCCCCGTGATCGGCGTGGCGAAGGCGCGGAACGGTTCGAGTACCGAAGTCGTGCCCGCCGGATCGCCGTGCGACGAGATGCCGCAGTAGGTGACGACGTCGACCGGACTCTCCCCCAGGCCCTCGCGACGAATGCAGACGTCCGTGACCGCGCAGTCGGGCAACGACGGTTGCGTCGGCGAGTTGGCGGCAAACAGGTGATGCGTCCAGAGCAGGCTGCCGGTGCCGTCGAAGACCGCGATGAAGCCCGAAGGATCGTTGGCCGTCGCCTGCGTCCAGCCCGTGGTGGATTGGCTCAGGGGCAGTTGCTCCTCGTAGGTCTCGCCGCAGATGGCGATCCGGGTGGCGATGGCCTGCGCCTGGGGCCCTGCGCCGGGATCGCCGGGCCACACCGCGATGCCGCGCACATTCGTGGCGCGGATGTTGGCGTCGCCCGTGAGGTTCGGCGTCAGCCCGTAGAAGAACTTCTGCCAGACGATGGTCTCGCTCGCGTCGCGGCACTGCAGGCACACGACCTGCTTGCGTATCGACAGTGACGTGATGCTCACCGGGTTGAAGTTCGGTGGCTCCTGCAGGATCGCCTGCTGCGAGAAGAGGGCACCGGGGGTCGTGCTGCGCACCTCGATCGTGCCAGCGACGTATTTGAAGCCGTCGCCCGGCGTCTTGATGTCGGTCCACGTCTCCCAGAGCGCCTGCCCGAACCCCGACACGGTGTTGTCATGCGTCCCGAACGCCGGCGTACGGTTCTGGGCCGCCGTAGTCGCGGCGAACACCGCGAGCGCGAGCACGCTGAGCATCGACCCCCGGCGATGCGCGCGCGCTACTCCGCTACGAAGCGGAGAGCGGAGAGCGGAGAGCGGAGAGCGGAGAGCGGAGAGCGGAGAGCGGAGCTACGCGGTCTCATGGTCTTCCTTGGCTCGGCTCCGCGTTCTTTTCATCCGCAGGACACCCCGACATCCGGGTTGCACCTGCACTCCTATCCCGTCGCGGTGCGCGAGTTGCCAGGAACTCTCCGGCCGCGCGGCGATGCTGTCAATCCCCCATGCCAGCGCGACCAGCACGACGGCGGTGTCGGTCGTGGAGCAGCATGCGAGGCTGGACCTGCCGCATTCCGCCCGTGACCACACAGGTCAACCACCCTTCTCCAGGTTCCCGTGGCTCGGTCCTTTGGCTGGAATCGGACGCCGGCCACCGCCACAGGCCGGCACTTCAATTCCTGCAGGCTCCCACGCCACCGAGACTTCCCCCGGCTCGTCTCAACCCGGCGCAGCGCGCCAACCGATGAGACTGTCCGGCAGGATCCATGAAGTCGGCGACAGGAAGCCACGAACTGACGCGTCTCGCGACCGCGTACTGCACGAGCATCGCGTTCGGACTCACGTTCCTGATCGCGTCGTTCACGGGTGTCGACGGTGGCACCGCGTTGTTGCGCAGCATCACGGTCGGCGCGATCGCGTTGGTGCTCGGCTACCTGCTCGCCACGCCGGTGGTCGACGTCGTGCTGTCGGCGATGGCGCGCGACGAGGCCAAGCGCGTCGCCGAGACCCACAAGGAGGACGCCGAATGAGAGGCGCCACCACCGCCCGCCGTTCGCTCGCCGAACGCGATCGGCTGGTCGAGCAGTTCCTGCCGCTGGTGCGCTACGTCGTCGCCCGCCTGCCGGTGACCATGCCGTCGTCGCTCGATCGCGACGACTTCTTCTCGTGCGGCGTCGTCGGCCTGATGCACGCGGCGTCGACGTTCGATCCGGCGCGCGGTGCGTCGTTCAAGACGTTCGCCTACACGGCGATCCGCGGCGCGATCCTCGACGAGGTGCGCAAGCACGACCCGGTGCCGCGCAACCGGCGCGATCGCCTGCGCAGGATGGACCGCGCCAGCGCGACCCTGCACGCGGACCTGGACCGCGAACCGACGTTGGCCGAACTCGCCGCGGCGATGGGCTGCACCGAGGCGGAACTCGACCTCGACCTGCAGGCGCTGCACACCTCGCGCACGCTGTCCCTCGACGAGAACTACGGCGGCGGCGAGGAACGCAACTCGATGGTCGCTCAGATCGCCTGCGCCGACACCGTCGACCCGGGCGACCTCGCCGATGTGCGCGAACGCCTCGAGCGCCTGACGAAGGCGATCGCCAACCTGCCCGAGACCGACCGGCACGTGGTCGTGCTGTACTACCACGAGCAGCTCTACCTGAAGGAGATCGGCACCATCCTCGGCGTCACCGAGTCGCGCGTCAGCCAGATCCTGACGCGGGCCACCGAACGGTTGCGCCTCAAGCTCAAGGAAGAGGAGTAGGCACATGGACACGCTTCCCGCCCTCAGCCCCATCACCGGAGCGACCCGCGTGCAGGAACGCAACGGCGGCAACCGCGGCTCGGCCCAGGCGTTCCGCCGGGCGATGCAGGAGCAGGCCGGCGAGCAGTCGGCCGGTCCGAACCCGGAGAACGAGACCGCGATGCGACCGGGACTTCAGCGCCGGGGCGACGACGGTCGAAAGCAGGACGGGGCGACCTGCCATCACGTCGACGTGCTCGCGTGACGGTCGCCCGGTTCGACCATGAGCGACTTCCGTGACAGCCAGAGCGTGATCCGCAGGGACTCCGTACGGCTCGGTGCCCAGCCGGCCCTGATCGACTGCGGCAGCGATGCAGCCGGCAAGGTCACCGGCACGCTGGCGGTCGTGCCGCTGCTGGACGGCGACCGCATCGCCGGCTTCGAGATCCGCTGCGGTTGCGGCGCGTCGGCGGTGGTCGAGTGCGTCTACGAGAAGGAGGCCTGATGTCCCCCACACGTGTTGCCGTCGGTCCCTGTCTTCTGCTGACCCTGCTGCTCGCGGGCTGCCAGTCCGCCTCCGAGCTGATCTTCGAGCCCAAGGCCAGCGATCCGCTCGACGGCTACCAGGGCAGCCTGGCGCAGGCCGGCATCAACACCGAGATGGACTGGGGGCCGAAGCAGAACCTGCTGCTGAGCGAGTTCAAGACGCTGAAGGAGACGCACGCGCGGCTCGAGAAGCGCCTCGACCAGGTGCTCGCCGAGAACCAGAACCTGAAGAACAACCTGCAGAACGAGGGCAGTGCGCTGGCACAGGAGAAGGCGCAGCGTGCACAGGCCGAGGCCGAGACCGAGCTGCTGCGCCAACGCCGCCGCGAACTCGAGGCCCGCATCCTCAGCCTGTCGATCGAGAAGGCGAAGCTGGAGCAGCTGAACCTGCTGGCCAAGATCGACGGCCTGCGCCGTTCGCTCGAGCCGGCCACGACGGGCACCACCGAGGCCGCGGCGCCGATGCCGGGGAACCGCTGATGCGCGCCCTTCGTGCCGTGCTGCTGCTGGCGGCGCTGCCGGCGTTCGCCGGTTGCCACCTCGAACGCCCGCTGTCCGAGAAGCCGATCAACTGCTACCTCGCCGAACCGAGCGACCTCGCCAACGTGCGGCGCATCATGGTGCTGCCGTTCGCCCACGAGGACGGGGTGCAGGCCGACTGCGTGCAGGTGCGCGACTGCTTCGTCGCCGCGCTGCAGAAGCTGCGCCGCTTCGAGGTCGTGCCGCTGCCCGAAGGCGCGCGCGAGGACAATGCGCTGAACGCGTCGATCCACCGCGGCCGGCTGTCGACCGACGCCATGGTCCGCCTGTGCGAACGCTACGGGCTCGATGGCCTGCTGGTCGGCACGGTCACCGCCTGGCGCGCCTACACACCACCCTACCTCGGCATGCGCACGCAGCTGATCTCGGTGCACTCCGGCGCCACGGTCTGGGCGGTCGACGCGATGTACGACTCCGGCGACCGCACCACGGTCAACGACCTGCGCCTCTACGCGGAACGCGCGCTCAGCGAAGACGGCTCGCTGCACGGCTGGGAGATGAACCTGCTGTCGCCGACCAAGTTCACGAACTACGTCGCGCACCGGTTCGTCGGCACCTGGGTCGAAGGCTAGGCGGCCCGGTCGGCGGCGGACGAAGGCACACGCGGAAGTCGAACGCGGCTCGCGGATCCCGTATCCTGCTCGCCCCCTTCCGGGCCCCCTACCGCGTGTATTCCCTCCTTCTCTGCAGCGCCATCGGCCTGCTGTTCGGCTTCGGCGGCACCTTCCTCGACTGGTGGGGATGGGGCTGGGCGATCCTGTTCTCGTTGGTCCTCGCGTTCGTCGCCTGGATCCTGCTCGCGCGCCGCTTCGCCCGCCGCCTGCAGCCGGCGATGGCGCAGGTGCAGAAGCAGATGGAGGCGGGCCTATGGGCGCCGGCGATGCAGAGCCTCGCGGACCTGCTGCCGATGGGGAAGTGGATCCCGATGCTGCGCGGCCAGGTGCTGGCGCAGATGGGCATGCTCGCCTACCACTCCGGCGACAACGAGGAGGCCGTCCGGCTGCTGACCGGCGCATCGCTGCGCGCGGCCGACGCCAAGCTGCTGCTCGCGTGCATCCACTGGCGCAAGAGCGACCAGAAGCGCGCGCTCGAGGTGCTGCAGCTCGCCGCGGCGGTGAACAAGAAGCACGCGCTGCTGCACAACACCTACGCCTGGATGCTGCACAAGGCCGAACGCGCCGACGACGCGCAGGCGGTGCTGGCCGCGTTCCTGAAGCGCGACGCCGGCAACAGCCCGACCAAGGACAACCTGCTGCGGCTGCAGAACCGCACGCGCATGTCGATGCAGGCGTTCGACATGCAGTGGTACGCGCTCGGCCTCGAACGGCCGCCGCAGGCGATGGGCACGCTGCGCCGCGCGCCGAAGGGCTTCCGCGAACCGCCGAAGCGCCGCGGTGGCTGAGCGCCCGTGACCGACCCGCAGCCGATCGTGCGCCACGCGCTGCCGGATGCGCACTGGCCGACCGCGGCGGAGGCCGCACGTTCGCTGCTGTTCTCGCCGGTGCAACTGGGGCCGCTGCACGCCGCGACGCGCACCTGGGTGCCGGCGATGGTGCCGTGGCGCGCCAGCGACGAGGGCTTCGTGACGCCCGACGTGCTCGACTGGTACGGCCGCTTCGCCGACGGCCGGCCCGGCGTGCTGGTGGTCGAGGCGACCGGCATCCGCGACGTGCCGAGCGGGCCGCTGCTGCGTGTCGGCCACGATCGCTTCCTGCCGGGGCTGCGCGATCTGGTCGCGAAGGTGCGCGAGCGCAGCGGCGGCGAGACGCGGCTCCTGCTGCAGGTGCTCGACTTCCTGACCATCCGGCGGCGGCCGGAGAAGGCGAAGTTCTTCGCGCGCTTCCTCGCGATCACGCCGCGGCACCACGACGCCGTGCGCGAACGCTTCGGCGCCGCCGCGGCCGTCGACGAGGCGAGCGTGCGCGCCCAGCTCGCGAACTGCGCCGACGACGTGCTGCAGGCGACCCTGACGCCGCGCGAGTTCCGCGATTACGCGTTCGGCTTCCGCGACGAGGTCAACGACCTGCACCTGCCCCACGTCCGCGAACTGCCGCGCGTGCTGCCGGGCCTGTTCGCCGATGCCGCCGCGCGCGCGCAGCAGGCCGGCTTCGACGGCGTCGAGCTGCACTTCGCGCACGCCTACACGATGGCGTCGTTCCTGTCGCGCACCAACGTGCGCGACGACGGCTACGGCGGCTCGGCCGAAGGGCGGCGGCGATTGCCGCTGGAGGTGTTCGCGGCGGTGCGCGCGCGGGTCGGCGACGACTGGTGCGTCGGCACGCGCTACCTCGGCTGTGAGGTGATCGCCGGCGGCAACCGCCTCGACGAGGCGATCGCGCACGGCGTCGCGTTCGCGCGCGCCGGCTTCGACTTCCTGTCGATCAGCAAGGGCGGCAAGTTCGACGACGCCAAGCAGCCGCACATCGGCGAGGCGGCATATCCGTACACCGGACCTTCGGGCCACGAGTGCATGCCGACCGTGCGCAGCGACGCACGCGGGCCGTTCGGCCGCAACGTGCCGCTGGCCGCCGCGATCCGCAAAGCCGTGCGCGCGGCGGGCCACATGACGCCGGTCGTCACCGCCGGCGGCATCTGCGACTTCGCCCAGGCCGAGGCGATCCTGCAGCGCGGCGATGCCGACCTGGTCGCCGCCGCGCGGCAGAGCCTCGCCGATCCGGATTGGTGGCGGAAGATGCGGCTCGGCCGCGGCACCGAGGTGCGGCGCTGCATCTTCACGAACTACTGCGAAGGCCTCGACCAGCGTCACAAGCAGGTCACCTGCCAGCTCTGGGACCGCGACTTCGCCGCGCCCGATGCGGCGACGGTGCCGCGCAGCAGCGACGGGAAACGCCGCCTGCTGCCGCCGCCATGGCAGCCCTGAGCGCATTGGCTACATTCGGCGGGTGCACTCACGCTCCCTGACGCTGGCCGTTCTCGTCCCCCTGCTGGCTGCCGTCGCAACGGCGCAGGACCCCCTGGTCAAGCAGGCGCTCGCTCGCCTCGACTCCGTCGAGAAGCAGGCCGCGAAACTGCAGCCCGGCGACACCAAGACCGCAAATCAGCTGCTCGCCGACCTCACCTGGGCCGGCAAGCGCCTGAGCGCTGTCGTCAAGAAGGACGAACAATGGCAGGGCGCAGCGAAGCGCTACGAGGAGCTGCGTGCCGCCGTCGAAGCGAAGGCCAAGGCGGGCGCACCGCCGACCGACGACGCCGGCAGCACCTACGACGCGGCGAAGCTCGCGCAGCTCGACAAGGAGATCGGCAACGCGACCGAGAACTTCCGCATGCTGCCGCGCAAGCTGCACGCAGATCCGTTCCGGCAGAAGTCGACCGAGAAGGAGCTCACCGACCTCGAACGGCGCCTCGGCGAGTTTCCGGCCGCCGACGCCGCGGTGCAGAAGGTCGCCGCGCGCTTCGCCGAGTTCCGCACGCTGTTCACCGACAGCATGGCGCAGCTCGGCAAGGACCAGGCGAGCAGCGACACCATGCAGCAACGCCTCGCCGCCCTCGGGCCGAAGTACGACGACGATGCGGTCCCGGGCGAACTGTCCTACCCGTACAACGAAGAACAACTGCGCGCCTGGGCCGCCGAGGTCAAGCGCTGGCGCGACACCGAGATCCCGCAGGACCTCGCGTTCCTGGCCGAGGCCGCACAGAACGCCGTGCTCGACCAGCAGCAGGTCTCGAGCAAGAAGCACTGGCTGTTCGACCTGCGCGACCGCACGCTCGTGCAGTCGACGCACTCGGTCGCCGACCGCCTGCAGAACGAAGTGCAGCACGGCGTCGAGCTCGCGCAGTGGATCCTGGCGACCGACCCGAAGGACGAGAACCAGGTCACCAACCGCATCCTCGGCAAGAACCGCTTCGACGAGAACATGACCCGGCTGCGCGACGTGCAGCACGCCGTCGCGATGGCGCGCCTGCACGACGAGCTGATGGCCGGCAAGGTCGCGCCGGAGCGCGATGAGCAGGCCGACACGGTTGCCAAGGCGATCACCCACCTGCAGCAACTCGCGGTCAGCACGCTCGACGCCGTACGCATGCCGGCGGCCGCCTCGACCGATCCCGAACTGCTGCAGATCGCCGCGGCGACGCTCCGGCAGCCCGGCTACGGCGTTGGCGAATGGCAGCGACTGGTGATCAACACCGAGAAGGTGCGGCACGAGTCGCGCGAGGCCTGGGTGCGGTCGGGCACAGTGGCGGCGACGATCTCCTACTACCACTACGTCTGGGACCAGTTCCAGGTGACGACCGCCGAGCCGCGGGGCGACGAGCTGTGGCTGTTCGCCAACACGCTGAAACGCTACGAGTCTGGCGATCCGACCAACAAGATCGGCAAGTGGATCCTGAGCCAGCGCTTCGAGCTGACCCGCATCCTGCCCGAGAACGTCGACAAGTAGCCCCGCGGGGGAAACGACTGCGTGCCGTCGCCGCCGCGCGCAGTACCCTGCAGTGATGCACCGACGCCTGCCGGGACGTTCCTGCTCACTGTTCGCCGCCCTGCTGCTGACGGCCATTGCGACCGCACAGGCGCCTGGTACGCCCGAAGGCGATCTGCGCAGCAAGTCGATCGACACGCGGCTCGCCGCGATCGACACGCTCGGCAACAGCGACCGCACCGACCTCGACCGCTGGCTGCTGCCGCTGCTGAAGGACAAGGACTGGGAGGTGCAGGAGCGCACCGCGATGGCACTCGGCAAGGCGAAGTGCCAGCCGGCGCTGAAGGCACTCGTCGAGCTGGCGCTCGACGGCGATGTCGTGCGCATCCGGCAGGCGGCGGCACGCGCCGCGGCCGCGATCGATCCGGTCGAGACCGCGAACAACCTGTTCAAGAAGGCGAAGGGCAAGGCGCAGGTGCGCGCGCTCGAAGCGCTGGCGCTCGCCAACCGCGGCCAGGCGCCGCTCGCCGACGCCGACAAGCTGAAGAAGCTGCTGCGCGACGAGGACCGCGCCCTGCGCGAGGCCGCTGCCGCCGCCCTGCTCGAATGCGCGGCCGACCGCGCCGAGACGCTGCGCACGCTGCTGGCGGAGCCGTTCCCGGTCGTGCGCTGCAACGCGCTCGATGCGATCGCCGAGGCACCGCGCCAAGAGGACCTGAAGGTGCTCGCCGACATGATGCGCGGCGGCAAGTACCCCGAAGTCGTCGAACGGCGCCTCGTGCGCGCGCTCGCGGCCGTGCTCGCGCAGGGCCATGAGGACCTGGCCGGCCGCGCCGCCGACACGCTGCAGGGTGCTGGCCTCGAAGGACTCGCCAGCGTGCGGCGCGCGCGGCTGGCGGCGACGCTGGCGCACGGCGACAAGCCGGTGTTCGACAAGAAACAGGCGGTCGCCGCCGTGCAGCCGTCGCTCGGCTCCGGCGAAGGGCGCGCGGCCGCCGCCAAGGCGCTGCGTGACATCGGCGGCGAGGACGCGCTCGCCGCGGCGCTGGCGCACTGGCCGCGCGAGACCGATCGCCGCGTGCAGCTGCAGCTGGTCGAGACGGTCGGCGCGCTGCGGCCGCCGACGACCCCGGAGGCCGTGAAGTGGCTGACCGAGATCGCCGCCGGCAGCCTCGACGAATCCGTGCGCGAACGCGCGATCGTGCTGCTCGGCCGGCCGGGCCTCGACGGCGCCGCCGGCACGCTGATCGGCCTGCTCGGCGAACGGCAGTGGACGCTGGCCTGTTGCGCCGCGGTCTCGCTCGGCATGACCAAGGCCGACGCCGCGTTCGAGCCGCTGGCGAAGCTGCTGCAGCACGCCGAATGGACGCACCGCGGTGCCGCCGTCGTCGGCCTGATGCACTGGAACCGCGCCGCCGCGGTCGAACCGCTGATCGGCATGCTCGGCGACGCGCAGCCGGTCGTCGCCGGCGCCGCGCACAAGGCGCTGCAGACGATGTCCCTGCAGTTCGAACTGGCCGCGAAGGAGAAGGCCTGGCGCACATGGTGGGCCGCGAACAAGGACACGCACCAGTTCGTCGATCGCGCGCAGTCGATCGACAAGCTGAAGAAGTACGGCTACGCGGTGCCCGACACCGAGATCTACGACGGCCTCGACGTGATCGTGTTCCAGAGCCGCGGCGACCACATCGAGCAACTGCTCGACCGGCTGAAGATCGCCCACCGCACGACCGAAGCGGGCGCGGTGCCGCAGTGCAGCATCCACCCCGAGGCGATCTTCGTGTCGAACTGCACCGGCGAGATCAAGGGCGACGACCTGCTGCCGCTGGCGTGGTTCGTGCGCACCGGCGGTTCGCTGTTCGGCTCGTGCTGGGCGCTGTCGGAGACCATCGAACGCATCCAGCCCGGCGTGGTGCAGAAGGCGCGCACGCCCGACCAGGTGCTCGACGACGTGCGCGCGCTGCCGTGCCGGGCCGACAGCCCGCTGCTGACCGGCGTGTTCCCGCCGGCCGTCGTGCCGATCTACCACCTCGAAGGTGCGCACCTGATCGACGTGCTCGACGACGAGCGCTGCGAAGTGCTGATCGACAGCCCCGACGCCGCCGAACGCTGGGGCTGCGGCAACCTGGCGGCGTGGTTCTTCTGCGGCCACGGCGTGCTGTTCGATTCCGCCAACCACTTCGATCTGCAGGGTCTGGAGACGGCGAAGGACCTGAAGACCACGGAGGATCGCCAGGCCTACGCGATCGACCACATGGGGCTGTCGTTCGAGAACTGGCGCACGACGCGCACGGCCGCCTACTGGAAGCAGGCCAACAAGGTCGGCAAGAGCGTGCCGGACCTGTCCGCCTTCCGCCTGCTGACGAACTTCGTGCGCAGCAAGCGCATGGGCGAGTACTGACGGCCCCGGACTTCTGGGAAGATCGGTGGCGGCGCCTCGTCCGAGCCGCCCCCGGAGGACCCATGAAGACCGCCACGCTGTTCGCGCTCGTCACCCTGCTGCCCGCCCTCGCCGCCCAGGAAAAGCTCACCGCCCAGAAGCCGTTCGTGCTGGAGGCCGGCGAGGTGAAGATCACCGAGTTCGTCGACCGCTGCGCCAGCTACCTGCAGTGGAACATCCTGAGCAGCGCAACGGAGATGGCGGCCTGCCCGATGGAGGCGATCCGCACGCAGAATCGCATCGAGGTCGACCGCGACGGCTGCGTCGAACTGCTGTCGAGCATGCTGGTGCGCGGCAGCTTCGTGCTGACCGTGCTCGACGAGGAGAAGCACCTCTACGAGATCCTGTCCTTGATCGGACCGCACAGCCGCGACATCGCCAACCGCGCCGTGTCTCGCACGCCGGAGGAGATCCTCGCCCGGCCCACGCTGCGCATGCCGGTGACGACGGTGCTGGAGCTGAAGCACAGCAACGCGATGATCGCCGTCAACTCGCTGCGGCCGTTCTTCGCCAGCACCGGTTCCCCGACCGGCGGCGGCGGCCCGACCCTCGGCACCACCGGCGGCACGACCACGATCGTGATCTCGGGGCTACAGGACCAGGTCGCGACCGCGATCGGCATCGTGCGCGCTGGCGACGTTCCCGAACCGCCCGAGGCGCAGAAGGGCGTCACCGACCGCCTCGACGCGATCGAACGCCGGCTCGCCGCGCTGGAGAAGAAGCTGCACGCGGCAGAGAAGAGCGAGGAGAAGTGACGCCATGCGCCGCCACCTCGCGTTCGCGACGCTCCTGCTCGCCACGACGACTCCCGCGCAACAGGTGATCGCCCCGACGGCCACCGCGCACGGCGCGATCGTCGCCAGCAAGGACGGCCTCGTGCTGCCGGCCGGCGAGTTCACGGTCGCCGAGCTGATCGAGGCGACGGCGGCGTTCCTGTGCCGCAACTACCTCTACGACCTCGACACCGTGTCACGGCGCAGCACCTTCGTGCTGCAGCGCACGATCGCACTCGACGCACCTGGCAGCGAAGAACTGCTCGGCGCGCTGCTGTCGGCGCGCGACCTCGCGGCCCTGCCGATCGACGAGCTGCGCGGCGTCTACCAGGTGATCGCACTCGACACCGATCCGTGGCTGCTCGCCACGCTGCCGTGGCGCACGCCCGACGAGATCCTGCGCCGGCCCAGGCTGCGCGAACCGGTGGTCACGGCGATCGACGTGCAGCACGTCGATGCGCGCCAGATCGCGCAGGCGTTCCGCCAGCATGCGCTGCAGCAGCCATCGGCACGGCAACCGCTGTTCGCGGCGTTCGCCGCCGACGAACACCTGCTGCTGCTGCGTGGCTACCGCGACCAGCTCGCGGGCGCGATCCAGCTGGTGCAGCAGCTCGAACGCGCGAATGCGCCGGCCGCCGCCGACACCACGCTGCAGCGGCGCGTCGACGAACTGGAACGCGAGGTCGCCGAACTGAAGCGGCTGCTGGCGCCGGGCAGCACGCGCCGCTGAGCCAGCGCTACTTCGCCAGCAGGTTCACCAGCAGCCGCGCCGCGCCGGCGTTGCCGAGGCGCAGCTGGCGATACAGCGCCAGCGAGCAGTAGACGAAGTCGCCCTGGCCATAGCGCGTGTGCAGCAGCGCCCCCTCGAGCGGCTTCGCCTCGCCGCTGTCCTGCATCGCCAAGAGCGGCGTCCAGCCAGGATCCCAGGTCTTGGGGAAGTTGAGCCCACGCTCCTGCACCCAGCCCTCGAAGTCGTGCGCGGTGATCACGTGCGGCACCTGCAGCAGCCGGTGCTCGGGCGAGAGCAGGGTCACCGCGGCATCCTCTTCGGTGACGCGGTCGCCGCCGACCACCAGCGGGAACGGCGCGAGCAGCGGATGACCCGCGCGTTCGTTCCATTCGCCGGACTTGTGGTACATCGCGACCACGCGGCCGCCGCTGCGGCAGAACTGCAGCAGCCGGTCGCGTACCTCGGCGAGTTCGGGCCGGTGGTGGTAGGCGCGGATGTCGAGCAGCACGGTCGTGAACTCGTCGAGCTTCGCCATCGCCAGCGCGTCGCGATCGAGCGCCACGAAGGTCACGCCGAGGTCCGCGAGCGCGCGTTCGGTGGTGTCGTCGGGGCCGCGCACCAGCGCGACCTTGAGGCCCGGCGGCACCGACACGTCGACCGGCACCACGTGGATGCGCGACGCGACATCACCGAAACCGACCTCGATGCCGGCGTCGGCGGCCAGTTCGTCGGCGTGGATCGTCGCGCGCACCAGCAGCTGCGCCTGCGAGTGTTCGCGCGAGAGTGACAGCCGCGCCGGCACGGTCGTGGCCTGGATGCCCGGCGGCAGCGACAGGCGAACGGGTGCGCTGGTCTCGCGGTCGCTGTGGCTCGTGACGCTGACGCTGAGCACGCGCTCGACGGTCTTGCCCTTCGGCACCATCACGACCTCGCGATCCCACGCGAGTTCGACCGGCGCGACCGGCGTGTAGGGCAGGCGGCGGGTGACCGTCATCGTCTGGCCGTCGAGCGTGAACGTGACGGTGACGGTCGCGAAGCGCGGCTCCGGGCCACCGGTCGGCGGCTCGCACGGGAACAACACCGTGAAGCGGCCAGCGGGTCCGGGCGAAGACGGCGTCGTCGCCGGCATCGCCTCGAGCACCGACGGCGGCAGCGTCATGCCCGGCGACACCGGCAGGCCGTCGAACATCATCGCGCGCACCGGCTGCGTCACCGGCGTGCCGATGCGGTCGCCGCAGCGCACGTCGATGTCGGTCACCTTCTCGGCGCCGTGCACGACGACGTTGGCCTTGCCGTCACCGTCCGTCGCGACCTCGTCGCCGTCGAGCCAGACTTCGACGCTCACATTGGTGAGGCAGAGCAGGATGCGCTGCAGGACCTCGCGGTGCCGGCCATTCGTCGCCTCCAAGCGTGCCTGGGCTGGCGTCCCGAAGCTGTTCAGGTCGATCACGCGCACGCCGGGATCGAGGCCGGGCACGTAGGGGTGCACGGCTCGCGCCGCCGCGGTCAATTCGGCACGAGTAAGGCTCGCCGCATCCGTGCGCAGACGTTCGCTGGATGGAGCCGGACTCGGCCGAACCCACGGCCACGGCATCGCCCGCGGCACGCCGTCGATCACACCGATCGTGCGCGAGTCGTCGTTGACCACCCGCCACCAGTCACGCCCGACCTGCAGCGGGTTGTGCGGACCCCACGGGCCCTGCGTGACGTGCTGCGTCCAGGCGCGGTGCGCGAGCCGCGCATACGTCTCCCCGCGCGCGGGCTCCAGCTCGGCCGGGTCGACGATCCACACCGCTTCCTCGACCTTGCTGCGCGCGATCAGCGCCGGCACGTAGACGCCCTTCGCCGCGCGTTCGTTGAGCACTTCCTGGATCGCCCAGAACGTCGCCCGATGGTGCCCATGGCCCTGCGTCAGGCTGTGGTTGGTGAGCACGAAATCGGGATCGACCTCGTCGACGATCTTGCGCATCGCATCGCGCAGCGGGTCCCGCCCCCACTTCGCCAGCGTCTCGTCGAGCGTCTTGCTGAAGCCGAAGTCCTCCATGCCGAGCCACTTCACCTCGACGCCGCTGATCGCCGCCGCACGCAACGTCTCGCGCACGCGCAGGTAGGCCAGCTCGGGTCCGATCTCGCGGCCGATCGCGTTCTGGCCGCCGTCGCCGTAGGTCGTGTAGGCGGTGACCACGCGCATGCCGTACTTGCGCCGCAGCACCGTGTCGGTGCGCGACGCCTCGTCGTCGGGATGCGCGGCGACGTTGAGTACCACGGCATCGGTGCCCGCATCGAGCAGCGCCTGGTGCAGCGCGACCAGACCAGCGTCGGGTTCGGCATCCTGCGCACGAACGAAGGCGACCGCGAACACGACGGTGAAGGCAATCGAGAGGATCTTCACTTGGCGAGGCTCCGCAGTCGTTCACATGCCTTGTCAAGCACCGGGCGTTCGACCGCGAACTGGAATCGCATGCTGCGCACGCCATCGGGCGCGGCGAAGAACAGGTGGCCGGGCACGGCGTTGACGCCGATGCGCCGGATCATCTCCAGCACCGCTGCGTGCGGGTCGAGGTCGCCGAAGACCTTGCCGTAGTCGGCGAGCACGTAGTAGGCGCCCTCTGGCACCATGAACGAGAACCCGGCGTCGCGGAGCGCCGCGCAGAACACGTCGCGCTTGTCCTGGTAGCTCTGCTGCAGTTCGACATAGAACGAATCCGGTAGCTGTTCGAGCGCGCGCTGCACGCCGCGTTGCATCGGCCGCGAAGCACAGACCTCGATCTGGTCGAAGACGATGCCGCACTTCTCGACGATCTCGACCGGCCCGGCCAGAAAGCCGATGCGCC
Source organism: Planctomycetota bacterium (assembly GCA_044230075.1). Lineage (GTDB taxonomy): Bacteria > Planctomycetota > UBA1135 > UBA1135 > UBA2386 > JAEUHS01. The sequence goes on along the minus strand of JBGARS010000010.1, from coordinate 44,479 downwards.
AGCCGGTGATCGAGAACGTCTTGCTGAACGAGTTCATCGTCAGCGTGCGCTCAGCGAGGCCCGGCACCGCCGCCGGCGACACGTGCTGGCGCCCGTCGAAGCACATGTACTCGTAGACCTCGTCGGTCAGCACCAGCACGTCGGTGCCGTCGAGCACGTTCGCGAGTTCTTCCAGTTCGGCGCGTGTCCACACCTTGCCCGACGGGTTGCCGGGCGTGTTGACGATCACCGCGCGCGTGCGGTTGCTCACCTTCTTGCGCAGCGCCGCCGCATCGAACGCAAGCGTCTCGCGATCGAGCGGCACCGCGACCGGCCGCGCACCGAACAGCGGGATCGTCGTGCCGTGGTAGCTGTAGTACGGCTCGAACAGCACCACCTCGTCGCCCGGTTCGACCAGCGTCATGCCCGCCGCGAAGAACGCGCCGCTGCTGCCGGTGCAGACGGCGACATTCGCGGCTTCGTACGGCAGCCCGTTGTGCCGCTGCAGCTTCTTGGCGATCGCCGCGCGCAGATCGGGCAGGCCGGCATACGGCGTGTAGAGCTGCCGGTCGCCGCCGTCGATGCAGGCGATCGCGCCCTGCCGCAGCGGTGCTGGCGTGTCGAGGTCACAGACCCCCTGGCCGAGGTTGATGCCGCCGGGCACGCCTTGGATGACGAGGGTCAGCGAACGCAGCAGGTTGCCTTCGTCGAGGTGGCGCCGGCGCGAAGCCGTGCGCAGGAAGGCGCGGTGGAGTTCGGTCATGGGCGACGGGCGGGGGGCTGCGGATGATACGGCCGAAGGGCGCCGATGGCCGCCCTCGACCGCGGCGCACCGGGCAGGAGCGGGCAGCGGGTCGGTGATGGTGAGCCGGTGCACACGATGCACGGCGAACGCCCTGGCGGCTGGTGCTCCACGACTCCGCCCGCGGGAAGGTCTGCGCGTGAGCACACGGGCGCAACGGGCAGACTCCGGCCCCGCGCTCAGTCCGTCCCGTCCGTCTCCGCACCCGCCGCACCCGCCCGCCCACTCGCCGCCTTCCGCTGCGCCCGCCGTTGCCGCAGCAGTTCCTTGGCCTCGTCGAAGAACAGGTGGCGTGGATCGATGCCGTGCGCCACCAGCTGCTGAGCCTGCTTGGGCGTGCACAGGCCGACCGCCTTGCGCTCGAGCAAGGCCTCGCGCAGCGCCTCGGCCTCGCGACTCGCCAATTCGGCCACGAGCCCGGTCGGCAGGCCGGCGCGGCGGAAGAACTCCAGCTGCGCCGAGGACGCACGTTCGCCGCCGCGCGACCGGCGGCGGTACACCGCGAGGTCGATGCCCACCGTGGCGAAGGGATCTCGCTGCTTCAGCTGGTAGGCGACCGAAGCCTGCTGCGCTTCGTGTTCCTGCTGCGCGAGCTCGAGCGCACGTTCGAGCGCGATCGCCTGGCCTTCGGCGCTGGCCGCGGCGGCGATGCGGCGTGCGTACTGCTGCACCTCGGGGTCGGCGCTGGCGAAGATGTCGACCGCCTGCGCCAGCGAGTGGCGGCAGTTGGCCGGCACGAAGTCGAGCACCAGCAGGTCCTGCTTGCCCGGCGCGATGCGCGTGCCGCGGCCGACCATCTGCGCGTAGAACGAACGCGACAGCACCGGCCGCGCGATCGCCACCAGCGCGATCTCGGGCACGTCGAAGCCTTCGGTGAACAGTGCACAGTTGACCAGCACCTTGACCTCGCCACGGCGGAAGCGGTCGAGTACCGGCGCACGCGCCTCGTACGACGTCGAGCCGTCGACCGCGGCGGCGAACGTCGGCTGCCCGGCCTGTTCGTTCATGACCCGCGCCAGCGCATGCGCGTGGGCCACCGAGGCGGCGAACACGATCGTCGGCCGCTCACCGCGTTCGCGCAGGATCGGCGCCGCGATCTCCGCGAGGTGCAGCTCCTGCGTCAGGATCTCCTCGACGTCGCGCACCGCCAGCTCGCCGGCGACCTTGCGCACGCCCGAGAAGTCGGCCTGGGTCTGGACCAGGAACGAGCGCACCTTGCACAGCCAGCCGTCGCGGATCGCCGCGCGCATCTCGTACTCGTAGGCGACGGTCGAGAACACCTCGCCCAGCGGCACGCGGTCGGCGCGGTCCGGCGTCGCGGTGACGCCGAGCAGGTGCGCGTCGAAATGGTCCAGCACGGCGCGGTACGAGTCCGCGGTGGCGTGGTGCGCCTCGTCGACGACGACGATGCGGAACGCGTCGCGCGGCAGGTCGTGCAGCCGCTGCCGCAGGGTCTGGATGCTGGCGACGGCGATCTTGGGCCGCGAACCGTCGGGCCGCGTGAAGTCGCGCCGGTGCGCCATCTCGACCGCGACCACGTCGTTGCACCACGCGGCGATCTTCGCCCGCGCCTGTTCGACCAGCTCCTGGCGATGCGCGAGCACCAGCACCGGTCCCTTCGCCAGGCGCGCGATCTCCGCGAACAGCACCGTCTTGCCGGTGCCGGTCGACATCACCACCAGCGCCGCGCGGTGCTGCTTTCGGTATGCGTCGCGCACGGCAGCGAGGGCGGCGGCCTGGTACGGGCGCAGTTGCATGGACTGGAAGAGAGCGACCAGGGGCACGGATTCTGGTGCGACGGCCGGTGCGCGGCAAGCCGCGATCCAGCGCACTGCGGACCGCCGCGGGATCGCCGAGCCGTGCAGCTCGATCATGTGCATCCGCCGCGTGCTCCTCCGGCCCCGATCACCAGGGCATCGAACGGCTCGCCGTCGAACCGCGTCGGACACTATCCATGCAAGTGCACGCCCGTGAGCAGGAGAACCGAGATGACGGCACCCGCCACGAAGTCGACGACGAGGCAGAATGGCGGCCACCACCGGGTGTTGGCGACGAACTGCGTGCGATGCTGCCAGAGGTCCTTGAGGCCGTGCGCCACCAGGGCGACGACGGACAACCATGGCGAGGCGACGATCGCGATCGTCGCCAGGATGAAGAACGCGAAGGTCACCGCAACCTCGACGGCGAGGACGCGCGGACGGCCATCGGCCACTGCAAACCCGACATACACCGAGGCGATGACCACCAACGCCAGCGACCAGACGAGGGTTGGCGCCAGCCACCAGAACCCGAGGGGTGAGAATGCCTGGATGAGTCCGATGGCGACGCCCCAGAAGATGGGCTTCGCCAGGGATGGACTGCGCAGATCTTCGCTCATTGGGCCAGAGGCAACGGGGATCGGCGGCGCGTAGGTGGGAGGAGCATGCCGGCCTCCGTCCGAGGCACCTTGCGGTCCCCATTCCTGCAACGAGCCCCATTCCGCTCGAGGAGGCCGGCCGTGAGCGGGCGCTACCATACCCGCAATCACCCCGGCGTGGCCGACGGACGGTCGGCCGCCGGCGAGCGCCGTGGCGCACGGTTGGCAGACGAGCTGCACTGCCGCGTCGGAAAGACGGAATCTGCGAACGGCGGGCCCGCCGGACCGCTGCTCCCCCAGCGGCACCCTTCCCCACGCCGCGGAGAACCCCGATGCGACTCGCCATCCTTGCCACCGCGACACTGACCGCGGTCCCCGTGCTCTGCCAGACGACGACCCGCGACAGCCTCAGTTCGACCGGCGTCCAGGACCCGAACTGGGGCGGCGACATCCCCGTGATCTCAGGGGACGGTCGCTTCGTGGCGTTCAAGAGTGGTGGGCCGAATCTGGTGCCCGGCGACACCAACAACGCCGCCGACGTCTTCGTGCGCGATCGGCTGACCGGGCAGACCACGCGGATCAGCGTCAGCTCGTCGGGCATGCAAGGGAACGGCAATTCGCTCGACGCCGACATCTCCGCCGACGGTCGCTTCGTCGTCTTCACGAGCGCAGCCGACAACCTGGTCGCCGGTGACACGAACAATGCGCCGGACATCTTCTGCCACGACCGGCAGACCGCGACGACGGCGCGCGTCAGCGTCGGCAGCGGCGGCGTGCAGGTGGCGCTCGGCGCGAACACGGGTTCGATCTCTGCCGATGGCCGCTACGTGGTGTTCGCGTCCAACGACAACCAGATCGTGCCGGGCGACAACTGCGTGCAGGCCGACATCTTCTGCCACGATCGCCAGACCGGCCTGACGACGCTGGTCAGCATCAGCAACACGACGGGACAGACGTTCACTCCGCGTGGCAATCCGGAGATCTCGGACGACGGCAACCACATCGCGTTCGACAGCGCGGCCTACGACCTGGTGGCGAACGACAACAACGGCCAGAGAGACGTGTTCGTCTGGTCGCGCGCCACCAATGCGGTCACGCGAGTCAGCCTCGACAGCGGCGGCAGCGAGGGCAACAACCTGAGTCTCGAGGGGTCCATCTCGACCGACGGCAGGTTCGTCGCGTTCACCAGCTACGCGTCCAATTTCGTGCCGGGCGACACCAACAGCTCCGACATCTTCGTCAAGGACCGGCAGACCGGGCAGCTCACCTGGTGCAGCCCTGGGCTCGGCGGTGCGATCGGCAACCAGTTCGCGCAGACGCCGTCGATCTCGGGTGACGGCCGGTTCGTGACGTTCTTCAGCGCGTCGACGAACCTCGTGCCCGGCGACACGAACGGTGCCTGGGACGTGTTCGTGTTCGACGTGGCGCTCGGCACGACGACCCGCGCGAGCGTCAGCACGACCGGCGCGGAGGGCAATGCCCAGAGCGACGGCGGCCGCATCTCGGCCGACGGCCGCTGCATCGCGTTCCACAGTTCGGCGTACAACCTGGTCCTGCCCGACGCCAACGTGCTGACGCGCGACGTCTACGTGCGCGATCGCGGCACGACGGCATCGGTCGCATCCACCGGCGTCGGTTGCCCCGGCACCGGCCTGCTGGTGCCGTCGATCGCCAACGTCGGCTGGCCGCTGATCGGCAACGCGGCGTTCGCCGTCGGCGTCGGCAACTCGCCGCCGTCCACGATCGCGGTGCTGGTCTGGAGCACGCTGCCGGCGAACGTGCCGTTCAGCGGCTGCGACATCCTGGTCGGCTCGGCGGACATGATGCCCGCCATCGTGCTCGATGCGACCGGTGCCGGCGTGTCGCCGTTCCCGATCCCCAACGCCCCGACGCTCGCCGACGTCTTCGTCTACTTCCAGTACCTGGTGGTCGACGTCAACGGTCCGTTCCTCGGGCTCGGCACGCTCAGCGACGGCCTCGCAGCGCGCATCGGCAACTGAGAGTGCCGCGCTGGCGAGTTCGCTGCCGGTGCAGTGATCCGCGGCGTGCGGCCCGACGTGCTGCCGGCGATTCCTGCCCTGGACCCTGGTCGCCAATCCGGTCGACCGCTTCGCCGCGATGCGCTCAATGGCGCGCGCCGTGATCGTCAGGACGAGACGGACACGAGCAAGGACGCGCCTACCGCGGGTGCCCTGATTTGCGATATGGTGCGGCGCCGGCCGGTTGACACGGGTCCCGGTCGGGTTGCGGCGTGGGCGGTGGGACACCAGGCCAGAGTGATCATGACCCACGTTCCGTCGCGCTCGAAGCAGCACCTGCGAAGGTCGCCGCGTCGCCTCGCGCACCTCGCGCTCGCTTGCGCCGTGATCGCCACCGGCGGCACGACGGTGGCACAGGACTTCGTGCCGGGCGCCTACCTGACGGACGCCCAGTACGACTGCCCGCCGTTCGTGTTCGTCGCCATGAGCGATTCCCTGTCCCGCTTCGGCACCGACGCCGCCGAGGACGCCGCGCGCGGCGGCGAGCTCGAACTGGGCTCGCCGGGCCGCGAGCTGTGGTTCATGGACCGCCACCGGCCCCAGCCCGTGCGGCTGTTCCCGCTGCGGGGCCACACCTACCCGAGCGGGCTCCACCTGCCGCCGCTGCTGAGCAACGGCTCGGTGCACGAGCCGACGATCTACCATTTTCGCGACGAGAACGACCGCGAACCCGACCGCTACTGGGTGATCTTCTCGTTCGCGATCGACCTCGCGACCGCACGACTGCAGCACCCCTGCGACCTGTTCGCGATCGACATCAGCGATGCCATCCACTCGCCGAAGTCCTTCGACGCCGACGACGCGCCGCTCCTGTCGATCGTGCGCCTGACGGACGCGGTCGGCACCATGACCGACCCGCAGACGATCGCGCAGGACGTCTACGATCGCGCGTTCAACCCCGAGCTCGCGCCGCAGTTCTCGTATCTGACGGGCGTCGCGTGGCAGGGGCCTGGCGGCATCGACGTGCACTTCGAGACCAACACCGGTGCCTGCGTCGTCGACGAGGAGCACGGACCGGTGCTCTACTACGTCTCGAACCGGCGCCGCACCGACGGCCAGGGTCTGCTCGCGGCCGATCTGCGCTACGAGAACAGGCTGCTGAAGCTGCTGGACCAGCGCGAGATCCAGCACTTCGGCACGACGAGCATGACGTCGCTGTTCGCCACGCCGCGTGGTGCCGGCGGTTCCTACCGATCGAGCACCGAGAGCAACAACCAGTGGAGCGTCTTCGAGCTCCGCTCCGACGAAGCCGAGTGGCAGACGATCAGCGGCTATGCCAACCCCGCCAACTTCGCCGACCACAACGCCACCACCATCAACATCGGCGACGACCCCGACGACAGCCTGATCGCCATCAGCCGCTACTACGTCGGCAACAACGAGTCCTTCGGGACGATCATCCTCATCCCCTACCGCGATGCGGGTCGCAACAGCGACGATGGCCACTCCGGTATCGGCCAGGTCGGCAGCTTCGCGGGCGGCACGCGCAACCTGTTCCGCGACGTCGACGAGTTCCAGGACCTGCCGGCCAATCCCCGGCACGATCCGCCCGCCCCAGGGGACGGCACCATCGGCAAGTTCGCGCACCCGGCCGGCGGTCGGCGTGGCAGCTCGCCGAGTGACGTCGAGCTGTTCCTGACCTACTCGCCGAACACCTCGCACCGCAGGGGCGCCTACGATGCCAAACTCGTCGCCGTCACCGACGTCAGCGCGCCGATCGCGGCCGTCAACGCCAGCTATCTGCCAGCGTCACCGCCGCCGGGCTACCCGGTGCACCTCGTGCTCCAACACCCGAAGAAGCACTTGTTCGAGATGAAGCCGGTCCTCACGCAGAGCCAGCGCTTTGGCCACTCGCGTCGCGGCATGCAGCCGCTGCTCGCCAGGGCCGCCTTCGCGTCGGCGCCGCAACTCGACGGCATGCCGGTCGCCCAGGTGATCGCCGGCCCGATCTACGACACCGACGTCCGGCCGCTGGCACGGCGTCGCATCGAAGACGCGTACAACGACTTCTACGACCCGACCACCGAGGCCCGGAACAACGCGGGCACCGACACAGCGTTTTCGCGCGTGGCCTGCCTGACCAAGGACCTGGCGAGCGTCGGCCTGCGCGACGTCTGGGGCGTTCGCATCTACATCACCGATGCCAAGGTGCGTCGGCTGATGGCCAGTCCCCGCGACTACTACCCGCTGCTGCCGATGACGGTGGCGAATCCGCCGCTCTGGGGTTACCTGCACCACGACGGCGTCGGCAGCACCGAGTTCGGCGCGCCGAGTCACTTCGAGCGGTTTCGACATCTCTCCGACGTGCCGATGGACGCAGAGGGCAAGGTCAACTTCCTGCTGCCGGCGAACGTGCCCGTCAAGTTCATGCTGCTGGCCAACGACGGCACGGTGCTCGCTGCGCACCGCAACCACCACAGTTTCGCCCCCGGCCAAATCGAACAGCGCTGCACCGGCTGTCACCAACACGTCAACCCGACCCCGGGCCCGGCCACGTCCCGGAGCACGCCGTTCGACACCGTGTCGCAGACCGGCAAGTGGGAGCGGCAGGCGAACGGCACGATGGCGTTCCACGTCTATCCGGCGGCGTCGCTGCCGGTGCCGGAGTTCCGGCACGACATCTGGCCGCTGCTCGTCAGCGAATGCGCGATCTGTCACGACAGCAAGCACCCGAACCACCCGCACCCGACCATGGACGGGACCGCGAAGTTCGACCTCAGCATGCCGCGCTCGGTCTACGGCCCTGGCGGGAAGGTGAAACTGGACCAGGAGGTCGCGGTCTGGGCCTGGCTCAACACGCACCGCATCGTCAACCGCCGCGCCGGCGCCGCCAAGTCGCCGCTGGCGTGGTACTTCGCCGGCGTCGACAGCGACACGGCGGTCCGCCTCGACGGCGAGACCAACGCCCGCTACCTGCGGAAGTACAACCCGAATGCGAAGCCGGGGAGCCGCTACTGGATCACGACGGACTTCCACGGCATCAATCCGCATTCGAGCAGTGCGATCGCCGACCGCAGCAAGGTCGGCAAGGTCGTCGAGTGGATCGACGGCGGTGCGGGCATCACGCACCACGCGCTGAACGACCAGTTGCAGCCCGACCCGCGCCGCGCGCTCGACGGCGATGGCTACCAGATCGGCATCTCGGCCCAGCTCGTCGCGTTCGACGACACCCTGCTCGAGGTCGGCTATTGGGACGCCTTCGAGAACCTCGCGACGATCCGCGTCCGCGTCGATGGCGTGCCCCTGGCGCCGTATTCGCCCTCCGGCAACGGCACCCACGTCTTCAACCTGGGTTCACATCCCGCGCCCGACGCGGTCATCGGCGTCGAGGCGATCGACGCCGACGGCAACCGTTCCGAACTGCAGAAGACGTATCGTCAACTGCTGTTCGAGTCGGAGCCTCACCGCGGCACGGTCCACATCACAGCCAAGCAACGCAGCTATGTCGGCGGTGAGACCGTGAAGTTCGCGATCGCTGCGCCGGCCCACCCGGGCAGCAGCCACTTCCTCCTCATCGGCGAGGACGTGTACCCGGGCGTCGATGTGCGAACGCTCGATCTCGGCCTCTACCTGCTGCCGAACGCCGGCGCCTGGCTCCAGGGCTCGGCCGGGCTCGGCGCCCAGCAGCCGCTCGACGGTGGTGGGCTGGGAACCGCCACGTTCCCGCTGCCCAACGGGCTGCCGCCCTTCGAGCTCTACTGCGTCAGCGTCGTGCTCGCGAGGGACGGCAAGTTCGCCAAGTCGAACATCGAGCCGATCCGGATCCAGTAGCCGCGGGTGCTCACCGCGCACTTCCACGCCGTTCGACGCCCGCCGCATCCACCAGCCGACGGGTAGGCGGCGTCTGCTGACTCGCTCGGACTCCGGATTCCGGCTTTCCTGGTCACGGTCGCGGCGGCGGTGCATTCGAGATCGCCGAGGCACTCATGAACCAGCTCGGACCTGTCCCGTTTCTCGCACCGCTTGCCGCGCTCCTGGTCGGCATCGAGGCCCACGCCCAGTGCGGGCTGTCGGCCCAGCCCGGCGACCCGCTGTCGCGACTGCAGGGCGATGTCGACGCGCTCGCGAACTGGGATCCCGACGGCACGGGCCCGTTGCCGTTGCAGCTCGTCGCCGCTGGGACGTTCGACGTCGGCGATGTGCACGACGAGCATGTCGTGCTGTGGAACGGCACGGCGTGGACCACGACCCACGCGAACTTCGACGCCGTGTCGGTGCTGACCGTGTGGAACGGCCTGCTGATCGCCGCCGCGGCCGACGCGGTCTGGCAGTTCGACGGCACGGCGTGGAGCGTGCTCGCGAGCGTCGAATACGGGTCGCCCACCGCACCGCTGCCCGGCTCCGTCAACACGATGAACGTCTATGGCGGCGAACTCGTCGTCGCCGGTCGGTTCACTCGGGTCGTCGCTCCGTTCCAACCGGCGACGAACGCCAACGCCGCAGCCAGGTGGAACGGCGCCGCGTGGACCGCCTTGGCCAACGGGCCCGCGTCGCCCGCCGGCACGCCGGTCGCCCTGTGCTCCGCCATCTTCAACAACGCACTGTGGGTCGGCGGCAGCTTCCCCAACGGCTCGTCGCGCATCACCAACCTGCAGGCTTGGAACGGTTCGGCCTGGACGCCGATCGGGGAGTGGGACGCTCCGATCGACACGCTTTCGGCGCGCATCGGCACGGCGCTGACCAACTCGTTCCTGTACGCGGGCGGCCGCTTCGCGAACCTGTGGCAGAGCGGTGCGTCCACGAGCCCGTTGGCGACCCCGTTCGTCGCGCGCTACAGCCCGTCCACGCTGACGTGGTCCGCGATCGGTTCGGCGCCGACTGCGAACCCGAGCACCGGGTGCCAGCAGTTGTTCGTGCGCTCGACCGGCCTCACTTCGTTCGAAGTCGGGGCGACGTTCACGACGACCGGCAACGACCGCGCGTGGCGGCTCACCGGCACGACGTGGAACCCGCTCCCGAGCATCAGCGGCGAGACTGCCGCGATCGGCACCGTGCGACTGCACTACTACGGCGGTCGCTATGTGGCCGGATTGCACTGCACCAGCCCGGCGTTCCGGGGGCTGCGGTACCACGACACGTCGAGCGCCGACTGGTTGCCGCAGGTCGGCCAAGGCTTCGACGAGCGCGTCCTGGCCGCATGTCCCGAAGGCGGCGAACTCGTCGTCGGCGGTTCGTTCACGGCGATCTCGGGCTCCCCGTACAACTTCGTCGCGCGTGGCCATGCCGGCGCGTGGCAGTCGATGGGCAGCGGCTTCGGGGCGTCGGTGCACGCGGTTGCGCGCCTGCCGAACGGCGATATCGTCGCGGGCGGCGACTTCCAGACGTTGGGCGACGGCACGCCGATGGCTCGCATCGCGCGCTGGAACGGCGCGTCCTGGAATCCGATCGGCACCGGCATGAACGGGTCGGTGCTCGCCCTGCTGCCGCTGCCGAACGGCGAAGTCATCGCGGCCGGCGCATTCACGGTGGCGGGCGGTGCGCCGGCCAGCCGCATCGCGCGTTGGAACGGCAGCGCGTGGCTGCCCGTCGGCAGCGGCACGAACGGCACGATCTACGCGCTCGTGCGCGCGGCGAGCGGCCTCGTCGTCGCCGGCGGATCGTTCACGGTGGCGGGCGCGAGCGGCGCGAACCACGTCGCGGGGTGGGATGGCACGACGTGGTCGTCGTTCGGCAGCGGCTTCGACGGCAACGTCTACGCGCTGACGGAGAGCAACGATGGCATCGTCGCGGGTGGTGAGTTCCAGCACACTGGACCGTTCCTGACGCCGAACCTCGCGCGATGGAATGGTGCCGCCTGGGCGCCCTTCGGCCCGCTGCCGTTGCAACCGGACCACGACGTCCGCGCCCTTGCCACGCTGCCGGGCGGCGAGACCGCGATCGGTGGCACAGAGTTCACGATTGCCGGCCTGACCACGTGCGCAGCGGTATGGCGCGGCACCACGTGGCAGTCGCTCGACATCCGCGGCACGAGCGTTCTCGCGCTGGCGACGAGCGGCGCAGGGCAGCTCGTGGTAGGCGGTTACTTCGTACGCGTCGCGAACACGATCTCCGGCAACGTCGCAGTCGTCGAATCGAGCTGCGGTGCGACCGCGCAGACCGTCGCCCCGGGTTGCCCGAGCTCGGGCGGCTCCAACACGCTGACCGCGCTCACACTGCCGTGGGCGAACGGGGTGTTTCGCACGGAGGCGACTGGACTGCCGGCGAACGCGCTGGTGCTCACGCTGACCAGCCTGACGCCCATCGTGCCGGGCGCGCCACTGTCGCTGCTGTTCGCGGAAGGTGTGGCTGGCTGCGATGTGCATGTCGCACCCGACATCCTCGCCCTTGCCGTCGCCGCCGGCGGCACCGCGCAGTCCGGGTTCTTGCTGCCGAACGTGCCGCCGATCGTCGGTGTCACCTTCTACCAGCAGATGGTCTCGATCGAGTTCGACCCAGGCACCGGCGCCTGGCTCGCCATCACGGCGACCAACGCACTGCAGATGGTGGGCGGCGCTTTCTGAGCGTCCGCGGCGCTATCGGGCGAACACCGGCCGTCGGCGCGTCGCTCCGGGGGCGCGCCCGACCACCGGCCCCGGAATCCGCGTCACGGCCCGCTGCGCCCCGCATCGCACCCCCGAGTACCGCCATGAACCGAATCTGCCGCAGCCTGTCGTTCGCCCTCGCCACCATGACGTGCCTCGGAGCCCTGCGCAGTCAGTGCACGCTCCTGGCCCAGCCAGGCGATCCGGTCGCGCAGTTGAACGGCGATGTGCAGGCGCTGACGACGTGGGACCCGGACGGCACCGGGCCATTGCCGCAGTACCTGGTCGCGGCGGGCCTGTTCGACGTCGCCGCGGTGCCGGCAGCGTCGGTGGCCCTGTGGGACGGCGGCGCGTGGATCGCCATGAATCCGCCGTTGGACACCGGCCGCGTATTGACCGTGTGGAACGGGCGATTGATCGTCGCCGGCGGGTGGTTGCAGGCGGACGAGATCTGGTCGTTCGACGGCGTGACCTGGTCCGAGCTCGGCGAGGTCTATGCCAGTGTGCCGGGCACTTCCGGTCTCGTGCGTACGATGACCGTGTATGCCGGTGACCTGATCGTGGCCGGCTCGTTCGGGGGCGTCGAGTCGTCGTCGGCTGCGCCGGTTGCCGCGAACAAGGCAGCGAAATGGAACGGGTCGATCTGGTCCGCTCTCGGCGCCGGCCCGTCGATCCCTGCCGGCAGCTACGCAGGCGAAGCGCGAGCCGCCGCGGTGTTCAACAACGCGTTGTGGCTCGGGATGAGCTACAGCGACACCGCCAACGGATCGGGCGGAGTGCAGGTGTGGAACGGCGCCGCCTGGATCGTCGTCGGCGTCAGTGACGGGGCGGTGCAGACTCTCTCGGCGCGTATCGGCACCGCGCTCACGAGCTCGTTCGTGTTCGCCGGTGGTCACTTCACCGTGATGAACGGCGTCGCGTCGCCGCAGGTGGTCCGCTTCGTACCAACGACCAACTCGTGGACGGCGATCGGTCCACCGCCAACGACTCTCGGTACGCCCGAATGCCAACAACTGCTCGTCCGTGGGATCGGCATCAGCTCGTACGAAGTGGCCGGCGTGTTCCGCACAGGCGGCTCGGACAAGGCGTGGCGGTGGACCGGTGCCACCTGGGTCGCGTTGCCCGACCTCCCCGACTTCTTCGACTTGCTTCGTTCGGTGTGCCTCGCCTTCCACGGCGGCCACTACGTCGTCGGCGTCTCGATGGACCCGACGACCGCGTATCGAGGCTTCTGCAAGGCGCACGACAGCGTCGCGTCGACTTGGACACCACTGTCAGGGCAAGGCATCGGCGGCGGCGTTGGCGCGGTGTGCCACGACGGGCAGCAGGTCGTCATCGGCGGTGACTTCACGACCATCTCGGGAACGGTCGTGAACCGCATCGCACGCGGCGGCGCGAACAACTGGCAGCCGCTCGGTGCCGGGTTCGCGGGTCCCGTGAACGCGATCGTTCGCATGCCGAACGGTGACCTCGTCGCCGGTGGTGACTTCACCGCGCTCGGCGACGGCACGCCGATGCAGCACATCGCGCGTTGGAGTGGCGCGAGCTGGGCGCCGATCGGCGGCGGCGTCGACGCCGCGGTCCACTCGCTCGCCGCGCTGCCGAACGGCAATCTGGTCGTCGGCGGCGCGTTCACGAACGCCGGCGGGCAGCCGGCCGCACGCATCGCGCGGTGGAACGGTTCTTCGTGGAGCACCTACGGCACCGGCTGCAATGGCACGGTGCTGGCTCTGCTGCAACTCGCGAACGGTGACCTCGTCGCAGGTGGTGGCTTCACGACGGCCGGTGGCCAGAGCGCCTACTACGTGGCGCGGTGGAACGGCTCGGCGTGGTCGCCGATGGGGTACGTCGACAACGCCGTGTATGCACTCTCGTTCGGCAACGAAGGCATCGTCGCGGGCGGCGCGTTCCGTCACGCCTCGGGCGGGCCCTGCGACTACGTCGCGCGTTGGAATGGCACGACGGGTTTGTGGGAACCGCTCGGCCTCGTTGGACCCGATCGCTGGGTCCTGGCGCTCGCCACCTTGCCCGGCGGCGAGACCGCGATCGGCGGCGGGGAGTTCCTGGTGGGGAACCTGTTGACCTGCGCCGCCGTGTTCCGCAACGGCGCCTGGCAGTCGCTCGCGGTGTACGGAACGATGGTGCGCTGCTTGGCGATGGGTGACACGCTCGTCGCAGGTGGCGAGTTCACCCGGGTCGGTGCGACCGTGTCGGGCAACCTCGCGACGATCGCCTCGTCGTGCAACGCGACCGCAGCGACGTTCGCCCCGGGTTGCCCGAGCTCGGGCGGCTCCAACACGCTGACCGCGCTCACACTGCCGTGGGCGAACGGCGTGTTTCGCACGGAGGCGACCGGACTGCCGGCGAACGCGTTGGTGCTCACGCTGACCAGCGTGACGCCCATCGTGCCGGGCGTGCCACTGTCGCAGCTGTTCGCGGAAGGTGTGGCCGGCTGCGAAGTGCGTGTCGCACCCGACATCCTCGCCCTTGCCGTCGCCGCCGGCGGCACCGCGCAGTCCGGGTTCTTGCTGCCGAACGTGCCGCCGATCGTCGGTGTCACCTTCTACCAGCAGATGG
>JBGARS010000010.1:0-30107 GCA_044230075.1 Planctomycetota bacterium | reverse complement strand
GGTCCCGATCGAGTTCGACCCAGGCACCGGCGCCTGGCTCGCCATCACGGCGACCAACGCACTGCAGATGGTGGGCGGGCGGTTCTAGCGCCGACGAGCACCGTGGCGGGACGGAACGAATCCACGTCCAGCACGCCCCGATCGATCGTCGATCCTGACCGCGTCGCTGGGATTCCGCCCGGCTTCGTCATGCGGCGCGTGCGGATCCTGGGCAACCGTGACAGGCACCAGCAGCGTGGCGCTCCTGCCGCCGCGTGCGCCCCAGCCGCTGCGCGCCTACGCTGCCCCCCCCATGCACCGCGAGCCGCGATGAAGCCGATCCAGCCACACCCCGACCACCACGAACTGCACGGCATCACCGTCGCCGTCGACACGCACGGCGCGGAGATCTACGTCGGCCGGTGCCACGACATCGATGCCGAGCGCATCTACTTGGTCGACGTCGACGTGCACACGGCCGGCGGCGAGGCGGGCGGCAAGCGGGCCTACCTCGAACGCGTGGCGAAGTTCGGCCACTGGAAGCAGCTCGATCGGCTGGCGATCGACCGCAGCCGGGTCACGTGGATGGAGACGCTCGGACGTATCGCCGAACAAGGCCCGCCCGCCGACTGTGCGTGACGAGTCGGGCAGCCTCTGTACATGCGCACCGGGCCGCGATCGATCTGCGGACACCGACTCGAGCCGACACTGGATCGCAGAACGCCACCGCAACGACGTTCGCGCCTTCTCGTGCCACTGTCGTTGTCGTTCGCGGTAGCTGTGGCCGGCGACGGGTGTCGCGCCCGACACCCGCGCCCGCCGGGCTCATCGCTTCTTGCCACCGAAGCCGGGGATTGCCGTGGCCTGCTTCATCCAAGACGCGGCCTGGCGTTCGTCGAGGTCGGCCACGGATTCGAGGTCCACGCCTCGCGAGTCCTTGCCCATCCCCACCGGCGCGACGGGCGGTACTGGCTCGAGCGAAGTGCCGCGCCCGAACGTGAGCTTGACGTGGCCGGCGAAGCCGCCGCACGCGAAGCACCAGCCGTCGCCGACGCCATAGAACGCCAAGCCCCACTTCACGCAGCGCTGCAGTGCCGGCAGCGTCTTGGCCGCCAGAGCATCGACGCGTTCGGCGATGCCGCGTTGCGGCTGCGGCAGACTGCGGATGTAGGCGAAGACCGGCTCATCGCCGACCTTGGCCTTCGCGGGGCTCGCCCTGCCAGTCATGGCTGCCGGCAGCGTCGTGAGCACGTTGCCTTGCGCAGCGGTTCGCGCTCGCGCAGGCGGCTTCGGCCGTGCCTGCTTGGCCTTGGGCCGTTTCCGCGCCGCGTCGGCCACGCGCGCTGAAGTGCCCTTCGCCTGCGTGCCGGTCGACGACCTCCGGGGCCGGTTTGCAGTCGTGCTCGTCGGTCGCGCTTTGGCGTCGGCACGCTTCCTTGGGACATTCTTCGCTGCGGGCTTTGCTGGTTTGCGGGTAGCCATGGTCAACCTCGGGCCTCCTGTCGAAGCAGCCGACGCACCCACCGGTCACGAACGGCGACGGCCATCCATGGGAACGTAGCGAGGGGTTCGGAGAGAATCGCGCGGGAAGCCCTTCCCGACTCGGGCGCCTCTGCCGGAACGCCGCTGGAGTCACGGCGGCGGCGGCGTACCCTGTTCGCCCCCATCCTCCCCCTGCTGCCCGTTCCCGCAGCAGACCTCCCAGGCGCCGAGTCCGAACGTGACCTCCCTGATCCCCTCTGCCGCGAACCGCTCCGGCAACGATCCGATCTTCGCCCTCAACGCCGAAGCGAAGCGCCGCGCGGCCGCCGGCGAAGCGATCGTCAACGCCACGCTCGGTGCGCTGATGGACGACGACGGGCGGCTTCTGCTGCTGCCGAGCGTCGTCGAAGCCCTGCGCGAAGTGCCTGCCGGCAAGGCCGCCGCCTACGCGCCGATCGCCGGTGAGCCGGGATTCCTGCGCGCGGTGATCGGCGACGTGTTCGGCACCGGGCCGCTGGCCGCGCAGACCGTGGCCGTGGCGACGCCGGGTGGCACCGGTGCGTTGTATCTGGCGATCGCCGACTTCCTCGAACCGGGCCAGGCGCTGCTGACGACGGACTTCTACTGGGGTCCGTACCACACGTTGGCTGTGCAATCGGGCCGCGCGGTCGAGACGTTCGCGATGTTCGGCAAGGGCGGCGGCTTCGACACGGCAGCGATGGATGCCGCGCTGCAGCAGCAGATCGAGCGGCAGGGGCGCGCGTTGATCTTCCTCAACTCGCCGTGCCACAACCCGACCGGCTACTCCCTCGACGACGCCGAGTGGCAGGCGGTCGCGGCGTCGGTGCGCCGCGCCGGCGAACGCGCGCCTGTAGCACTGCTGGTCGACCTCGCCTACGCGCGCTTCGCCGCGACCGAGGTCGAATGGGCGCAGCACCTGCTACCGGTGCTCGACACGGCGACGCTGCTGGTGGCGTGGTCCGGCTCCAAGTCGTTCGCGCAGTACGGCGCGCGCATCGGCGCCCTGCTCGGCGTGCACCGCGACCTGGAGTCCCGGCAGCGCCTGGCGAATGCGTTCGCGTTCGGTTGCCGCGGCACCTGGTCCAACTGCAATCACCAGGGCCAGCTCGCGGTAGCGGCTTTGCTGACCGATCCGGCGCAGCGGGCGCGCGCGGACGCCGATCGTGCGCGGCTGATCGCGCTGCTGCACGAACGCGTCACCGTGTGGAACCGCGAGGCCGCGCGGGCTGGACTCTCGTATCCGCGCTACGAAGGCGGCTTCTTCGTCACGGTGTTCGCCGACGACGCCGAGGCAGCGGCGGCGCGGGCGCGGGAAGAAGGTGTGTTCGTGGTGCCGGTGCGCGGCGAAGGACGCGGTGCGCTGCGGGTCGCGTTGTGCGCGACGCCGGCGGCGGCGGTGCCGCGGGTGGTGGCGACGCTGCAGCGTGCGATCGGGGCGGTCGGCCGGAGCTGAGGACCAGGCCTGGCCTACCGCGCCACGTCCGATCGATACTCGCCCAGCACCTGCCGCAGGATCGCGATGTCGGACTCGAACGTCTCCGGCAGCAATGGGCCGAAGGAGAAGCGGAAGAACGACCCGTAGGGCGAGCGGTACTCCGGGTCCTTGTCGTGCGGCCGCGCCATGTCGCAGTCGAAGCCCTTCAGGATCGCGGCACCGTGCCGGAACAGCCGCCGGTTCAGCTCCTCGGCGTCGAGACCCGCGGGCAGCTCGAGCCAGTGGTAGAAGCCGCCGTCGCCGGTGTGCACCGTGAGCCCCATCTCGGCGAACGCGCGGCCGTAGCGCGCGCGCTGCATGCCGTAGTGCTTGTCGACGGCGTCGCGCGCCTTGGCGACGCGCTTCGGTTCGAGCAGCTTCGCCGCGTAGAGCTGCGACGGGTGGCTGACCCCACCCATGCCGAAGCTGGAGTAGTTGGCGAGCGTCGCCACGTTCTTCTTGCTGGCGATGATCCAGCCGATGCGGATGCCAGGGCACTGCAGCCCCTTGGTGCACGCGCCGGCGAGGAAGACGTTGCTGTTGTCGAGGTCCTTGACGTACCGGATGCCGCTCACGCCCTTGGAGGCGTGGAACATCTCGTAGGCCTCGTCGAGCAGGATGCCGTTCTTCGGCTGCTCGGCCATCGCCATCAGCTCCTCCAGCTCGGCGCCCGCGCGCGTATGACCGGTCGGGTTGCCCGGGTTGGAGATGACCGGCATCAGGTGCGTCTTGGCGTTGAGGCCCGCGCGGTCGAAGTAGGCGGCGTTCGGCGGGTGGAAGCCGTTCGCCTTGGTGAACGGCACCACCTTCCAGCTGGTCTTCGTCTGCGTCAGGATGTCGAGGTAGGCCGGCCACTCGACGTTGCCGATGCGCACCTCGACGTGCCGCTTGAGGAACGCGAGCACCGCGTAGATGCCGGGTCGCCCGCCGGCGAACACCATGACGTTGTCCGGCGTGATGCGGGAACCGTAGAAGCCGTTGTAGTGCGCGACGATCGCCTCGCGCAGCAGCGGGTGCCCCCACGCCTTCGGGTAGAAGCGATCCTCCCAGGTCACGTCGACGCTGCCCGGCAGCTCCGGTCCGCCCGCCAGCGGGGTCGTCAGCGGGAAGCCCTGCGACCACGGGTGCGTGCCCGGCGCCCCCATGAACTGCCCGAAGCTGTCGCGGAAGGCGTAGAGCGTCTCGTAGATGCCCATCGGCGGGCAGTCGTCGGACAGGAAGGAAGCGCGGTCCATGTCGATTGCGAGGCGGTGTGCGGAGTGGGCGATGGGCCCGCCGCATGCCGCGGCGACGATGTCCGCTCTGTGTTCCAAGGTCAACGGAACTTGGCGTGCGCCAGGTCGAGGGCCGCCTGCACGCGTTGCACGGCGAGGTCGAAGTCGCGGCGGTCGAGCGCCGCCGGACCTTCGCAGAGGAGCTGGCCGATCGTCTCGACCAGGAACCCCGGTCACTGGCGACGGCAGGAGGCCCCGGATGATACGGTCGCCGCCCCCGTCGTGACCGCCCTCGACCTCCGGCAACTCAGCTTCCAGTACGGCCGCGAACCCGCGGTGCGCGACGTCTCCCTGTCGCTCGCACCGGGCGATTGCTACGGCTTCCTCGGCCACAACGGCGCCGGCAAGACCACGGTGCTGCGGCTGGCGCTCGGGCTGCTGCGGCCGCAGTCCGGCTCGGTGCGGATCTTCGGCATCGACGCGCTGCGGGACCCGCGCCGCGCGCGCGCTTCGGTCGGCGCGCTGGTCGAACGCCCGGGCTTCCACCTGCACGCGACCGCGCGGCAGAACCTGGTCTGGCTCGCGCAGCTGCAGGGCATGCGCCGCTCCAGGGCCACCGCCGAGGCCGAACGCGCGCTCGAACTGCTCGGCCTGGCCGATGCCGCGCGCCGGCGGGTCGGCACGTTCTCGCTCGGCATGCGGCAGCGGCTCGGCATCGCGCAGACGCTGCTCGGCCAGCCGCGGCTGCTGCTGCTCGACGAACCGACCAACGGCCTCGACCCCGAGGGCATCGCCGACCTGCGCACGCTGCTGCGCCATCTGTGCGCCGACGAACGCACCGCGGTGCTGCTGTCGAGCCACATGCTGCAGGAGCTCGAAGGACTCTGCACACGCGTCGGCGTCTTGCGCGACGGCGCGATGGTCGTCGAAGGCGACCTCGACAGGCTGCGCGCGCAGCTCGGCACGCGGCACGTGGTCACCGGCACGCCGCTGACCACGCTGTCGGACCGGCTGCGGGTGCTCGGCCTCTCGCCGGAGCGCGAAGGCAACCGGCTGCTGGTCGCACTCGGCGAACGTGCGGCGGGCAGCGTGGTGCGCGAACTGACCGCGGTCGGCGAGGTGACGACGTTCGCGCCGGAACCGGCGACGCTCGAGGCGATCTACCTGCGCGCGACCAACGGCACCGCCGCCGCGCCGACGCCGCCACCGCCACCGACGGCCGCCGCCACGCTCGCCGCGCCGGCGACACCAACTGCGCCGCGGTGGCGCGCATTCGCGCACGAGCTGCGCACGCTGGCCGCCGCGCGCACGCTGCTGCCGCTGCTGTTGCTGCCGGCCGCGTTCGCGGCGTGGAGCACGTTCGCCTACCACCAGAACGTCGACAGCGCATTGACCCGCGTAGCGGCGGGCGAACTGTTCAGCGCCGACGCCGGCAGCGGCTACCTCGCGGCGGCGCGCGCGCTGCAGGCCGCGCTGCCGGTGCTGGTACTGTGCCTGCTGTGGTTCGGCAGCCAGAGCGTCGCCGCGGACCTCGCCGGCGATACGCTGCGCAATACGCTGGTGCGCTCGGTGCGCCGCAGCGACGTGCTGTTCGGCAAGCTCGCGACGCTGCTGTCCACCGCCGGCATCGGCTTCGTCACGCTCGTGCTCGTCGCCTGCGGCACGGCGTGGTGGTGGTTCGGCTTTCACGACCTCGAGGAAGTCAGCCGCCACGGCGACCGGCAGGTGCTCGCCGCCGCCGCCGACGTGGCGCCGGTGTTCCGCCGCGCGCTGTGGCACTGCGTGCTGCCGCTGGTGGCGACCGCCGCGCTCGGCCTGTGCGCTTCGGCCCTGGTGCGCCGCCCGACCCGCGCGCTGGCGACCGCGCTGCTGCTGGCGCTCGGCCCCGAACTGCTGCGCGACCAGCTGCGCGACCACGCCGGCTGGCTGCTGACCAGCCACCTGCCGACCGGCCTGCGCGACGACTCCGTGCTCGGCTTCCTCAGCGCGACCGCACGCGGCGCCGCCGACGCGTTCTGGCCGTGGTCGTCCACCGCGATCCTGGCGCCGCTGTCGTGGGCCGCCAGCGCACTCACGATCGCAGCGGTCTGCATGCGGCGTCTGCGCGTGGCGTGAACCACGCAGGTAGCGCGGGCCAATGGGCCCACTCGGCTCGGCCAGCTCGCCCCCCCGCCACCCTGCCGCCGCCCGGCCGGGTCGGCCGGATTCACCCACGTGCAATCTTGGCCGCGGCCAGACTTGCATGGACGCAAATTCAGCCGTAGCCTGCCCGGGTGCGCCACGAACGCTACCTGAGGCGGCAGGTGCTCACGGACCTCGCCAAGAAGATGGTCTTCGTCTGCGGACCGCGTCAGGTCGGCAAGACGACGCTGGCGCTGAGTCTTCCTGGCAGCACGCTGGCCTACCGGAACTGGGACGTGCCCGCCGATCGCCAGCGCATCCTGCGCAACGAACTGCCGTCGGGTGACCTGCTGATCCTCGACGAGATCCACAAGTACCGCCGCTGGCGCAACCACCTGAAGGGGCTGTTCGACCAGCAGACCCGCCGTCACCGCATCCTCGTCACAGGCAGCGCCAGGCTCGATGTCTACCGGTTCGGTGGCGACTCGCTGCAGGGCCGCTACCACATGCTGCGGCTGCATCCGTTCTCGGCGGCCGAGCTGGGGCTGTCGACGCAGAAGCAGCTGCGGGACCTGTTGCAGTTGTCGGGTTTCCCGGAGCCGTTCGCCGGCGCCTCGGCGCAGCAGGCCCGCCGCTGGTCGCGCGACTACAGCAGCCTGCTGATCCACGAAGAGGTCGAACGCCTCGAACGCGTCGACGACCTGGGCCGGCTCGAGTTGCTGGCGACGCGACTGCCCGACCTGGTCGGTTCGCCGCTGTCGATCAACTCGCTGCGCGAAGACCTCGAGGTCAGCCACCGTACCCTGGTGCGCTGGGTGGAGATCCTCGAGCGTCTCTACGCGATCTTCCGCGTGCTGCCGTTCGGCACGCCACGCATGCGGGCCGTGAAGAAGATGCCCAAGCACTATCACTTCGACTGGTCGCTGGTGCCCGAGCCCGGACCGCGGTTCGAGAACATGATCGGGGCGCACCTGCTGAAGTGGGTGCACTGGCAACAGGACACCGAAGGGCGCGATCTGGAACTGCGCTACTTCCGCGACAAGGACGGCCACGAAGTCGATTTCGTCGTTCTCGAACGCCGCCGCCCGGTGCTGCTCGTCGAAGCAAAACTCGGCGACGACGACCTGGACCGCAGCCTGCCCTTGTTGGCCGCACGCTTCCCGGGCTGCGCGGCCTGGCAGGTGCACCTGACCGGCAAGAAGGACTACCAGACACCCGAAGGCATCCGGGTCGCGCCGGCGCTCGCGCTGCTGAGCACGCTCGTGTAGCCACACCGCCGCCTCGCGCCGATCGCGTGGCCTGACGACGCGAACGCGACGAACGCACGCAACGGCTTGACGCCCGCTCGCGCCGCGAGCAACCTCCCGGCATGCGCTCCGCGAACATGGCCCCACCACGCTGCGGCACGGAGCGCCTGCAGCGACTGCACCTGCCACTGCACCAGCAACTGCACGACCTGCTGCGATCCCGCTGAGCGCGCTGCCACCACACGACGAAGCCCATGCGCGCCCTTCCACCCGTTCTCCTCAGCTGTCTCGCCGCGTGCTCGTTGTCCCCGGACCTGCCGCCGCGGCCGCCGTTGGCCGCGATGGAAGAACCGCTCGACCTGCTGGCCGAGCCCGACGACGAAGCCGCGCGCCAGCTGCTGCCGGCCGGGTCGTTCTCGGGCCTCGTGCTCGACGACGCGCGCGACACCCTGGCGGCGAAGCTCGACCAGGAGGCACAGTTGCGCGTCGCCCACGTCGTCGAGAACTCACCCGCGGATGCCGCCGGCCTGCAGCCAGGCGACCTGCTGCTCGAAGCACACGTCGGTGGCGGCGAGGCGCGCGTGCTGCGCCGGCCGAGCGAATGGCAACAGCTCGAACAGACGACGGCGCCCGGCACCAAGGTGGAACTGTTCGTCGACCGCGCCGGCCGCGAGGCGCGCACCGAACTCGTGCTGGTCGCGCGCGTGCGCCCGACGCCGCGCCAGGCCAGCGAGCGCTTTCGCGAAGAAGACCGCACCGGCGTCGTGCTGCGCACCGCGACCGAGGTCGAAGCGCGCGGCGCCGGCCTCGGGCCGGGTGGCGGCGCGGTGCTGGTCGGCATGTCGCAGGGCAGTCCCTGGCGCGCGGCCGGGCTGCGCTTCGGCGACCTCCTGGTCGCGGTCGACGGCGTGCCGGTGGCGCATCCACAGGACGTGCTCGCGGCGATGCGCCGGCCACGAGCCGAGACCCTGCACCTCGACTGCCGCCGCGATGGTACCGCGTTCGCGGTCGACGCACCGCTGTCGCAGCGCGCGAGCGAACTGACCGAGATCTCGCTGCCGCTGCTGTTCTCCTACGAAGCCGACCGCGGCCGCAGCGAATGGTCGCTGCTGCTCGGGCTGGTGAACTACCGCAGCACCGCCGCCGCGTGGCGCTTCCGCCTGCTGTGGCTGATCGCGTTCGGCGGCGGCGACGAAGACCGGCTGCTGGAGGTCGGCGGATGATCGGCGCGCTGCTGCTCGCCGCGCTGGCGCCGCAGGAACCGGCCGTGGCCACGATCCAGGTGCCCGCGCACGTGGTCGTCACCGGCACGCTGCGCAGCGACGTCGATGGCGATGGCCGCGACGACGTCGTGCTCGCCTGCCGCAACACCGAGACGAAGGGCCGCGAACTGCGCCTGCACCGCCGCCGCGCCGAGGGACCGCCGTTCGACAACACGCCGTCGCTGCCGCCGTACGAACTCGAATCGGACGTGGTCGCGTTCACGTTCGCCGACGTGACGCCGGCGCCGGGCCGCGAACTGGTGCTGCTGACCGCAGAACGAGCGGTCGCGGTCGAACGGGATGCCGACGGTGTCGCCACCTACCGGCCGCTGTTCGCGCCGCGGCTCGTCTGGCCGGCGGCCGACCCGGACTTCGTGCTGCCGTTGCCGGACGCGCCCTGCGACTTCGATGGCGACGGGCGCTGTGACCTGCTGCTGCCGCAGCCCGACGGCGCCGTGTTGTGGCGCGCGGCTGGTGCCGAACCGTTTCTGCTGACGCTGCCGAGAAAGCAGAGCCCGCTGGCCGGCCGGCAGAAGGGCCCGCACGGCAACGGCGGGCCGGCGAGCCTCTCCGGCGACGAACTGCGGCTGCGCTTCCGGCTCGGTGACGACGACGGCGATGCCAGCAACGATGGGCCGCTGCTGCGGCTGCGCGCGACGGCGCCGCCGTGTCGCTGCCTCGACCTCGACGGCGACGGGCGGCTCGACCTGGTGGCACTGCGCAACGGCAGCCTGTTCGCCGGCATGCAGCGCGCCGACGGCCGCATCGAGCGCCGTGAGTGGCCGCTGCCGCTGCCCGAGGATCGGCTGGTGCTGTTCGATCCGTCGTTCGACGTGCAGTGCGCGGACCTCGACGGCGACGGGCGCGCCGAACTGATCGTGACGACGTCGGCGCGGCGCGACGACGAGATCGAGGTGCGCATCGACGTGTTCGCGGCCGGCGCGGACGGCGGCTGGGGCACGCAGTCGAACGGCCGCCTGCGCGTGCAGACGCTGGCGCAACCGCCGCAGCTCGTCGACGCCGACGGCGACGGGCGCCTCGACCTCGTGCTGCTCACCGTGCGCACCGACATGCTGCGCGGCCTCACCGGCGACGGCCCGCAGGCACTCGACGCGCAGCTGGCGATCTTCCGCGGCAACGGCGAGCGTTTCGTGCTGCCGGCGATGCTGCAGCAGGCGCTGCGCCTGCCCGCGAGTGCCGAGGGCGGCAACACGCCGTTCGTGCGCGTGCTGGCAGGGACCGGCGGCACGGCCGGCGAACTGCTGGCGCGCGAGGAGAACGTGCTGCAACGTCGCCCGCTGCGCCGCGACGGCGAACGCCTGCAGCTGCTGCCGGCGGCGGCGAAGTTCGTGCTGCCCAAGCGCGCGCGGCTCGAACCACCGGCTGCGCCGTCGACGGAGGTGCTCGTGCGCACCGAACACGAACTGCAATGGGTGCGCCTGTGAGCTCGCATCGTCTGGTCGTGGCCGCGACCGCCGCTGCGCTGACCGGTCACTGCTTCGCCCAGGCCGAGACCACACTCGGCTCGATCGGGCCGGTCGAAGGTGTCGTCGCCGCCCTGCCCGTCGACACCGATGGTGACGGCCGCGCCGAGCTGGTGTTGGTCACGCGCGACGGCCTGCTGCAGCGCTTCGCGGTCACCCCGGCCGGCATCACGCGGCGCGGCGCGCTGCGGCTGCACGATCCGGCGCACACGCTGTTCGCCGCCGCCGACATCCACCCAGAACCCGGCGTCGAGTTGGTGGTCGCCGATCCGTCGGGCACCGGCTGGCTCACGTGGCCGACAACCGACGAACTGCGCGATGCCGAACCGCACCTGCTGGTCCGCCGCGCGCGCTTCCTGCTGCGCACCGACGCGCCGCAGCAGTCGCCGTTCGTGCAGGACCTCGACCGCGACGGCCGCCTCGACCTGATGCTGCCGACGCTCGCGGGTGTGCAGCCGTTCGTGCAGGAGCCGGCCGGCGACGACGACGGGCCGCGCTTCCGTGCGCTCGGCACGCTGACGGTGCCGGTGCAGACGTCGGTCGATGCCGACCGCCGCGGCAACCAGGAACTGTCGGGCAGCCTGGTGATCCCGCAGCTCGAGACCGAGGACCTGAACGGCGACGGCAAGCCCGATCTGCTGACGCGCGACGGCCAACGCCATGCGTTCCACCTGCAGACCACGAATGGCGACTTCGCGGCGCCGATCGTCGTCGACCTCGCTCAGTTCGAGGACAGCACGCCGAAGGCCGCGGTGGCGCTCGGCAGCACGCTGGTGCTCGGCGACCCGAAGCTGCTGCAACGCGGCGACATCGACGGCGACGGCATTCCCGACTACGTGATCGCGCACCGTCGCAAGGTGTGGACGTTCCTCGCCGGCAAGGACGGCCCGCAGTTCACGAAGGCGCGCACGCAGGCGGTCGCCGACGACGTCACGGCGATGCTGCTGGTCGACCTCGACGACGACGCGCGGGCCGACCTGCTGACGTTCCAGGTGCAGCTGCCCGGCGTCGGCGCGCTCCTGCTCGGCCTCGTGCAGTCGATCGACATCGACATCAAGGCGGTCGGCTATCGCAGCGAGAACGGCGCGTTCGCGAACCTGCCGGCGTGGCGGCGCACGGTGACGCTGCGCATCCCGCCGGTGCTGACGCTGATCGGCCAGCAGGAAGAACTGGTGCAGCGCTTCCTCGACATCATCGGCAAGACGCGGCTCGGCGTGCGCGGCGCGTTCACCGGCGACGGCAAGACCGACCTCGCGTTGGTGCGCGCCGACGGCACCGCGATCGAGCTGTATCCCGCCGACACCGCGCCGCCGAAGCTCGACTCCGCCGAGGGCCGGCGCACGCTGCGGCGATTGCTGTTCGAGGATCCGGTGACGGTGTTCGACCTGGAACGCCTGTTCGCGCTGGTGTCGGGCTTCGTCGATCAGCTGTCCGGCAGCCTATTGGGCGACCGGCCGCCGCTGCAGACGCTGGCGCTGCGCGATCCGGCACAGTGGCGGCTCGTCGACCTGCTGGCGGCGGAGTTCGACGGCGCGCCGGGCGAGGAGCTGGTCGCGGTCTACACGGCGGCCGACGGCGACGAAGAGGTGGCGGCGCGGGTCTACGACCTGCTGCGCTGGCCGGCAACGGCGCCGCGCTGAGCTGCCTTCATCAGCACCGATCGCCCGCATCACCTCGCAGGGCGGTCTCGGAGCAATCACGCCCCCCTCTGTTCCTGGGCACGGGGGTGTCCCCCGGCACTGCATTGCCGCATGCTCGCACCGTCCAACGTCACTCGAGGAATCCACACCATGCGCACGCTCGCGTCGTTCCCTCTGTTTGCACTCGCCACCTTCGTTGCAGCACAGTCGCCACTGACGACCTTCTATGGCGGCACGAACCAGGCGAACCCTGGGGCGCAGTTCTTCATCGATCTCACGGTCGCAACGACCATCACGATCCAGGCATTCGACGTCAACCTGAGCTCGGCGGTCGGCGTCGAAGGAACCCTCGAGGTCTACCTGACGGTCCCCGGGACCACGACGTACTTCGGCAGCGAGACGACCCCCGCACGATGGTCGGCGACGCCGGTCGCCTCGGGCCCCATCGTCGCGGCGGGTGCCAACCAGCCCTCGCACTGTTGCCTGACGCCGGGGATCACGCTCGCGCCCGGTTCCTATGGCGTCGCCCTGCGCCACATCGACGTGCAACCGTACAACACCATCGGCACTGGCTCGCCGCTGCCGGGCGGCGGCGGCCCCGCGACCAACCAGACCTACGGCAATGCAGAGCTGACGGTGCTCTCGGGGCACGTGCAGAACACACCCTGGATCCGCGGTGCGGCGCCCCGCGCCTGGAATGGCAGCATCCACTACGCGCTCGGTTCCGTACCGCACACCTGCGCGACGAACGCGTCGTACGGGCTGGGTTGCTACCAACAGCAGACGTCCTTCTACCAGTTCTTCTCCGGCGCTCCGGCAGCAAGCGCGGCGCTCACGGGTCGTTCCATCTCGATGGTCGGCACGGGCTCGGGGTACCTCGTCCTCAACAACCAACCCGGCGTCGCCTTCGTTCCGCCCACGGGCGCCGCGTTGGTGCTCACGGACGACAGCGAAGTGAACTACGCGTGGCCATCGGGGAGTCCGTTCGGGGCCGGCGGACCGACCAGCCTCTTCGTGCACTCCAACGGCATCGTCTCGGTGGGAGGCATGACCGGGCTGCTACCGAACTCGTACCGGGCCAACGTCCCCGCGTTCCTCAGTGCATCGTCGACGGCGTGGTTCAGCTGGCACGACTACAATCCGGCGGCAGGGGGCAGCGGCCCGGTCAGAGCCGAGGAGGCCGGCGGCTACGTCCTGATCACATGGGACGGCGTCGAGAGCTACCCGACCGCGGTCATCAACCCGAGCACCTTCCAGCTCCAGTTCCAGCTCTCGACCGGCAACGTCAACTACGTCTGGCAGTCGGTGACGTCCATCGGTCAGTCAGCGAACGGGGACAGCCACGTCATCGGTTACTCGCCGGGCGGTCCGAGCATGGACCCGCAACCGACCGACCTCGCGATCTTCACCAACGTGGTTCTCGGCTCTGGCGACCAACCCGGACTGACACTGATGGTCGATGCGAAGCCGACGCTGGGAGCGACCATCAACTACGTGACCTCGAACGTCACCCCATCGGCCTTCCCCGTCGGCGTCCTGTTCATCGCGCTGAGCGACGTGCCGCCATTCAGCCCGACCGGGTTCGATCTCGGCATCATCGGCGCCGGCGGCTGCGTGGCGAACGTCGATGTCAACGTGGCGCCGATCCAAGCCGTGATCTTCGCGCCGGGCGGCCTCTCGGTCCCGCTGACCATCAACAACCCGTCCTTCGTCGGCAACGTCTGGTACGCGCAGTCGATCTGGCTCGACGCCACGGTCAACGCCTTCGGCATGCTGACGTCGAACGCGGTGAAGCAGGCGGTCGGCACCTTCTAACCCGGTGGCGGCGGTGGCGCCGTGCCGAGCACTCATCCCGCCTGCATCCAGGGCCCGAGCCGCAGGAACGCGAGCCAGATCTCCGGATCCCAGTGCTGCACCTTGCTCGGATCGGGCAACGGCGGGCCGACCAGATCGACCAGCGCGACTTCGGCGCGGTCCCGCACCTCCGGGTCGTCGTCGTAGAGCAGGTGGAACAGCACCAGCGAGTCGCGCGGCACATGGCAGGCTTCGGTGACCTGGAACACCGCCTTCCGGCGCAGGTCGGCTCCGCCCTTCGCCGCCACTTCGTCGAACATGCGCACGGCCTTCTGCAGCTCGGCGGCAGCATCGGCGAACATCGGCGTGCTCGGGCCGCTCGACGCCGTGACCAGCGTGTTCGCACCGGCCGGCACGAACACCGTGCGCTGCGCGAACGCGAACGTCACCGCGCCCTGGGTGACGCGGATGTGGTTGCTGCCGTCGTCGCCGACGCGCAGTTCGTACTGACAGCCCTTGTCGGTGACGCGCCCGAGCGCCGTGTCGACGAGGAAGAAGTCGGGGGCGACCGCGGGCGGCGGCGCGACGCGCGCGAGCATCGTGCCGCGTTCGAGGCGGAACAGTGCCTGGTCCTGCTGCCAGTGTTCGAAGTGCAGCGTGCTGCCCGGTGCGAGCGTGATCTCGGCCACCTCGCCGAGCGGCACGACGAGCTTTCCATCGGTGGCGACGAACGTGCGCGCCGGGGCGCCCGGCTGCAGCGCTGGATCCGGCCGCCACAGCCACCACACGAGCGCGACCGCAGCGGCTGCGGCCAGCACGACCCATGGCCACCGCCGGCGCACCACCGGCCTTGCAGGCTGCGTCGGCAGGACCTCGAGCGGCAGGACGCGCCCGTCGTGCGCGAGCACCGAGAGCAACTGCTCGAGCTGCTGCACGGCCTGGTCGGCTTCGCCGCCGCGCTGCCAGAGATACTCGTCGCGTTCGCTCATGGCAGTCCCGCCTCGGCCAACAGCGGCCGCAACATCGCCATGCCACGCGTCAGATTGACCCGCACCGAGCCGTGCGTGAGCCCAGTGCGCGCCGCGATCTCCGGGCCCGAGAAGCCTTCGACCAGCCGCAGCACGAGCGTCTCGCGGTAGGCCTCCGGCAGTTGGCGCATGCAGGCCAGCACCTTCCCGGCGGCCTCGCGTTGCGCCAGCGCCTCGCCGGGCGAAGCCGCTGCGTCGACGACGTCGGACAACTCCACCGCAGCAGGCAGCCGCTGCCGAGTGCGCGCGTGGTCGATGCCCGCATGCCGCGCGGCGGTGCACAACCAACCGGGGAACGCCGCCGGCTCGCGCAGCTCCGGCAACCGCTCGAATGCGTGCACGAACACTTCCTGGGTCAGGTCGTCGGCCTCACCGGCACCACAGCGCGCGAGCAGGATGCCGTGCACGACGCGCGCGAAGTCGCGGTAGAGCAGGCCGAACGCTGCACGATCGCCACCCTGCGCTTGGCGCACGAGCCCCACCATGTCGATCGGCACATCCTGCACGCGAAGGGCACGATAGGCGTCATCGGGCCTTTGGCGCGAGCATCGCTTCGGCCGCTTGCCGCACGTCCGCGCTGCTGCCGTTGCGCA
This sequence comes from Planctomycetota bacterium, assembly GCA_044230075.1. Classification (GTDB taxonomy): domain Bacteria; phylum Planctomycetota; class UBA1135; order UBA1135; family UBA2386; genus JAEUHS01. The sequence continues at coordinate 14,768 of JBGARS010000010.1, read as the reverse complement.
CGATGTTGCGCAGGTGAGGTTCGCGGAAGCGATCGAGCCCGGCCAACACCGTCTCGCCGCGGGCCTGGATCGCCTGGTCGGTCGAACTGCGGTCGCGCAGCGCCTGCTCGACCCGATCCTGCGCCTCCGGCGTGATGTACTCGTGGCGGCCGACGAGCACCCGCACCAGCGACTTCGGTTGCGGCTCGAGTTGCAGTGGCAACACCGTGTCGACCACGCTGCGCGGCAACAGGTAGACGATGCGCGCGCCGTCCTTCTGGAACCACGAACGCGACCAGGTAGCGACCATCGCGCGCGCCTCGTCGACGTAGAGCCCCTGCTGCACCAACGTGCGCATCGTCTCGGCACCGACGCGGCGCGCGAACTGTTCGCGGTCGGGCATCCACGCCGTTGCGGCCAGGTCGAAGGCCTGCTCGGCGCCGCCGGCGATCGGCTGGCCGAGCACGAAGCGACCGCCCTGGGCGCCGAGTTCGAGCGCGAGGCAGAACGGGATCGGATCCGCTTCGCGATTGGCGAAGCGCACCTTGCCACCGCGCACCGCCTGCGCCGCGACGTCCGGCTGCCAGCGCCCGAGACCGCGGTAGAACAGGTAGTGCTCGGCCTCGGCGCGTGCCGGCGAGTCCGCCGGCGGCCGCGTGCGCACGTAGCAGGCGCTGGTCTGGCGCGCGAAGTTCCACGGCTCGTCGGCGGCGACGCCGGGGATGCCGTCCGGCGCAGCCATCGTTCGCGGCACGATGTCGATGTCCCAGCAGAGGCTCGACCAATCGTGCTGGCGCATGTCGACGAGCTGCTCCCGGGCGAGCTCCAGGCGCGGCAACACCGTCGTCGGCAGCGGGTAGAACTGCGTCATCAACCCCTGCTGGAAGGACACGGTGACGCGCGCCTGCATCGGCGCGTCGGCGTGGAAGTAGATCACCGGCGTCTCCATCTTCTGCGTGACGTAGCTCGCCGGCAGCTTGGTGTCGGTCACGCCGGTCTCCTCGATCGTCAGCAGGTCGTGCACGAACCTGGGCAGCTGTTCTTCCTCGTGCTGCATGCCTTCGAGCACGATGCCATCGCTGCCGATCATGCTGGTGAACGTGCCCCACTCGTGCACGACGTAGTTGGCGGGCGTCGGTGCGTCCGCATGCTGGGCAATTGCCAGGCCGATCGTGGCGGGCAGTGCGAGCAGCAGGGACGCCAGGGACCGGAGCGGCCAGGCCGGAAACGAATGCGTGTCCATGCCCTGCAGGACGCCGGGTTCGCCAGGGTGTTAGCCGGAGTTCGCAGCTACCGGTGCCGCAGGTACCACAGCTCCGCCGCCCGCACCGCGTCGCGGTTGCCCGTAGCGTCCTGCGCCGGGTCGTAGCCGAACGACTCGCCGGCGATCGCCGCCAGCGCCTTCGCCGCCGCGCGCCGCTGCGGCTCGACGTCGCTGCGCAGCGCCTGCAGCACGTCGGGCATCGCCTCCTTGCCGCGCTGCAGGAGCTGCTGCGCGCACGCCTCGACGTCCTTGTCCGGCGAGCGCGGGCCGATGTTCACCAGCCGCACGACGTGCGCGGTGATCGGCACGACGTCCTTCTGGAACTTGCGCCGCAGGAACAGGATCGCGAACGCGGTCGGCACGCCGTCGCCGCAGCCGCGGTCGAGATGCGTGCCCTGGTAGCCGTCGGCCGTGCTGGTCCAGCCGCCACCGGGCAGCTGCAGGTGCACGAACATGTAGGCGCCCTTGCGGTACCAGTCGTCGCCGCCGACCGTCGTCACGTCGCTGAGGATCGCCGCGCGTTCGAGCCCGTAATGGAAGTAGAAGCTCCAGCGCTCGGTCTCGGCGCCGATCGTGTCGGCGTTGCGGTCGAACCACTTCCAGCTGCGCGCGATGCGTTGGTCGAGTTCCTGCTGCTGGCCGCCGAGATTCTGGCGGCAGATCGCCAGAACAGCGATGCCGGCCGCGGTCATCGACGCGTAGGCGTCGAGGCCTTCGACCTTGCCGGCGTAGCCGAAGCCGCCGTAGCTGTTCTGCTGCTCGCCGATCTCCGCCGCCAGCTTGCTCCACACGCTGCGGTCGACGTCGGCGCCGAGCGCCTTGCCCGCCCGCAGCCCGAGCGCGCCGTACTGTGTGTTGCTCAGGTCCCAGCTGCCGGAGTTCCGCTCGTAGCCGAAGCCACCGCGCCGGTCGCGGTGCTTCAGCAGCTCCTTGGTGTCCGCCGCGGCGATCTTCTCGCGTTCGGGGAACGACGGCAGCGCTTCGAGCACCAGCAGCCGCAGCGCGAGGTCGTAGGTCTGACCCGGGTTCGCCTTCTGCAGGCGCTTCACCGCCTTGTCGAACACCTTGTCCGCCGGATCGACGCCGTCGTGCACCGCGGCGAGCAGCAGCAGCGCCAGTTCGCCGGGGCGTCCGTCGTCGGTCACCGCGCGCAGGTGCGCCATCAGCGCCGGGCGCGCGGCGTCGAGCGCGTGGCGCACGTCGGCATCGAGGTCGCCCTGCGCCGACAGGGGCGCCGCTGCGGCGAACAGCGCGCCGGTAGCGAGGCACATCGACGATCGCACGGGCCGCAGCATGCCGCGACGATAGACGGAATTGTCGCCGCCACCAACCGGTCCGGCGCGCGGCGCCGGGCGATCTACCGCGAATCCCCGTTCATCGCGGCACGCTGGCCGAACAGCTGCACCTCGATCACCTTGCCCTTCGTCGGCAGGAAACCGTGCGCCGACCACAGCGGCGTCTGCAGCACCGCGCGCGCCGTCGCCGCAGCGGCCGCATCGCTGCGCGCCAGTTCGTCGGCGGCAAGCAGCAGGTCGTCGCGCTCACGATCGCGCATCAGCACGAGCTGCCCCGGCTCGCCCAGCAGCCGCAGGACCTCCGGCTGGTCGCCGACTTCCGGCGTGACCCGGTCCAGATAGAAGGTCACGCTCGGCACCTTGATGCCGTAGATGTGCAGCGTCTCACCGGCGTGCACTTCGTGCGGCAGTTCGTTCGCGAACGCGCGCGCCAGCATGTTCGGATCGGCCGCCGGCAGCGCGCGCCCGAACAGCGCCGCCATGCCGAGGCACAGGCCCACCGCGATGCCGGCGACGGCCTGCAGCGTGCGCCCCGCGCGCAGCCAACCGCCGCAGACCCACATCGTCACGGCGATGCCGAGGCCGGCGACGGCCGCCGCTGAGATCGCGCCTTGCAGCCCGACCTGCAGCATCGCGATCGGCAACGCGATCGCGAGCACGATGCCGAACGCGCGGCACACGACCGCGGTCCATGGCCTCGGCGTCTGCGTTCGCCCGAGCAGTAGTGCGATCGCCAGCGCCGGGAAACACGGCAGCACGTAGTGCGGCAGCTTGCTGACCACGATCGTGAAGGTGCCGACGACGCCGGCGATCCAGCCGAGCAGCAGCCGCTGCGTCGGCTGCACCGCGGCCAGTGGCTCGCTCGCCGTCGCCGTCGGCCGCAGCTGCGGCATGCGCCCGCGCAGCGCGGCGAGCGCCCACGGCAACAGCAGCGACCACGGCAGCATCGACAGCGGGATGGTGACGAAGTAGGTCAGCCACCACCAAGGCGCGGAGCCACCATGGCCTTCGAACGGCCGCCGGCTGCGTTCGACGACGTGGTACATCACGCCCTTGGTCCAGAAGCGACCTTCGGTCTGCACCAGCGCGGGCACCGCCCACGCCGCGACCAGCGCCGCCGCCAGCAGGATGCCGGCGACCGTCGCGCCAGGTCGCGGCCGCGCGCCGGCCCACCACAGTCCGAGCCCGAGCGCGATCGGGCCGACCAGCGCCGGCGGGCCCTTGGTCAGGAACGCGATGCCGACGCCGGCCCACAAGGCCAGTGCGCTGCCGATGCCGGTGCCGCGCCGGAACCGCCAGACCTGCACGAATGCGATCGCCGTGACGAGGCCATAGAGCAGTCCGTCCGCGGTCGAGCCGTGCGCGAGGCCCTGCGCGAGTGGCGCCGTGCCGGCGACGACACCGGCCAGCAGAGCCGGCAGCAGTGCCAGACCGAGCAGCCGCGCGATGCCGGCAGTCGCCACCGCGGCGAGCGCGACGCCGATCGCCGACGGCAGTCGCACCGCACCTTCGAGCGAGTGCAGGCACGCCATCGCCAGCGCCTGCGCCCAGTAGATGAACGCCGGCTTGTCGAAGCGTTCCTGGCCGTTGAACCACGGCACCACCCAGTCGCCCGACACCAGCATCGTGCGTGAGGCGGCCGCGAAGCGCGGCTCGTCGACGTCGAGCAACGCGAACGCGCCGGCGCCGGCGTGGCCGATCAGCAGCACGATCAGGAACAGCACCACGTAGGCGAGCCGTTCGCGCCCGCGCGACCAGTCGAGCGGGTCCGTGGTCATGCGCGACACGGCCCACAGCCCGCACGCGACCGCCGGCAGCACGTTGATCAGCAGGTCGGTGCCGGGCTGATCCGGCGTCAGCGCGAGCGACACGCCCCAGATGCCGACGACCACCCAGGCGATCCACAGGCGCACGCGTTCGCGTTCGAGCCACTGGGGCAACAGCAGCGGCACGCGCCGCGCCGCGAAGCCACACGCGCTGCCCACGCACAGTCCACCGAGCACATCGCCCGGCCAATGGCGACCACGCAGGATGCGGCTGGCGCCGACGGCGACGGTACCGAGCCAACCACCCACCGTCACCGCGGGGCGCCAGCCGGACAACGCCGCGGCCAAAGCCGCCGCCGCGCACGTGTGCCCGGACGGCCACGAGAACGAGACGTTCGGCACCGGTCGATCGCGCTGGATCAGCAACTTCAGCACGTTGGCGACGATGCCGACCAACAGCACCGCGACCACACCGTCCTGGAAGCGGCGGCGACTGCCGCCGATCACCAGCACCGCGAGCAGGATGTTGGCCAGCGCGCCGCCGAGCGCGAGGTCGCTGAGCAAGGTCCAGATCGATCGCCAGCCATCGTCGCCCTGCTGCAGTTCCGCGACCAACCACGCGTGCACACGCTCGCCAACGTGGCCTTCGAACCAGACCGCCAGCGCCGTCGCGACGCCGAACGCCAGCACGATTCCGACCTGGCGCCGCATCGTCCGCTGGGAATCGAGTGGATCGGACACGGGAAGCGCGCCGATCCTCGCGCGACGGCGCGCCGCCGACAAGGGCGCCGACCACGATCTCCGGTCGTGCCGCAGCGGCGCCGAGCGATTCGACTGGACGCGCTGCATCCGTTCGCCCACCCTCGACCGAATGCCGGGCATGCGCATCGCCATCACCGGGGCATCGGGCTTCGTCGGCAACGCGGCCGCGGCGGATCTGCAGCAGGCCGGGCACGATGTCGTGCGACTGGTGCGGCAGCAGCCGACCTACGGCAACGACGTGCACTGGGACCCCGCCACCGGCGCACTCGACCACGAGGCGATCGGCACCATCGACGCCGTGCTGCACCTCGCCGGCGAGAACGTCGCCGGCGGGCGCTGGACCGCGGCGCGGAAGCAGCGCATCGCCGCCAGCCGCGGCCCGGTCACCGAACGACTGTGCCGCGCGCTCGCCGCGCTGCCGCAGCCGCCGCGCACGCTGATCTCGGCCTCGGCGACCGGCATCTACGGCGACCGCGGCGACCGCGAACTCGACGAACGCAGCGAGCCAGGCAGCGGCTTCCTCGCCGACGTCGCGCGCGCGTGGGAAGCGGGCACGGCGCCGGCGCGCGACGCCGGCATGCGCGTCGTGCACCTTCGCCTCGGCATGGTGCTGGATCCTGGCGGTGGGGCGCTGCAGAAGCTGCTGCTGCCGTTCCGGCTCGGCCTCGGCGGCCGCCTCGGCGACGGGCGGCAGTGGACCAGTTGGATCACCCGCGACGACCTGCTGCGTGCGATCCGCTTCGTGCTCGTGCACGCCGAGATGTCGGGGCCGGTGCTCGCGGTCGCGCCCGAACCGGTGCCGAATGCGCAGTTCACCGCGGCGCTGGCCAAGGCACTGCGCCGACCGGCGTTGCTACCGGTGCCGAAGGTCGCCTTGCGCCTGCTGTTCGGCGAGATGGCCGACGCGCTGCTGCTGGCCAGCCAGCGCTGCCGCCCGCAGGAACTCCTGCAGGCCGGCTTCCGCTTCGACCAGCCGGCGATCGGGCCAGCGCTGGTGCGTATGCTCGGGCGCTGACGGCCGCGGAACCGTTCGAAGTGGTGCGCGTTGCCGCGCCGCTTTTCGACCCCGCCGGCCACCAGAGCCCATGACCACGAACCCGCTGCACCCGTTCCTGTTCGCCGCCGCCCTCTCGATGCCCGCACTCGCGCAGAAGCCACCGGGCGACGCCCAGCGTCTCGCGACCGCGTGCAACCAGTTCGCCGCCGACCTGCACGGCAAGCTCGCTGCCAGCGGCTCCCCGACGTGCTCGCCCGCCAGCATCGCGATCGCGCTGCTGATGCTGCTGCCCGGCGCGCGCGGCGACACGGCGAAGGAGATCGCGACCGTGCTGCACCTGCCCGAGGACCTGCGCGGCGAACGCATGCATCGCGCCGCGCGCGACCTGCTGCAGGGCGTCGGTCTGATGCAGAACGGCAGCCCGAACCGGGACGTCCCGCCGTCGCCGCTGGTGATCACCAACGACCTCTGGGTGCAGCAGGGCTTCGCAGTGGTGCCCGCCTACCGCGACCTGTTGCGGTCGTCGTTCGCGGCCGCGCAGCGCGACGTGGACTTCGCCGCCGACGCCGAGGTCGCGCGCCAGACGATCAACGCCCACATCGCCAAGGCCACCAACGACCGCATCCGCGACCTGCTGCAGCCGGGCATGATCCTGCCGGGCACGCGCGTCGTGCTGACCAACGCGCTGTGGTTCAAGGCAGCCTGGGAGCACACGTTCTGGAACAAGAACACCAAGGACGCGCCGTTCACGCTGGCGGACGACAGCGTGGTGCAGGTACCGACGATGCGGCAGACGCAGGTCTTCGGCTACGCGGACAGTGACGACTGGCAGGTGCTGATGCTGCCGTTCGCCAGCAGCGGCATCGTCTGCGAGATCGTGCTGCCGCGCGAAGGCAAGCCGCTGGCGACCGCCGAGCAGGCACTGCTTGGCTGGACCTACCGCCCGACCGTGCAGTTCGAGCGGGTGGACGTCGAGTTGCCGCGCTTCCAGGTCGCCGCCGCACACCGGCTGAGCGATGCGCTGATGGCGCTGGGACTGCACGCGGCGTTCGACGGGGACCGCGCCGACTTCACCGGCATCACCACCAAGGAGCCGCTGGTGATCGAGAACGTCGTGCACCAGACCTGGATCCAGGTCGACGAGGAAGGCGCCGAGGCCGCGGCTGCCACCGCAACCGTACTCAAGGCCGGCAGCGCGATGCCGCAGGGCGAGCCGAAGCTGTTCCACGCCGACCGCCCGTTCGCGTTCGGGCTACGCGATCGCCAGACCGGGCTGCTGCTGTTCGTCGGCCGCGTCAGCGACCCGCGCAGCAAGCAGAGCTGACAGGCGGCGCTTCCCCCGGCGCGGCGCCGCGCGTATGCCTTCTGCCATGACCGCGCTGGCGCCACGCCTCTTCGCTGCCCTGCTGCTGCTGCCCTGCCTCACGGCCCAGCAACCACCCGCCGAGCCGCCACAGGCCGCCGATCTCGCCGCGTTCACCAGCTGGCTGCAGGACTACACGGCCGGCGCGTTCCGTCTGGTCAAGGACGGCAAGACCGACGAGGCGGCGATCGCCGAACTCGACGCGCGCATGGGCAAGGTCGCCGCGTGCAATACGCTCGACGCCGCGAAGCTGTTGTTCCAGGCGGCCAGCATCGAGCCGCGGCCGGCCGGCAAGACGTCGACGACCGACCTCGTCGACTACTACCGCGAACTGCAGCCATGGCGCGTGCAGGCGCTCGCCGGCAAGCACCTGCGCACCATGACCGGCGACGGCATCGTGCCGTGGCTGCTGCAGATGCTCAGCGCGCCGGGCATCCGCGCGGCGAAGAAGAACCAGGATCAGCAGAACGCCGCCGCGGTGCTGCGCGTGCTCGCCGGCCATGCGAGCGTCGAGGCCGAGCTCGAACTGCTGCGCGCCTGCCGCACGATGCCGAGCGAACTGCGCGTGCAGGCGGTCAACGCGATGGCGCAGGCCGCGTCGCCGGACGTGGTGCCGACGCTGGTCGAACTGCTGCGCGACAGCGAGCCCAACGTGCGCATCGCCGCGGCGAACGCGATCGGCACCTCGCTGGCGCCCGAGACCGACGAGTCGCTCGGCAAGCAACCGGCCGGCACCATGCTGCAGTTGCGCGACACCGCGATCGACAAGCTCGGCGAGCTGCTGGTGAAGGACCAGATCTGGCAGGTGCGCAGCGCCGCGGCGTTCTCGCTGGCGGTGATGAAGTGCAAGGCGGTGATCCCAGTGCTGATCCGCGGCCTCGAAGCCGAACTGAACCGCAAGAAGGACCCTTGGGCGATGGACATCCGCCTGCACAAGATCCTCGAAGGCCTGACCGGGCAGAGCGTCGTGCGAGGCAGCGTGGCGCCGTGGAAGCAGTTCTGGAGCCGAGACGGCGATGCGTTCACCGTGCGGCCGCAGACCGCGCCCGGCAAAGAGCCGGCCAAGGCCGACAAGTACGAGAAGTTCTTCGACCTCGAGATCGAGTCCGACCGCGTGCTGTTCGTGTTGGACTTCAGCGGCTCGATGGCCGAGCCAGTGACGCTGAAGGAGGGCACCGGCACCGGCGCCGTGCCGACCGCGACGACGACGACCAAGGCACAGTTGGTGGTCAGCGAACTGAAGAAGCTGATCCTGTCGCTGCCCGACGGCGCGATGGTGAACCTGGTCGTGTTCGGCGACGAGGTGCGCATCTGGCGGCAGGAAGGCAACCGCCCGGCGCTGGTGAAGCTCGACGACGAGACCCGCGACGACCTGCTCGGGACCTTTCTCGACAACCTGCGGCCCAGCGGTTCGACGAACCTGTACGGCGCGTTGGAGACAGCACTCGGCTTCGGCGATCGCGGCCTGTACGACAAGTACTACGCCGCCGGTTTCGACACGCTCTACGTGATCAGCGACGGTGCGCCGACGGCGGGCGCGATCGTCGACAAGCAGGAGATCCGGCGGCGCGTGCGCGAGGCGAACAACCTGCGCAAGATCGCGATCCACTGCATCACGTTCGGCGACAAGAACGACACCGACTTCCTGCGGCCGATGGCCGAGGAGAACGGCGGCCGGCACATCCACGTCGAGTAGGAGGCGCAGCTCGGCGTTCAGATCGCCGCCAGCAGCTTGCCGAGCGCGGTCGCGACCAGTTCGTGCACACGGGCGCTCGGGTGCGCATCGTACGGGTTCGCCGTGCGTTCGCGCGCGGGCACGGCGCGCAGCAGTTCGCCGACGTCGAGCGTGCGCACGTGGTGCTCGGCGAACATCGCCTCGACGCGATCGAGCGTCGCGCGGCAATGCTCGAGGTCGTTGAGGAACGGGAACAGCACTACGACCAGCGGAATGTGCCGCTTGTCGGCGTAGGCGCAGAACTGTTCGAGGTCCACGAAGTGCTGCCGCAGCAGCGTCGCGTCGGTCAGCGCCTTGTCGAGCATCGCGACGTAGGCCGCGCCGTCGGCGTGTGGGAACTCCCAGTACAGCCAGTTCAGCAGGAACGAGCCGCGCAGCAGATCCTTGACCGGGCACGGCACGTCGGCGTAGGGCTCGAACGACGGCCAGGGCCAACCCGCGCGTTGCGCGGCGCCCTCGATGTCGTTCAGGTAGTACTGCAGCACGACCGCATCGGGCGCCAGCGGGTGCGCTTCGAGCCGCCGGTACTCGTCGATGGTGTCGGAGCCGTTCTTGCCGACGTTGACCAGGTGCAGCTGCGGCTGCTCGACGTTGATGCGGTCGGTGAAGCGATCGTCGACGTCCTTCATGCCGGCGCCGGCGGTGAACGAATCGCCGACCACGAGGATGGTCTTCTTGCCCGGCACGGCGACAGGCGGCCCATCGCGGTAGCCGAGCGAATTCATGCCGCGCCAGTAGTAGCGGCCCCATACCTGCGCGCCGAGCGTGTAGCCGACGTTGTGGCTGCGCGGGAGGAACATGAACACGCCTTCGCAGAGCGTCAGCGTCAGCACGGTCGCGAGCGCCACCATGCAGAGCCGTTGCACGCTGCGGGTGCGTCGCCGCCGCACGACACCGAGCGCGAACGACACCACGAACGCGATCGTGGCCAGCACCATCATCGAGCCGCGCAGCGCGTAGAGCGCCGCGTAGCTCGGGCCGTGGTAGTCCCACGCCAGCCGTTCGGTCGTCCACACGATCGCGACCCAGAGGCCGAGCGCGGCCAGCAGCGAAGCGATGGCGAGTCGGTTCGCCGCACCGGTCGAGAGTCGTCGCGACATGCGTGCCAGAAGGCCCCGGAGTGATCGGTGGGGCGCTGCGCACAGCATGAGCGAAATCGGGTCGGTCGTGGCCCCGGCCTCCCCGCCGGCACAGTTGACCAGACGTCACGCAACATCCGATAACGCCGCGATGCCGCGCGCTCTCGCCCTGCTGCGTCCTGCCATCCTCCCCATCGTGACCGGCGCCGCGCTGCTACTGGCGGGTTGCGCCGCCGGTCCGAAGCTCGACGAGAAGGGCCGCGAGATCGTCGCCCTGGGCCCCCTGCGCGACCTGCCGAACGTCGCCGCGCCGGTCGGACTCGTGCTCGGCCAGCCGATCCCGCCGGCCTACGTGAAGTCCTACCAGTCGCCCATGAGCCCGCGGCGCGATGCGTCGCGACGGCCACAGCAACTGCTGCTGATGTCCTGGGTGCAGGCGCGGGACGATGCCGCACGCGTGCTCGATCTCGGCGATGCGTTCGCCTGTTGCATCTATGCGGCCAGCGAGACGGCGCCGATCGAGGCGCTGGAGTTCCTCGTGCCGCACGACTCCGGCAACGGCCCCGAGGCAGTGCGCGAGAAGACCGGCCTCACCGCGACGCGCTGCCTCGGCACCTGGACGGGCCCGTTCCGCGGCCGCTCCGGCAAGATGTACGGCGGCCACGTCTACGACACGAACGTGACCTCGCTCTGCTACGCGACCGACAAGCCGGGCCACTTCCTGTTGATCGAACGCACGGCGCAGTACCCCGAGGGCAAGCCCGGCGACCTCTACGGCGTCGTGCGCTGCGCCGACGCGGCCACGCTCGCGCGCATCAACCTGCAGCCCGTCGCCAACGCGATCGCCGCCGCCGAGACCGCGCTCGCCGACGAAGACGGCAAGGCGGCCCACGCGGCCACGTATCTGTACGAGGGCGCCTGGACCGACGAGTTCGACGACCTGCTCGGCCGCGTCGCCACCGCCAAGGCGGGATTCGACACCAACGCGCTCGCCGACATGAAGACCGAGCTGGCGCAGGTCCGTTCCATCTGGTCGCAACGCACGCGCGGCGACACCAACGAGATGCTCGCCGGGCTGCGGGACTTCCTGACGCTGCGCCACCGCTACGTGAGCGTGCCCGACATGGACGCGATCGGGCGCGACGAGGTCGCGGACCTCGCCGGGGACACCGCCGTACTGCTCGCGGCACGCAAGCCGTACACCGCCGCCATCTGCGAACAGGTGGCCGCGAACGGCAATCCCTACACCGCCGAGTACATGCTGACGAACGCACTCGCCATCGACGAGGCCGCGGACGTCGCGCAGTGGATCGCCAACGTCGCCGCCGCCGACAAGGGCAAGCCCTTCGACTACCACATCTGGCTGCGCACCGAACCGGCCCGGCGCCAGGTGCTCGGCACGCTGCTGCGGCGCGAACTGGGCGCGGCGCAGGACGGCGCGGGTGTGCACGCGATGTTCGACGCGATCGCCGCGCTCGAGACCCAGCCGACGCCGCCGGCACAGCAGCACCTGCTGCAGCTCGCAGTCGATCTCGACCGTGCGATCGCCGCCAGCGCCGACGTCCTGCGCCTCGCCACCTGGCTCGACCAGCACCGCGCCGCGCTCGCCGACGCGCCCGGCCCCGCCTGGAGCGAGTCCATGCGCACGCCGATCCGGAACGCGCTGCGCGCCGCCGGTGACGCGGCCGCCAAGGCCGGCGAACCGTGCCGCGGCGCCGCCGCCTACCTGGCCGGCTACGCGCTGCAGAACCTGCGCTGGCCCGAGCCGGAGTCCCTGCGTGCGGTGGTCGAGACCGGCTCGCAGGCCGTCGACAGCGACGTCGCCGCCGCGCGCAACCTGATGGCACCGGTGCTCGCCCGTCTGCTGCCGCCGTTCACCGACCGCAGCCCGGATGCCAGCCACTACGACGCGCCGCTGCACCGTTCGCCGGTCGTCGAGTGGCCCGCATTCTGGCAGCTCGGCCTGTCGGTCGAACACGCCGCAGACCTCGGCCCGGCGTTCGCCAAGGTCACCGGCACGGCGCCGTCGCCGCTGCGCATCGAAGTCGATGGCGACGACCGCTCGCGCATCGTCACCAGCGACGTCGAACCGATCATGGAGAGCGGCATGTTCCTGGCGGAGATCGAGGGCCTGCAGGGCATGTTCCTGCCGCCCGATCTCACGGAGGAGGCGAAGCAGTTGGCGGCGGAGCGCGCCGTCGTCGAGAAGAACGGCAAGGATCTCGATGCGGCCGTCGGCGCGTTCAACCAACGTTCGACGCAGCTCGACGCCGAGATCACCGCGCTGAACCGAAAGGTGGACCAGCACACGGCGACGGATGGCGAGATCACGGCCATGCACGCCAGGAAGGACGCGCTCGACGCCGATCGCAAGGCGCTGAACGAGCGGCAGCGCACGTTCAACGCCGAGGTCGACGCGCACAATACGCGGCTGAACGTGCACAACGACAAGCGCATGAGCTACAGCGGTGCCCTGCGCACCAGGGCCGAGAACCGGGTGCGCTCCGGCCTGCTCGGCTGGGTCGCCGCGCGGCAGGCCGAACAGCAGGGCACCGAGACCGAACGCCTCTGGCTCGCGCGCTGGCTGACGCCGGAGCAGCCGGTCGTCGGCCTCGAGCGGCAGGCGAGCCGCGGCCACGGCGAGGCGCTGTTCAACCAGTGTGCGATGACGATGCTGGACGGCGAGGGCGCGAAGGGCATCGGCGAACGGCTGGCCAAGGCGTTCGTGGTCGCATGCGCGGGCGATCCCGACCTCGGCGCGCAACAGCCGCGCATGGAGGATCTGATCGCGGACTACGTCGGCAAGTTCGGCGTCAAGGCGCTGTTCGACCACGCGGTGATGGTGGTCCCCGATGCCTGTGTCGGCAGCTTCACGCGCATGCTGCCAGAGCGGGTACGCAACCAGGTCACGGCCGAGGCCGGGGCGCGGGTGCGGGCGGCGGCGGAGCAGCAACAGCGCAGCCTGCAGAACCTGCAGCGATGAGGGTTGGCGCCCGCTGCAGGTCGCGGCGACGACGGCGGCGACGTTCGCCGCGACCGCATCGGCATCCCGCTACGGCTCGTAGTGGAACTCGACGAGGAAGACGCGTTGGCCCTTGCCGTGTTTGGCGACCTTCAGCAGGTCGATCACGCCCAGGAAGCCCGAGCGCCGCGCGAGTTCTGGCGTGATGTCCGCCAACGCCAGCTCGCGCAGGGAGTCGACCACGACCTCGCCGGGCGGCAGCGCGTAACGACCTCCCACCTTGACCTTGGGGCGCATCCAGATGCGCACGCTGCAGCGGATCTCGCCGCTTCGCACGCGGTCCCGCAGCTGTTTGGCGAAGATCATCGGTCGAACGGCTGCGCCTGCCGGCGCCGCTTCATGTCCGTGTAGGTGCCGAACCAGCGCCGCGCGATCGCCGCCAACTCACGCTTGCGCTGCTGCAGCCAGTCCTCGATCGCCGGATCGCGCCGGGCCGAACTGGAGAACCGGAAGATCGCATCCATTGCGGTTCGACTCCCTGTGGCCGGTGGGCCCTCCGGCCCGTCAGCCGATGTCGTCCTCGGGCGGGCGGCCGGCGACGAGGCGCGTCGCACTCATCGTCAACGCCGACGCGACGGCGACCACGATGCAGGTGCCCGTGAGACGCGCGAGCAGCACGCCCTCCTCGCCCATGGGAACGAAGCCCCAGATCGCCAGCAGGCCCAGGATGGTCGCGATCGTGCACGTCGCGAGGAACACGCGATAGAGCACGCCTTGCAGCTTGGAGGTCTTGTGGATCATGGTTCTACCCGTGAGTTGCCGGACGCCGGGCCATCGCCATCGCACAGGAGCAGCACCACCCGCCCGCCAGCGGCGCCAGTCTCCACCGCGACATGTGCCTGCGCCACCTGCGCGAGCGGCAGGCGCAGCGCGATCGGGTAGCCACCCCAGCCGGCATCGAGCGCGGCGGACAGGTCCGCGGCTGCCTGTGCCTTCTCGGCGGCCGTGAAGTCGTCGCTGCCGAGGAAGCAGACGCGCACGTTCTTGAACACCAGTGGCCAGAACGGGATCGCCGGCTGCGGGTCCCGCGTCGCGTACGCCGCGATCGAGCCGCCTTGGCGCAGCACCTGCTCGTCGACGACGACGTTGGCGTCGAACGCCACCTCGACGACATGGTCGACGCCGTCGGGCGCCTCGTGCAGGATCCGCGCGACGACTTCGTCCGCGGCGACGCCATCGGTGCGGACCACCACGTCCGCACCCGCCTGCCGGGCGAGCCCCGCCTGGTCCTCGCTGCGCACGGTCGCGATCGTGCGGGCGCCGGCGAAATGGGCGATCGCGACGGCCGCGATGCCGACCGCACCCGCGCCACCTTGCACCAACACGGTCCTGCCGTGCGGTGCACCGCCGACGTGCACGGCGCGATGCCCGGTGATGCCAGGAATGCCCAGGCACGCCCCCTGCGCGAAGTCGACGTGCTCGGGCAGCCGCACGATGTTCGCCTCGGGCACCACCACGAACTCCGCTGCGGTGCCGAACGGCCGGTAGCTCTGCGCGCCGAAGCAC
>JBGARS010000109.1:0-15096 GCA_044230075.1 Planctomycetota bacterium | reverse complement strand
GGGGGAGAGCGGGCCGGGGGGCGCGCCCCGCCGGCCCCACCCGGCGCCACTGTCCGCCGCAGCGGTCGGCGCGGTCGCCGGTGCCGATCGGGAACACCCGCGCGCGCGCGATCGGCCGACCCGACGCATCGAGCACCCGGCCGCGCACTTCGCCACCGCGGTGCAGCGGCACGCGCAGGCCCGTGCGCAGTTCGCCGGCCCGCAGTGCGAACTCGACCACGGTCGGCGCATAGCCCGGCACGTCGGTCACCAAGGCCCAGCGGCCCGCCGTCAGCGCCACTTCGTGGAAGTTGACGAACCGTCCACCGCCGTCCAGCTGTTGCGAAGGGCCGCGCGGCGTCAAGCGATCGCTCGCCAGTGTCGAAGCTCCCTCACGCACCGGCCGCACGTCGATCGCGAAGGCGCCCCACTCCACCACTTCGCCGGTCGCTGCGTCGACCAGTTCCCCGTGCAGTTCCGCCATGTGGTCGCCGATGTCGCGCAGATCCGCCGTTGGCTTGAGGCGCACATCGACGGGCGCACCATTGGCACGCAGCCCTGATCGTTCGACCGGCGACAGGTCCGCGGCCGCGCTGACGTGCAACGTGTGCTCGCCATCGCCGAGGCCTGTGAACACGACGACACCGTCGGCACCCAGCTTCGCCGTGTGCTGCAGGCCGCTGTTGCCGTGCTCGAGCCAGACGTTGGCCCACTCCAGCAGTTCGCCGTCGACGGTCTGCAGGTGCACTTCGAGCCGGCCGCCGGTCTGCAGCTGGATCTGGCGGCGGTGGGCACCGGCACGATCGAGTGACTGGGCGACGAACTGCGACGCGAATCCGGCCGGGCGACCGTCCACGAACAGCCACTTCGCTCCCAGCGAACGCCCGCGCAGCAGGGCCATGCCGTCACCGCCGGTGGTCGCAAGGGCTTCGATCGCGATGCCGTCGGGCCGGGGCCGCGGCGTCGCATCGGCCTGCAATGCGACCGGCACACCGGGCAGTGGCAGTCCGTCCGGACCGACGACCGCGATCGACAGTTCGTAGCGCGACAGCGCGGTGCCGACCTCGGCGGGCAGCACGAGTGCCAGCGGCTCGGCGCTCGCCTCACGCGGCAGCGCCAGGTCGCCGGTCTCCAGCAGCAGGCGCCCGGATTCGACCACGCGCAGGCGGACGGACTCCGGATACAGCGTGTGCGGCCCCAACTCGAGCCAGAACCCACCCTGCGCGTCGACCGTCGTGTGGCCGAGTTCGAACGGCTTGTAGCCACCGGCAGCGACGGCCTGCACGGTGGCGCCCGCCACCGGCCAGGCGCCGGCGTCGAGCACGGTGCCGTGGAACGTGGACGTCGTGCGCGGGCGGATCTCGCCCTGGAGGTCGGTTGCCGGCGGTTCGACCTCGACGACGGTGCGATCCGCCACCGTCGCCGGCGCCGGATCGCGCGCCGTGTGTGCGGGCAGCTCGCCTGCCGCGTGCGCGGCCACCTCGACGGTGACGGGTGTCGCCAGCGCTGCGTCCTGCGGCGCCGGCCACCAGGCGAACACCGCCACGGCCACGGTCGTCGCCGCGGCGGCAACGCCGAGCGCCAGGCGAACACCGAAGCCGGCCGCGCCCACCGCTGTCGCCTCGCCGAGCGCCAGCAGCCGGTCCTGCAGGTCGACCGGGGCACGTACCGGCAACCCAGCCAACACCTCGGGCAGACCCGTCAGCGCCAGCGCGAAACCGCGCCCGGCCAGCGCCGTGCGCAGACGCTGCAGCCCCTGCTGCACGCGGTCGTGCACGGTCGAGGTCGGCACCCGCAGCTCGGCGCCGATCGCCGCGAGCGTCAGTTCGTCCTGGCAGTGCAACTGCACCGGCAGGCGCAGGTCCGGCGGCAAGGCATCGAGCTGTTCGGCGACGGCCTGCCGCAGGTCGGCGTCGGCAGCGATCTCTGCGGGGTCGTGGGCGGCGGGATCGGTCGGGATGGTCGGCATGCTGTTCTCCTCGTGTCGGGTGCGACGCGACTGCGAACGCTTGCGATTGGCCGCCAGCCGGGTGGCCAGCCAGCACAGGGTCGCCCGCACGCTGTGTGCGGCAGCGAGCCGCTCCTTGCCCTCGAGCACCCGCAGGAACACGTCCTGCGTCACGTCGGCCGCGTCTTCGGTGCCCACCCACCGCGCGGCACTGCGGTGCACGGCGGCGTGGTGGTCGCGGACGAGCGCGGCGAACTGGTCTTTGGGCAGGCGTTGCATGTGGGTGCGTCCGGTTGCGTCGTCCTTTGAGAACCGGCCGGGCCAGGCTTTCCGGCCGGACAGCGAGAAAGTCCGGCACCGTCAGGTGAACGCGAAGAATGCCTCGTCGGCAAAACTGTAGTAGCGCTCGCTGCCGACGACGAGGTGATCGAGCAGGTCGATGCCGACCAGGCGACCGACGTCGCGCAGCCGGTCCGTCACCAGCCGGTCCTCGGCGCTCGGTGCCGGGTCGCCGGACGGATGGTTGTGGGCGACGACGACCGCCACCGCACCGTCGCGGATCGCCGGCGAGAACACCTCGCGCGGATGCACGGGCGCGGCGTCGATGCTGCCGAGGCTGACGACGTGCACCGCGAGTACGCGGTGGCGCACGTCGAGCAGCACCGCGAAGAAACTCTCGCGCCGCGTGCCGCGCGCCGACTCGCGCACGACGCGCGCGACGTCGCGGCCGTGCCGCACGACGGTGCCGGGCCGCAACGCCGCCTCGCCGAGTCGCCGCGCCAGGCCGAACGCCGCCCCGAGAGCTGCCGCGCGCACCGGGCCGACGCCGCGTTCGGCCGCGAGTTCGCGCACGCTGGCCACCGCCATGCCGGGCATGCCGTGGAACCGCCGCAGCAGCCGCTGCGCGACCTGCTCCGCGCCCTCTCCCGCAGCACCGGTGCGCAGGATCAGCGCCACGCACTCGGCGTCGCTGAGCCGCTGCTCCCCGAGCTGCAGGATGCGCTCGCGCGGACCGTGGCGCGGCGCCCTTGGTTCGACTTCGACTTCGTCCATGCGCTGCATGGGTGCCGGCAACGCCGCATCGGTGGCAGGAAACAGGTGTCGCCGTCAGTGGCAGCACGCCGCGGCAACGGCCCGCCGCGCCTGCGCCAGCAGTTCGTCGCGCTGCGCACCGGGCGGCAGCATGCCGGCGGCCGTGATCGCTTCCTCGGGCCGGCCGCAACGGATCGCCACCGCGACGGCAGCCGTCAACAGCCGTGCGCGCACACCCTGCTGCTGCAACGGATCGTGGTCGACGACCGAGACGATGAAGTCGTGCAGTTCCCGATCGACCGCGTAGAGCTCGAAGCGCGTGTGGCCATGCGTCGTCTCGCCGCCCGGCCGCTTGCCGAGGCTGACGAACGCCTCGATGCCCTGGCCGAAGTACTCGGCCTCATTGCTGGCGGCGTAGTAGTCGAGGCAGCGGCCGGCGGCGAGCGCCTGCTGGTAGAGCGCGCGGATGCGGGCCCGCTGCAGCGGCGTGAACGCATACAGGTGCACCTGGTGCGCGACCTCGTGCGCCAGCGTGTCGAAGCCGAAGCCGGCGGCGTCGTCGAGTGCCTCGATGCCGGTCGCAGCCTGGATGCCGCCGACGCCGCGCACGTCGTCCCAACAGCGCCCGTCGAACGTGCGCCGCCCGCGCAGGCTCGCGCGCGCCTCGGCGTCGGTCGTGCGTTCGAGTTCGAGCAGCAGGTCGTGGCTGCCGCCCATCGCGATCAGCCGCGACAGCCGCGTCGCGAACAGGGCCGCGGTGCGGTCGACGACGCTCCGCCGCTGTGGCGACAGGTGTTCGTAGCCGCGCACGAACTGCGCCACCGGCAGCGCCCGCACGTCGGGAACCGGTAGCGCCGCCGCCAGCTCGCGGAACGCGGGGTCTTCGGCCGCCATGCTGTTGGCCGTGCGCTCCGCGAGCAGCGCCTCGCCGAGCAGGCGGTGCGCGATCGGGTTGCCTGGGTCGCGGAGCAGCACCCGGCGCAGCAGTTCGATCGCACGGCCCAGGTCGCCCGCGGCCGCGACCACCGTGGCGGTGCGCATCTCCCCGGGGATCGCTGCCACCACCGGCGGCAACAGGCCGGAGCCCAATCGCAGATGACCCTCGGCGTGCAGCGGGTCGAGCGCGATCACGTCGCGGTAGCCGGCGGCCGCTTCGTCGATGCGCTGCACCCGGAACAGCGCCGAGGCACGCGCCGCCAACAGCTCGGGCTCGGGGTCGAGCGTGCGGCACACGAACGACGTCGCGCGGGCGACCGCCTCGTCGAACGCGCGCGACCGGATCAGCGCGCGCACGCACAGCGCCATGCCCTGTTGGCTGCCCGGCGCGGCCCGCAGCGCCGCCTCGGCATACGACGTGGCGAACAGGCTGTTGCCCAGCATCAGGTGCGCGCGGCCGAGGCCGATCTGCGCTGGCTCTGGCTCGGCGTCGAGCAGGATCGCGCGGCGGAACGCACTCCACGCCCCCACCGGATCCTCGCGGTCGAGCAGCGCATCCCCCTGCTGACACCACGGCGAAGACGGCGGTCCACCGCCACCGGGTGCCGGCGCCTGTGCCACGGCCACGGCGCCGAGCGCGAGCACGGCGACGAAGCGGAGGCAGCGGCGCGGCCGCTGCGGCGGGGACGGAGGCAACGGGTTCACGCGCGACCGTCGCTTCTTCGGCATTCGCCACCGGCAGCCTGCGGCCGACCTGCCGCGTCACCGGAACGGCCGAAGGCACCGGCGGGTCCGCCGCGCGGCGCAAGCTCGCGTCGGCGCCCGGGTCAGGCGCGCATCACCGCTGCGGCGAGCCGAGCACCTCGAGGCGCTCGGCGTCGAGCACGCTCAGCGTCTCGGTCGCCGGGTGCCGGCGCGGACCGCTGAGGCCGACCTCGCGGTCGACGAACAGCGCCATGTCGTAGCGACCGGTGTTGCACGACACCAGGCACTGCCGGCGGCCGCCCTTCTCCAGGTAGTAGATGCCCGGGCCGCCGAGGCGCCGTTCGTAGCGCAGCCACCCGATCGACTGGAAGCGCGCGAGTTCGTCCTTGGGCTCCGGCGGCGGCACTGGGATCGGCTCCGGCTTGCTGTCGCGCACCGCGGTAGCCTCGGCGATCCAGCGCTGGGTCTCGATGCGCTTCTTCAGCGCCGCCACGGCCGACTGCGCCGCCGATTCCGCCGACAGGGTCGCGACGAGCTTGTCGAGCGCCTGGTCGAGCGGATCGAACTGCTGCTCGGTGACCGTCTTGGTGAGTTCCTGCGCGAACGCCTGCTCGACGACGTGCACTTGCTGCAGGTCGAGTTCGTTCTGCGCCGCGAGCTGCTTCTGCGCCGCGATGCCGTCGAGCCGCGCCTGGACCTCGCCGCGCTGTTGCTGCTGCCAGGTGGCGTAGCCGGCGAGCAACGCGGCATCGGCGGCGTCGCCGGCCTGCACCTCGTTCTCGGCCACCCATGCCTCGATCGCCGGCACACGGCAGCGATACCAGTCGGCTTGTTCCTCGATCACATGCAGCTCGGTCGCGTCCTCGAGCAACGTCACCGGCGCCTCGCTGCTGCGCGGCCGGTAGCGGAAGGCGACCTTGGTGCCCTTGGTCTTGACCTTGCCGTCGGCGTCCGCCTCGGCGAACTTGCGGCTGACGTAGCCGATCGGCCCGAGCGGCGGCACGACCTGGCGGAAGCCGTTCTCGCTGCGGCCGAGCGCCACGACCTGGTCCTTGACCAGCACGTCCTCGAAGACCGGCGGCACCGCGGCCGTCGACGGCCAGCAGCGCAGACTGATCTTCTCGGCGATGACGCGGCCCAACGGCGGCGCCTCACCTTGCGGTGGTGCCGGCGCCTCGGCCGCCGCGGCCGGCGGCGCATCGCCCGGCGGCACCACGGGTGGCGGGCCAGCACCGGGTTCCTGGGCCGCCGCGTTCGCGAGCGCGAAGCACGACGCCAACAGCACCGAGAACAGGGACGAACCGCGGCGGCACCAGCCTGCGGCGCCACCACACATGACACTACGAATGACCATTGAGCCTCCTACGAGCCGACCGGGCTCCAGCGAACGCCTGCGCCGATGCGAACGACCGGCGGGTGACCGACCCGCCGCGGCGCCAGCAGCGAAGCACGATGCTACCGGATCGGCCCTCGGCGGCGAAGCGTTCGCTGACGGATCTGCAGCCGGCCGCGCGCGACTGCGCGACGCCCGCCCTGCCTGCCGATAGGATCCCCACCATGCGCTCGCTCGCCATCCTGCCCCTGCTCGCCGTCAGCGCCTGCACGTGGTGGCACAGCAGCGAGCAGGTGATGATCACCAGCGATCCCCTGGGCGCCCGGATCGAGGTCGATGGCGAGGACACCGGCCGCACGACCCCCGCCCGGCTGGCGATCGGCGGCAACGTCGGCCGCGACCACCTGCTGCGCCTGAGCCTCGACGGCCATCGCCCGGCGCTCCGGCGCCTCTACCAGTACACCGAGGGCTACACCAGCAAGTGGATCGACGGCGCCTACGAAGTGGTGCTGCCGCCGCTGCCGCTGTTCTGGACCGCCGGCGACTTCGTGTTCCCGTTCGGCGTGCGCGGCGCGATGGTGCCCGGTGACGTGCACGTCAAGCTCTACCGCGACGACGAACCGCTGCTCGGCTTCGAACTGCTGGCCGCCCGCGCCGCCGGCGCGGCCCAGACGACGCCGCAGTGACGCGCGCGGTCTTCCTCGATCGCGACGGCACGCTGAACCGCGACGTCGACTTCGTACGGCGGGTCGAGGACCTCGAGGTGCTGCCCGGTGTGCCCGCGGCGCTGCAGCGACTCGACGCCGCCGGCTACCGGCTCGTGGTGCTGACCAACCAGAGCGGCATCGCGCGCGGCTACTTCGACGAGGCCGAGCTGGCGCGCATCCACGCCGCGCTGCACGAACGCCTGCTGCGGCTGCCGCTCGCCTACCTGCACTGCCCGCACCATCCCGACGGCGCCCATGGCTACGGCGGCGCGTGCCCGTGCCGCAAGCCGGCACCGGGTCTGCTGCACCAGGCCCACGAGCTGCTCGGCCTCGACTACGAAGGCAGCGTGCTGATCGGTGACAGCGCACGCGACCTGCTGCCGGCGCGCGGCCTGCCGTTGACGACGATCCACGTGCGCAGCGGCAAGCCGTTCGCAAACGAACGTGACCGCCTGCGCGCCGAGGGCTGCCCGCCCGACCACGAGGCCGCCGACCTTGCCGCCGCGGTCGACTGGTTGCTGGCGCACGGCTGAGTCAGTGTGGCTGGGGTGGCTTGCGCGCTGCCCGCAGCGACAGGTAGGTGGTCGCACCGCAGATGGGTACCAGGATGCTGCCGAACACGAGGCAGCCGACGGAATCGAACAACAGATATCCCGCCGCCGCGATCGCGGTACCGATGCAGACCGCTGCGCAGCTCAAGTAGAAGCCGACCAGACCGAACGACCAGTGCGTGTGTTCGACCTGTGGCCGCGGCGGAATGTGGCGGGGCGACGTCTCGGAGTTCGTCTGGCTCATGGCAGGTAGCGCGACAGCCGCGCGCCCAGGCGGTTGGCGACCGCGATCGGCATCTTCGACCACATGCGGCGCGGCAAGTCCAGACGCGGGTTGCTGGGGTGGAAGTCGGGCATGCGCGCCCCGGGAGCCACCAGCAGGTACTCGTAGTGCAGCGGCTCGGACTGGAAGCCCATGTTCTTCTTGAACCTGGCTGGGCCCGAGTCGGCGCGGCTGCGGCCGAAGTCGAAACGGCGGTAGCCCTGTTGTACGGCCCATTCCATGATCGCGCAGTAGATCCAGTTGTTGACGCCGGTGTCGTTGATGTCGTCCAGCGAGCCGGAGTAGTAGGCGTAGACCGTGTCCTTGAAGCAGAACGACATCACCGCGGCCAGCGTGCGGCCGCCCGGCTCGACGGCGCGGTGGATCACCGCCGCCTTGCCGAACTCGTCGACCAGCCCCTGGAACCAGCGCTTGGGCAGCGCCGGCGAACCGAGCCGCCGCTTGTTGGCCGCGAACAGCGCGAACAGCTCCTCGACCGACCCGTCCGGCGTCACGGTGATGCCGAACGACTCGCGGCGCTTGCCCTCGATCGCCGGCGCCGCCGGGTCGCGCGCGCAGCGGACCTCGGCCCGGGCCTTCTTCGGGATGCTCTGCATCACCGCCGCCGGATCCTCGGGCAGTTCGCAGCGGAACGTCACGTAGAGCGGCGACCGCGGGCGTTCGCCGGGCCGCAGTTCGAGGTGCCGCAGCTCGACGTAGCCGACCTCGAGTTCCCGGCCGAGCCGCGTCGCGTGCTCGAGCAGCGCGGCCTGCGCCGCATCGCTGTCGCTGAGCACGCCGCCGTAGACCGCGTACGGCACGCTGACCAGGTTGCGGCCGAGGAACGGACTCCTGGTCAGGAACAGCGGCAGCACGCCGAGCCAGCGGCGCCCCTGTTCGACGACGAGGTGGTGCGGCTGGTGGCGGAAGGTCTCGCCGACCACGCGCGACCAACCGCTGCGATGGAAGTGCGTGCCCTGCGCATGGCGGCTGACGTACGAGTCCCAGCGCGAGTCCTCGCCGGGCAGCAGCTCGCGCACGCGCAGCGGTAGTTCGGGTTCGGCGGGCGTCGCCGGCACGGTCTCGCCGGCCACCGGCGCGGTCACCGCGCCCGGTCCCGTGGGTGGTGCGAGGGCAGACGCGCGTTCGGTGCTCTCGGCGCCGCCCTCGATGATGCTCTCGATCGTGTAGTCGCGCCGGTTCGGCGACTGCGTGAAGATGATGATCTCGCCGATCAGGCCGAAACCGATCAGCTGCACGCCGAACGCGGCGAGGATCGCGCCGATGACGAACCCCGGCTTGTTGGAGAGCGAGGCAGACGGGTCCATCACGGTGAGGCGCTGGTAGATGTACCACAGCGCGACCGGCGCCCCGACCGCGATCGACGCGAACCCCAGGTAACCGAAGAACCGCAGCGGCCGCTGCGTGAACCGGGTCAGGAAGGTGATCGCCAGGATGTCGAGCAGGCGGCGCAGATAGACGCCGACGCCGAAGAAGCCGGCGCGCCCTTTCTCTTCGCGATGCCGCACCTGCACTTCGACGACCCGGAACCCCTGGCGCTGCGCCATCACCGGCAGGAACCGGTACAGCTCGCCGTAGACGGCCACTTCCTCGAGCACGTTGCGCCGGAAGCCGCGTGTGCCCGAGTTCAGGTCGTGGAACGGCATGTTCATGATCAGCCGCAGCAACCAGTTGAAGAACCGGGACTGCAGCTGGTTCAGCCACGGATCGATGCGCGACCGCCGCCATGTCGCGACGCAGTCGGCGCCCGCCTCCAGCGCGGCGACGACCTTGATGATCTCCTCGGGCTCGAGCTGCAGATAGGGCGGCACGTTGACGATGTGCTCGCCCTGGGCCTTGGCGACGCCGGCCGACAACGCGATCGACTCGCCGAGGCCACCACCTTCGAGCTGCACGATGCGCAGGGTCCAACGCGCCGCCAGGTCACGCAGCTCCTCGCCGAACCGCACGGCGGGCCCATCGAGCACGAACACGAACTCGCACTGGTAGCCGGCGGTGACCAGTGCCGGACCGATGCCCTCGACGACCTCGCGCGGATGCGCCTCCGGCCCGCTGATCGCGACCACCACCGAGATCAGGGGACCGTTCATCGCGACGCCTCGCGTGCGGTCACCGAGATGCGCTGGCGGAAGAACTTCGACACCTTGACCTGCAGTTCGGCCAGGAAGCCGAGCAGGAACACGTTCGCCGCGGTCAGCAGCGCGACGGCACCGGCGGCGACCGCGGACATGTCGTAGTCCCCGAACCAGATCCAGCCCTGGTCGCGCGTCACCTTGACGAAGCCGAGCAGGAACATGCCCGGCGACAGCACGAACAACGGCAGCGCCAGCAGCGTGAACCAACGGATCGGATGCGCCGCGAACTGGATCAGCATCTTGATGCCGACCAGGTCCGCCAGCACGCGGAACACGCGCCCGAGGCCGTACTTCGACTTGCCCGCACGCCGCGGGTGATGGCGCACCGGCAGCTCGGCGATGCGCGCGCCGAGGCCGACGCCGAGCGCGGCCAGGAACCGGTGCATGTCGGAGTAGAGCACGAGGCTGCGCACGACCCAGCCGCGGTAGACCTTCAACGAACAGCCGGTGTCGTGGATGCGCGCGCCGGTGACGCGCGCGATCAGGAAGTTGGCGATGCGGCTCGGCAGAAGGCGCGTCGCGACCCGATCCTGGCGGTGCCGGCGCCAGCCACAGACGACGTCGTAGCCCTGCTCGAGCTTCTCGATCAGCCGGCCGATGTCGGCGGGGTCGTTCTGCAGGTCGCCGTCCATCGACACCACGATGCGGCCGCGACAGGCGACGAAGCCGGCCGCCATCGCCGCGGTCTGCCCGTAGTTGCGGCGGAAGAACAGCAGGCGCAGGTACGGGTCCTGGACCGCCAGCGCGCGCAGCACGTCGCGCGTGCCATCGCGACTGCCGTCGTCGACCAGCACGATCTCGTACGGGCGCCCGAGCGACACCAACGCATTCGTCAGTGCCTCGTGCAGCGCGGTGACGTTCTCGCGCTCGTTGTAGATCGGCACGACGACACTGACGACCGGTCGGGCCTTGCCGGCCGGCAGCGGAGGCTCGATCGTCACGCGTCGTCCCTGTGGTTGTGCAGCCGGCTCGCTCACGATGTCTCCTGCCATCGTGAACGCCGCGACGTCGCCGCGCGAGCGTTCTCCCGGCGCTTTCCCGAACGCGACATCACCAGTAGAGGGCGACGACCGTCGCCGCCAGGAGCACTGCGAGCACGACCGCCAGCGTGCGCTGCGACTGCCGTCGACGCCGGTGTCCCGGACCCGGCAGCACCGGCGCGAACTCGCCCGGCAGCACGCGTTCGGCGGCGGCGAGGTCGCCGCGCTCGAGGTGGCGCAGCGCCGAGCGCACGCGGCCGGGCAGACGCTCGACCAGCTCGGCGCAGTGCAGGTCCGCGACCGTCAGGCCCTTGAACTCGCGCCGCAACCGCGTCGCGCGCGGGGGTTCGGTCGGCCCGAGTGGACCGTCGACGGCGCGCAGCGGCGCACGGCTGCTGCCGCCCGCCGGGTGCATCGACGCTGCATCCTGCTCGTCCCCATCCCCGATCACCGCCGTGCTATCGGCCGCACGCGGCCGGCGGCTGGAGCCGGCATCGCTATGGTGACACCGGACGGACGCCGCGATACCTTGTCGGGAACGAGCTTGCGGCGCCGCCATTGCACCAGCCGCGGCCACCGCACCCATGGATCGGCCAGCCCGAATCGCCGTCGTCGGCCCGGTCGACGACCGCCTGCTCGCCGACCTGCGCGCGCTGCCGCTGCATCCCGAGGTGCGCCGCTGGTCGTCCCTGTGCGGCGACAGCGAAGCCGTGGTGCAGTTCCAGGCCGACGTGCTCTGCATCACCTTCGGGCCCGACCCGGCCGAGGAGATCGGCGCGCTGCGGCTGCTGAAGAACCTGTGGCCGGCGTTGGGCGTCGTGCTGGTGACCGACGCCGCCCACGAACTGCGCCACGCACCGCTCGCCGCGCGCCTGGGCGCGCAGCTGCTGGTGCCCGACGCGCCGGGGCAACTGGCCGCCGTGCTCGAGCAGGCGCGGCTCGGCGGCAACCGGCCGCGGCCGGAGGTGTTCCACGACCTCGCGCGCGGCGTCGCCGACGAGATCAACAACCCGCTGATGTTCGTCGCCGGCCATCTGCAGCTGCTGCGCGGCGGCTTGGATCCGAACACCGAGACCGCCCGCCGCGAACAGCTCGACGCCGTGCTCGCCGGCGTCAAGCGCATCCAGACCGGCGTCGACCGGCTGCGTCTCGTCGCCGAGGCGGCGCACGGCCCGGCGCGCCGCGAGCCGGTCGATCTCGCCGGGTTGCTCGCCGCCGCCGTCGCCGCACGCAGCAGCGACCGCCGGCACGCGACGCTGGCGATCGCCGACGGCCCGCACGTCGTCACCGGCGACCGCGACCAGCTGCAGCACGCGGTGCTCGGCGTGATGCAGTTCGCCGACGACCTGGCGGTGCTCGGCGCCAGCAGCCGCGTGTTGCTCGACCCACTGCCTGCCGGCCGCCGCCTGCGCCTCGAGGCCAGCGGCAGCGAGCTGCAGACCTGGCAACTGCCCCACAGCTTCGAGCCGTTCTACCCGAGCCGCGCGCTGCGCTCGCCGGGCCTCGGCCTCGGCCTGTTCCTGGCGCAGACCGTGTTCCTCGGCCATCGCGGCCAGGCCACCGTGCAACGCCTGCGGGAAGGCACGGTGCAGTTCGACTTCGTGCTGCCGGCGTGAGAACCCTGCCTCGACTGCCCGTGGCCAGGTCCATCACCGCCGCAGCGGTGCCGGTTGCTCCGGTTCGCCAGCGTACGGCCACCGCGTTGCGGCGGTGCCGGCGATCACGCCGATGTGAGGCCCGTTCCGAGCCTCACATCGGCGTCGGCGCCATCGCGGCGACGTTCGGGTCGATCGGGCCGAGGATCTTCTTCGTGATCGTGCTCTCGATCAGCGACCACACCATCGACGTGACCATGTAGAGCATCAGCGCCGAGGCGTAGCCGTAGAGCATCAGGCCGAACAGGATCGGCATGTAGCGCATCATCGCCTGCATCTGGCGCTGCTGCGGATCGGTCGGCAGCGGCTGGCGCAGCGACATCGTCACGAACAGCGCCATCCAACAGAGCGGCAGCAGGTTGAAGTGGTGCGGCCAGAAGCCCAGCTCGAACAGCGCGTCGGACCGGCTGAGGTCGTCGATCCACAGAACGAACGGCTGCTGGCGCAGGTCGTAGGCGGTGCGCAGCGCCGTGAACAAGCCGATGTAGATCGGCATCGTCAGGAAGATCGGCAGGCAGCCGCCGAGCGGCGGGATCATCTTGTGCTCGCGTTGGAACGCGACCATCGCCTGCTGGTAGCCCTTGTTGTCGTCGCCGTACTGCTTCTTCAGCGCGTCGAGCTTGGGCTTCAGCACCGCCATCTTGGCGCCGTACTTCCGCATCGACTTCTGCATGTGGAAGTTCAGCGGTGCCAACAACCCGCGCACCAGGATCGTCAGCATGATGATCGCGACGCCCCAGTTGCCGATCAGGTCGTGGAACCAGCCGAGCAGCCCCAGCAGCAGTTTCGCCATCGGCCGGCCGCCCGGCACCGTGACGCCGCCGCAGCACGGCGGATTCAGGTCGACGTCGAGGATCGGCGCGAAGCGCTTCGGATCCGGCAGCGTCTCGAACACGCGGTAGGACTTCGGCCCGAGATAGAGGCCATAGCCGATGCGCGTCTCGCCGCCGATCGGCGGCACGGTGAGCTGCAGGCTGTAGCGCACCCGCGTAGCGCTGTGCGCCTTGAACAGCACCGGCGATGGACCGTCCTGCAGGACCAGGTCCTGTGCCGGCACCGTGTCGGCGTCCAGGCGTCGCAGCGCCGCCCGTGCTGCCTCGTCCTGCGGCCACAGGAACGCACCGAAGAAGCGGTTCGTACTGCCGGCGAACGACAGCGACCGCAAGTCCAGTTCGAGCGGCTGCACCTTGCCGGCGGCGGGAGGCGCCGTCACGGCAGCACCTTCGATCGGTGCGGCGATCGACACCGAGAGGTTGCCGAACAGCGAGGACTCACTCGTGGTGACCAGCGCCGGACCATCGAACACGAAGTCGAGCGTGCCGGTTGCCGACGAGGCGACGTTGCGCAGCGCCAGTTCGATCGTGAGGCCGCGGCCGGCCTGGTCGTGGCGGATGGTCTTCTCCAGCACCAGACCCGTGGTCGAGTCGAGCGTGAAGCGCAGCGCGCCGCCAACCTCCTCGACGGCCCACATCGCGGTCGCCGGGTCGACCGGGAACGACTCCGTGGCCGCGGTCGCGAACAGACGCAATGCGTGGTCGCCGCCGTTGTAGGACAGCAGCAGGTAGTCGTCGGGTCGGTGTTCCTTCTGGCGCGCCTCCTTCAGCGACACGAAGTGGTCCATCGTCTGCAGGAACACGAGCCCGGCGCCCTGCTTCGAGAACTTCGCGCGGAAGCTGCCGGTCGCTCCAGGCACGCCGAACTCACGGATGAAGCCGACTTCGGCCGGATCGCCCTGTGCGGGAACGAACGCGGCGGGGCACAACAGGAACAGGAACAGCAGCAGCTTCTGCATCGGGGATCGGGTCACGGCGCGCACGCGGCGCGCGTTCGGAACTTCGGAGAGGTTCGGAGAGGTCTGGCGGCGCGGGCCGAGAACGGCCCGGCTCAACGCCCCTGCGCCAACCGATCGGCGAGGTAGTCGGGCAATTCGGGAATCGCGCGGATCTTCGCCATCACGGCCTCGTGGTCGTAGGCGAGCCGGTGGAAGCGCACGACGCCATCGGTGCCGTCGGTGCCGTCGTAGGTGACGAACGACGAGCGCGGGTCGCCGTCGCGCGGCTGGCCGACCGAGCCGATGTTGACCATCGCCGGCCCGGTGACCTGCCACTGCATGCCGATGTCGGCCGGCATCAGGAAGCCGCCACTCTGCAGGTAGACGCCCGGCACGTGGCTGTGGCCGACGAAGCACAGCTTCGCGTCGCCCATCCTCGCGAAGCACTCGGTCATCTTCTGCGTGTCGGTGGCGTCGCGCGGCACCAGGTACTCGCGCACCGGATCCCTTGGCGAACCGTGCACCAGCAGGATCTTGCCCTCGCGATGCTCCTTCGGCATGCGATCGAGGTAGTTCCAGAACTTCATGTTCTCCTCGCGCGGGCAGTCGCGTCGGCTCAGCTGGTCGCGGGTCCAGTCGATCGCCGCGCGGGCGCGGGGGTTGAAGTCCGAGGCGTAGAACATCGCGCCGTGCTCGTGGTTGCCGAGCAGCGAGAACTCGGCGCGCTCCATGACGGTGCGCAACGTCTCGCGCGGCTCCGGGCCGTAGCCGATCACGTCGCCGAGGCAGACGATGCGCGTGGCCTGCCCGGCTTCCTTGGCGAACTGGCGCTCGACCTCGGCCAGGCGGTGGCGGCTGCGCCGCTCGACGGTGTCGTAGCGGAAGGCCACCCACTCGGAGACGACCTGCGCCAGGTTCTTCTGCTGCGGCCGGCCGTCGCGGCCGAGCATGGTGAAGTTGAGCGAAACGTTGGCTTCCAGGCTGGTGTTGGCAAGGAGGACGTGCATCATCTCCTGCACGTCCTGGTTCTTCGACTTCGGCTCGAGGATCAGCCGCACCGGCTCCTTGTCGGTGGACTCGT
>JBGARS010000108.1:0-15909 GCA_044230075.1 Planctomycetota bacterium | reverse complement strand
GCGCAGCGGCAGCGGGCCGCCGGGCGGCAACTCGCGGCGGGCGGACTGGCTCCACAGCAGCACGTGGTCCTCGCCGTCGCCCAGCGCGGCCCGCAGGGCCCGATCGCGGTCGCCGCCGGCTTGCCGGCGCGCCGCGGCCCGCCCCGGCCCGGCCGCGGCATCGATCTCGGCGCCGAGCCCGCCCGACGCACGCAGCAGCGTGTCGAGGTCGAGCAGCAGGCCGTCGCTGACGTCCATCGCCGCGTGCACCGCGTCCTGCCGCGCGAGCCACGCGCCTTGCTGCAGGGCCGGCCGGAACCGCAGATGGTGCCCGGCGGCCGCACCGCCGAGCGGCCCACTGACGTGCAGTGTGTCGCCGACCGCCGCACCCCCGCGCGTCAGCACGCGGCCGGCGGCGTGCCCGATCGCCGTCACCGTGACCACCAGCGGTCCCGCGTGCGTCGCGACGTCGCCGCCGACGACGCGGCAGCCGGCGGCACGCGCCGCGGCGCGGATGCCGGTCAGCAACTGCAGGCGCCGACGCGCCGGCCACGACCGCGGCAACACCAGCGACACCAGCAGCCAGTCCGGCATCGCCCCCATCGCCGCCAGGTCCGACAGGTTGCGGTTCACGGCCTTCCTGCCGACCAGGTGTGCCGGCGCCGACGGCAGGAAGTGCACACCTTCGACGACCGGGTCGCAGCAGACCACCGACTCGGCGCCGCGGTTCGCCACCACGGCCGCGTCGTCGCCGATGCCGATGCGCACCCCCTTGCCAGCGGCGAAGAAGCGCGCGAGACCGGCGGTGAACCGGCGCTCATCCACCGCTGCCGCCTGCGTCGCCACCCGCGAACACCACCATCACCGCCCCGCGCACCTGTTGCCGCGACACCGCGCCGAAGGCGCGGCTGTCGGGGAAGGGGGCCTGCGGGTCGGGGTTGTGCACCGTGACCGCATCACCATCCACAGCGGTCACGCGCGTCAACAGCAGCACTCCACCGGCCCGCACGAACACGTCGCGGCCGACCTGCACCGCACTCTGCCGGCGGTCGACGACACACAACGAGCCGGGCGAGATGGTCGGCACCGTGCGCATGCCCGGCGGCACCCATTCCGTGCCGAACACCGTCCAGCACCACAGCCCGAGCCCCACCGCGAGCACGAACGTGAACCGGCGCACCCAGCGAGCGACCTGCGTCGGGTCGACGCGCGCGGGCGCACGCGCGGGCACGGTGCCGGAGACTGCCATGCTGGCAAGCATCGACGGCGCCGGGCCGAAGTCCAGCGCCTGGGGGTGCGACGATTCTTCACAGTGCCTTCGCACGACACGAACCAACTCTCATCCCATCTTCTCTGTTTCCTCACACAAGGTCCCTAGCGTCTGCCATGCGCCAAGCCGGACCGGCCGCGCCAACCTGCAAGGAACCCCGATGTCGAATGCGATCTTCCGTCTTGGCCGCACCGCCCTGCTGGGCGCCGCCGCCACGTTCTCTCTCGTCGCCCAGGACCCTGCCGAGGCATCGGCCAAGGTCGATCGGGAACTGGCCAAGTACACCCCGGTCGCCGGCGTCTCCGGCAACCTCAAGAGTGTCGGCTCCGACACGATGGCCAATCTGATGACCCTCTGGGCCGAGGGCTTCGCGAAGTTCTACCCGGACGTCAAGCTCGAGATCGAGGCGAAGGGCTCCGGCACCGCGCCGGCCGCGCTGATCAGCGGCACGGCCCAGTTCGGCCCGATGAGCCGGCCGATGAAGGAGAAGGAGATCGACGAGTTCGAGAAGAAGTTCGGCTACAAGCCGCTCGCCCTCGCGACCAGCATCGACATGCTCGCGGTCTACGTGCACAAGGACAATCCGCTGCAGTCGCTGACCCTGCAGCAGGTCGACGCGATCTTCAGCAAGACGCGCAAGGGCGGCGCCGAGAAGGACGTCGTCACCTGGGGCGACCTCGGCCTCACCGGCGATTGGGCGAACAAGCCGATCAGCCTCTACGGCCGCAACTCGGCCTCGGGTACCTACGGCTACTTCAAGGAGCACGCGCTGTTCAAGGGCGACTACAAGGACAGCGTCAAGGAGCAGCCGGGCAGCTCCGCGGTCGTGCAGGGCGTCGCCACGGACAAGTACGGCATCGGCTACTCGGGTATCGGCTACAAGACCGCCGACGTGCGCGCCGTGCCGTTGGCCGCCGATGCGAAGAGCAAGGTCGTCGAGGCGACGCCGGAGAACGCCTACCGCGGCGAGTACACGCTGTCGCGCTTCCTGTTGATCTACGTCAACCACAAGCCCGACACCGAACTCGACCCGCTGCGCCGAGAGTTCCTGCACTACGTGCTGAGCAAGGAGGGCCAGATGGACGTCGTCAAGGACGGCTACTTCCCGCTGACGTCCGCGCTCGCCCAGAAGCAGCTGGCGAAACTAGGCCTGAAGTGACGTGACGGCCGCGGGCGGGACGCCGGTCCCGCCCCACACTTGCCCGCCTGGCGCCGAGACCCGCGACCCGCCCACCATGCCGACGTTCACCGGCCTGCACCGCACGCGCCAGACCTCGCGACTGGTCGCGTTCACCGACCGGTTCGCGCAGGCGACGATCACCGTCGGCGGCATCGCGACGATCGTCGCGGTGGCCACGGTGTGCCTGTTCCTGGTCTGGGTGGTGTTGCCGCTGTTCCGCACCGGGGAAGCGACGCCGCTCGACCCGGTGGCCCGCAGCGGGCGTGGCGCGGTGCTGCAGCTCGCCGAGGATCCCTACCGGCACCTCGGCTGGATGCTGCAGGACGACGGCCTGTTGACCGCGTTCGCCAGCCGGGACGGCACCTCGATCGAGAGCCAGCAACTGTTCACCCGCCCCGCCGTGCGATGCCTGCAGCGCCAGCGCAACCGCGTGCTGCTCGGCCGCGACGACGGCAAGGTCGAGTTCTACAGCATCGAGTTCGGCAACGAGGTGTCGAGCAGCGCCGACTCGCCGCGGGTGGCGGCGCTGCAGCCCGGTGCGGTGCTCGTCGACGGCAAGCGCCTGTACGAATGCACACCGGAAGGCCAATGGCGCCGGCAGCAGCTCCAGATCCGCCGCGAGGAGCCGACACAGCTCGGCGCTGCCGGTGTCGAGCACTGCGACTTCGCCGAGTCGGCGAATGCCATGCTGGTCGCTGCCGTGACCGACGACGGCGTGCTGCACTTCAAGCGTCGCACCACGCGACACGACCTGATGCTGGACGAGGACATCGTCGAGCTGACGGGCGCCAGCAAGCCGCTGACCGAGATCGTACCGGATGTCGGCGACCAGAAGCCCGATCACGTGCTGCTGACCGGCGCGGGCGACAGCGTGTTCCTGATCTGGAACGATGGCCGCCTGCTGCGGCTCGACACGCGCGATCGCGACGCTCCCCGCCTGGCCGAGCGCCTGCAGTTGCTGCCGCCCGGGCGACGCATCACCTGCACCGGCTTCCTGATCGGCAAGACCACTCTGCTGATCGGCGACGACCAGGGCTCGATCGCCGCCTGGTTCTGCACCAAGCCGCCTGATGCCGACACGGTCGACGGCGCCACGCTGGTGCGCGCCAGGGTCTTCGCGCCAGCGAGTCCATCGCCGGTCGTGTCCCTGCACGCCTCGAGCCGCAGCCGCCTGTTCCTCGCCGGGCATGCCGACGGCCACCTGCGTGTCTGGCAGGGCACCAGTGAACGGCTGGTCGCCGACGTGCGTCTGCCGGACGGCGCATCGCTCGTCGCCGCCGTGCTGTCGCCGAAGGACGACGGCATCCTGGCAGCCAGCACCACGAGCCTGCATCGCTGGGACCTGCATCCCGGCCACCACGAAGTCACGCCGGCGAGCGCGTTCCTGCCGGTCTGGTACGAAGGCGCCACAGGCCCCGCGCACGTCTGGCAGTCGACCGGCGGCACCGACGACTTCGAACCCAAGCTCGGCCTGTGGCCACTGATCTACGGCACGCTGAAGGCGACCTTCTACTGCCTTCTGTTCGGCGTGCCGTTGGCGCTGCTGGCTGCGATCTACACCAGCGAGTTCCTGCATGCGCGTTCCCGCGCCCGCATCAAGCCGCTGATCGAACTGATGGCGAGCCTGCCGAGCGTGGTGCTGGGCTTCCTGGCCGGCATCGTGTTCGCGCCGCTGGTCGCCGAACACGTGGTGGCCGTGCTGCTGGCGATCCCGGTGATCCCGTTCGTGCTGCTGATCGGCGCCCAGCTCTGGCAGCAGGCACCACCGTGGCTGCGGCCGGCACTCGAACGCTGGCGGGTGCCCGCCGCGCTGCTGTCGGTGCCGATCGGCATCTGGCTGTCGGTGCTGTTGGCGCCGGCCGTCGAGGCGGTGCTGTTCACCGGCGACTTCAAGGACTGGCTGGCCATCGCTACGCGTGCCGCCGACGACCCGGCCCGCGGCTCGGCGTTCGGCGGCTGGCTGTTGATCTCGATCCCGTTCGCGGCGATGGCGGCGATGTTCGTCACCGCCCGGCTGGCGTCGGGCTGGCGCGGCAACACGGCCAACCTGCGTCGGTTCGGCTTCGGCACCGTGGCGGCGATCGCCATCGGCTGCGGCCTCAGCGCGCTGCTGTCGGCGCTCGGCCTCGACCTGCGCGACAGCCTGTTCGGCACCTTCGATCCGCGCAACTCGCTGGTCGTCGGCCTGGCGATGGGTTTCGCCGTCGTGCCGATCATCTACACGATCGCCGAGGACGCGCTGTCGGCGGTGCCCGAACACCTGCGCGCCGCCTCGCTCGGCGCCGGCGCGACACCGTGGCAGACCGCCGTGCGCGTGATCTTCCCGACCGCCATGAGCGGCATCTTCAGCGCCGTGATGATCGGCCTCGGCCGCGCGGTCGGTGAGACCATGATCGTGGTGATGGCAGTCGGCGGCACACCGATCATGGACATCAGCGTCTTCAACGGCTTCCGCACGCTATCGGCGAACATCGCCACCGAGCTGCCGGAAGCCGTGCGCAACAGCTCGCACTACCGCATGCTCTACTTGGCGGCGTTGTGCCTGTTCGCGATCACCTTCGTGCTGAACACCGCCGCCGAAGTGGTTCGCCAGCGCTTCCGCCGGAGGGCCTTCCAGCTGTGAGCGCCACGCCCGCCCCGATGCCCGCGCCGACCCCGCGGCCGTTCCTGCGCCGCGTCTCGGACCCGCAGCAGTCGATCCGCGCCCGCGGCGAACCGATGCTCTGGCTGTGCGGTGGCGCGCTCGCGTTGTGCCTGATGATGGTGGTCGGACTGCTGCTGTTCGTGGCCAGCAAAGGCCTCGGCACCTTCTGGCCGACCCCGGTCGTGCAGCTGCGGCTGGCCGACGGCACGCTGCGCACCGGCGAGATCACGCGCGAGAGTTCGTTCGCACCGAGCCCCGAGCAGCTCGCCGACCTCGACGAGGCCGAGAAGAAGTTCGCGCTGCCGTTCCTGCAGTCGCGCGATGGCGTCTCGGTGCGACGGCTGATCCGCACCGGCAACACCGGCGATCAGTTCTTCTGGGTGCCGGACTACCTCGTCGTCGAGCAGACCCTGCCCGAGTGGGCGGTGGTGGTCGAACGCGAAGCGACGGTCGATCGGGAATCCTGGGGCCGGTTCTACGGCGTGCCATCGGCGCTGCTGATCGACGGCAAGACAGTCACCGACACACCGGCGGCGACGATGTCGCGCTTCGCCGCCGAGCACGGCGCCAATCGCGCCCGCGTCGACGCGGCACGCTCGATCCGCAAGCAACAGCTCGGTTCGCTGAGCACGCGCGAGGAGGCTGCACGGCTGTTCGCCCGCAAGATGCAGCTGCGGCACGGCAGCGACTCCCCCGAGCACCGCGCCGCGCTGGCCGCCATCGACGTGGTCACGGCAGCCAACATCGAGCCCCGCCAACGCCTGAACGACGATCTGGCTCGCCTCGAGCACGAGAACACGCGCTACCAGCTGCGCTTCCGCACCGCTGGTGGCGCCGAGCGGGACCTGTACCTCGCCGACATCGTGCGCCTCTACCCGGCCAACCAGTTGTCGTTGACCGGCAAGCTGGCGGTGTTCTGGGACCGCTGGCTCGAGTTCCTGACCGCGGAGCCGCGCGAGTCGAACCAGGAAGGTGGTGTCTGGCCGGCGATCTTCGGCACCGTGCTGATGACGCTGATCATGTCCCTGCTGGTGGTGCCGCTCGGCGTGCTCGCGGCGCTCTACATCCGCGAGTACGCCAGGGCCGGCCTCGTGATCAGCGCCGTACGCGTCGCGGTCAACAACCTGGCCGGCGTGCCGAGCATCGTCTTCGGCGTGTTCGGGCTCGGCTTCTTCTGCTACCTGACCGGCGGCTCGATCGATTCGCTGTTCTACCCCGAACGCCTGCCCAACCCGACGTTCGGCAAGGCCGCACTGGTCTGGGCATCGTTGACGCTGGCGCTGTTGACGCTGCCGGTGGTCATCGTCGCCACCGAGGAAGCGCTCGCCGCGGTGCCTGGCTCGATGCGGGAAGGCAGCTACGCGTGCGGCGCGAGCAAGTGGCAGACGATCCGTCGCATCGTGCTGCCGCGCGCGATGCCGGGCATCCTGACCGGCGCGATCCTGGCGATCGCGCGCGGCGCCGGCGAGGTAGCCCCGCTGATGCTGGTCGGCGCCGCCAAGTGGGTGCCGGAGTTGCCGCTCGACGGCGAAGCCCCCTACCTGCACCCTTCCCGCAGCTTCATGCACCTCGGCTTCCACATCTACGACCTCGGCTTCCAGAGCCAGAACAGCGAAGCCGCCAAGCCGATGGTGTTCACCACCACGCTGCTGCTGATCGCGATCATCGCCACCCTGAACCTCACGGCCGTCTGGCTGCGCAGCCGCTTGCGGCGCCGCTTCGTGGCCGCTCAGTTCTGACACCGCCCCACTGCCCAACCGACCCCATGGCCGAGCCGCAGAAACTCCACCAGTCCCGAGCTTCGACGATGCAGCCAACTCCACGCCCGCAGCGACTCGGCGCCACCACCGCAACTGCCGAACGCACCGGCCACACCGGCGTGCTGGCCCAGATCGCGCGTGGCGAACGCGTCGAATCCCGGATCCACGACCAGGTCGCGCACGAGGAGCCGGTGCTCGGCATCGAGAACTTCAGCCTGCACTACGGCACGTCGAAGGCGCTGCACGACATCAACCTGCTGGTCCCGCGCGGCAAGGTCACGGCGCTGATCGGGCCGTCCGGCTGCGGCAAGTCGACGCTGCTGCGCTCGGTGAACCGCCTCAACGACCTGATCGACGGCGTGCACATCGCCGGCGACATGAAGCTGAACGGCGACTCGATCTACGGCCCGCGCACCGACGTGATCGAGCTGCGCAAGCGCATGGGCATGGTGTTCCAGAAGTCGAACCCGTTCCCGATGAGCATCTACGAGAACGTCGTCTACGCGCTGCGCATCGACGGCGTGCGCGACCGGCGCGTGCTCGACGAGGTCTGCGAACGCAGCCTGCGCGGCGCGGCGCTCTGGGACGAGGTCAAGGATCGCCTGCGCGAGTCGGCGCTGCGCCTCTCCGGCGGCCAGCAGCAGCGCCTCTGCATCGCGCGCGCGATCGCGGCCGAACCCGAGGTGCTGCTGATGGACGAGCCGTGCTCGGCGCTCGATCCGATCGCCACCGGCAAGATCGAGGACCTGATCTGGCAGCTGAAGGGCAGCTACTCGGTGATGATCGTCACCCACAACATGCACCAGGCCTCGCGCTGCAGCGACTACACGGCGTTCCTGTACCTCGGTCGGCTGATCGAGTACGGCCCGACCGAGACGATCTTCACCAAGCCGCTCGCCGGCGAGACCGAAGACTACGTCTCGGGCCGGTTCGGTTAGTTCGCACCGCCTCTGGCCTCGTCCCGCAGCACGGCGCCCGCCAGCGCGGCCAGCAACGAACGCGCGGCCGCGGCGGGATCGTCGGCCGACATCACGGCACTGCGCACGGCGATGCCGACCGGTCGGCACGGCGGATCGAGCGCGGCGATCTGCGCCACCTGCTGCACGCCGATGCCACCGAGCCAGACCAGCGGCAGCTTCGCGGTTGCGGTCAGCTGCGCCGCGCGGGCGACGCCGAGGTGCGGCAGGCCCGGCTTGCTGGTCGTCGCCCACACCGGCGACAACAATGCGAAGTCGCAGGCAGTCGCGGCCTCGTCGAGTTCCCGCGCATCGTGCGCCGAGAACCCGAGCAGCGACCGCACCCCGACCACGTCGCGCGCCACCGCCGGCGGCAGCGACTTGTGGCCGATCTGCGTGCCGTGCGCCAGACGCGCCGCGGCGACGTCGAGCCGGTCGTTGACCAGCAAGAGACCCTGCACGGCTTCGAGCAGCGGCAGCAGCCGTTCGCAGCCCTTCATCAGCATGCGCGCCGACCAGTGCGGCTCGCGCACCTGCACACAGCGTGCGCCGCCGTCGAGCGCGGCGGCCACCAGCTGTTCCAGGCGCACCAGGTCGCCGTGCCCGTCGGTGATGACGACGAGGCGCAGCAGGTTCGGATCGAGGCGACGGGGAACGGCGTGCATGGGCGAGCACACAGTTACCCCGGCCGGCCGTGAAGCTCCACCCCACGGCCGCGGAACGGTCTATTGCACGCGGAACTCGTAGCGCTCGGTGGTCGCGAACTGCAGCGTGGCCGGATCGAGCACGACCCACTGCGCCGCGAACTCGACGCCGCCGGTGGCCGCCATGGTCCCCGGGAAGTCGAACGCCGCGTAGCCGCGGTCCATGCCAGCAGAGCCGGTGAGGCGCAACTCGAGGATCGCCGGCGCCACCAGCAGGTCGCAGCCCGACAGGCCGAGGAAGTCGAGCGGCACCGGCGCACCGAGCGCGAGCGACGTCGGTGCTGCGACGCAGACCGCGAACGCATTCGCCGGCGCGCTGCCGAGCACGAGGCGGCTGTGGTCGCTCGGGGTGCCATCGACACGGCGGATGCCGATCGTCGGAATCGTGCCGCTACTGCTGCAGCCAGCACCGACGAAGTGCGTGCCAGGGGGCGAACAGCGGTAGACGCGGATGCGCCGCCAGTTGTTGTAGGGCGGCACGACCGGGTCATCGACCACCGCAAACACTGGATAGGGGTTGCCCGGTTGCACGCCGAGGTTCGCGTAGGTCTCGGCGAAGATGGTCGTCCACTGCGTCGAGGCGACGTGTAGGAGGTCCTGGCCATCACGCGACGACAGCATTCGCACGCGGCCTTGTAGTGACGGCTGGCCCGGGACATTGGGGTAGCCACCCGCCATGTCGAGCACATCGGGCCGGCCGTCGAGGTCGATGTCGACCCCGGCCAG
This sequence comes from Planctomycetota bacterium, assembly GCA_044230075.1. Classification (GTDB taxonomy): domain Bacteria; phylum Planctomycetota; class UBA1135; order UBA1135; family UBA2386; genus JAEUHS01. The sequence goes on along the minus strand of JBGARS010000108.1, from coordinate 6,690 downwards.
GAAGAGGCCGACGAGGTACCGCGGGTCGCTGTCCACCCACTGGCGCAGGACGCTGCCGTTGGCCCCCGACCAGATCACCACCAAGCCACGGGTGCCGCCGTAGTTGCCAGCCGCGTAGTCCATGACGCCGTCGCCGTCGACATCGCCGGCTGCTCGCACTTCGCGATTCAGGAAGTCGGACGGCTGCGGGCCCCAGTGGATGCGCAGCGGCGTCCCGGTCCGGCCCGAGAACAGGATCACGGCGCCCAGTGCCTGGCCGCTCCACCACTCGGCAGCACCGACGACGAAGTCGTTGCAGCCATCCCCATCGAGGTCGCCGACGGCGGCGATGTCGGTCGGGACGAAGCCGAGCGAGAGCGCAGGGATCGTGTAGAGCACCGCGCCGGAGTGGTCGTGCACGTACAGCGTCGCGTTAGGAGCGCTATAGACCAGATCGAGCAATCCATCGCCGGTGCAATCAAGAGAGTGGATGCGCGTACCGTAGGGTCCTGACAACACGAAGATCGGAAAGCTCAGCAGGCGTGACTTCGTCGCGATCGACCACACTTCTATGAGCCCGGACCCAGCCGGACCGCTGACGAGCACGTCGGGGCGTCCGTCGCCATCGAAGTCACCGATCTCGCCGAACTGGCCGAGGCCATAGGGGTGCAGCATCTCGTCGAGCAAGACGCCCGTTCGGCCTGAGAACACCCGCACCAGATCCAGCGGATACGGCAGTCGATAGTCCTTGGCTCCGACCAGCAGGTCGGCACAACCGTCGCCGTCGTAGTCACCGAACTCCGGGTAGCAACCACCGTGCTGCACCCCCGACACCGAGTGCACTTCCCACAGCAGTTCCTGACCGCGCCCCGGCGCGGTCAGGAAGCCCACTGCGAGGACGGCCACCAAGCGGATCACTGGATCCTCACCCAGATCGCTTCCGCCGGCAGGCCACCGTTGTCGACGGCCCACAGCAGGTAGTAGCCGCGCGGCGCCACCGTCTCGGCCGGCACGTCGAACGATCGTGCGCCTGCCTTGACCGACGTACTGGAGAGCTCGATGTAGCGCGCCGACATGTCGCTGTGGTGGGTCACCGATCCGGGTGCCGTCAGCACGATGCGCACCAGCGACGCCATGCCACTGACCTTGGCCGTCAAGTGGAGGCCGGTCTGGTTCGGTGCAAGCAGGAAGGTGCCTTCGGCATCCTGCACCGCGTTGGTGATCGTGGTGCTGTGTGGCCGCCCCGGAGCCTGCATGTACGCCGGCTCGAAGACGTCGTAGTCGTGCGGCGACAGCCCGGTCGACGTGTCGAAGCGACCATCACCACCGCCGATCAGCACGCTGCCGTTGGGCAGCTGCACCATGGTTGCATGGTACGGACGTAGGGTCGGCGTCTGGCCCACACCGACCCAACCCGACCCCGGCGAATATCGCGACACGACCTCCTCGGCCGGACCGGGGACTTCGTTGCCACCTACGACCAAGATCGACCCGTCGGGCAACGCCAGCGCATTGCTGTGGGTCCTGCCGGCCGTCAGCCCGGTGACGTCGCCAAGCGAATTCCAACTCGCGCCCGGCTGCGTCGCGAAGCAGATCTCGGAACTCGGCGTCACCACACCGCTGTCGTCGCCGCCGAGCCGAAGCACGACGTCCACCAGGGCGTCGTACCGCGCCAGAAACAACGTCGAGCCATAGTCCCGCCGCTGTCCCCAGACCGTGGAGGACGAGCCGGGTCCGGTCTGGTAGTCGAATGCCCCGGCCGGCAGCGGCAACGATGCGGTCGCCGCATACGGAGTCTCGGGGTTCCAGCGCACGCCGTTGGGCACAAAGCCCGACAGGAAGATGAAGCCATCGCTGAGCAGGTGCGTACGCGGGTACTCGAGGAACCAGTCCAAACCCTGGATCGCCGTAGTGCCCGGACCGCGATAGAGGGGCTGCGTCATGCCAGCGAGCAGGTCCTGCTGCAGGAACGCCTGGGTCGAACTGCTGGCGCGCACGATGTACGACTCGTAGGTGTTCTGCGGGTCGTCGCCGCCAGGACCGGGGACCGTGATGGCCGCGGTTGGCACACTGCCGCCCGCCACGATCATGGTCTCGACGACACCGCCGAGTCGGCTTAGTCGATGCGTCAGCATCACCGTCGGGTAGTAGCGATCAACGGCGAGTTCGAGGTACGTGTTCGCCTGGGGGCCCGGTGCCCGAAGCCACGCCCCGAACTCACCCGGGTACAGAGGGCCTGTCGGGGTCCCCACCGGGAACGGTGCCGACAGGCGGGACGGATCGAACAGGAACAACCACTTCGCGCCGACGGCCTCAGTGAGACCCACACCCGGCACCCAAAGGAACTCGTCGCCTCCAGCGACCACCAACTCGCCCGCCGGCGACCATGCGTGCCCCGAGCAGAACACCGTCGCGCCAGCAACCTGCACCCCGAGCGAAGGCTGCGTGTTGCCAGCTGGCGTCATCGGCAACAGGAAGTTGCGGAAGCGCGGAGCTGGCGCATTCGGGTCCGGGTTCACGATCGACCAAGCCTGGCACGCCCAGTATTGGCCGCTGCCGGTGCCTTGCGAGTACGTCGGCCCCACATCGACGTAGACCGGGTAGCGGTTCCAGACCAGCACGTGACCGCGGTAGGGACCCTTCGGGATCAGCGACATGTGGATCGCGTTGAACTTGCCGGTCGCGAGCGGTTGCCCCGAGATGATCCACTCCCCCCAACCGAACGGACCTCCAGGCTGGTACTCCCAGGTGGTTCCCGCGAGGCTGCTGCCGGGGAACAGGTAGGGCGTGGCGTTCGCCCCGCTGTACTCGTGATCGAACGCAGCCGCCCAGACACCTTGCTGGGCATGCGCGTCACAACTCAGCGCGAGCAGGGAGACAGAGAGAGAGAGAGAGAGAGAGAGAGAGAGAGAGAGAGAGAGCCTTCGACGCGGCTTCCATTCGACCTGTACTCGCAACCATGGGAGGGTCCTCCGAGACGTGGTCAGCGCCGCACCTTTTCCCGGGTGCAGCCAAGGTCAGGAAGGGTAGCCGTCGGCCCCGCCCCGTGACCAGCCCCCCACCAGACGCCACCGATGCGCCCCGATCGCTCCGCTGACAGCCGAGCCGGGCTCCGGTCAAATCCGTTTCTCGTAGATCACACCCTTCTCGAAGTACTCGTTCTCGGAGCCGATCGGCTCCATGTCGTACTTGCGCCCCTCGAGGATGATGCGGCTGGCGACGATGCCCATCTCGAGGCTGTGGTCCTGGTTGGTGTACTTGAAGCGCCCGGGCCGGCCGACGTAGATCAGGTTCTCGAGCTGGTCGAGCCAGTGCTTGATCACGTCGAGGTGCTGCCGGTAGGTGCTGTCGTAGACCGGGTACACGTGCGGCCGCTTCATCAGGTAGCAGTTGCGCACGTCCTTCCGGGTGAAGAACCCCCACGACTCGAAGTAGGGCAGCACGAGGTCGAGCACCTGCTCCTTCGTCATCGACCAGATCGGGTCGGTCTCGAACGCGAAGAACTCGACGAAGAACGACGTCTTGCCCGGCGGGCACATGTCGCTGCTGAAGTTCTTCATCTCGCTCGTGCGGCCGAACGGGATGTCCTTGCTCGGGAAGTAGATCCAGTTGTCCTTGGTGACCTGTTCCTTGTCGAGTGTCAGGAACAGGTAGACCTGCGCGCGCCACTTCAGCGACCTGGCGGCCTGCAACACCGGCGGCGGCGGCGGCGGATCGAGCAGCTCGAGGAAGGCCGTGATCGGCACCGACTCGACGACGCGTTCGGGCCGCAGCGTCTGCACGCCGTCCTTGGTCTTGACGTCGACCTCGGTGATGCGCGTGCCGTCGTGGCGCACCGCGATCGGCTCGCTGCCGGTGGTGATCGTGCTGCCGTCGGCGACCAGGTGCTTGCCGATCTCCTCGTAGATGCGGCCAGTGCCGAACTGCGGGTAGTAGAACTCGTCGACCAGCGACTTCGGCGAGCCGCCACCACCCTTCTTGTTGCCGCGCTTGCCGCCGAGCCCGACCGCGTTCTTGAACACGCTCCAGAGGTTGAGGCCGCTGATGCGCTGCTTCGCCCAGTCGGGGTGGATGGAGGCGACCGGGATGCCCCAGATCTTCTCCGAGTAGTTGATCATCGAGAACTCGGCGAGCGTGCGGCCGAAGTTCGCGACCACGTAGTCCTCGAACGTGCGCATCGGCTTGCGGAACAGCCCGTAGACCAGCCGCGCGACCAGGTAGTCGACGCCGATGCGACAGCTCTTCCACAAGCCGAGGTTCTTCACCACCTGCGGCACGTTCACCGGGTAGTCGAAGAACTTGCCGTCGATGAATTGCCGCGTCAGGCGCGGCACCTTGCGCCACTGCTCGTGCAGCAGGTCCTCGATGAAGTCGTAGAGGTACTTGTTCTTCGAGAAGAACCGGTGCGGCCCGATGTCGGTGAGGAAGACCTGGTCGCCCTCGGTGATGCGCAGGGTCTTGGCGAGGCCGCCGACCTGCTCGTCGCGCTCGACGATCGTGCTGCGGATGCCCTTGCGGGCGAGTTCCATCGCACAGGCGAGCCCGGCCGGTCCGGCACCGAGGATCAGGATCTGGGGGGCTGCTTCGAGACGAGGACTCTGCATACGGGGGCTGTCGGGCACCGGCACGGACGCCTTGCATCGTCCGTCGGGCGCCGGGTTTGGAGAAGATCCTTCGCCGTCTTCTGACGGCCTTGGCAACGGTTTCACGGCGCCGGCCGGCGCGTCCACTCCTCGAGGCTGTAGAGCACGTTCTGCGGAATCGGCACCCGCGCACGGTCGGTCAGTTCCTGCAGGATCTGGCAACCGGGCAGCCCATCGGCGATGCCCGCGGTGACCGTGTCCTGCTCCAGTTTGAACTGGTGCACGTGGTCGCTCTTGGTCCGGCGGGCGAAGCGATCGAACAGGTGCACGACCTCGTGCACGTCGTCGCCGGGGAACACCAGGATCTCGTAGTCGGCCTGCACGATCACCGAACAGCGCGTGCCACCGACCTTGCCGGCCGGATCGGCGTCGAGCAGCTCGGCGCCGACCTGCGACAGGCGCAGCGCCGTGATGCGGCCCGCGTGCATGCCGACGTCGACGATGCCGAGCGGGAACAGGCGCTTCTTGACCCAGACCAGCAGGTTCCAGCACATCTGCTGCAGCGTCTCGCTCGGCGTGTAGCTGCCACCCTGGAACCGCGCCGCGAAGAACTCCTCGGTCGGCGGCAGGTCGATCTGTGACAGATAGGCATTGCGGGCCAGGAACGGCAGGATCGACACGTCCTGCCACTGCATCGGCGTGGCGCGGCGCAGCAGCCGCAGCAGCACGCGCCGCATGCGCGTCTGGTGGAACGGCTCGCCCGGCAGCGCGCGGTCCTCGACGAAGTGCGCCAGCAGCATCTTGGTCTGTTCCTGCAGCGCCGCGCGGTCGAACTCGAGTCCGCTGGGCGTCGGCCGCAGCGAACGTTCGCCGCGGCGGTCGATCAGCCGGCGGTGCAGGCAGAAGCGGTAGATCAGCTCGAGCAGCGGCTCCTCGCCGAGCAGGCCCCCCGGCACCGGCAGCAGCAGGCCGGCGATGCGCTTCTGCGACGCCTTGAACAGCTCGCCGTCGGCCGTGAACATCACCTTGCTCTGCTGCAGCTCGCGCAGGAAGCGGCCGACGTTGGTCGCCATGTCGCCGCCGCACGACAGCTCCTCGTCGACGGCCGGAGGGCACTGTTCGCCGCGGCGACGGATCGCGTGCAGCGCGACCTCGTGGAACACGACCACCGCGTTCTCGGCCGGCCGGATGCCGATGCGGGCGAGTTCCAGCGTGCCCGTCGTGCCGACCATCGCCTCCTCGAGGCTCTTGCCGACGAAGCCGAGGTCGATCGGATCCTCGCCGTCCTGGTCCCCCAGCAGGTCTTCGAGCGGCGCGATGCCGCCGTGCCGCTGCAGTGCGACCTCGACCAGCGCGGCGACCGGCTTCGGCAACCGCGACAGGCGCTGCGTCATCGAGCTCTCGAGCGAGTAGAGCTTGTAGATCTTGCGCGCGTGGTCGGCGGCCCGGTCCTTGCCGTTCCCGTCCTTGCCCGTGCCCGGCTTGCCGTTGCCGTCCTTGCCGTTGCCGCTCGCGGCCCGTTCGCGGAAGTAGCGCGCGTCGAGGAAGCCCTGCAGCGTCAGCATGTCCTGCAGCTGGCGCTGGCGCCGGCGCCGCGACACCTGCACACATTCGACCAGCTCCCGCGGCACCGCCCAGCACGGACTGTCGAACGATGCCCAGCGGCGATCTTGCACGACCCAGACGAACGCCTCGCGGTGCAGCGCCGCCAGCGACGCCTCGAGGTCGAACCGGCTGCGGAAGTTGCGGCCGAACTCGCCGAACAGGTCCTGCACCGAGCGCACCGAGCCACCGTCGGCGAGGAAGATCTCGAGCAGGTCCTGCAGCTTGCGCGGCAGCCCGGCCAGGCGCTCGAACACCAGCCGCTCGTCCTCCATCGCCGCGGCGACCTTGCCGAGGCCACGCTTGCCGGCCTCGGCGCCGTCGCCGCACCAGCGCAGCACACACTCGCGCTGCACCTCGTCGGCGGCACCCTGCAGCTCATCCTTGACGCCGTTGCCGGCGGTGTTCGTCTGCAGCAGCTTGAACTCGGTCTCGGTCTCGGCGGGCTCGGCGTTCTGCCAGTCGGCCGCGCCGTCACCGTCCACGTCGTCCGAGATCAGCGCGTCGAGCGGCACCGGATTCGCGT
>JBGARS010000107.1:0-16098 GCA_044230075.1 Planctomycetota bacterium | reverse complement strand
GCGGTCGCCGGCACGAAGGTGCGCGATGTACTGAACGCCGCGGCCCGCCAACAGGATCGTGCGATGTGATCCGGTCGCGGCCGCGACGAGTGTCAGTTGCACGCGCAGCCGACGCCCGACGCGTGTGCCGGACAGCGCGCCTTCGTCTCGCTCGTCGGGCTGCAGTTCGCCATGGCGGGTGGTCAGGTCGAGATCGAAGCGCGCTCCGTCAGCGGCCAGATTGTGCAGGACCAGGTGGTCGGCGCCCGGTGGCAGCCAGGGGCGCCAGCGCACGCACCGTGGGTCGACGCCGGCGCCGGTGGCGAGCCGCAGGCCCGTGATGGCGAACAACATTGCGTCGAGCTGCCTGCCGGCCTCGCCGGCGGACTTCGCGCCTCCGTCGTCGATCGCCAGCAGTGCCTGCCAGGCGAGGACCAGCAGATCGTCGTTGCCGAGTTGGGCGGCGCCACACAACAGCCGGGTCGCCGCGCGCAGGTCTGTCGGTGGTCGCCGCAGCAGGGTCTGCAACGACGTCCGCAGGTGTCGTTCCATGTGGTCCGTGCTCGCGATCAGCAGACCGGCGGCGGCCGGTGCCAGCACGGTCGCGTCGGGCGGCTCCGGCAGCAGGACTTCGCCGCGCGTGGGGTGCGGGCGGAAGTGACCGCGCCCTGGCTGCCAGACCTGCCGTTCGAGTTCGAGCCAGAGGTCGAGGCCGCGGCGGGAACTCGCGCTGCCACTACCGGCCTCAGCGCAGGTGTCGAGCAGGTCGCCGAGGCAGAACCACGCGTGTGGCAGCAGCGCGGCGGCCTCGAACGTGGCCGCCGGTTCGCTCGCTGCGCCCACCCTGTCGAGGGCCGCGCACAGCTTCGGCAGGTGGACCTGCACCGTCGCCGTGTCACCGCTGGCGTGCAGGTACCAGTGGTGCGCGATCACGGCCCAGCAGATGGCCGCGCCATCAGGCGGGTCCTCGTCGAGCCGATCCCGCGCTGCGTCGATTCGCCCGAGCCGCAGGCAGCCGAGCAACGCGTGGGCGCGGTCCTCGCCGTGCGTCGTCGTCGTCGTCGTCGTCGACACGCTGCGCTGGCAGTCGGCGAACCGCTGCGCGAACACCGCGACCGCGCCCTCGATCCGCAGCGGTCCCATCTCCTGTGCCGCTGGGCTGCCGGCGAGCACGAACATCCACACCAGGGCACACCGTTCGATCCACATGCATCCATGGCATGGCACCACCAACTATCGGGCGGATTCCGGTCGGACCCGGCGCGTTGGTCGCGGGCGCAGGGATCGGGTAGAAGGTCCGCCCTTGGAATCCGGCCGGCGAAACTTCCATGCTGTGTGGCCGAGCCTGTTCGCCACCTCGATGGGCCTGATGGCCTTCCTGCCGGTGCTGGCGCTCTACGTGCAGGAGCGCTTCGGCATCGACGACCCGGCGGAGCTGGCGTTCTGGGTCGGCATCATCTATGGCGTCGCCCCCTTGTGTGCGGCGTTCGCCGGGCCGCTGTGGGGCGGGCTCGGCGACCGCATCGGCAAGAAGCCGATGGCGATCCGCGCCAACCTCGCGATCGCCGCCACCACGGCGCTGATGCCGTTGGCGCCGACGCCGGTCCTGCTGCTGTGCATGCGCGCGATCCAGGGCATGTTCGCCGGCTACGTGGCGCCGGCGATGGCGTTGGCTTCGGCCGAGGCGCCGCGGGCCGAGCACGGGCTGTTGATCGCGCGCCTGCAGGTGGCGATGGCGGCGGGTTCGTTGTTCGGTCCGTTCGTCGGGGCCCTCGCCACCCACGTCGCGGGGCGTGAGTCGCTGTTCTGGATCACCAGCGCGCTGTCGGCGTTGAGCGCACTCTGGTTGCGGCTGCGTGCCAACGAGACGCGCGTGGCCCAGCCCCGGCCGACGTTCCTGCGCGAGTTCCTGCTGTCCAGCCGGCAAGTGATGGCGAACCGCGTCTTCGCGTGGCTGCTGCTGCTGGTGCTGGTACTGCGGCTCGGGCAGAACATGCTGGAACCATTCGTGGTCCTGTTCGTGCGCGAGCTGGGTGCGCCGAGCTGGCTGGCGGTCGTGCAGGCGACGCCGGAACTGGCGATCGACCTCACCGCGGGCATTGCGTTCGCGGTGCTGGCGGTGGCGCAGATGCTGTTCACCACCTCGTGGGGGCGGCTCGCCGACCGGTTCGGCCCGCTGCGCTGCCTGGCGGCGCTCGGCATCGTCTTGTCGGGGCTGCTGGTCGCGACCGCGGCGGTGGCGACGATCGACCAGTTCCTGGTGCTGCGAGCGATCGCAGCCAGCGTGATGGCCGGCTCGATGGCACTCGCTTATGCCGCCGCCAGCAAGCGTGTCGACGACGAGCACCGCACGCTGGCGTTCTCGATGGTGCAGAGCTGCATGCAGCTCGGCTTCGCGCTCGGGCCGATGCTCGGCGCCTGGTTCGCCGTCAGCGGCGGCGGCGAACCCGCGAACTACCGCCGCCCGTTCGTCGCCGCCGGCGTGTTGTGCTTCGCGGCTGGCGTCGGCATGTTGCTGCTGCGACGCCTGTCGACGCGGCGCGGCGCGGCCTTGTGACCGGGATATGATCCGCCACCGCCGATGTGCATCCTGATCGTCCTCCGCGGCCTTCACCCCGAGCACCCGCTCGTCATCGGCGGCAACCGCGACGAACGTACGGACCGCCCCGCGGCCCCGCCCGGCTTGTGGGTGGGGGAACACACTCTCGTGCTGTCCCCGCGCGACCGTCGCGCCGGCGGCACCTGGTTGGCGATCGACCGACACGGTCGCTTCGCCGGCATCACCAACCTCGCCTCGGTGCCGCCGGTGCCCGAGTCACCATCGCGCGGTCACCTGCCACACCTGGCGCTCGACCAGCCGACGTTGGCTGCCGCCGTCGATGCCGTGCGCGCCCGCCTGGCCGAGCAGCCGCACTCCGGCTTCCAGCTGGTGCTCGCCGACGCCTGGCGCACGGTCGTACTGCGCAATACCCAGGCCGGTCTGGCAGTGAGCGAATGGACGTCGCCCGTGCTGGTGCTGACCAACGAACACGCCCCCGGCGAGCTGTCGCCGCGCGGCCTGCAGCCGGCGCTGCAGCCGGCGCTCACGCTGTCGCGGCGGCTGGACCTGCTGGCGAGCGTGCTGCAGGACCGCGGCGGTCCTGGCCAGCACGCAATCTGCAAGCGCGGCTGTGGCTACGGCACGGTGTCGAGTTCGCTGCTGGCCGTGCCGGCCGGTGACCCGCGGGCGCTGGTCTGGCGCTATGCGGCCGGGCCGCCGGATGTCACGCCGTATCGCGACTACGGCAACCTCGGCCGCCGGCTGCTGCCGGAGTAGTCATTTCGCCAGCGCGGCGAGGTTCAGCTGCGCGTCGGCCTTCGCCTGTTTCGCGCGTTTCTGCAGCGTGTCGTTCACCTGTGCGTCGGCCAGCACCTTGTCGGCGAGCTGGACCGCGCGCTCGTACAGGCTGCGTGCCTTCTGCAGGTTCGCCGGCGTCGGCAGGTGGTACTGCAGCACGACACCGGTGTCGTTCAGCAACTGCGGCGAGTCGGGCTCCTTCTCGAGCGCGTGCTGGTACGACGCCAGTGCCGCCTCGAACTGGCCGGTCTCGCGGCACAGGAACGCGTGGTTGTTCCAGGCGTCGGCCGAGTCGGCGAGGCAGGCGATCACGTGGTTGAGGTCGCGACTGGCCGTGATGTCGCCCTTGCGGTACGCGCGGTCGGCGAGGAACTGCACGATTGCGCCGACTTCGCCGCGGCGATCACCGGGCATGCCACGCACGACGTCGGCGAAGGCGACCGCATCGAGACCGGCGTAGGTCGCGGCGTCCCGGGCCGCGGCGTCGTGGTCGCCGAGCCGATAGTGGCAGAGGGCGAGGTAGTAGAGGCTGTTGGTCGCGGCGGGGTTCTCGGCGAGTGCGGCGGTGAAGCAGTCGCGGGCCGCGGCCCACTGCGTGCCTTCGAACAGCGCGCGTCCTTCGTACCAGCGCAGTGTGGCACGCTTCGCGGGCTCGGCGTCGGCGGTGGCGTCGTAACGGCGCCGCGCTTCGGCGTAGGTCGCGGCCCGGCGCTGCCAGTCCAGTTCCCGGTCGAACAGGCCGTGGTCGATCGGTCCATCCGGATCGAGCACCAGGGCGTCGACGAGGTGCCGGATTGCCTCGTCCGTGCGCCGGTCGAGCAGCGCCAGGTGCGCGAGCGCCAGGTGCGGGTGCACCCGCTCTGGGTCGAGTTCGGCTGCGCGCTGGAACGAACGGCGCGCGAGCTGGCGCTGCACGTCGATCGCCGCCACGAGGTCGGCAGCGGCCTGGCCCTCGGGCTTCTGTTCGGCGTGCTGTTGCAGCAGCGCGGTGAAACGATCGGTGGCGATGCGCCCGAGCAGGATGTGCGCGCCGGGCCGCTGCGGGTGCCGGCGCACGGCTTCTTCGGCCTCCTTGACGGCCCGCTCCCAGGCGCCGAGCAGGTAGCACGCCTGCGCCAGGATCAGCCGGCTGTCCTCGTCGTCGGGCGCGACCTTCAGCACCTGTTCGGCGAGGTCTCTGGCGTCGGTCCACTGGATCTCCGGGGAGATCGTGTTCGGTGACTCGGCCTGCAGCAGGAAGGTCTTCGCCAGCGTGGTGTCGACCTCGATCGAGCCGCGGAACGTCTTGCGCGCGCCTTCGAGCAGGTCGATCGCCTCGGCGAAGCGGCCGCTGCGGCCGAGGCAACGCCCGGCGGCGACGAACCAGTCGGCGCGCAGCGGCTCGGCGCGGGTCAGGGCGAGGAACGCGTCGGCGGCTTCGCCGAAGCGCCCCTGCCGCTCGTAGGTGAACGCGCGGTCGCGCACCGTCGGTTCCTGCGCGGCGGGTGCCGGCGACGGTGCGGGTGTTGGTTCCTGCGCCTGGCAGGCGGCGCCGAGGCCGGTCGTGCACAACCACAGCAGGCAGGTGAGCGTGCGCACGTCACTTGCTCCGCTGCAGTCGTTCCGCCGCCTGCAGGTGGCTCCGGGCACCGGGGCGTTGCTCGCCCGGATCGTGCCGCATGCTGGCCTCTGCGGCGGCCTTCGCCGCCGCCGCGTCCTTGCTGTGCTTCAGATGCCAGAGCGCGAGGTTCTCGTAACAATCGCCGACGGCTTCGTCGAGCTGCTGGCGTTCGTCGGCATTGGCGGGCGGGTCGTCGCGCAGGCGCGCCTCGCCATCGGCGATCGCGCCGTCGAGCAGCTGGCGGCTCTGTTCCCAGTCGCGCTCGAGATGGTGGATGGCGATCAGCGCGCAGTCGTTGCGCAGCCGCACGTTCGCCGGCTCGACCTGCAGGGCGCGACGGTAGGCCTTGTAGCTCTGCTCGAACATCTCCGCCGCGTCCTTGCGCTTGCCCGCGCGGGCGAGGGCGACACCCTGGTCGCGCGCGAACAGGCCGGCGTTGTTCAGCAGGTCGACGTCGCCGTTGGCGGCATCGGCGGCAGCCCGGCTGATCGCTTCGACCTTGGCCAGGTCCTTGCGTTTCAGGAACCGGTCGACCAGGAACAGCAACGAACGCTTGGTCGTCTCGCCGCCGCCGAGGTCCTCGAGGATGCGATCCGGACGCAGCCGCATCGACTCCAACAGCCATACCTCGGCGTTCTGGTCGTCGTCACCGTGGAACGCGATCGTGCCCTTCTTGCCGAGGCACATCGCGAGCCATTGTTCGCAGCTGTCGCGGTAGTCGGTGTTCTTCTGCATCGACGCCGCGAACGCGGTGCGCGCTTGGTCGAGCAGTTGCTGCGCCTGGTCGGGGCGGCCGGCGTTGCGTTCGGTGTCGGCCAGCAGGAAGCGGGCGCGGCCCAGGTACCACAGACCGGTGGCGTCGCTGCGGTTGGCGAGCGCCTCGACCGCCAGCGGCAGCTGCTTCTGCGCCGCCGCGGTGTCGACCGCCGCGCCGAGCAGGCTCTGGTCGTCGGGGTGCTGCTGCAGCGCGCGCAGGAACACGTTCACGGCTTCGGCGGGGGCGGCGGCCCACTGTTCGGTGACCGACCAGAGCGAGCGCAGCTCCGGCGTCAGTTTGTCCTTCGCTTCGAGCAGCCGCAGCGAGGTGCGTGCCGCGTCCAGCAGCTCCGCATCGTCGCGCTGCTCGGACTTCGCGGTCGCGTAGGCGCGCGCCGCGGCGTTGGCGCGCACGGTGTGAGCTGCCAGCACCTGCTCCGGCGTGCCGCCGCCCTGCGACTGCAGGTGCAGCAGCAGCGCGGAAGCGATCTTCGCTGCACCGGCCGTGTCGCCGGACTCGAACGTCGCCTCGGCCAACAGCTGGCGTGGTGCCGCGGGCTCGGGGTCGAGCTCGACCGCACGCTGCAGCGCGTTCACTGCGTCCAGGTAGAAGAAGTCGACCCGGGCGCGGCCGCTGTCGCGTGCCTGCCGCGCGAGCTTCAGGTTCATCTCGCCGCGCAGCAGCTGGAACGGCGCGTGGTCGTGGCACTGCTTGCCGATGCCGTCGAGCAGCGTCAGCGCGCCGTCGAAGTCCTGGGCATCGGCCTTGGCCTTGACGTCGGCCGCGATCTTGGCGAGCGCTTCGGCGCCGCCGCCCTGGGTCGCGTTCGTGGGACCTGCCGCGCCGCGCGCCGTCGAGCTGAGCGCCGCGCCGCCCTCGCTGCGCAACAATGCCGCGGCCTCGCGCCGCTGGCCCGGGTAGTAGCCCACGGCCCGTTCGCAGAACGGCTTGTAGGTCGCGAACGGAGCGCCCTGGTGCTCGCGCAGCAGCACGGCGATGTTCTGGTACGCGTCGCCGACGGCCTCTTCGATGCGCTCGCGTTCGTCCTGGTCCGCGTTGCCCGGCAGCGCCTCGAGCTGGGCCGTGCCGAGTTCGATCGCGCGGTCGAACAGGGCGCGCGCGCGGTCGTAGTCGCGGTGCAGGTGGTAGATCAGCAAGAGGCCGCAGTCGTTGGTGATGCGCGCGTCGTCTGGCGACAGCGCGACGGCCTTCTCGTAGTAGCCGTAGCTGCGCTGCCACAGCTCCTTCGCCGCGGCTGCGTCGCCCTGCTTGTCGCGCTGCACGCCGAGGTCGCGAGCTGCCAGCGCGGCGTTGTTGTAGACGAAGCCCCAGCGGTCCGGGCAGCGCTGCAGGATCTGTTCGTTGAACGCGAGCGAGCGCGGCAGCGCGTCGTCACCGCTCTCGGCGAGCCGCCGATGGATCGCGAAGGCGACACGCGTGAAGTCCTGGCGGAAGCCGTCGGTGAGTTGTGGCTGCCCGTCCTCGAAGCGCGTCGTCAGCGGCGACACATCGGCGGCGGCGAACAGGTGGGCGGCGGCGCCGTCGAGGTCGCCGAGCTGCAGCGCCGTGCTCGCCAACGACAGCTCGCAGATCGCCAGCCACTGGTGGCTCGTATCGGCGTGTGCCGGCACCATCGCCAGGTACTCGCCGAACGCACCGCGCGCCTTCTCGTAGGCTGCGGCGGCCGCCTGGAAGTTGCCGTCGCGGCGCAGGCGGTCGGCATGGGCGGCGAGTGCGCGCCCCTGGTGCCAGCGCAGGATCGGCACGCCCGGCTGTTCCCGCACCAGTCGTGCGTAGGCGCCGGTCAACGCCGCGTGCTGGTCGTTGTCGAGGAACCACTTGAGGAACGCATCGTGGATCGCGGTCGCATCCGGCGCGTCGTGGATGCCGCGCTCGAGTTCCTGCACCACGCCGCCGCCGTTGCCGAGCCACTGGTGGATCGCGGCGATCTGCGGCACGGCGTCGCCCGGGAACTCCGCGCGCACGGCGTCGAAACGCGTCGCCGCGATGGTCGCGAGCTGCGCGGTCGTCGTGCTCGGCGGCACCCGGCCGAGATGGTCGCGCTCGCCGTTCGCCAGGTCGGTCTGGCGCGCGACGACGAAGCGGCGGTAGTCGGCGCGCGCCGCCAGCAGCAGCGCGGCGGCGGCGTCGTGGTGGCTGGCGGCCGTGTTCACGGCCCGGAAGCCCTCGACGGCGCGCAGCGCGACCTCGCTGCAGCGCTCGAACTCGCCCAGCTCGAAGTGGCACTCGGCCAGCAGCACGCACGCGGCCGGTTCGTCGCCGCGCGGCCGGTCGGCCAGGCCGAGCTCGAAGTCGTGCACGGCGTCCTGGAGCAGGAGGCCGCTGCGACTGCTGGCGCCCTGCTGTGCGAGCCGCAGCAGACCTTCGCCGGCGACCAGCCGTGCCGGCCGCAGGTCCGGGTTGTCCTGCAGCAGCTGGTCGGTGATCGCGAGTGCGTCGGCCGGGCGCGTCGCCACCAGCTCGCGTGCAGCGTCGATGCGGGCGCTCTCGGCGGCCGTGGGGGCGGGGATGCTGGCGCAGGCCGCGACGATCGCGGTGCACCACAGGAGGGTCGTTGGCTTCATGGGCAGTGTTCGGACCTGGACTCGCGGCGGACCGGTAGCCCGGCGCGTGCGGACGAGACGCGCGAGAGAGGGGTTGCGACCGCGGCGCATTGTGGCCTCTGAGGGCGGCGGACGAAAGCCCGGAACAGCGCTCGGGCCGGTCAAGCCCGCGCCGCGGAACGGCCGATACGACCGGCAACAGGCAGCCCCAGTGAGTCATCCCACCATCACGGCGACGGCCACCCTGGATCGATCCACGGTGGGGCAGCTGGTCGCGGACCTCGACCGCGAACTGAAGGCGCGACCCCCCCGGGTCACCCTCGACCTCGGCGCCGTCGAAGCGTTCGACTCGGCGGGGCTCGGCGGTGTTGTCAGCGGCATGCGTCGCGCCACCGAGGCCGGCGTCGAGTTGAAGCTGCGCGGTCTGAGCCAGTCGATGCTCGACTTCTTCTCGCTGGTGTCGGTGCAGCGCCTGGTGCAGAGCGATCCCGTGGTCGTCCGCCCCGATGCGATCACGCGGGTCGGCATGTTCGTCGAACCGATGCTCGACGGTGCGGTCGCCGTGCTGCGACTCGGCCTGCAGACGGTGCAGGAACTGGTCACGGGTCCGTTCCGCCGCCGAGCGCTGCGCCTGGACCGTACCGCGATCGAGATCGACCACTGCGCCGCCGGTGCGCTGCCGATCATCGCCCTGATCGCGTTCCTGCTTGGGCTGATCCTGGCGATGCAGGCTTACGTGCAGTTGCGCGTATGGGGCGCGGAGATCTACATTGCCGACATGGTGGGGGTCTCGGTGCTGTCCGAGATCGGGCCGCTGATGACGGCGATCGTGCTGGCGGCGCGATCGGGCAGTCGCAACGCGGCGCAGCTCGGCGCCATGGTCACCAGCGAGGAGATCGCGGCGCTGGAGCAGATGGGCATCCGGCCGTTGGCGTTCCTGGTGGCGCCCAAGGTCGTCGCCTGCGCGATCGGTGCGATCACGCTGTCCATCGTGTTCGACGTGACGGCGATCGGCGGCGGCGCGCTGTTCGCGTGGTCCGTTGCCGACATCGAGCTGGACGCGTTCGGCGAACAGCTGCGCACGGCGCTGTCGCTGTCCGACTTCCTGGTCGCGCTGGCCAAGAGCGCCACGTTCGGGGCCGCGGTCGGCGTCGTCGGCTGCGCGCTCGGGCTGCGCGTGCGCGATGGCAGCGAAGGCGTCGGCCGCGCAACCACCAACGCCGTCGTGCTCGGCATCTTCGTCATCATCGTCGTCGACGCGGTGTTCGTGACCTGCCAACGCATGTTGGCCTGAAACCATGGACCTCGCCTCGATCCTGTCGCCCAGCAAGCGCCGCACCGACGACCTCGTACGGGCGCTCGCGCTGTCGACGGTGTTCGACGACCGCACCGTGCTCGAAGGCATCGACCTGGCGATCCGCCGCGGCGAGGTGTTCGTGATCATGGGGCCGTCCGGTTGCGGCAAGACCACGCTGCTGCGCAACCTCTGCGGGCTGCTCCCGCCGACCATGGGCTCGGTGTCGGTGGCTGGCCACGACGTCTATTCGGCGTCCCCGGAACTGCTGCAGCACCTGCGCCTGCGCACCGGGCTGTCGTTCCAGGGCGGTGCCCTGCTCGGCAGCCTCAGCGTGATCGAGAACGTGGCCCTGCCGCTGCGCGAGAACACGAAGCTGCCGGAGACCGTGATCCTCGAGACCGCACGCATGAAGCTCGACATGGTCGGCCTGCTGCACGCGGCGGAGCTGCTGCCGAGTTCGCTGTCGGGCGGCATGCGCAAGCGCGCTGCGATCGCCCGCGCGATCGCGCTCGATCCCGACATCGTCTACTTCGACGAGCCGTCGGCGGGCCTCGACCCGATCACTGCCGCGGAAGTCGACAACCTGATCATGAAGCTGAACAAGGTGTTCGGCATCACCATGGTCGTCGTCACGCACGACCTGCCGTCGGCCTACACGATCGCCGACCGCATCGTTGTGCTGCTCGGGGGCCACGTCGCGGCGCTCGGCGAACGCGACCAGGTCTGGAATCACAGCGACCCGCGCATTCGCGACTTCATCGAGCGGCGCCTGTCTGCCGAAGACAGCCGTGGCATGGACGTGATCGCCCACCTGGAGGTCTGATGATGCACCGTCGCGGCAGACGCTTCCGGCTCGGCCTCTACGCGCTCGGCACCGGCGCCCTGTTCGTCGGGCTGCTGGCGTTCATCCTGCAGAACAGCCTCAACGGCGAACGCGCGGCCTACTTCATCTTGTTCCGCGAGAACGTGAAGGGCATGGTGGTCGGCAGCAAGGTCAACTTCCAGGGCGTGCCGATCGGCGTCGTCAAGGACATGCGCTTCCAGGACGGCAAGACGCTGGTCGAGCTGCGCGTCGATCCGTCGCGCGCCAACATCCAGGACATCACCCAGGCCCGCATGGACCGGCTGCTGGTCACCGGCCAGGTCACCGTCGAGCTGGAGGGCTACGGGCCCGGGGGCCGCTCGCTGCAGCCCGGTGCGTTCATCCAGCCGAAGGACGACCCGATGCACTCGCTGACCGCGAGCGTGCCGGAGGTCGTCGACCGCGCCGCGGCGGTGCTCGACCGCATCGACAGCGTGTTGCGCGGTGCCGAGCGGCTGCTCGGTGAGGAGAACCAGGTGCGCATCGCCGCGCTGCTCGACGATTGTCATCGCCTCAGTGCCAGGCTGGCCGACGAGACCGCGCCGGCGGCGACCGCGATGTTGCGCGATGCGTCGGCACAGGTGCGGGCGCTCGGCGAGCTGACGCCGGAACTGACGGCGGTGTTGCGCGAGACCACGTCGCTGGCGGCGGGTCTGCGTGGGCCCGCGCAGGCGGCGCTGGCGAATTTCCGCACCGCGCTCGAAGACGTGCGCGGCCTGGCGCGCCAGCTGAAGCTGGCACCCGACAGCTTGTTGTTCGGCGTGCGTCAGGCGGCGCCGATGGGAGGAGAGCGATGAACTGCAGCTTCCCCGGTGCCGCGTTCCTGTCGATTGCGCTGGGGCTGGCCGCGTGCAGCAGCGTCGAGGTGCCGCGCGAGCGCTACTTCCGGCTCGACCTGCCGGTGGCCAAGAGTCCCGATCCGGGCCGCGCCGGCGTGCTGCGCGTGCAGGACCTGCAACTCGGCACGGCGCTCGACAGCGATTGCCTGCTGGTGCAGCACGGCGTGCTGCTCGAACCGCGGCCGTTGGAGCGCTGGATCGCACCGCTCGACCGGCTGGTCACGGATGCACTGGTGCTCGGCCTGTCGCGCGCGCGCGTCTGCGACCTGGTCAAGGGAGCCGCCGATTCCGGCAGCGAGAACTGGACCCTGCACGGCCGCATCGTCGAGTTCGGCGAAGCCCGGGGCGAAGGTGCCGCCGAGGCGCGCGTGACGCTCGAGCTGTGGCTCGAGCAGCGCGGCGAGCTGCTGTTCCACGACGAGTTCCGCGTCGTCGAACCGATCGGCACCGTCGGCCCGGAGGCCGCGGTCGCCGGGTTGTCGACCGGCCTGTCGCGCGTCGTCGACGGTGTCGTCGAACGCATGCAGGCGCGCGGCCTGTTCGCGGCCGCGCGGCCCATGATGGTGCCGGCCACCCCACGATGACGTCGCTGCAGCGGCGTCGCCCCGTCGTTACCATGATCGGCGGACAGCGCCCGCGCGGCGTTGCCGCCACCGACCCCGTGAGCTTCTCATGCGTTTCGCCATGTTCTGCCGCCACCTGCTGACCATTGCCCTGGTGTCGCTGCCACTCGCGGCGCAGACCCTGCCCGGCGCATCGATCCCGGCGCCGAAGTGGCGATCCTGGGTGCTGGGGGAGCCCGTCGTCATCGGCGGCGACGCGGCGCCGGCGTGCACGATGTTCGTGTTCTGCACGCGGCGGACCGCAGCGTTCCACGTCGAGGCCGACTACGCGCGCAGCCTGCAGCAGCGCTTCGGCCCGAGCGGGCTGGTGGTGGTGGCGGTGCTGGCGGAGCCGCCCACGGATCGCGCCGACTGTGAGCAGTTGTGGGCCGGCTGCCGGGTCGCCGTCGACGACGCGGGCGCCACCAGTTCCACCTGGCTCGGGCCGGAGAGTGTGGTCTGGAACACGCTGGTGCTCGACCGCCGCGGCGTGGTGGCGTTCGCCGGGCGCCCCGACGCGGGGCTCGTCGACGCGATCGAGCACACGCTGGCGGGCACGCACCAGTTCGACCGTGAACGCATGGCGTTCTCGCAGCGGCTCGAAACACTGGTCGGCTTCGACGACATGACGGCCAAGGACCTCGTGCAGCAGCTCGAGGGCCTGATCGGCCATGCCCCGCGCGACGACATCGCCCACGGGCTCTTGTATGCGACCCAGGCCACGAAGCTGCTGGCGCCGGCGAAGGCGCGGCAGGTGCGCACGGCGGCGATCGCCGCACTGCGCGACGAGCCGCGCCCGTTGGCGGCGTTCGCCGATCTGGCATTGCGCTGTGATCCGCACGGCGAAGGCCTCGCGCACGAACTGCTGGCGCCATTGGCCGCTGCCGCCAGCGCCGCGCCCGACGACGTGTTCGTGCTGTTGACCCATCTGCGCGCGCTGGTGCTCGCCGGCGAGGACCGCGAAGTCGGGCGCCGGGCGATGCGCATGCAGAAGCTCGTGCTGCGTTCGGCCGACGATTGCCTCGACTTCGCGACGATCCTGGCCGGCGACAAGAACGCGCTCGTGCACCGCGACCTGGCGCAGCGGGTGCTCGACCAGGCCGAGAAGCTCGGCGCGCCACCGCGCTTCCTGACCGCCGCCCGCTTCGGGGCCGCGGTGCGCTGCCAGGAGGACAAGGTGCTGGCCAAGAAGCTGATGGATGCCTACCTCGGCCACGGCGAGCAGGGCGACACCGAGGGGCACGCGTCGATCAACAACGACTGCTGGTACCTGATGACGGAGCTGGCGACGATGGGGCGCTACGACTGGTTCGCCGCCGGGCTGGCCGACCGCATGCTGGAACAGCGCGACGCGATGCAGAACTACGAGTTCGACACCGCGGCACTGGCGATGTTCCTGGTCGGGCGCGTCGAGGAAGCGATCGCCTTGCAGGAGAAGGCGATCGCGATGGGTGGGGCCAGTGCCGACTACACGCAGCGGCTGCGGCGCTACCAGGCGGCGATGCCGGCGCCGCCGAAGTAGTACGGCGAGGGCGTGACTCGGCGCAGCAGCCGGCCGCGCTGCGCGCGGCGGCTGAGCGCCAGCAGCTGGCGTTCTGGGCTGGTGGGGGCGTTTGGGGTGAGAGAGGGTAGACGCGGGGGTTGGCGAGAGGGTGGGCGGCGGTACGCTCTGGCGATCGCGCAGCCGATAGCGTCATCCTGGCGCTGGCGGGCGCGCAGGCACCTACGGAGAAGTCCCATGCGGATCACGCGGAAGGAAGGAAGGAAGGAAGGAAGGCGATCGGTTCACCGCGGTCATCGTCGCGTTGACGGCCGGTATCGGGCTGGCTGAGCCAGCGGTTGCCCAGACCTGGAGCCCCCCGTTCAACCACAACCAAGCGCACGCTGGCTATGGCGACTACTCGCACCCGTACTCCCCGTGGAACAGTACGGACTATCCTGTCAGCTACCCAACCCCGGCTGGCACACCGATCGTCGATCCGCACGGCCTGCTCTCAACCACCGGATGGCCGCAGCCCGCCGTCGCAGGCGGCAAGAACTTCAACGCGGTGCACATGTCCCTCATTCCCAAGGGGCCGTATCGCGGCATGGTGATCGTCTGGAACCGCGATGAGCGGGTCATCGCTGGTTGGCCCTTGTCCAACCCGGTCCTGACGGCGTTCCAGCCCTACGCGATCGTGGACACCGCTGACGTGCCCGCTGAGGATCCTCCTGGCAGCGGCATTCGCGTGCGCTACCGCAACTTCCTGCTGCCGGTCGGACAGGCCAGCGATGAAGACCTGTTCTGCGCGGGGCATGCCTGGTCGCCCTATGGTGATCTGATCGTCGTGGGTGGCACCGACTACATCCTGAGTTCGCCGAGCTACCACGGCGGTCGATTGACTTTTGTCTGGAACCCGAGGCGCCCGATCGGCAGTTGGCCTTTCCAAACCGGTCTTGGTTCGCAGTTCTACCTGCCGCGCCAACCAGGAACGCTGCAAGGATTCGACGGGCTCTGGGTGCAGGGGCCAAGTCTGGTCAAGGAGCGTTGGTATCCCACCGCCACACTGACGCACCGCATGAGCCGCAGGACCGCGGAAGCGGGCGCGTTGCAGCAAGACCTTGAGCGGATCGTCGTGCTCGGTGGCACCAAGACCAGCCCTGCACCCCTACCACAAGTCCTCGACGAAGCCCGTAACAGCTACGAGGCGTTGGTGGTCGAGACCGAGTCCATTGCCGGGTCCCACGGACTGCGGGTGGACAGCGTGCAGAGCACGCCCAACATCCGCACTTGGATCGGACCTGGAGTCACGACCGGGAGCCTCGATGTCGATTGGCTGGATGAGTACCCGCGTTGTCACCTGCTCTCGTCTGGCCGGATCTTCTTCTCCGGCTACGCCCCTCGGTGGGCGACGCTCGATCATGACGGTTTCCCCGGCATCTGGACGCGATCGACGGGTCAGCCGGGTGCCCCCCTCGACTACAGCGCCACCTGGCTGGATGTTCGCCACGACGGATCCAGCGTCTTGTTCCCGAATCTCGGTTTCACCACCAACGTTGTCGTGCGGCTCGGCGGAGCGCACGGTCCCTACGCAACAGACCCGACGACTTCTTCGATGGAATCGATCGCCACGGCCAGCAGTGGTAGCTGGCAGGCGGAGCCCGCGATGCCCGCGACGGACGGTCTGCACGACGGCGGGCGCACCAATCTGAACACGGTCATCCTGCCAACCGGGGCGCTTCTCGTCCTTGGCGGCGCCTACCAGGATGCCGCCGGGAAGCAGTCAGCCTACTCGCCCTTGTTGTTCGAGAATGGCGATTGGAAGGTTCTCCAACCGAACCCGACGCCGTCGCGGCGCAACTACCACTCAACTGCCGTGTTGCTGCCAGACGGCCGCGTTCTGGATCTCCAGTTCGATGCCTACGTCCTACAATACGGCGCGAACTACGCCATCAACTGCAACCCGCTACCGCTGGGCCATGCGGTGGCCAAGGTCGTGCTGATGGCGCCCTGCTCGACGACGCACCACAGCGACATGCACCAGCGCTACGTCGAACTCAGGACCGTCGTGCAGGGCGGTAACCAGATCGTGTTCTCGGGACCTGGTTCCGATCGTGAGGCCCCACGTGGTCTCTACATGTTGTGGCTGGTGACCAACGCTGGCTTCGTGTCGCAGGCAGTCTGGGTGATGTTCCAATGAGCCCGCTCTCCTACGGGGGAGCAGTGGTCCTGGTCTCCCTCGCAATCTTGCCGGCGCAGCAATTGAGTTGGCAGGTGCCCACGGCAGGACCTTCCACTGCCGAGCCTCGTCGCATGATGCTGTTCGTCGACTACGACCGGGACGGCTTCCGCGACTTCCTGCGGCTTGTCAATACGAGCCAGTTCTCGCCGTGGCCGTACTTGCAGATCGCCTCGGGCAGGGACGGGTCCACCCTGTGGGAGTACACGCAATTGCCGGTTACCTCGCCGCCGGCTGCCTGCCATGCCGGCGACATCGACGGCGATGGTGAACCGGAGATCGCGATCCTGATCGACGCCTCGACGATCCGGTTCATCCAGATGTGGTCGCCGGCGCGCAACAGCATGCTCTGGCAGGTCACCGGCAGCAGCAGCGGCCAGTTCGGTTGGGCGATGCTCGGCGACGTCGACGTCGACGGCGATGGTCGATCGGACTTCGTCACGATCACGAGCCATCCGAACGAGTCGGACATCTACGTCTACGATCACTTGGGTGGCCTGCGGTACATTCTGCCGTGCCTGGCCCAGAACCGCATCGCGATC
>JBGARS010000106.1:0-16235 GCA_044230075.1 Planctomycetota bacterium | reverse complement strand
TCGCGGTGCTCGAGGGTGCCGGCGGCACGATCCTCGACGTCGCCCCCGACGTGTGGGCCGGGCCGCAGTGGCTCAGTGCGCACTTCGTCGTGCGCAAGCGCTGAGGGCGGACCTGTTCCTCCGGCGGGGTGGTGGGCACGACGCCGGCCACGTGCGCCGCGGTCCGGCCCGGGCGACCAGCCGCCGAGGGCGGGGCCTGGGTCGGCGATCGCGCTGCGGCGGTTCTTCCTGCCGGTCCGGTTCTGACCGTCAGCGCGGCAGCAGCCGCGGGTCTTCGTCGCGCAGCACGACGTCGATCGCCTCGTCGCCGGCGGCGAACTGCACGCGTTTGCCGGACCACGTGTGGCCAGCGCGCGCCATCGACGCGAACAACACCAGCGGAAGATCGTCCGGCAGGCCAGCGAACCCGAACGCGCCGTCGGGATCGGCCACGACCGCCCGCTCTGCGGGTCGCAGCCTGCCGCTCGGATCGCGCAGCGTGATCACGGCACCGGCGGCGGGCGCGCCGTCGTCGAGCAGCGCGCGGCCGTGCACGCGGTTGCCGGCTTCGAGTTCGATCGTCAGCACGTCGATCGGCACCTCGGCGAGTTCGACCTGTTGGTTGCCGTAGCGCGGATCGCTGACGAACAGCGTGCCGGGGCCGGTCACCGGCCCGAAACGCAGCATCCCACGGCCATCGCTGCGAGCGCGCACGGTGGCGACGTCCGCCGCGGCGGGCACGTACTCGACCAGCAGGTCGACCGCGGGATCGTGGTTGGGTGCCTTCGCCTGCACCCGCAACGGCGCCCCGCGCCGCAGGGTCAGGTCACCGCCGGCGACGAGCGGCCAGGGTCGGCCGACGGGCGCGTGCTCGGGTGCGACCAGCAGCAGCCAGTTGTCGCCGTCGGCAGGCGTCGGCAGGTGCGCGTGTCCGTCTGCATCGACACGGTCACCGGCCTGCACCTGCCAGCCGCCGCTCGCCGTGCGCTGCACCGAGAACAACGTCGCGCCGGCTGCGGCTGTGGCGATGGCGAACTCGCGCCGCTCCCGGCCCGCGTCGGCCGGCGGCCAGACGAGCGCGGCCTCTGTCGGCGGCAGCGGCAGCGTGCGGTTGGCGACCAGCACGCCGTCGTCGAGCGAACTCGCCGTCAGCGGTGCGGCCAGCGCGGCGCCGCGCAACACGCATTCGCCGCCTGGTTCGCACAGGGTCAGCAGAGGCCAGTCGGTCGGGTGGATGCGCACGCCGCCGCGGCTCTGCAGCCGTTGCGCCGGACCGGGGAACTGCAGCAGCGTGCGTTGGCCCGACACGAGTTCGAGGCGCTGCCAGGACCAGCCGTCCTCGTTGCCCACCCAGACTTCGTAGCTGCCCGCCGGCAACAGCACCTTGGTGCCGCGCGCGGTCGGCAGGGTCACGGGACCGTGTTCGAGCGTGTGCGCGCGCGGCCACAGCACGAACTCGTCGGTGCCGGTGGTGGTGGTCACCTCGGCCATTGGCTGCACCGCGATGCGCTGCGCCTGCCCCGGGCGCAACCGCGGCAGCAGTGCGCCGAGCCCGGCTGCGGTCGTGATCAGGCCGCCGCCTGCCCGCGGCGGGCCATCGGCGGTGAAGTGGATCAGCGCGGCCAGACCGCTTGCGCCCGCGGTCGGCTCGCCGTCGATGCGCGCCGGTCCGGCGACCGTGAACCGCAGCAGTCCCTGCGCGTCGCTGCGGCCGGCGGCGACCGCGGTGGCGTCGCCGGTGTAGGCGACGCCGGCCAGCGCCGGCAGTTCGTGTTCGGGTCCGCAGAGCAGCGTGCCCTCGGCATCGGCGACCGGTTGCCCGGAAGGGTCGCGCACCAGCACCACGAGTTGCGGCGCCGGTGTCTGCGCGTCCGCCGCGGCGCTGCCGAGTGCGAGCACCAGCAGCAGGGCAGGATGGGACGCCATGGGCACTGCGAACGGTCGTGCGCGCGCCGGGTTCAGGGGGCGACCCGGCTCCTACTCTGGCAGTTCTTCGCGCTTCTTGACCACCTTGTGCACGAGTCCGTACTCGAGCGCCTGGCCGGCATCGAGCCAGAAGTCACGCCGTGCGGACTCCAGCACGTCGGCGGCGCTCTTGCCGCAGGTCTCGGCGATGATCTTGTTGTAGCGGTCGCGCAGCTTCAGGATCTCCTTCGCCGTGATGTCGAGGTCGCTGGCGGTGCCGCGGCCCATCGTCGACGGTTGGTGGATCATGAACCGGCTCTCGGGCAGGCAGAAGCGGCGCTTCTTCTCACCGGCGAGATGGATCAGGATGCCGGCCGACGCGCACAGGCCGTTGACCACCGTGGTCACCGGCGGCTTGATGAAGCGCAGCAGGTCGTAGATCGCGAAACCCGCGTCGGCGCTGCCGCCCGGCGAGTTGATGAAGACCGTGATCGCCTTCTTCGGATCCTTCTGCTCCATCGCCAGGCAGCGCACCGTGGCTTCCTTGAGCATCTTGTCGTCGACCGGGCCGCTGAGCAGCAGCGTGCGCGCGTCGAACAGCGCCTTCTCGTAGGGATTGGGGGCAGCACGGTCCTTCTCGCCGTGCTCGCAGGGGCCGTCCTGCTCGTCGTCTTCTTCTTCTTCTTCGGGACGCAGGCGGCGGGGATCGAGGTCGAGGGGATTCGGCATCGTGCGTTTGGTTCGGTGGGTGCGGGGGTATCCGCACGGGTTGGTTTCGGGTTTCCGGCGGCCGCGGGTTGAGCGGAACACCCCATCGCAGGGCGAGGTGGATAGCGCAGTCGTCGGTGGGCCGCAACCTCGCAAGTCGCAGGCGGCCGCTTGCCACCGTAGGTCTTCGCAGAAAACCCCACGGTGTGCTTGCGCGAGACCGCCACCGTCGCTACGGTCCTCGCGTCGTGCTGCCCAGAGCGGGTGGCCGATCTCGCCCCAACCGGTGCTCTTCGCAAAGGGCGCTGGTGCGAGCAGGGCGAGGCGATGGAGGCACACGTGCTCCACCGCACCCCCAGGGACGCGGCTTCCGGGCTCGGTTTCCACCGACTTTGGCAGCCGAACCCTGGAGCCCGTCGGATCGGCCAGTCGGCGCAAGCTGGACAGTCGGTGCAGTCGGGGGCCGGTGCAGCCGGGCCCGATGCGGACGGGATGACAGCAGAAGGGCGAAACGCGATCCGAAGCCGCTCGCAATGGCAGGCGGGGATCGGCCGTCGTCCGGCAACTCGAGGGCAGGGTGGATCACCCGGCTGTGCCGCGTGATGGCCCACGAGTCAGACGAGCAGACCAGCACCATTCCGGTTGGCTGGTCGGGATGCACGCATGAGCATCAGCGAGAACGACTTCTCAGGTGGAACCGAATCGGCCTCCGATAGTGGTGGGCCCGACCGCAAGCGCTGGCGCGGCGGCAGGCGTCGTCGTCGTCGGCGCGGTGGCGGTGGTGGTGGTGGTGGTGGTGGCGGCGGTGGCGGCGGCTATTCCGGCAACAGCGGCAATGGCGGCGGCAATGGCGGTGGCGGCGGCAACGACCACGGTGGTGGCGGCGGTGCCGACTTCCGACCGGTCGTCGAAGGCCCGACCGAAGAGACCACCGGTGTGCTCGAGTACACCAAGGAAGGCAACGGCTGGCTGCGCAAGAAGCAGAACAGCTACATGCCCGACAGCATCCCCAACGGCGACGTGTTCGTGCCGGCGGGGTTGATCCGCTCGCTGCGCCTGCAGGAAGGCAGCGAGATCGTCGGTCTCGCGGGGCTGCCGAACCGCGGCCCGCAGCGCTACACGCTGACCGAGGTCACCGAAGTCGACGCGTTGCCGGCCGAAGAGCGCCGCGACCTGAAGACGTTCAAGGACATGACGGTCGTCGACCCCGAGCCGATGTTCGTGCTCGCGCCGGGCGACGACGACATCAGCCTGCGCATCGTCGACCTGCTGTGCCCGATCGGGCGCGGCCAACGTGGTCTGGTCGTCGCGCCGCCGCGCTCGGGCAAGACCGTGCTGATGCAGAAGATCTGCCACGCGATCGCCAGCGCGTATCCCGAAGTGCACATGATCGTGCTGCTGATCGACGAGCGCCCGGAGGAAGCGACCGGCTGGAAACGCAGCGTCGAAGGCCCCAACCGTGAAGTGCTGGTGTCGACGCTCGACGAGGGCCCCAAGCACCACGTCGCCGTCAGCGAGATCTGCCTGAAGCGTGCCCAGCGGCTGGTCGAGACCGGTCGCGACGTCGTGATCCTGCTGGACTCGATCACGCGCCTGACACGCGCCTACAACAGCTTCCTCGGCGGCCGCGGCGGCGGCACGATGTCCGGCGGCCTCGGCGCCAAGGTGCTCGAGGTGCCGAAGAAGTTCTTCGGCAGCGCGCGCAACTGCGAAGAGGGCGGTTCCCTGACGATCCTCGCGACGACACTGGTCGACACCGGTTCGCGCATGGACCAGGTGATCTTCGAAGAGTTCAAGGGCACCGGCAACATGGAGCTGGTGCTGAACCGCCAGCTCGCCGAACGGCGCATCTTCCCGGCGATCGACATCGAGCTGTCGGGCACGCGCAAGGAAGAGCTGCTGCTCGGCGCCGACATCACCAAGCGCCTCTACACGCTGCGCCGCGTGCTCGCGCGCATGAATGCGCTCGACGCGATGCCGTTGCTGATCGACCGTCTGATGAAGACCGACAGCAACAAGGAATTCCTCGACTCGTTCCGGCTCGAGGAGTGACAGATCCCGGAGTGCCAGATCCCGGAGTGACTGGGGTCGGGTGTTCGTAGTCGCGCCACTTTCCTGCAGGTAGCACATGATCGAGGTCGATCGGCTCGAGAAGTCGTATGGGTTCGCGCGCGCCTTGAAGGGCATCTCCTTCTCGGTGCGCACCGGTGAGGTGGTCGGTTTCCTCGGTCCCAACGGGGCTGGCAAGTCGACGACGATGAAGATCCTGACCGGCTACCTGCTGCCGAGCGGCGGCAAGGCCAGCGTGGACGGGCTCGACGTCGTCGACCAGTCGCTGGCGGTGCGGCGGCGCATCGGCTACCTGCCGGAGAGCACGCCGCTCTACGGCGAGATGCGCGTCGACGACTACCTGTCGTTCTGCGCCGAGATCCGCGGTGTGCCACGCAACCGCCGCCGCGCCGCGATCGAGCGCGCGGTCGAGCTGTGCGCGCTGCAGCGCGTCACCGGCAAGAACATCGTCGAGCTGTCGAAGGGCTACCGGCAGCGGGTCGGCCTTGCCCAGGCGATCGTGCACGAACCGCCGGTGCTGATCCTCGACGAGCCGACGTCGGGCCTGGACCCGAACCAGATCGTCGAGGTGCGCAAGCTGATCGAGCGCCTCGGCGAGCAGCACACGGTCGTGCTGAGCACGCACTACCTGCAGGAGGTCGAGAAGACCTGTTCGCGCGTGATCATCGTGCACCAGGGCGAGATCGTCGCCGACGGCACGCGCGACCAGCTGATCGCCAGCCGGCCGGCCGGTGGCCTGCAGGCGCGCGTGCGCGGGCCCGAGGCGGCGGTGTTGCAGCAGTGCGCCGAGCTGCTGCCCGGCTGCCCGGTCACGGTCGTGCACCGTTCCGAGCAGGCGGTCGACTACCGCATCGAGGTCGGCACCGGTGCGGCGCCGATCGAAGAGGCGCTGGCGCGGCTGGTGGTCAAGAACGGCTGGGATCTGCTCGAACTGCACCGGCAACGGCCCAGCCTCGAAGACGTGTTCCGCGCATTGACGCTCGGCAGCGAACCGGAGGTGGCCCGTGCGTGACAGCCTCGTGATCTTCCGCCGCGAGCTGAAGAGCTACTTCCTGTCGCCGATCGCCTACGTGTTCGGCGGGTTGTTCCTCGGCGTGCTGCTGTTCCTCGCCGCGCTCAGCAGTCTGGTCGACGGCGCCAGCGCCAACATGCAGGCGTTCTTCGGCTGGCTGCCCGTGGTGCTGCTGGTGTTCGTGCCGGCGCTGACCATGCGGCTGTGGGCAGAAGAACGGAAGATGGGCACGATCGAACTGCTGATGACCTTCCCGGTCCGGGTCTCGAGCCTGGTCGGCGGCAAGTTC
Source organism: Planctomycetota bacterium (assembly GCA_044230075.1). Classification (GTDB taxonomy): domain Bacteria; phylum Planctomycetota; class UBA1135; order UBA1135; family UBA2386; genus JAEUHS01. The sequence goes on along the minus strand of JBGARS010000106.1, from coordinate 10,272 downwards.
CTCGCCGCGGTCGTCTACCTGGGCTTCGTATTGGTGCTGACGCTGGGCCTGCCGCTGACGCTCGGCGCCTACGGCAGGCTCGACTGGCCGCCTGTGATCGGCGCGTACCTGGCGTCGCTGCTGTTCGCCGGCAGCTTCGTCGCGGTCGGCATGTTCTTCTCGAGCCTGACGCGCGACCAGATCGTCGCGATGCTGATCTCGCTGGTCGTGCTCGCGGTGCTGTTCGCGATCGGAGTGCCGATGCTGGTCGCCCTGATGGTCGACTGGATGCCGGCCCGGGGCGTCGACCTGATCACCGGCATCAGCCCCTACAAGTACTTCCAGAGCATTGCGCGCGGTGCGCTCGACACTCGCGACGTCGTCTACTTCGCCTGCTTCTGCGGCTTCTTCCTCTACAGCAACGCGCTGGTGCTGCACTACCGGCGCACCAAGGGATGACCATGAGGAATCCACGCATGCACCGTTCCGGCGAGCGCGGGGCCGTGCTCGCGGTGACCGCGCACATCGTGCTGCTGTTGCTGGTGCTCGGCCAGGTCGTCTTCCTGGCGTCCCGCTACCGCCTGCGGCTCGATCTGACCTCGGACCAGCTGTCGTCGACGACCGAGTCGACGCGCACGATCCTCGGCAAGCTCGATCGGCGGCTCGTCATCGAGGCCTACTTCAGCCCGAAGGACAAGCTGCCCGTCAACCTGCGCGAGACCCGCGAGGTGCTCGACAACTTCCTCGACGAGCTGACGCAGATCGGCAAGGGCAAGGTCGTCGTGCAGCGCTTCGACCCCAACGAGGACAAGGCGATCAGCGACCGCTGCACGCGCATCGGCGTGCAGCCGCTCGATCTGCGCAGCCAGTCGTCGACGTCGCTGTCGGTCGATCGCCACTGGCAGGGCCTGCGGTTCGTCTACGGCGGCAACAAGCAGAAGGTGCTGCCGCAGGTGGCGCCCGGGCACTGGTTCCTCGCCGAGGCGCTGCTGACGCCGGCGATCAAGGAGGTCGCCACCGACCAGAAGCGCAAGATCGGCTTCATGGAATGGCCGGCGACCGCGGTCGGCCAGCAGACGCCGGGTGGCATCGGCTGGAACATGCTGCGCAGCCACGAGCAGATCGCCAAGCGCTACGAGTTCCAGAACTTCAAGGACGAGGACGGCGCACTGCTGCCCAAGGACCTGGAGACGCTGTTCCTGTTCCGGCCGAAAGACCTGACCGACCGGCAGAAGTACGTGCTCGACCAGTTCCTGCTGCGCGGCGGCACGCTGGTGGTGTTCGCCGACGCCGCCGAATACGCGATCGGCCCGAACCGCCTGTTCACCAAGCTGCCACTGGTGCTGGATGCGAACGGCAGTGCCAAGCACTTCAGCGACCAGCTGCTGTCGTACGGCATCGACTGGAAGCAGAAGGTGCTCGCCGACATGGCCAGCGAGACGCAGCAGCCGCGCGACCGGCTGACCCAGGCGTTCGAGTACCTGGCCGTGCCGCAGATGACACCGTTCGGCCAACAGATGTCGCCGGTGGCGTATCCGTACTTCTTCCACCCGATGGCGGTCGACTGGCGCAACGTCGCGGACCAGCTGGCGCGCCGCGACGGCAAGCTCGACAAGGACCTCGCCGAGGCCTACCGCAAGCAGTTCGCTCCCGGCATCCCGACCGACGACTTCCTGTTCAAGGTGTTCAAGCAGATCGGCCGCGGCCCGGGCTTCTACTGGCCGACCTGGGTGGGCCTGCGCGAACGCGCCGCCGGTGCGCCGGATCTGCCCGAGGGCGTGACCGGACGTGTGCTGCTGTGGTCGAGCCCGGCGGCGCTCGCCGAGGATCCGCCGCCATCGCTCGACCCGCTCGGCCGCGGCGATGCGCGCGCACGCAATGCGAGCGTGCAGCAGTTCAACCAGCAACGCATGGAGCGCTTCCAGTCGGAGCCGCGCCAGCAGGCACCGCTGATGGTCGACGTGCGCGGCACGTTCGCGTCGTTCTTCGCCGGTGGCGAACGGCCCAAGCGCCCCTCCGAGATCAAGGAGGCCGAAGCGAAGAAGGCCGCCGCAGCGGCCAAGGCCGCCGCCGACGAACCGCCGCCCGAGGCGGGCAAACCCGACGAGGTCGGGCCGCCGGCCCCGCAGGACAAGGACGCCGCGGACGCAGTGCCGGCGGCGGCGCCCGAAGCCGACGCGCTGGCCAAGGCCGAGCGTCCCGGCCGCATCGTCGTGATCGGCGACAGCGACTTCGTGCGCGACGACCTGGTGCGCGGCGACTACCGGCAGGCCGGCGGGCCGTGGTCGAGCCTCGGTCCGGTGTTCTTCGCGCAACTGCTCGACTGGCTGGCGGAAGACCGCGACCTGCTCGAACTGCAGTCGCGCGTGCCGGTCGATCGCAAGCTCAAGTTCGTCGACAGCCAGTCGATCGCCGGCGGCGATCCGCGGCTCGCCGAGCAGACGCTGCGCGACAAGACCAGCTGGCTGCGCTGGCTCAACGTGTTGTTGCCGGTCGGTCTGCTGGCCCTGTTCGGGCTGCTGGTGTGGCTGGTGCGCCGCGCGCAGAAGCAGTCGTTCCTCGCGTCGTTGCCGAACTGAACCGCCACCCATCGAGTGAGAACCGGACGATGAACGTCGCCAAGTCCAACGTCGTGCTGCTGGTCGCCGCCGTCGTGCTCGCCGTGCCCACCTGGCTGCAACTGCGCAGCGAGGCGGAGGTGTTCACCGACATCGGTCGCATCCCGCTGCTGTTCGACGGCTTCACCGCCGACAACGCTGGCCAGGTGCTGCTGGCGAAGCCGAAGGCCGAGCAGCCGCCGCCCGATCCGAACAACCCCGACCAGAAGCGCCAGGTTGCCTACGACCAGCTGCTGCTGGTGAAGAACGACAAGGGCTTCCAGCTCGGCCCGACCGCCGGCGACCGCGCCGGTGCGCCGGTGCTGAAGGACCGCGTCGAGCGCGACGTGTTCGCACACCTGAAGGCGATCCGCGTCGACCACGACGCGTTGGTGCGGCCGAACGCGACGCCCGAGCAGCTCGCCGAGTACGGGCTCGACGAGGAACACGCGTTCCTGATCAAGGTCGTCGACGCGACCGGCAAGCACGTCACCGCCGAACTGCTGGTCGGCAAGGACGCCGGCCAGGGCCAGACCGGCACCGAGGCCGTGCGCGGCGTGTTCGTGCGCAAGAGCGACTCGAGCGACGTGATCCTCTACGAGCCGGAGCCCGCCGGTTGGCGCCGCGACGTGGACGAGACGATGTGGATCGACAAGGTCCTGGCGCGCCTCGATCCCGACAAGATCCGGCGCCTGGCGATCCGCAACGCCGCCACCGGCACTACGACCTACACGTTCTCGCGCGAGGACGGCAAGGCCTCGTGGCAGGCGGTCGAGGCGCCGGCCGACGTCGGCGCCGTGCGCCAGACCGAGGTCGAGACGCTGCTGCAGCGGCTGCGCTACCTCGCCGTGCAGGACTTCCGCCTGCCGTTGCAGCGCGCCGGCAACCTGCAGCAGCTCGGTCTGCTGCCGCCGGCGATCGAACTCGAACTGCTGCTGCACGAGGAAGCCGGCGACCGCGTGCTGAGGCTCGCCGTCGGCAACAAGGTCGACGGCAAGAACGAGTACTACCTGACCACCTCCGAGTCGCCGTTCCTGCTGACGTGGCCGGCCGGCACCGTGACGCCGTTCGAGCTCGACGTGAAGTCCCAGCTGTTCGATCCGCCGGCCCCGAAGGCCGACGACGGCGCCAAGGACGACAAGAAGTAGCCCCGACCATCGTGGGCCGGCGACTGGAGTCGAGTTGCCGACGCCGTCCCGCCGCGGGACCGCGACCGCCGCGGCGGTGGCATCGGCGGCCCGCGCAACGTGTCGCCTGACCGGTGCCGGTGCGCGCGCGGTGCCGTGACCGCGGCCGACCGACGCCGTCGATGCAGCCGCCGTCTCCTCCTTCAGAGAGGCCGGGGCCGGGGCTCGTTGCCCCTGTCCCGGCCGTTTTCTTCGCGGCGGGAAGAGCGCATGATCGCGCTCGTGCGAGCGACCGCGAACCTGGGCCCAGCCGAGCCCGACGAGCGCCTGTGGGCGTTCGCGGCGCAGCTGCGGCAACGGCACGTGCGCCGCGCCGCCGAGGCCGTGGCGGTGCGCGCCGTGCTGCTGACCGCGGTGCCGTGTGTCGCCGTGGCCTGGCTGTGGCCAACGCAGCGGCTCGTCGCAGCTGCGCTGCTGCTCGCCGTCGTGGCCACGTCCGCCGCCTGGGCAGGCGTGCGGGCGCGGCGCATCGCCGACGCCGTGCTGCTGCGCGGCGGCGATGCGGCGCATCCGCTCGATCCGGTCGGCGATGAACTCGCGACCTGGCTCGAACATCACCGCGGTCGCACCGGCGACGCCTCGATGCTGGGTTGGCTCGGCCGCGACGTCGATGCGCGGCTGCCCGGGCTGCCGGCCAAGGCACTCGCCGATGTCGGCCGCCGCCGGCTCGGCCGCTGGCGCCGGCTGGTGCCGATCGTGCTGGTGCTGGTGCTCGCGTGGCTGATCGCCGAATGGCTGGCGCCGCCGTGGTCGGGCCTCGGTGGGGGCGGTGGTGGTGCGCGCGATCTGCCGCGTCCGGGTGCCGGCGGCGGCGCGGGCGAGCCAGGCACTGGCGGCGGCAGCGAGGCACCGCCGCCGCCGGCCGCCAACGAGGCACCGCCGGACAGGAAGCCCGAGCAGCCACCACCGCCGACCGCACCGCCGCCGCCGCCACCGGCCGCCACCGAGCCACCGCCGGTCGAGCCCGAAGCGCCCGCGCCGCTGCTGGAACTGCCCGAGCAGCAGCGCTTCGTCGTGCCCGAGTTCGTCGGCGATGGACCGTCGCGCCGTGTGCGCATGCATGCGGCCGAACGGCAACAGCGCGGCGGTGCACCGCGCACCGCGACCAGCAGCACCGGCGGCGGCGAGGGCGAGGCACCGGCCGCACCACCGCCGACCGCCGCTCTGTTCGCACGCGCCGCCGAAGCCGCGCAGCGCGCGCGCCACGTGCCGGACGAAGAACGGCCGATGGTGCGGCGCTTCTTCGACCTGCTGCGCGAGGCCGCGAAGTGACGCGCCGGTCGTGGTCGTTGCCGACCGTGCCGGAGCGCTTCCCTTTGCCGTTCCGCGTGCTGCTGCACGAGCTGCTGGCGCGCGGCGGCCGCGTGCGTGCGGGCCGCACCGACCAGCAGCGCGCGCGGCGCGCCGTGCTGAGCCACAGCGGCACGTTCGTCGGCCACCGACCCTACGCACAGGGCGACGACCCGCGCCGCATCGACTGGGCCGCGTGCGCGCGCACCGGCGAACTGTTCGTGAAGCTGTTCGAAGAAGAACAGCGCCGCACGGCGACGCTGCTGCTCGACCTGTCACCGAGCCTGCTGGTCGGCGAGCCACCGCGGCGGCTCGCCGTGCTGCGCCTGGCCGCGGTGGTCGGCGGCCTCGCGCTGCGCCACCTCGACGGCGTCACCGTCGTCGCACCCGGCGCCGCCGGCGCTGCGGTGGCGACGTTCACGGGTGCGGGCGATCTCGACGCGCTGCTGCACCATCTCGACGAACTGCCCATCGTCGCCAGCGCGCCGGCGGCGGCGATCCCGCTGCTGCTGTCGCGCGGTGTGTCCGGGCAGCTGCATTGGATCTCCGACTTCGCCGATCCGGCGCCGTTCGAACTGCCCCTGGCGGCGCTGCGCCGGCGCGGTGCATCGATCACCGGTTGGTTGCCGGCGCTGGCGGAGGACCGCGAGGTGCCGCGGCAGGGCTACGTGCGGGTGCAGGATCCGGAGACGGGCGAAGTGCTGGCGATCGCGCTCGACACGGCGATGGCGGCCGAGATGCGGCAACAGTTGCTGCTGCTGCAGCGGCGGCAGGAGCGTCTGTTCGCGCAGTGCGGCTGCCCGCTGGTGCGCTGGTCGGCCCCGGCCGCGGCCGACTTCGGTATCGCCGCCTGGCAGGAGATCGTCGCGTGGTGTGCGCGCTGACGTTCCTGCAACCGCAGCACCTGTGGTGGCTGCTGCTGCTGCCGGTGCTCTACTGGCTGGCGTTGCCACCGCGGCCGCGCCGGCAGCTGTGGACCGCGCATCTGCCGCAGTGGCAGCAGGCGCATGCCGCGCTGCGCCGGCGACCGCCGCGGCTGTCGGGCGTGCGCTTGCTGCTGCTGGCGCTCGCCGCCGCCACCGCCGCGCTGGCGCATGCGCGGCCGGTCTGGCGCGGCGAGCCAGGGCCCGATCGCCTGGTCGTGCTGCTCGATGCGTCGGCCAGCATGGCGGCACACGGTGCCGATGGTAGAGCCGCGTTCGCCGCGGCGAGCGGCACGCTGCGCGAACACCTGGCCGCGCTGCCACCGCAGGTCGAGGTCACGGTGCTGCGCTGCGGCGGGCCGCACCTGCGCCGGCAGGGCGCGTCGGCGCGCGCGTTGCACGACATCGGTCGGCCCGAGGGCGCGCTCGATGTCGACCTCGCCGCGCTGGCCGCGGCAATCGCGGCGCCCGACACCGTCGTCTGGACGCTGACCGATGGCCAGGCCCAGGCCGCGTTGCCGACGCTGGGGGCGCTGTCGGTGTTTCCCGCGCGTGGACCCAATGCCGCCGTGCTCGCGGTGCGCAGCGTCGATCGCTGGCCGCTGCCGGGGCTGTCGCTCGCCGTCGACGTGGTGTGGTGCGCCGCGGCGCCGGCCACCGGCGAGCTGCGGGTCAGCGGTGCCGTGCAGCCAGTTCCGGGCCAGCGCGTGGACCTGGCACCCGGGGTTGCCACCACGCTGCAGTTCGAACTGGAACGCACCGCCGCGGGCGGCGCGCTCGAGGTGCTGCTCGCGGTTCCGGGCGACGCGTTGCCCGACGACGACGTCTGGCGTGCCCTGCTGCCGCCCTTGCCGGCACCACGCATCGCCGTGCTGGCCGACGCCGAAGCCGGCCCGTTCGTACACATCGCCGCGCAGGCGCTGGCGGCCGAGGTCGCTGGCACGGTCATGGCCGCGGACACCGGCGCCGAAGTCGGCCTGCTGCTGGTCGACGGCGGCACGGCGGCGATCGCCCCCGGTCGCGTGCGCGCGCTGTGCTTCGGCTGCCGGCTGGACCCGACCGTCGACGTGGTGCCGTGGCTGGCGCCGCGCGTCGCCGACTGGGACCGTCAGTCGCCGCTGACCGCCGGCCTCGACCTGTCCGAACTGCGCCTCACGGCGGCGTTCCGCGGCGTGCTGCCGGCGGGGGAGGCGTTCCTGTGGGCCGACGACGGCGCCGGTGCGCGCACGCCGCTGGCGGTGGTCGTCGACGGCGGCGACACCGCGTCGGTGCACTTCGCCTTCCGGCTGCAGGACAGCAACCTGCCGCTGCTGGCCGCCTTCCCGCAGCTGCTGCGGCGCGCGTTCGTGCGCTGCCACGGCAGCGCCGCCGCGCTGGCCGTCACGACGCCCGCACCGGCCGCCGGCGAACAGGACCTGCGCACCGCCGCGACGGGCGCGGACCGGCCGCTGCCGCCGTTCGCGGCGCCGGACCGCGACCTCGCCGCGCTGTGCCTGTTGGCCGGGCTGCTGGCGCTGGCGCTGCGCGCGGTCGCACGGTGACGCCGGGCGAACTGGTTCTGCACACGACCCTTGCGCGGGGGCGACCGAATCCGTAGAAACTTCGCCCCTTCGTGTCGCGGACCCGGTGTCCGCACGCGGCCAACCCGGGCCAGGTCCGGGCCTTTCGGAGCCAAGTTCCATGACGGCGAGTGCGACCATCGGCATCCTCGGCAAGAAGCTGGGGATGACCCAGATCTTCCAAGACGACGGCACCTGTGTGCCGGTGACCGTGGTGCGGGCCGGCCCGTGCCGTGTGCTGCAGGTGAAGATGGCGACCGCCGCCGAGCATCCGGAAGGCCACCGCACCGCCAGCGCCAACAACGGCAAGAAGCGCGGCAAGCAGAGCCGCCCGCGCGCGGCCGACGGCTACTACGCCGTGCAGCTCGGCTTCGACGACAAGCCGGCGCGGCTGTGCAGCAAGCCCGAGCTCGGTGCCAACAAGAAGGCGGGGCTCGAGCACGGCAAGCGCTTCGTGCGCGAGTTCCGGCTGACGGCCGCGCCGACCCAGAAGCCGGGTGAGGACGTCACCGTTGCCGCGCTGACCGACGTGCCGCACGTCGACGTGACCGGCGTCACCAAGGGTCGCGGCTGGGCCGGCACGATCAAGCGCTGGGGCTTCAGCCGCCAGCCCACCTCGCACGGCAACTCGCTGAACCACCGCACCGGCGGTGGCCTCGGCCGCAACATGTCGATCAGCAAGGGCGTGCCGAAGGGCAAGAAGATGGCTGGCCACTACGGTGTGGAGCAGGTCACCGTGCAGCGCATGCAGGTCGTCAAGATCGACACCGCACGCAATCTGGTCTACCTGCGCGGAGCGGTGCCCGGCCACAACAACGGCTACCTGGTGCTGCGCAAGACGGTCAAGAACGAGCGCCTGATCGCCGACAAGCCGGGCCTCGTGGTCCGCAATGCCGCCGCCAAGGCGATGGTCACGAAGGGCCGGAAGTAGGCTCGAGCAGGCTCGGCCGAGCAGCAACACCCACACACGCACCAGGAACCAACACATGGCACGTTCACGACGCAAGCACGGCGGCCCGACGCGCGGCCGCGTTCGCCTGAAGAAGCTCGGCAAGGGCTACTCCACCGTCCGCAAGCAGCCGAGCGGCAGCCGCCCGGTGCTGCGCATCACCGAGCCCGTCGCCGACGCCAAGGCGTAGCCGAGCGACTCGCTGGCTGCCGTGGCCGACGTCGACGTCGTCGTCGTGGGGGCAGGCGCTGCCGGCTTGATGGCCGCCTACACCGCGGCGCGCCGCGGGCGGCGCACGCTGCTGCTGGAGAAGAACCGGCGGCCCGGGCTGAAGATCCTGATCAGCGGCGGCGGTCGCTGCAACGTCACCACGACGCGCACGGGCAGCGACCTCGAGGCCCAATACGGCACCCGCCGCGGCCGCTTCCTGCGCCACGCGCTGCGTTCGTTCCCGCCGGCGGCGTTGTGTGCGTTCCTCGAAGCCGCCGGCGTGCCGCTGCGTGAGGAGGACCTGGAGAAGATCTTCCCGGTGTCGCAGCAGGCGCGTTCGGTGCTGGAGGCGCTGTTGCGCTGCTGTGATGCGGCCGGCGTCGAACTGCGCACCGAGGCGCCGGTGCGTTCGCTGGCGCGGCTGGGCGAGTCGTTCGTGGTGACGATGCCGACCGCAACCTGCACCGCCGCGAGCGTCGTGCTGGCAACCGGCGGACTCAGCTACGGCAAGACTGGCACCACCGGCGACGGCTACGGCTTCTGCCGTGCGTTGGGGCACACGATCACCGCGACCTGGCCGGCGCTGGCGCCGCTGCTGGTCGAGACCGCGTGGGTGCGGTCGCTGCAGGGCATCGTCGTCAGCGACGTCGACATCATGGTGCTGGGCGCCGATGGCCGCGAACGGCTGCGCCGGCGGCGGCCGATCCTGTTCACGCACAAGGGGCTGTCGGGGCCCGGGCCGATGGATCTGGCCGGGGACGTCGAGGAGCAGCAGGGTGCCGCCCAGGTGCGCTTCGACTTCGCGCCCGACGTGCCACGCGAAGAACTCGAGCGCCAGTGGCTCGCCAGCGCCACCGCGCACGGCAGTCGCCGCGTCGAGTCGCTGCTGCCTGCCGTGCTGCCCGAACGGCTGCGCGCTGCGCTCACCGCCGAGGCGGCGGCGACCGGCCAGCTCGCGAGCCTGTCGCGCGACGCGCGGCGCCGCCTGCTGCTGGCGGTGAAGGAGATCTGCGTGCCGGTGCCGCGCAGCCTCGGCTTCGACCACGCCGAAGTCACGCGCGGCGGCGTCGAACTCGCCGAAGTCGATCCGCGCACGATGCAGAGCCGGCGCCAGCCCGGTCTGTTCGTCTGCGGCGAACTGCTCGACGTCGACGGTCCGATCGGGGGTTTCAACTTCCAGGCGGCGTTCGCGACCGGGCGCCTGGCCGGCAGCTCGGCCTGAGCCACGGGCCCGCCGGCGCGGCATACTGCGGCGATGCTCGGCTGTACCATCGTGGCCCAGGCTTCGGCGGCCGGCGCTTCGGCGCGCGCGGTGCTGCGTCTGTCGGGACCGACGGCACTGGCCGCGGCCGAGCTGGTGTTCGCGGCGCCGCTGCCGCGCTGTCGCGCCCAGGTCGAGGGTGCGCTGCGACTGGGGGAAGGGGTGCTGCCGGCGCTGGCGCTGGTGATGGTCGCGCCGGCGTCGTTCACCGGCGAGGACACGGTCGAACTGCACGTGCCAGGCAGCCCGATGCTGGTGCGGCGCCTGCTCGACACGCTGCTCGCCGGTGGCCGCGCGCTCGGTGTGCGGCAGGCCCT
>JBGARS010000105.1:0-16472 GCA_044230075.1 Planctomycetota bacterium | reverse complement strand
GCTGGCGCTCGACAGCGTCTTCGGCGCCGCGCTGCCGGGCTGCCACCTGCACGTGACGCCCGACGCCATCGACACGCTGTTCACGACGACCGGCGCCGTGCAGTCACAGATCCTCCTGCCGAACACGCCGCCGATCGTCGGCCTGCAGCTGTTCCACCAGCTCGTGCCCGTGGTCGTCGATGCGCAGCTCGTGCCGCTGGAGATCAGCACCACCAACGCGCTGCAACTCACCATCGGCGTCTTCTGAGATGAAGCGGTCCGTCGGCCTGCCGGGGCGACGGACCGTTCGCCGCGCGAGCCTGCGTCGAAGGGACCGTGTCGCGCAGCCGCCGCCGCACGGCGGTCACCTGGTCGGCGGTCGGCGCCGTGGCGTCGATGCGGCACGTCGGCGGGTAGGTGAGCCACAGCACGTGGAAGTGCAGGTTCACCCGCAGCCCCGAGTCGAACCGCTGCACGAACGCCACCGCGCCCGTCCGCGGCCGCGGCCGGCCCTGCCGCCGCGCCTTCCCTTCGTAGAAGCCCGACACCGCGCGCAGGAGGATCCGCCGCACACCGGCGCAGATCGCCGGGTCATACGCGCACAGCACCCGCACCCGATACGGCAGCGACAGCACCCACTGCCGCACCGGCACTGCCGGGATCACCCGGTCCAACAGCCACGCTGCCGTGTCCACCATGAGCGCCGTTCCGCACGCCGGGCAGAAGCCGCGCCCCTGGCACGAGAACGCCACCACGTCGTCCTTACCGCAGTCGTCGCAGTGCACCCGCGCAAACCCGTGCAGAAGGATCCCGCAGCGCAGGAACGCCGCCACCTCGCGCTCGCAGAACCGCGGCACCACCCGTTCGCCAGCCGCCGCCCGCTGCACGAACGTCCCCCACTCGGCCTGCACCAACCGGTACAGCACCGTGCTCTCCGGCTGCCGCCGCCGCCACGTCGACGCTCTCGCCTGCACGGCAGGTGAAGTGGCGCGACTCGCGTGCCGGTGGCAGCTTTCACGCAGCACACCGACCGCTGCGCCGTCGCGTGCTGGTCCTCGCCGCGCTGGACCCACCAACCCGTACCGCCGTCCCCCACCGACCGCCTGCTGAGGCCGTTCGCCCACCTCTCACGCATCCGCGCTTGCGATGCGTGCCGCCCGCCGCGAGAGTGCGCGCACATGCCACGCGTCCGCAGCCAGCCGCAACGCCATGCCACCGAGGATGCGTTCGGCGCCGAGTACTATCGGCGCTTCTACGGCAACGCCAAGACGCGCGTCAGCGACGCCAATGCGGTGCGCAAGCTGGCGGACTTCGTCGCCGCGTACCTGACCTATCTCGACGTGCCGGTGCGGTCGATCCTCGACGTCGGCTGCGGCGTCGGCCACTGGCAGCAGGCCGCGAAGGAACTGTGGCCGCGCGCGCGCTACCACGGCGTCGAGTACAGCGCGCACCTCTGTGAACGCTTCGGCTGGACGCAGGGCTCGGTCACCGACCTCGACGTGCAGCAGGCGACCGGCCGGAACGAGTTCGACCTGGTCGTCTGCCAGGGCGTGCTGCAGTACCTCGACGACAAGGCCGCCGCGAAGGCGCTCACCAACCTCGGCCGCTGGTGCGGCGGCGTGCTCTACCTCGAGGCGCTCACCAAGGCCGACTGGCAGCACAACTGCGACCAGAAGCGCACCGACGGCGACGTGCACCTGCGCACCGGTGACTGGTACCGGCAACGCCTGACACGGCGGTTCCAGGCCTGCGGCGGCGGCGTGTTCTGCAGCAAGGACGCCGGCGTGACCCTGTTCGAACTCGAGGGAGCCTGACGACGATGAGCGGCATGGACTTCTTCGGTCACCAGGAACGCGCGCGGAAGTCGACGCGGTGGCTGGTCGTGCTGTTCGTGCTGGCGGTGCTCGCGATCATCGCCAGCATCTGGTTCGCGGCGTCGGCATTGCTGCTGGCCACCGATGTGGGCAGCGACGGTCCGGCGCAGTGGCAGGTGCTGGTGGCGGTCGCCGCGGTGACGCTGTTCGTGATCGCCTCGGCGATGCTGTTCAAGACCGCGCAGCTGCGCAGCGGCGGCGCCAAGGTCGCGACGTTGCTCGGCGGCAAGCCGGTGTCGATGGACACCAAGGACCCGAAGGAGCGCATGCTGCGCAACCTGGTCGAAGAGATGGCGATCGCGTCGGGCGTGCCGGTGCCGGAGATCTTCGTGCTGGAGAACGAACCGGGCATCAACGCGTTTGCCGCCGGCTGGACCCCCGCCGACGCCGCGGTCGCCGTCACCCGCGGCTGCCTCGAGCAGTTCGACCGCGACGAGCTGCAGGGCGTGATCGCGCACGAGTTCAGCCACGTGTTCCACGGCGACATGCGGCTCAACATCCGGCTGATGGGCGTGCTGTTCGGCATCGTCTGCATCGCGACGATCGGCCGCATCGTCGTGCAGGCCGTCGGCCGCGGTGCGGGCCGCAGTTCGGGCGGCAAGGGCAAGGGCGGCGGCGCCGCGGGCCTGATCCTGTTCGGGCTGGCGCTGATGGTGATCGGCTGGCTCGGCGTGCTGTTCGCGCGCCTGATCCAGGCCGCCGTGTCGCGGCAGCGCGAGTTCCTCGCCGACGCGAGCGCGGTGCAGTACACGCGCAACCCGCGCGGCATCGGCCTCGCGCTGGCGAAGATCGGCGGCCTCGGCGGCCAGCTGCAGAGCCCACACGCCGAGGAGGCCAGCCACATGCTGTTCGCCGATGGCATGAAGCGCTACTTCGGCGGCGCGATGGCGACCCACCCGCCGATCGAAGAACGCGTCGAACGCGTGCTGCCGGGCTTCCGCCGCCAGCTGCTGAGCGCCGGCGACATGGTCGCGGCCGCGACCACGGTGCCGGCTCCGATCGTGCCCGCTGGCGCGGCCGGCTTCGCGGGCGGCGGCACGGGCCGCACCCGGCCCGGCGATCTGGTCGCCGCCGCCGGCGACCCGCAGCCCACCGACGTCACAGCGGCGCGCGAGCTGCTGCAGCGGCTGCCGCTCGAGCTGTCGATGGCCGCGCGCGAGCCGAAGCGCGCCTCGGCGCTGGTGGCCGCGTTGCTGCTCGACCGCGACAACACGCTGCGCGAACGCCAGCTCGCGCCGCTGCGCGAGCGCGACCCGGTGCAGGCCCACGAAGCGGCGGCGTTGTTCCAGTTGATCGTGCGGCTCGAGGCCGGCATGCGCCTGCCGCTGCTCGAACTGGCGATGCCGGCATTGCGCGCGCAGCCGGCCGACGATCGCTTCCGCCTGCGCACCCTGGCGCGCGACCTGGCACTCGGCGACGGCCGCATCTCGCCGTTCGAATTCGCGCTGCTGCGCCTGCTCGAGCGCCACGTGCGCGTGCCGGGCGAGACGCCGTCGCGGCCGCCGGGCCGGCCGACGTCGTTGGTGCAGCACGCCGAGTCGACCGCCGTGGTGCTGTCGGTGCTCGCGCGCGCCGGCGCCAACGGCGACGAGAACGCCGCCGCGGCGGCATTCGATCGCGGCCACCATCACCTCGGTCCGGTGACGCCGATGCAGCTCCTGCCGGCCGCGAGCTGTGACGGCACGAACCTCGAGCGCGCGGTCGAAGACCTCGGCCGTGTGTCGCCGCTCGGCAAGCGCAACCTGCTCGCCGCCTGCGCCGAGGCTGCGGCCGCCGACGGCATGCTGACCAGTGACGAGGCGGACCTGCTGCGCGCGCTCGCCGCGGTGTGGGACTGCCCGTTGCCGCTGGCGACCGGCGCCCGGACGGCGGCCGCGACCTCGTTCCCGGGCTGAGACGTTCGCATGCGCGCCGGGCCCGACCGGCCTGTGGCACGGCCGATAGACCGCGCGGCAAGGGAGGCGAAGGACATGAGGATCAACGGCGTCTCGTGGACTCCGTGCGCGGCCGGCATCGTTGCCGTGTCGTTGCTCGGAGCCGGAATCCAGGCATGGATCGCAACCCCGCTCGCGGCAGCCGCGACGGTCGGCTGCGTGTTCTTGGCACAGCGGTCGGCCCGGCGACGGGCCAGCGGGACCATGCGTGCCCAGTTGGCGGCGGCGCAACGCGCGCTGGCGCGGCGCGGCGAGCACATGGCGCAGACCGTGCACGAGCTGCGCACGCCGCTGTGCACCGTGGTCGCCGCGCTCGATCTGCTGCGCGACGGGGTTCGCGATCGGTGCGACGACGACACGCTCGCCGATGCGACCGTGGCGGCGGGTCATCTGACCCACCTCGTCGACGACGTGCTCGACGATGCCGCCATCACCGCCGGCCGGCTGCGCCTGTCGCTCGGTTCCCACCGGGTGCACGAACTGCTCACCGAGGGCAGCCGGCTGTTGCGCCTGCAGGCCGAGCGCCGCTCGGTGCGACTCGACCTAGGCGAAGTCGACCCGCGCCTGGCCGTGCGCACCGACCCGCGGCGCTTCCAGCAGGTCGTCTGCAACCTGGTCGGCAACGCGCTGAAGGCCTCCCCTGCAGGCGGCACGGTGCAGCTGCGGGTCGAGACCGATCGGCAACGGGTGCGCTTCGTCGTCGTGGATCGTGGACCGGGCGTCGGCCGCGAGCTGCGGGGCCGGTTGTTCCTGCCGTTCCAGACCGGCGCCGACGCGGCGGGCACCGGGCTCGGGCTGCACGTCAGCATGCAGCTCGTGCACCAGATGGGCGGCCGCATCGGCCACGCGGAACCGGCGCACGGCGCGGTGTTCTGGTTCGAACTGCCGCGCGCCGAGCCGCGACCCGGCCCGCACAGGAAGGTTGCGGCGGTGGCCGGCGCGGCTCGATGATGCGCGCATGCGCCTCGCCGCCCTGCTGACCGTCGTCGCCACCACCGCGGCCCCGAGCCAGCAGCAGTCGTTCGTCGCCCGCAACGGCACGTTCCAGATCGAGCTGCCAGCGAGCTGGCGGGAACTTTCGCCCGGCGAAGCGCGCACGATCGCCGACCTGCCAGGGGCGCCACAGGAACTGGGCTTCGTGCAGCCGCGCATGTTCTACGCCGTGGGGCCGGTCGACGACTGGCTCCAGGGCCGCTTCGACGGCCCCTGGTTGTGGGTCGTCGAACAGGACAACGAATGGGTGGTCGAAGACGACTTCGCCGAACGCCTGGCGGCGATGTGGCGCGCGAAGGGCGAGAGCGCCGGCGTGCGCTACGAGGTCACGGACGCCCGCCGCGACCTCGTCGGACCGCAGCAGCACGCCGTGCTGACCGCCGTGCGCAACAGCGTGCCCCAGCAGGGACCGGCCCTGCGCAGCTTCGATGTCTACGCGCCCACCGGCGGCCGCCAGGTGTCGCTGTCGTTCACCTGCCGCCAGGACCAGTGGGACCGTTGGCTGCCGGAATTCCGGGGCTGGCTGGCAACCGTGCGGTTCGCCCGCCCGTCGCACGGCAGTCCGCAGCTTTCGGATCGCCTGTGGACGCCGCTGCTCGCCGGCGCCGTCGTGACCATCCTGCTGGTCCTGCTCTACAAGCACACGAAGCGGCAACGTTGAGCCGCAGCGGTCCGGCGCTACACTGCGTCCGCGGACAGCCTGCGCCGTGCGCCCCCGGAACGCCGTTGCGCGCCGCCCAGGCTGCCATCGCAACCAAGACATCGCCTTGAAGAAGAAAGCCACCGCCAAGCCCCCCCGGAACCTGGACAAGTATCTGTTCGAGGCCGGCCAGCAGTGCCAGAAACGCCTGTGGCTCGACTTCCACGAACCGGTCGAGGAAGTTGCATCGGCGAGCCGCCAGCTGATGTCGGAGGTGGGCCACCAGCTGCTGACCCTGGCCCGCAGCGCGTTCCCCAAGGGTGTCACCATCACCGCTGAAACCGCCGCCGAGGCGGCTGCCGAGACCACGAAGTTGCTGGCGGCCGAGACGCCGGTGCTGTTCGGCGCGGCCTTCGTCGCGGAGGGCGTCGAAGTGCGTTCGGACATCACCGTGCGGCATCGCGACGGCGCGCTCGATCTCTACGAGGTCAAGTCGGGCACCAAGATCAAGCATCGCTACGTCAACGACCTGGCGATGCAGGTGCACATCGCCGAACTGTGTGGCCACAAAGTGCGGGCGGTGTTCCTGCTGCACGTGCACCACGGCTACGTGCACAAGGCGGACACGGAGTTCCCGGCGATGCAGCTGCTGCGCAGCGCCGACGTGACCAGCAAGGTGCGCAAGCAGGCCGAGCTGGTGCGGCGCCGGTTGCAGCATTTCCGCCAGGCGCTCGACAACGAGAAGGTGCTGCAGCTGCCGATGGGCACGTTCTGCACCGCACCGTTCCCGTGCCCGCATCTGGCGCGCTGCAGCAAGGGCGCCGACGGACATCCGCTGCGCGAGTTGCCGGAGCTCACGCGCGCACTGGAGCTCGAGCTGCACAAGGAAGGCGTGCACACGATCGGCCAGCTCGACGCCGAGCGGCCCGGGCTCACCTTCCGGCAGAAGCGCACGATCACCTGCGTGCAGAAGGGCGAGCCGATCGTCGAACCGTTCGTGCGCGAGGAGCTGCGCGAGTGCCAGAAGCCGCTGCACTTCCTGTCGATCGCGGCGGTCACCGACGCGCTGCCGCGCTTCGACGGCCAGCGGCCCTGGCGGCAGGTGCCCTACGCGTGGGCCGCGCAGACGATGCATGCCGATGGGCGCATGGAGGCCACGAGCTTCGCCCACGTCGAGCGCACCGACCCGCGCAGCGACTTCATCACGACGCTGGCCAAGCACCTCGAAGTCGGCGGCACGGTCGTCTGCTGGGATGCCGAACCGCTGGAGGAGTTGCGTTCGCTGCTCGACGACCTGCCTTTGGCGAAGGCGGCGACCCGCGCCGTGCTCGGCCGTGCGCACGTCGACCTGATGGTGCTGTTCGAAGCCGGCGTCTTCCATCCCGACCTGCGCAGCTACGCCGACCTGCGGGCTTGCGTTGCCACGTGGCTCGGCGATCGCAGCGGCAACGACCTGACCGTGTTCGACGGGGATCAGCTGCGCGCGGCACTCAACAAGGCCGCCACGCCGCGCATCCGCAGCACGACCAAGGACAAGCTCGCCGCCGACGTCAAGGCCGCCGTGACCTGGAGCAGCGAACGCCTGCTGGACCTCTACCGCAAGTTCGCCGAAGTCGAGGTCGTGCGCGCGAGCAAGCCCGCCAAGGCCGGGCGCAGCAAGCCGCTGCCGAAGCCGCTGCCGCCTGCTGCCGAGTGAGCCTGTGCCGGCCGGGCGCCGATCAGGCCGCGGCGTAGGCCGACAGCAGCGTGTCGATCTCGCGCACGGCGTCGAAGCGGCGCTGGAAGTCCTCGCGGATGCGCACGCCGAGCGCGCCGGCCGCGGAGCGGTTGCGATACAGCGCCATCACCTGCTTGGCCATGTCCTCCTCGGAGGCGAACAGGAGCCCGGTCTCCTTGTGACGGATCAGGTCGCGATTGCCCGGCACGTCGGCGGCGACGATCGCGCGGCCGAGGATGCCTGCCTCGAGGATCGTCGGCGCGGCGCCTTCGCTGAGCGACGTGTTCAGCACCACGTCGGCGTCGAGGTAGGCGGCGCCCATGCGGTCGTGTGCCAGCGCTGGCAGCACGCGCACCCCCGCCTCCTGGCTGCACTGCGTACGCACCGCATCGGCGTAGACCGTATCCTGATCGGGCCCCACCAGGATCATCTCCACATCGGCGCCGGCCGCGCGCAGCACGCGCACCAGCGACACGGCGCGGTGCTGGCCCTTGATCGGCCGCAGGCCACCGGGCAACAGGATCAGGAAGCGCTGACGCGGGATGCCGAGGGAACGGCGCAGGTCGGTGCCGGTCGTCGACAGCCGCACGGCGGCGCGCGCGACGAGGTCGATCTTGCCGACGGTGTCGGGCACCCGTTCTTCGAGCAGCAGGCCGGCGGCCTCGTTGGGCACCAGCACACGGTGCGCGCGCCGCACGACCTCACAGACGAGCGCACCGCGGTCGCCGTCGAGCATGTCGTGGTGCAGGTCCTCGCCGCTGAGCGACACGACCCACGGCGTGCGCAGGCCGAGCAGTTGCACGCCCGTGCGCAGCGCGTCGTGCGCGTGCACGACGTCGGGCTTGAAGCGGCCGATGGTGCCCTCGAGCGACTGCTTGAGCCCCCCTTCGCTGGTGCCGCCGAACAGCTCGCACAGATGACCGGAGCGCTGCAGGCCCTCGCGATAGCGCGAGACCGTCGAAATCGCCCCCAGGTGCAGATGGGTCGGCGACGGGGTCATCAGCAACACCTTCACGAACCGTCTTTCGGTTCGCACCCGGTGCTGGCCTTTACCCGCGAACCGGTTGGCAGGCGGCGCGCAGCGCACGTACCCGCGCGCCGTCGACCGGCGCCGTGAGGACGCCACCCTGCTTGGTCGCGGTGCCGACGATCGCACCGTCGCAACGCCCCCACAGCATCGGCGCATTGGCGACAGTGAGGCCGGAGCCGATCCAGATCGGGAACGCCCCCACCGCCGCGCGCACGGTGTCGAACAACACCACATCGACCGGCTCGCCGGTGCGCGTTCCCGACAACACCAGCGCGTCGGCACCCGAACGCTCCGCGAGATCGCGCGCGCCCGCCGCGACGTCGAACGGCGCCAGCGGCGTCGCGTGCTTGACCAGGTAGTCGGCCAACAGCTGCACCGGCACGCCGAGCCGGTGGCGGTAGGCGGCCACGCGCGCGGCCTCGCCTTCGATCACGCCCTGGTCGGTCACGTAGGCCGAGGCCAGCACGTTGATCCGCACCCAGCTGGCGCCGGTCACGGCGGCCGCTCCCAGCGCGGCGATGCCGTCGTTGCGCAGGCAGTTGATGCCGACCGGCAGGCCGCAGTCGGTCCGGATGCGATCCGCGACCACCGCGAGGCCCGCGGCCGCGTGCGGCGGCGTCGGGTCGTCGCGCGAGCCCTTGTGGAACGGTGCGCAGCCGAAGTTCTCGACGATCACGCCGTCGAAGCCACCTGCCGCCAGTTCCCGCGCGTCGGCCAGGGCCCGTTCGAGCACGTATTGCATCGAACGGTGCGCCGCCGCGCCAGGCAGCGGTTGCAGGTGCACGACTCCGAGCAGGGGACCGGGCATCGTGGGGCGCGCCTAGAGCGTGAGAGACAATCTGTCTCGAACGCTCTGCGTGGCCGCGAAGACGGCCACCAAGGGGAATCTGAGAGCCCGTATCATGGATTTCCTCTCGGGCTCTCAGTTGGGCAGCAGGCTGCGCAGTCGCATGCGCCATGCCTTCCAGCTGCGGCTCAGGCGCCCGGCCTCGGTGATCAGTTGCCGCGCTTCGGCCCGCCGCCCCTGCGAGATCAGGTCCCAGGCCGCGTCCAGCCGCAGGTCCGCGCGCCGCCGCCGCACCAGGGCCTGGAAGTGCGCCTGGCCATCCTGCTCCTTGGCGATGCGATCGAGGATCTTGTCGACGCCGCGCAGGAAGCGGTTGTTCGACGACAGGCTGCCATCGTGCACGCGATAGAAGGTCATCGGCTCCGGCAGGTAGGCGATCGGCTCCCGCGCACTCATGCGCAGCCACAGGTCGTAGTCCTCGCAGGCGATCAGGTCCGGATCCTCGTTGAACCCACCCGCGGCCTCGACCGCGTCCCGCCGCGCGACGATCGAACTGCACACGATCGGATTGCCGCGCAGCAGCAGCTCGAGCGTCAGCGCCACCGGCACGATGCGCCGGTCGTTCTTGCGCCGTTCGACGCGATCGCCACGCACGACCCAGGCATCCGTGCAGACGCACCCGGCCTTCAACTCGCGCAGATGCTCGATCGAGCGCTCCAGTTTGTCCGGCACGTACCAGTCGTCGGCGTCGAGGAACGCCACGAATTCGGTCGTCGCCGCCGTGAGACCACGATTGCGCGCCGCACCGGGCCCCGCGTTCTCCTGCCGCAACACCGTGGCACCGTGCTGCTCGGCGATCGCGACGGTGTCGTCGGTCGAGCCATCGTCGACGACCACGACACGCTCGGGCACATGGGTCTGCTGCTGCACCGACTGCAGCGTGATCGACAGGAACGGGCCGGCGTTGAATGCCGGCACGATCACCGTGACGGGCGCGACGACGGTCATCGCCGTCCCCTCCGGCGCAGCTTGTCGATCACGGCAACCACGATCTCCTGGATGTACCGGAAGTCGCTCAGATGCACGAACAGGAATCGCCAGATCGGCGTTCCGGTCTGACGTGCGTAGGCGACCGACGTGTAGACGGTCGACACCACGTAGGCGATCGTCGACGCGAGCGCCGCGCCGACGGCGCCGTGTTCGGGGATCAGCAGCAGGTCCAGACCCAGCATCGTGACCAGCACGATCACCTGCGCATTGACGCACGTCTGCAGCCGGTTGCGCGCCGCGAGATCGGCCTACAGCACCTTCGACACCGTGTAGGCGACGGTGCCGGGAGCGAGCATCAGCAACGAGGCGAACACGGTCGGGCTCCATTCGACCAGCCAGACCGCGTCGTCGCCCTTCGCGACGACCGTGATCGCGCTCATCACGGGATCGATCAGCAACAGGATCGCGGCCGCGCCGACCACCGAGAGCGCGAGGCCGAGGCGCGACAGCACCGGCGTCAGCTGGCGCGCCTGTTCGTGCGAGCTGCCGGCGACCTTGGAGAAGAACAGGTCGCGCATGGCCTCGGGGAAGTGCCAGACCAGCTCCGCCCAGGTCACCGACATCGAGTAGAAGGCCACCTGCACACCGGCGAGGCGTTCTGCATCCACCTTGACGTAGCCGCGACCGTGCATCGTCGCGAGGTAGACGGCGAACAGCACCGGCAGGTCGAGGCGGTGGTTCAGGTAGGTCAGCGTCGAGGTCAGGTTCGCCTTCCAGCCGTAGCGCAGTCCGTCACCCAGGAAGTCGCGATGTACACGCACCCGCAGCGTCACGATCTTGCGCACCAGCCACAGCGCGAACCCGGCGACCACCAGGGTCGACGCGACGCGACCCCAGGCGACCGCTTTCGGCACGTCGTGCTGCGTGACGTCGCCGCCAAAACCGAAGAAGAACGCGAAGAACGCCGGCAGGAACGCCAGCGACATGACCACGTGCACGAAGCCGTAGCCCTTGATGTTGTCGGTCGCCAGCTGCGTGCTGTTGGCGTAGCTGGCGACCAGCAGCAGCGGCACCGACAGGCAGATCGGCAGCACGATGACCGGATCGAACGTCCAGTCGTCGCCGCCGACCCATGGCAGCAGGTACAGGGTCACGATCGCCGAGGCCACGGCGACGACGCCGCCCCAGACCAGCGCGACGCCCATCGAGGTCTCGAAACAGACCTGCGGTGAGTAGCGGCCGCGCCGTACGAAGTAGACCAGCGACGTCGCCAGACCCAGATTGGCGATCGCGCCGAGGATGAACGGCAACGACGCGGCGATGCCGGATCGGCCGTGCTCCTGCGGCACGTTCGCGCACAGCAGGTAGAGGATCAGGCCGCCGCCCTTGTCCACGACCACGACCAGCACGTGGACGAGGAACGTGAAGACCACCCAGCGCCGGAAGTTCATCGCAGCCCGGACCGCGTCACCGCGGCGCGAACGGGTCTACCAGGGCAGCTCGGACGCCGCGAAGTCTTCCTGGATCTGCGGCAGCAGTTCCTCGACGCGGGCCGGCTCGAGTCCGATGTGGCCGAAGACCTCGTTGTCCATCGCGGCCAGGGTCGTGCCAACGGTCGACGGGGTGCCGGCACGCCACGCAAGTTGGTCGGCCAGGTGGATGAGCGAGGAGAGGGAACGATGGAACGGATCGCGTGAGGGGGAGTGATGGTAGCGGATCGCGATCGCCAGATCCTCGGGCAACGACCACTTGATCGCGAGCACCGAACCGACGTCGGCGTGTGTGAAGCCGAAGTCCTCGGCTTCGACCAAGGTCTCGCTGCGCTTCTCCTGCACCGCCCGGCGCAGCATCGCCAAGTAGCGCGGCGCAGCCTTCTCCATCAGGATGATCTTGCCGATGTCGTGCAACAACCCGGCGATGTAGATGTCCTCGGGATGCACGTCGGCGAAGGCGGACGCGTTCGCCGCCAACGTGCGTGCGGCAACGCCGGCGTAGACGGCATGGCGCCAGAACGCGATCGGATCGAAGTGCTGGATCTTCTCGCGCCGCTTGCCGAACGCCGAGAACACCGCCGCCTTCAACGCGACCTTCTTGGTCATGTTGAAGCCCATCACCGACACCGCGAGGCTGACCGACGACACCCGTACCTGCAGGCCGTAGTAGGCCGAGTTGACGATGCGGAGGATGTTGGTCGACACCGCCGGATCCTTCGACACGACCGTGGCGACGTCGGCGGCCGACGCGTCCGAGTTGGCGATGACGTCGTTCAGCTTCAGCAACACCTCGGGCATCGTCGGCAGCTCGATGGTGTTGTTCACCAGGCCGAGGATGTTCGTGGACTGTCCCGAGGATTGCGCCATGCCGAAGAGCTCCGGCCTTGTATCGGGACCCAGCGCCCGCAAGCTTGACGCGACTCGCGACCAACTGCATGCAGCAATCGAACGGCGAACCGCCGCGTGACACGAAGGCCCGACGGGGCCGGCCCCAGGTGGTGTTCCTGTGCCAGCGGGTCCCGTGGCCACCCGATCGCGGCGATCGCATCACGACGTGGCACTTCCTGCAGCACCTGCTCGCCCGCGGCGCCGCGGTGCACCTCGGCTGCTTCGTCGAAGAGGACCGCGACGCCGAAGGTGTGGCGTTCCTGCGCGAACGCTGCCACGAGGTCGTGGCGCCGCGGCTGTCGCGGCGGCGACGCAAGTTCACCAGCCTGCGCGGACTGCTGACCGGCGAGGCGCTGACGCTGCCGTTCTTCCGCCACGGCGACCTGCAGCGGGCCGTCGATCGTTGGACGACGCAACAGCCGATCGACCTGGTGTACGTCTACTCGTCGTCGATGGCCCAATACGCGATGACCGCCCCGGCGCGGGCCAGGGTCATGCAGTTCGCCGAGCTGGACTCCGACAAGTGGCGCCAGTTCGCGACCCGCAGCGGACCGGTCGGGCGCTGGATCTACGGCCGCGAGGCAGCCCGGCTGCTGCAGTTCGAGGACCGGGTCGCACGCACGTTCTCGCGCTCGCTGGTCGTCAGCGACGTCGAGCGCGAACTGTTCACGGCGCGCATCCCCGGCGTCGTGCCCGACGTGCTGCCGAACGGCGTCGACGTGGCCCACTTCACCAGCCAAGGCGACGGCGAACGGCAGCCGCACACGGCGATCTTCACCGGCGTGATGGACTACGAGCCGAACGTCGACGGCGTGCTGTGGTTCGCCGAGCAGTGCTGGCCGGTGCTGCGCGAGCGCTTTCGCGATGCGCAGCTGCTGGTCGTCGGCAGCAAGCCGGTGGCACCGGTGCAGGCGCTGGCGAATCTGCCCGGGGTCACCGTCACCGGCCGCGTGCCCGAGACGCCGCCGTGGTTCGACCGGGCCGCGGTCGCGATCGCGCCGCTGCGGCTCGCGCGCGGCGTGCAGAACAAGGTGCTCGAGGCGATGAGCATGGCGCTGCCCGTCGTGGCGACGCCGCAGGCGGCACAGGGACTCGGCTTCGTGCCGCCCGGCACGCTGACGATCGCCGATGGCAGTGACGCGACGATCGACGCCGTCGCGGGACTGTTCGCCGATCCCGGTCGTGCCCGCACGGTCGGCACAACGGCGGCAGCGTGGGTCCGCGCGCACTGGCGCTGGGAGCGCATGTACGAACGGCTGGACACGACGTTGGCCGCGCTCGGCGTCGACTTCACCGCGGCGGACTGACGGCGGTTGCCGCCGCTCTTCGCGGCAGAGCGCCCCCCGAGACGAGACCAATGCGCACGCCTATGCTGCGCGGATGTCGAACACCCGCCTCGCCTCGCTGGCACTCGTGCTGGCCGTTCCGGTCTGCGGCCAGGTCCTGCAACCGGCCGGCACGGTGGTGCGCCTGCAATCACCCGCGTTCACGCGCGGCCTGCTGGGCAACAACCCCGGCGAGATGTTGCAGCGCTTCGACGCCGACGATCTGACCGGCTTCGGCATCGACGCCGCCTATCCCGGCCAGCAGGTCGTGCGCGGCGTCGTCGTGGTGATCAACGGCGCCTTGTCGCAGGTCACCGTGTCGATCTACAGCGAGGATCCGGCGCGGCCGGGCTTCCCCGACATCGGCAATCCCCGCGCCAGCGTCAGCGGTGTGTCGGTGCCGCTGCTGTACCTGCCCACCTACGCCTACTTCAACCCACCGGCGCTGCTGCCGCCGGGCCAGGACGTGTTCGTCGGCGTCACCGTCGGTCCGGCGAGTTCGCCGATCGCCGGCCAGAGCCTGGCGATCATGGGCAGCAATCCGCTCGGCACCTACCACGACCTCCCGGGTGCCGGCATGCCCTCGTCGCCGCCGGCGGCCAACAGCTACGTGCTCTATCGCGACGGCGCGACGAACACGCTGACGTACGGCTCGCGCGGCCAGTTCATCCTGGACCTGCTGACGACGTTGCCCAGCGGCATGCCGTGCGCGATCACGAATCAGACCGGCTATGCGCAGAGCAACTCGCCGCCGGGCGGCACGTCGATGCTGTCGGGCCTGCATCCAGACGCGGCCTCCCCGCCGCAGAACGCGGGCCGCGCCGACGATGTCGGGTTCCTGTTCGCCGACCAGACACTGCCCGTCGGCAGCCCGGTGTTCTTCTTCGGCTCGTTCACCGGCTTCGGCCCGCACGTGCCGATCGACTCGATCCTGCCCGGATCCGCCGGCGTCGTGTGCCTCGACGCGAACTGGTTCCTGCTCGGCGTCACGTTCCTCGACACGACGCACAGCACCGCCTGGGTGACGACGATCCACGCTCCCGATCGGTTGAACCTGCCGCCGTCGTGGGCCCAGCAGGCGATCGGCTGGGACATGGCGGCGGGGATCCTGCGCGCGACGCAGTGCGGCATGCAGCGGTTCTGACGGCGGCCCGGCAGCGATTGGCCCGAGGTTGGCCGAAGGTTCACCGGCGCCGCCGATGGTCGTCGCCCATGGCTCACGGACAGGCGCCGTTCGGTCTCGTGGATCCGCACACCCCGGCCCCGCTGCGTTGGCTGGCGCACGCGGTGGAGCGGCTGTCGGGTTTGTCACGCCTGCAGGGCGATCATGCGGCGATCGCCGACGCGCTCGGCGATGCGGCGGTCGATCCCGATCGTTGGCTGCCAGCGGCGGAGGCGTGGTTGCAGGTGGCACTCGACGTGCCCACTGGCGATCTCGACCGCGTACCGCAGAGGGGCGCCGCGATCGTCGCCGCCGAGCATCCGACCGGCGCGATGGAAGGTGTGTTGCTGCTGGCGCGACTCTGGCAACGGCGACAGGACGTCAAGGTGCTGGCGAACCGCTGGCTGGCGCGGATCCCGGCGCTGGCGGACCTCGTGCTG
Source organism: Planctomycetota bacterium (assembly GCA_044230075.1). Taxonomy (GTDB): domain Bacteria; phylum Planctomycetota; class UBA1135; order UBA1135; family UBA2386; genus JAEUHS01. The sequence continues at coordinate 1,220 of JBGARS010000105.1, read as the reverse complement.
CCCATCGACGTCTATGGTCCAGGCAACCTGGCCGCCGTGCGCGCTGCGCTGCGCCACCTCGACGCAGGCGGCCTGTTGCTGGCGTTCCCCGCGGGCGCAGTCGCCTGGCGTCGGCTCGGCAACCGACGCGCGCGTGAGTCCACGTGGCAGACCGCGTTCGCCACGCTGCAACGCCGTTCGGGCGCGACCGTCGTGCCGGTGCACGTCGGCGCGGACAACCCGGCCTGGTTCCACATCGCGGGCACCCTGCATCGCCACCTGCGCACAGCGTTGCTGCCGCGCGCGCTGCTGGCCCAGCGCGGCCGCCGTGTCACCATGCGCGTCGGTCACCCGATCCCAGCCACGCAACTCGAACGCTTCGGCGACGACGACCGCGCGCGCTGCGACCACCTGCGGCTGCGCACCGAGATCCTGGCCCGCCGTGTCGGTTCACCGGCACCGGCACTGGCACGGCCGGTTGCGCTGGCACCACTCGCGGCGCGCAGCGACGTCGAGGCACTCGCGAGGGAGATCGCGTCGCTGCCGCCATCGGCGCGGCTGATCGCCGGCAACGGCATGCAGGTGTTCTGCGCCGGCGCCGAGTCCATCCCGCTCGCACTGCGGGAGATCGGCCGTCTGCGCGAACTGACGTTCCGAAGCGTCGGCGAAGGCACCGGCGCCGCGCTCGATCTCGATCGCTTCGACCAGACCTACCTCCACCTGTTCGTCTGGAATCCGAAGCAGCGCGAGATCGTCGGCGCCTACCGGCTCGGCGCGAGCGACGAACTGCTCGCGCGCGGCGGTCCCGCAGCGCTCTACACCAGCGGCTTCTACGACTTCGCGGCACCGTTCTGGGACCGCGTGTCGCCGGCGCTCGAGCTCGGGCGATCGTTCGTGCAGCCGGCCTACCAGAAGGGCTTCGCACCGCTGCTGCTGCTGTGGCGCGGCATCGGCGCGTTCGTGACCCGGAACCCGCGCTACCGGCGCCTGTTCGGCACCGTCAGCATCAGCGCCGACAGCCGGTCGGCGACGAGCACGATGCCCTGCGGCACCGGCCAGTTGCCTGGCAGGTAGACGGCATACGCCTGCGGCACGGATTGCGCATCGACGCGCAGCAGCAGCGCGATCGCAAGCAGCAGGCCGAGCGCGGTCGAGGCAATGTTGATCGGCGCCTTCAGCGCGCGCCGCCTTTCGCTCAGCAGCAGCATCGACGCCGCGGTTGCCAGCGGCAGCAGCACCGG
>JBGARS010000104.1:0-17633 GCA_044230075.1 Planctomycetota bacterium | reverse complement strand
GGTGGTCGCCGTGGTGCGGGAGCTCAAGGTTCCGGTGCTCTACCTGGGAGTCGGCGAGGCGCCGGAAGACCTGGTCGATTTCGAGCCGCGGGAGTTTGCCACTGCCCTCGTCGCCTGATCCGCTGCGCCGCGCGCTGACGCTGCAGAAGGAACTCGGCCTGCGCATGGTGCTCGAGGACGCGCAGGAGATCGCGCCGCGCGCCGCGCAGGCCCTGTTGCAGGTCAAGCAGCTGGTGCCGACCGATCTGCAGGCCCGCGAGCGCCTGGTCGAGCTGACGCTCGGCGAGAAGGGTGCGCGGCTGCAGGGCTTCGACCCGCTCGCGGAAGGCAAGGAGCTCGTCGATCTGCTGATCGAGTTCGGCGACATCCAGCGCGTGCGCGTGCTGCTCGAGCGGCTGCTGCTGGTCGCGCCGGAAGATCCTGACCTGAAGAAGGCGCTGGTCAACGTGCACGTCAAGGCCGGCGACCAGAAGCGGGTCGCCGAGCTCTACGAGTCGATCGCCGAGGACCTGGTCCGCCAGGGCAAGCCGCTGGAAGCGGTCGCCTACCTGCAGAAGATCCTGCTGGTCGACCGCAGCCGCGCCGACATCTCCGAACGCGTGCGCAAGCTGTACGAGTTCGACGAGCGCGTGCGCCGGCGCGGCCGCGCGCTCGGCCTGTTGGCGGTCGCGTTCTGCCTGCTGCTGGTGTTCGGTGCCGGCTACTGGTTCTACAACCAGCGCGCCGAGGAGGACTTCGCCCGCATCGACACCAGCGAGTTGGTCGTGCACGAGGACTTCGCGGCGGCTGCCTCGGCCTACCAGGACTTCGTCGCCAGCCATCCGTTCACGACGGCGGTCGCCAAGGCCGATGGGGAGCTGCAGCAGATCGAGGCTGCGCGCCAGCGCTTCGAGGCGCGGCGCGAGGCCGAGCGTGCCCAGCGCAACCGTGAATTGGAACGCCTGCGCGACGACTACCGCCTGCAATGGGCGCGGCACCGCGAGCAGTTCCTCGCCGGTCACCCGGAGGAGTCGATGCAGTCGCTGACCAAGGCGCGCGAGGGCATCGCCGCCGCCGGCACGGCCGAGGACCTGTCCTGGGCGCTGCAGCAGCAGATCGAACGTACCTGGACGCGGCTGCGCGACTTCCTCGCCGAGGCCGAGCAGTTGGCGGCCGATTGCGATCGCCTGCTCGCGGCGGGGGACTGGCAGCGTGCGCGCGAACTCGCGCTGCGCCTGCACGCGGAGTTCGACAGCACACTGGCAGCGAAGCGCACCGGCCTGCCGGTGCTGGTCCGCACGCGGCCCGCGGGCGCCGTGCTGACCCAGGACGGCGTGCCGATGACGCGAACCGTGGACGGTCACGCCGAGCCGCTGCTGACGCCCGCGTTGGTCCTGAGTCCGGCGGGTCGCGAGATGCCGATCACCGCCAGGCTGGACGGCTTCGAGCCGCGCCAGCTGGTCGTCGACGGCCAGGTCGGCGCCTACCTCGACGCGGTGATGGAGGTCGTCGCCGATCGGCGCATCTCGTTCCCGGCGCCGGTGCAGACCGGGGTCGGCGTCGGCGAGGGCTGGATCGCGGTCGGCCTGCGTGGCGGCCGCATCGGCCTGGCCCGGATCGAGGATGGCAGCTCCCGCGTGCACGACCTCGGTGGCCTGAAGGCCGCCGACTCGGCGCCGATCGTGCAGCGCGGTCGCGTGTTCTTCACCACCAACGAGAACACCATCGAGTCCCTGCCGATGCCGACGGACAACAAGGCGTTGCCGTGGACCGTGGCGGTGCCGAGCGGCGCGGCGACGGAACTGATGGTCGCGGAAGGTCGCGTGGCCGTGATCGATCGCGACAACGTGCTGCACTGCTGGGAGCAGGCGACCGGCACGATGGTCTGGTCGGTGTCGTTGGACAGCGCCCCATCGGGGCCGCCGACGATCGACCGCCGGCGCGTGCACGTCGGCACGCTCGATGGCCGCATCCTCATGTTCGATGCCACCGACGGTCGCAACGCCGGTGTGCTGACCAGTCGCGAGGGCATCACGACCCGAGTGCTGTGCGACCGCGGGATCCTCTACTTCGGCGTCGGCGACGGGGTCGTCCGTGCGGTCGATGCCGCCGAGGGCCGCGTGCTCTGGTCGCAGCCGATCGGCCGCGGCGTCGCCGACGGCGAACTGGTGCTGACCGCCAAGGCGGTGGTCACCTTCGATCGCGACGGCCAGCTGATCCTGCTCGATCGGGAGAAGGGGGCCATCACCGGCCGTCTGCAGCTCGACGGCGTGCCGCAGCGTGGGCTGCGGGCCCAGGGCAACCGCGTGTTCGTGTCGCTGCGGCGACCGAAGGTGCGCAGCCTGCCGATGCACGACGCCGTGCAGGCGATCCAGATCGAACCGCTGACGCTGCTGTGGGAGTTCGCCGACGAAGGTGTCGCGCCCGGTCTGCCGGGCAACGACGACTTCGCGGTGGCGGTGCCGTCGACGAGTGGCGAGGTGATCCTGTTCCGCTGAACCAGCGGCAGGGAGACGAAATGCATCTGATCCAGAGGATGAAGGTTTGGAAGGAACTGCGCCTGCTCGAACAGCGGGCCCGCGAAGAGCCTTCGCCGTCGACGTTCGTCGACCTCGGGCAGGTCTACATCAACCTCGAGATGCACGACAAGGCGCAGCGTGTGGCCGAGGACGGCCTGGCGCTGTTCCCGAAGGCCACGGAGCTGCAGCAGCTCGCGGACTGTGCCCGGCGTGGTCAGCGACGCCAGCAGGCGGCCGATCTGCGCGCCAAACTCACGCGTTCGCCGAATGGCAAGCTCTACCGCGATCTGGCGCAGATCTACATCGACCTCGGTGACACGACCGCCCTGCATGCGGTCTGCCAGGAGTGGAGCGTGCGCTTCCCGGCCGACGCCGGTGCCTGGCTGGCAATCGGCCAGGCGCGGCTGCTGAACTTCTACCGTGACCTCGCGGCCCGGGAGGGGCAGGAGGCGGTGCGCTGTCTCGAACGCGCCGTGCGCATGGACGCGAAGGACGCGCAGGCGCGCAAGCTGCTCGGGGAGCTGCTCTACCGCATCGGTGCGGTGCGCTCTGCCCAGGTGCACCTGCGTGCACTGCAGGAACTCGACCACGCCGATCCCGAGATCTCGGCGCTGCTCGAACACACCGCCGGCCTGGCCGACCAGGGTGACGACGTCAAGTCGCTGCTCGGCGGCGTCGAGGCGCAGGGTTGTCTGTTGCATCCGCCGCTGCATGGCGCCGTCGAGCCGCCGCAACAGGAGGAGTCGGTCGCCCGTGTGCGCGAAGGTCTGTCGGGCATCGCCGAATTGGCGGGCGTGCGCAAGGCGACGTTCATCAAGGGATCCCGCGCCCTGGTGAAGGGCGCGATACGCGACGGGCGCGATCCGTTCCTGCGGGTGGTTCGCGTCGTCGCCAAGGCAGCGCACCGGTTCACCCGGCGGCTCGACATCGGCAGCGCCAGCAAGACCGTCGTCGACGGCGACTTCGGTCACATCTGCGTCTGCGTCTACGGCGATGCGCTGGCCGGCGCGCAGTGTGACCGCGGGGCGGACCTCGAGGCCGTCATGGCCGAACTGCAGGAGATCGTCGCCGGTGCCCTGCACATGGTGGGCGGGGGTGAGTCATGAGCAAGATCCACGACTGCATCGCCGAGCTGCATCGGCTTCCCGGCGTCAAGGGTGCGGCCCTGATCACCAACGACGGCCTGATCGTCGCTGCTTCCCTCGCCGAGTCACTGCAGAGCGAGGTGATCAGCGGGCTGACCTCCTACCTGCTGATGACCACCCAGCGGTGCCTCGAGGAAGGTGGCCTCGGCAAGGCGACCAGCTACGTGCTGACTGCCACCCATGGCAAGGCCATCGTGGTCACCATCGACGAGTCGTCGCTGGTGCTGATGTTGGATCAGTTCGCCGACGTGGCCACCGCCAAGCGCGAGGCCATGGAAGCTGCCCAGCGTGTCCGCAGGGCGTCCCGTCTGGCCTGACGGCCGGATCCGGTTCGCGCGCCGCGACTTTCGGCGTGTGGGCTCAAGCGACGACTCGCGGCTGGTCGATGACCGTGGAGTCACCCGCGGGACTCTCGGTGCAGTCTCGCGGCCCTTTGAAAGGCACCGCGTGCGTAACCATGGTCCAGATCAACTTCGCGCTCAAAGAAGTCAACTGCAAGGTCGTCTTCTACGGACCAGGGATGAGTGGCAAGACCACCAACCTGGAGATCGTGCATCAGAAGGCGCCCGAGGAGAACAAGGGAGAACTCACGTCGATCTCCACCGACGGTGATCGCACGTTGTTCTTCGACTTCATGCCCCTCGACCTCGGCAACGTCGCCGGGATGCGGACCAAGTTCCAGCTCTACACGGTGCCGGGCCAGGTCTACTACAACTCGACGCGCAAGCTCGTGCTGCAGGGTGTCGATGGCGTGATCTTCGTGGCCGACTCCGATCCGGACAAGATCGACGAGAACATCGAGTCGTATGCCAACCTGATCGAGAACCTGGCCGAGTACGGCAAGGACGTGCGCGAGCTGCCGCACGTGATCCAGTACAACAAGCGCGACCTGCCGAACGCGATGCCGGTCGCCGAGCTGGACAAGAGGATGAACAAGTTCGGCGTGCCGACCTTCGAGGCGGTCGCCTACACCGGCGAGGGTGTGTTCCCGACGCTGAAGACGCTCGCCGCGATGGTGCTCGAGAGCATCGAGAAGATCGATGGGCGGAATCCGCGCAAGCCTGCAGCTCCGCGACCGCAGCCCGTCGCACAGAAGCCGGCGCCGCAGCCCGCAACCGCGGCGGCGGCCGCCCCGCGCGCGCCTGCCGCTCGCACCGCAGCCGCCAAGCCCGGCAAGGCGCGTCGACCGGCCACCGCGGCAGCGCCCGCTGGTCGCGCCGCCGCCAGGCCCGCGACGGCCGGCGGCCGTGCCGTCGCCGAGGCCCGTCGCCCGGAGGCGGCGCCGACCAAGCGCGGCGGCATGGGCCTGATGGTCGCGCTCACCGTGATGTTGCTCGTCGCGGCCGCCGGGGTCGCCTACTTCTTCCTCGGCAACCAACTCCTCTGAGCGGAGGCATCGTCATGGCTGACAAGAAACGCATGTCCCAGAACGACCGCCTCCGGCACGACCGGTTGACGTTCTACAAGGACGACGTCGACAAGATCGACAAGCTGCTGGCCGAGTTCCTGCGCCTGTCGGGTGCCAAGTGTGCGCTGCTGATCGACAAGGAAGGTCACCTTGTCACCAAGCGTGGAGAACTTCGCACAATCGATATCGACACGATCTCCGCGCTTGTCGCTGGGTCGTTTGCGGCGACGAAGGAGATGGCGCGCCTGCTCGGTGAAGAAGAGTTCACCGCGATGTTCCACCAGGGTGAACGCGACAACATCCAGTTGTCGCTCGTCGGTGACCGCACGTTGCTGACGATCCTGTTCGACGATCGCACGACGGTCGGCATGGTTCGCCTCTACGCGGGCGAGACAGCCAAGAAGCTCGCCGACATCTACCGCGATGCGTTGAATCGCACGGATGTCGACCCCGGTCTCGGTGAGGCGTATGGTTCGGACGCGAAGAAGACGCTCGACAAGTTGTTCGACTAGCAGAGGTGTCGAAGACCACGCGACACGGGCTGTCCTCGGCGAGTGCCGAGGGCAGCCCGTGTGTGTTTTCGGGTCTCGATTTGGCCCCTCCGCGCAAAGGAAAATCGAAAAAATTCGAAGCGCACTACGGCGCCGGCGGGTTCGGATGAAGCGCACACAGGCGCCAAAACTAGCTTGCGTTCAGTTCTGATTCGCAAATAGGAACGGTGCGCCGCAGACGCAGTATCTCAAGCCCCGGAAGACAGTTCCGGTGAATTCACGGCGGGGGTGTGCCGATCTGGTGGTTGTGGCCGGAGCTCAGGCTCACTTCCGTGCTGCCCGCACCGGCCTTCCCCTTCGAAAACCCTAACAAGGACAGAGTGCTATGGCTGCCAAGAAGAAGGCCACCAAGAAGAAGAAGAAGGCCACCAAGAAGAAGGCCAAGAAGTAGGCCAACCGGGGGTCGCCGCTGCCCTTGTGGCATGCGACCCTCCGATCGAATCCAAGACGGGGACCGGCATTGCCGGGCCCCGTTTTTTCGTGAGTGGCCCGCGCCGTCGGTTGCGCCATGCCGAATACTTGGTTGGCCGATGCCGTGCCCGGGGCAGTATTGGACCAGGCGGCGGCGGGACGCGCGCTGGTCAGTGCAGGCGTTGGCCCGGCTGCGCGCCGGCGTCGGGAGAGAGCAGGAACACCTCGCCATCCGTGCCGGCGGCGATGACCATGCCTTCGCTGACGCCGAACTTCATCTGTCGTGGGGCAAGGTTCGCCACCATCACGACCAGGCGCCCGACCAGTTGTCCGGGTTCGTAGGCGCTCTTGATACCGGCGATGACCGTGCGCGTCACGTCGCCACCCAGGCTGACCTGCAGCCGCAACAGCTTCCTGGCCTCCGGGATCGCCTCCGCGTGCACGATGCGCGCGATGCGCAGGTCGACGCGGGAGAAGTCGTCGATCGTGATCGCCGCGGCCAGCGGCTCCTTGGCGAGCGTCGAAGGCGCGTCCGGCGTCGCCGCGGGTGACGCAGTGGAGCGCTGCGTCGCCGGGCGGATCGCGTCCAGGGGCAGTTCGGGGCGGCCAGCCTTTCCCTGCGGGCTGGCGTCCGGCGCGGCCGGCTCCGGCGTGAACATCGCCGTCACCTTGTCCGTCTCGATGCGCGCCATCATGTGCTCGAACTTCGCCACTGGGCTGCCGACCAACGGCACCTGCGCCAGATGCCAATGCTCCATCGTGCTGCCGAGCAGGCGGCCTGCCTTGTGCGCCAGGTCGGGCAGCACCGGTGCCAGGTAGATCGCGATCTGGTGGAACAGGTTCAGCACGACGGTGCACACCGAACGCAACTCGGCCGCGCGCGCGGGATCCTTCTTCAGCGTCCAGGGTGCCTTGCCCTCGACGTATTCGTTGGCGGCATCGGCCAGGGTCATGCACAGCCGCATCGCCTCGCGGTAGTCGCAGGCCTCGTAGGCGGCGGCGATGGTGTCGCCCAGCGCTGCGGCGCGCGCGAACAGGCCGCCGTCGTCCGGATACTCCGTGGCGAGACCGGTCGCTTCGACGAAGCGCGCCGAACGGCTGGCGAGGTTCACCACGCGGCCGACCAGATCGCTGTTGACCTTGCCGGTGAACTCGTCGGGCACGAAGTCGAGGTCGTCGATGCGCGCGCTGAGCTTGCTCGCGTAGTAGTAGCGCAGCCAGCCGGGCTCGAGGTGTCGCAGGTAGCGTTCGGCGGTGACGAAGGTCCCGCGCGACTTCGACATCTTCTCGCCGGCGACCCGGAGGAAGCCGTGGATCTGCACACGGCGCGGCAGCTGGTAGCCGGCGACCTGCAGCAGTGCTGGCCAGAACAGCGTGTGGAAGTAGGTGATGTCCTTGCCGAGGAAGTGCACGACCTCGCACTGCGGATTGCGCCACCAGTCGTCGAGCGACTGGGCATGCTGCTGGCACCATTCCGCCGTGCTGCCGATGTAGCCGATCGGCGCGTCGAACCAGACGTACCAGAACTGCCCGGGGTTGCCGGGAATCTCGAAGCCGAAATAGGGTGCCGGGCGCGACACGTCCCAGTCCTGCAGCGGCTTGTTCAGGAAGTGACCGGCCAGGTAGTTGGCGACCTCGCTCTGCAGCGCGCCGCTCGTCTGCGTCCACTCGGTCAGGAACGGCTGCAGCGACTCGAGCTGCACGAACAGCTGCCGGCTCGGCTTCAGTTCGGGCGTCGCGCCGGAGTGCACGCTGCGCGGGTGCTTCAGCTCGGTCGCCGCGTAGGTGGCGCCGCAGACTTCACAGCTGTCCCCGTACTGGTCCTTCGCGCCGCAGCGTGGGCATTCGCCGGTGACGAAACGATCGGCGAGGAACGTCTTCTGCACCGGGTCGTACAGCCGCTCGACCGCACGTTCGACGACCAGGTTCGCCGCCACCAGCGCCGCCCAGATGGCGTCGCACGCGGCGCGGCTGGCCTTGCTGTTGGTCGAGCCGTAGTGGTCGAACGAGATGCCGAACGCGGCGAAGTCGCGCTGGTGGGCGACCGCCGTGTCGGCGATCAGCTGCTCGGGCGGGATGCCCTCCTTCTGCGCCCGGATCATGATCGCGGTGCCGTGCGTGTCGTCGGCGCAGATGTAGGCGACCCGGTGCCCGCGCAGGCGCTGGAAGCGCACGAAGATGTCGGTCTGGATGTACTCGACCAGGTGGCCGAGGTGGATCGGGCCGTTGGCGTACGGCAGCGCGCTGGTGACGAGGATCTGGCGGCTCATGCGGACCGGGCAGGCTAGGAGCCCGACGTCGCGGATGCACGCGCGGGCTCGGCCGGGACCCGCTTGTCGAACTGCAGGTAGGCCGCCGTCGCCGCCAGCGTCGCCACCGGCGCCAGCGCCAGCAGGTTCACGAACGGCACCGCGGCCGCGAACTGCAGGCCGAGGCCGGTGCCGAGCGCGCGCCAGCGGTTTCGCCACAGCGCCTGCAGGCGGCGGCGCTGGCCCATGCCGCGCGCGGCCATCGGCGGCTCGAACCAGACCACGGCGGCGCTGACGGCGCCCAGCGTGACGATCGCCGGCAGCCCGATCCACGGCAGCAGCGACGCGAACAGCGCGAACGGCCACAGCAGGAGCGCGTAGGCCAGCACCTGCGCGCGTTCCCGCACGCGCAGCACCCGCGGCGCGGCGGTGCGTTCGCGTTCGGGCCCGAGCATCGTGACTTCGGTCGCGCGCCGCAGCGGCTCCTGGAACAGGCCGGCCAGCACGTCGAGCAACGGCGGCCCGAGCAGCAGCCAGGTGGTCAGCAGCCAGTAACCGGTGCCCGTCGCGGCGTAGTGCGCCCGCCAACCGTCGAGCAGCCACCATGTGCCGGCGAAGAACGCGCTGAACCCGGGTGCGAGCAGCACCGCGCCGACCAGCACCAGCGAGCCGAATACCAGCAGGTTGCTGGCGACCGGCAGGCCGAGCTGGCCGATGAACGCGCGTTCGTGCAGCAACGCGAACATGGCGCGATGCACGCTGCGCACGCCGCTGCCGAGATCGCGCCACCAGGTCGTGCGTCCGGGCAGCAGCTGCGTCTTGCCGTCGAGCGCGAACAGCTGCTCACCGCAGCGACCGCAGCGCGTGCTGGCGGTCGCATGGCCGCAACAGGCGCAGGTGGCGACGGTCGTGCTCATGGTGGTGGGGCCGCAGCGCACGTCGCGGTCGCATCCGGCGGCGCCGCGGCGGCGAACGCCCGGGCGCGCGCGGATTGCTTGCTTGCCGGTCGGACGCCTCTATCCTGCGCCTTCCTCGCGCCGTTTCCAACGCACCCATGAGCGATCTCTACAAGGCCCTCGACTTCTTCCAGGTCGACGAACTCTACTCCGACGAAGAACGCATGATCCGCGACACCGTGCGGTCGTGGGTGTCCGACCGGTTCATGCCGGTGATCGAGGAGCACAACCGCGCGGCGACGTTCCCGAGCCACCTGATCCCCGAGCTCGGCGAGATGGGTGTCTACGGTGCGAGCCTGACCGGCTACGGCTGCGCCGGCTTGTCGCCGATCGCCAGCGGCCTGATCTGCACCGAACTCGAGCGCGGCGACTCGGGCCTGCGTTCGTTCGTGTCGGTGCAGGGCTCGCTGTGCATGTATCCGATCTGGGCCTACGGCAGCGAGGAGCAGAAGCAGCGCTACCTGCCGAAGATGGCCACCGGCGAGCTGATCGGCTGCTTCGGCCTGACCGAGGCCGACTTCGGCAGCAACCCGGGCGGCATGCTGACCAAGGCGGTCAAGGACGGCGACCACTACGTGCTCAACGGCAGCAAGTACTGGATCACGAACGGCAGCGTCGCGCACGTCTCGGTCGTCTGGGCCAAGCTCGAAGGCAAGATCCGTGGCTTCCTGATCGACAAGGGCACCAAGGGCTTCACGGCCAAGTCGATCAAGAACAAGTTCTCGCTGCGCGCGTCGGACACCAGCGAACTGGTGCTCGAGGACGTGCGCATCCCCGCCAAGCAGATCCTGCCCGACATCGAGGGCATCAAGGGCCCGCTGTCGTGCCTGACGCAGGCGCGCTACGGCATCGCGTTCGGCGCCATCGGTGCTGGGCAGGCGGCGTTCGACGAGGCGTGCCGCTACAGCAAGATGCGCATCCAGTTCGACAAGCCGATCGCGCGCTTCCAGCTGGTGCAGAACAAGCTGGTCTGGATGGCCGCCGAGATCACCAAGGCGCAGCTGATGTGCTGGAAGCTCGGCAAGATGAAGGAAGCGGGCACGATGCAGCACTTCCACGTGTCGATGGCCAAGCGCAACTCGTGCTGGATGGCGTTGGAGTGCTGCCGGCTCGGCCGCGACATCCTCGGCGCGAACGGCATCACGGACGAGTACCAGATGATGCGGCACATGTGCAACCTGGAGTCGGTGATCACCTACGAAGGCACGCACGACATCCACGGCTTGATCATCGGGCGGCAGCTGACGGGCGAAGACGCCATCCTGTGAGTGGCGGGCCGCGCCTGCTCCATGTGCTCGCCGAGAAGGGTTACTCCGGCGGCGAGGTGCAGCTGCGGTTGCTGATCGAGCACTTCCAGCGCGCGGGGTTCGACAACCAGGTGGTGCTGGCGCCGGGCGCGAAGTTCCGCGCGGTGGCCGAGGAACTCGGGGTCACCGTGCACGAGGCGCCGCTGCGGCGGTGGTGGCGGCCGGACCTGTGGTGGAAGCTGCGCACCGCGTATGCGCGCGCGCGCCCAGACGTGATCCACTTCGCCGACGGGCGCGCGCTGATCCTCGGCGGGCTCGCAGCGGCGGGGCTGCCGGCGAAGACGTTCTCGATCCGGCGCATCGACTACCCGGTGCGCAAGGGCCTGCTCGGTGGCTTCCGCTACACGCGGCTGTGCGACCATACGATCGCGATCTGCGATGCGATCCGGCGGCGGCTCGTCGCCGGCGGCGTGCCCGACGAGCGCATCACGCTGGTCTACGATGGCCTCGATCCGGCGCCGTGGACCGGGCTGCAAGAGCACAAGGCGGCGGCGCGCGCGCGGCTCGGCATCGCGGCCGATGCGCAGGTCATCTCGCTGGCTGGCGTGTTGCGGCCGCGCAAGGGCCAGCACGTGCTGATCGACGCGTTCGCGAAGCTCGCCAACGACTTCCCGCGCGCGGTGCTGTTCCTCGCCGGCGGCGGCAGCGAACACGAACGGCTGCGCGCGCAGGCCAAGCGGCTCGGCCTCGGCGCGCGCGTGTTCCTGCCGGGGCCGGTCAAGCCGGTGCACGACGTCTATGCGGCCAGCGACATCTTCACGATGCCGTCGTTCCACGAAGGCCTCTGCAACGCCTGCCTCGAAGCCGGCTTCGCGGGACTGCCGCAGGTCGTCAGCGACGCCGGCGGCAACGGCGAGATCGTCGTCGACGGCGAGACCGGCGCCGTGGTGCCGAGCGGGGATGCGAACGCACTCGCCAAGGCGCTCGCGCGCTACCTCGCCGACCCGGCGCTCGGTGTCGCGCACGGCCAGGCCGGCCGCGAACGCTGCCTTCAGAAGTTCACCGCCGACCGGCTCGGGCCCGAGGTCGAAGCGGTGGTGCAGCGACTGCTGCGGTGAGCGTACCTACGCCGCCGGCCACAACCACGCGAACGTCGCGCCGGTGGTCAGGCCGTAGACGACACCGTCGAACACGAACTTGAAGGTCGTGCTCCACTTCAGGCCCTTCCAGATCGAGTCGTTGACGCTCGAGAACGCGTGGCACAGCACCGCGACCGTGCCGGTGATGCGGAACACCATGCTGCCCGCGGTGCCCGGCGCGAGCACGAGGCCGCCCACGTAGGCCGTGCAGAGGCCGACCACGAGCGTGAACACGAACCACTGGCCGAGCGCCTTGCCCATGTTCATGCCGGGCACGACGACGATCGTGCCGACCGGGCCGCGCTGGAACTTCGCCTTCATCTCGGGCGAGCCGTACTCCTGCATCGAACTGGCGTACGGGAACCGGTATTGGCCCGGCGGCACGGTGCCTTGCATCGCGTCGAGCACCCGATCCTCGCCCGGCATCTTGCCGTAGTCGCCCTTGTGGATCGGCAGCGCCATGTGGATCACGGAGCTGACGACGAAGACGAACACCGCCGACAGCAGGATCGGCAGCCAGAGTGCGACGAGGGGTACCATGCCCGGCATTGAGCCGCCGATGGCATCGGCGCGCAAGCGAACAGACGCCGCTGGGCGGTCCGAGGGCCAGTTGCTACGTTGCGACTCGCCAGCCCGGGCGCCTCCTGCCGATATCTGCTGCCGTGACCGACTTCGACCTGAAGACCGACTGCCGCCACGTGCGCTGGGACCGGCCGTGCACGCCGCACAAGCGCCGCGGCAAGGTGTGTGCTGGCTGCGACGAGTACGACCCGATCCGGCACCGCGTGCTGATGGTCAAGCTGGCGGCGACCGGCGACGTGCTGCGCACGACCGCGTTCCTGCCGGCGATCCACGCCACCTGGCCGCAGGCGAAGGTGACCTGGCTGACGCGCAAGTCGGCGGTCGGGCTGTTCGACGGCAACCCGCTGGTCGACGAGGTGCTGGCCACCGACGACGCGGTGACCGCCGCGCGGCTTGCGACCGAGACCTTCGACGTGGTGTTGTGCCCCGATGCCGACCCTGACGCGGCGGTGCTGGCGGCGATGGCGAACGGCAAGCAGCGGCGCGGCTATGTGCGCGACGCGCAGGGCCGCGTGGTGCCGCTCGGTCCCGGTGCGGCCGCGTGGCTGGCGATGGGGCTCAGTGACACTGAGAAGCGCGCCAATCGCGACACCTACCAGCGCCTGGTCGCCGACGTACTCGGCTTGGACCCCACACTCGTGCGCGAGCCGATCCTCGAGCCGAGTGGCCACGACAAGGCTGGCGCACGTGCCTTCGTGCAGGGGCTCGGCGCCACTGGAGCCGTGGTCGGGCTCAACACCGGCGCCGGTGGCCGCTGGGCCTACAAGGTCTGGACCAAGGAACACCAGCAGGCGTTCGTGCGGCTGTGCACCGATGCCGGCTGCAGCGTGCTGCTGCTCGGCGGCCCCGAAGAGGTGCAGCGCCACCGCGAACTGCTGGCCGCCAACGCGGGCCGCGCCGTGTTCGACGGCGGCAACCACAACACCTACGGCCGCTTCGCCGGGCTGGTCGAACAGTGCCGCGTGATCGTCACCAGCGACTCGCTGGCGGTGCACGTCGCCGCGGCGCGCAAGGTGCCGGCGGTGGTGTTGTTCGGCCCGACGTCGGCGGCCGAGATCGAGCTGTACGGCCGCGGCACCAAGATCGTGCCGCCGGGCCTCGACTGCCTGTGCTGCTACCTGCCGCGCTGCGACAAGGTGCCGCACTGCCAGGCGCTGATCGAGCCGGCGGTGGTGTGGGCCGCGGTGCAGCCGTGGCTCGCGGCGACGCCGGCGAAGGGCTAGCCTGCGCGCGTGTTCCTGGGTTTCGATGTTGGCGGCACACACGGTCGCTTCGAATGGTGGCCTGCGGGCTCGCAGCCGGGTGGGGATGCGTGCGGCGTGCAGCCGGTCGTGCACGGCGTCGATGCGACCGTCGCCCAACTCGCCCTGGTGCTCGTCGATGCGGCGCGCGAACACGCGCCCGCGGCCGCCGTCTGTGCGCTCGCCGGTGTCGGCGACGCGCAGCTGCGCGCAGCGATCGCCAGCGGCCTGACTGCGCGCGGGGTTGCGTTCCCGGTCGCCATCGTCGGCGACGTGCTCGCGGCCGCCGCCGCGGGGCTCGCCGATGGCCCCGGCGTGCTGATCTGGTCGGGCACGGGCTCGTTCGCGATCGCGCGTTCGACAGCCGGCGAACTGCACCGCACCGGCGGCCGCGGCTTCCTGCTCGGCGACCAGGGCAGCGGCTACGACTTCGTGCGCCGCGCGGCGGCGGCGGTGTTGCTGGCGGTCGACGACCTCGGGCCGGCGACGTCGCTGACCGACGCCCTGACCGAGGTGTTCGCGGCACCGGCGCCGCAGCGACTCGGCGCCGTGCTGCAGCAGCTCGACACCGCGCAGGTGGCGCGGCACCTGCCGGTCGTGCTCGCCGCCGCGGCCGCGGGCGATGCGGTCGCGAACGAAGTGATCGCGGCCGGTGTCGATGGCCTGGTGATGCTCGCGGCCGCCGCGCTGCGCCGCGCGGACCTCGACTGGCGACACGTGCCGGTCGCCGTCGGTGGAGGTGCCCTCGTCGCGGCGCCGGCCATCCGCGAACTGCTGACCCAACGGTTGCGCGCACTCGGCGCATCCGCGCCGCGCGTTCTCGATGTGCGCGCCGCTGCACGCGGCGCCGCGTGGCTCGCGCACGGCTGGCACACGCACCTCGAACCACAACACACCTGGGTCACCCGTGTCGCGCTCTGACCTCTATCTGCGCGACGGCCGTGTGGTGGGCAAGGACTGCTTCCACGTCTCGTTCTCGCGCAGCGGCGGCGCCGGTGGCCAGCACGTCAACAAGACCGAGACCAAGGTCGACCTGCGCCTCGACCTGACCGCCGCCGAAGCCGCTCTCGGCCCGTTCGACGTGGCGCGCATCCGCGAGGCGCTGCAGAACCGGCTCGACAAGGACGGCATGGTCTGCGTCACCGCGAGCGAACACCGCAGCCAGTACCAGAACTACCAGGCCGCGATGGAACGCATGGCCGGCCTGATCGCCACCGCGCTGGTGCGCCGCCGCCGCCGCATCGCCACCAAGCCCACCCGCGGCAGCCAGCGCCGCCGCCTCGACACCAAGCGCCAACGCGGCGAGATCAAGAAGGGAAGGCAGGACAAACCGAGCCGCGACTGAGAGCCCGAGAAGAAATCCATGATACGGGCTCTCAGATCCCCCTTGGTGGCCGCCTTCGCGGCCACGCAGAGCGTTCGAGACAGATTGTCTCTCACGCTCTGAGCAGCACCAGGCGGCCGCGCGACGACCGAGGCAGACGACCGACACTGGCGCGGGAAGGAGGCGAGGGCAACGCACCCCACATGTTCGAGGGCCCGTGGCCAGGTCCTCGCCCGCTGCAGCGGTGCTGGTTGCCCTGGTTCGCCCGCACCGCATCACCGCGTAGCGGCGGGCCCGGAAAGGCATGCGCGTGATCTACCGCGTGAGCCTCCGGCTCACGCGTAGATCCCGCGCATCCGCGTCGTCTCGGCGACGCGGTTCACGCCCAGCATGTAGGCGGCGATGCGGTTGCTCTCGCCGAAGCGCTTGGCCATGTCGACGGTCGCGGCGAACGACTCGACCATGATGTGCTCCATGCGCTCCTCGACCTCCTTCTGGGTCCAGAAGAACGCCATGCGGTCCTGCACCCATTCGAAGTAGCTCACCGTCACGCCGCCGGCGTTGGCGAGGATGTCGGGGATCACGAACACGCCCTTCTGGTCGAGGATCTTGTCGGCGTTCGCCGTGCAGGGGCCGTTGGCACCCTCGGTGAGGATCTTCGCCTTGATGTTGCCGGCGTTCTTGCTGCTGATCGCGTTCTCGGTCGCTGCCGGCACCAGGATGTCGACCGGCAGTTCGAGGATCTCCGCGTTGCTGATGCGGCTGCCGCCGTCGTAGCCGTCGAGGCGACGGTGGCGCTGCAGGTGGGTGCGGATCGCTTCGAGGTCCAGGCCATCGGGATTGTGCAGCCCGCCGTGCACGTCGCTGATCGCGACGATCTTGACGCCGAGCGTTGCCAGCTGCAGGGCCGAGATCAGGCCGACGTTGCCCGCACCCTGGATCGCTGCGGTGCACTCCTTGGTGTCCAGGCCAAGGTGCTTGCAGGCTTCGCGCGTGACCAGCATCACGCCGCGGCCGGTCGCTTCGACGCGGCCCAGCGAACCGCCGAGGCTGATCGGCTTGCCGGTCACGATCGCCGGCAGGTAGCTGCGCGTGTGCATCGAGTAGGTGTCCATCACCCAGGCCATCACCTGCCCGTCGGTGCCCATGTCGGGCGCCGGCACGTCGCGGTCGGGACCGAGGATGTCCATGATGCCGGCGACGTAGCGGCGCGTGACGCGCTCGAGTTCGCCCTTCGACATCTTGAACGGATCGCAGATCACGCCGCCCTTGCCGCCGCCGAACGGCACGTTGACGACGGCGCACTTCCAGGTCATCCACGCCGCCAGCGCGCGCACTTCGTCACGGTTGACGTTGGTCGCGTAGCGGATGCCGCCCTTGGCCGGGCCGCGCGATGTCGAATGCTGGACGCGGTAGCCCTCGAACACCTGCACGGCGCCGTCGTCCATGACCACGGGGATGCTGATCGTGATCTCGCGCTCGCAACAGCGGAGGATGGCGCGCATGTTGGGTTCGAGACCGAGCCGGTCCGCGGCCTGGTCGAACCGCGATTGCATTGCCTCGAACGGGTTCTCTTCGCTGGGAACTTGTGCATTCATGCCGGTCAAACGCTGCGATCGCGTGCTTGCGCGTCGAGTGAGGGCCGGAGAACGTAACCGCGGGCCATGGATGCCAGCAACAAGCCAGAAGGCCTGATGGGGCCACGTCTCGCGACGCTCGAGCCCGAACGGGCCTTGGCGGTGCGCGGGATCTGGGCGGGAGCCCTCGGTCACACGGTGCGTTGCGTGCCGTCGCGTCGGACCGTGGCGGCCGAGCTGCCGGGCGGTTGGCTGTTCGGCAAGTGGCACGTCGGCTGCTTTGGGACCGCGGCAGCCGAGTGGCGCTGGTTGCACGTGCTGCCGCTGCTCGGCATGCGCACGGCCGAACCGCTGATCTGGCTCGGCACCCGACGGCGCAACCTGCTGGTCACCGCGGGCGTGCCTGGCCGTGCGCTCGATGCCTGGGCGGTCGAGGCCTGGCACACGGGTGGGTTCGGCGTCGTGTTCGACTATGCCTGCCGCGAGGTCGCGCCGGCCATCCGTCGCCTGCACGACCATGGCATCGTCGTGCGAGATCTCTACTGGAACCACCTGTTCTGCGAGGATCCGCGCGCGCATGCGGCACCGATCCTGCTCGACGTGGCGCGCATGCTGCGGCCGCGCTGGCTCTGGCGGCGCTGGGTGGTCAAGGACCTGGCGAGTCTGTGGGCGTCGGTGCCGTTGCCGCTGGCGGCCAGCTACGGGCTGCGATTCCTGCGCAGCTATCTCGGCGAACCGCTGTTCCTGCACGCTGGCTTGATCCGCGCCATCGCGCGCAAGGCGGCGCGCATCCGGGCGCACGCGCCGCGCTTCGGCTGAACGCGATCAGCGCACGCGGCGACGGCGGCGGGCCGTCAGCGCCACACCGACGAGTCCGGTGCCGACGAGGAACAACGTGCTCGGCTCCGGTACCGGCGCGCCGCCCAATGGTGGCGACTCGGGCGGGAGCTCGATGGCCATCGGCGGCATCGGTTCGGGTTCGGGCACACAACGCGACAGGATCGCGTCGTGTTCGGGATCGACGGCGTCGGCGCTGACGCTCGGGACGACGCTGGGATCGGCCGGATCCACTTCGCTGCCGGACGGCAACTGCTGCGCGACGGCCAACGTCATGGCCAGACAACTAGCGGCGAGACAAGGAAGGAGTCGCACGGGCGACCTCACGGTTGCAGATCAAGGTGTCGGGGGACGGCGACCTGGGAGACGCCAACGAGGACGGGCCACGCTAGCCACTCGCGCCGCGGGGAGCAAGAGGCCGCAATCCGGCGCGCGACAGGCTTGCAGCGCACCGCATCCGCCGTAGAG
>JBGARS010000103.1:0-17650 GCA_044230075.1 Planctomycetota bacterium | reverse complement strand
GCGACGACGGCGTCGGCGGCCAGGACTTCGCCGATGCGCGGCAACTCACGTGGGCCGGCGACCAGGCGTCCCGGCAGCGGCGCGCGCAGTGCGAACGTCGCCGCCGGATCGGCGACCAGGCGGCCCGGCGCGGCGAACGTCGGCACCAGCGTGGCCGTTGCCAGCGGCGCCGTGGTGATGCCGAGCCGTTGCACGGTCGCCGCGTCGAGTGCGACCGTGCCGGGCTCGGCCGCGACCTCGGGTGCCGGGGAGCTCGGCGCCGCCACCGCTGCATCGGGAGGGAGATGCCACAGCGCATAGCCGGTGCCGACACCGATCAGCGCGCCGCACAACACACCGAGAACGAGCCGGATCGCGGTCATGGTGCCACCTCCGGCACGGCGTGCTGCCATGCCAACAAGCCTTCGCCGACCGGCTGCTGCAGTGCCAGTTCCAATCGCAGCCATGCCGTGCGGGCGTCGTGCTGCTGCTGCAGCAGAGCCGATCGCGCGTCGAGGTCGTCGATCGACGCCGTGATCACCGCGCCCTGGTCCTCGGCGCCGAGTTCGGCGCGCTGGCGGGCCATCGCGACCGCCGCGGCCGTCGTCGCGGCGAGGGCCTCGGCCGCGGTCAGTTCGTGCCGCTGCCGCGCGAACTGGTCCAGGGCCGTTGCCACGTCGGTGATCGCCCGCGCCTGCGTGGCCTCGACGACGGCCGCCGCTGCGGTGCGCGCCGCCGTCGCGCGTTCGATCTGCGCGCCGTTGTCATGGAACAACGGCAGCGTCCAGCCGAGGTCGATGCGGTACTTCTGCAGGCCCTGGTCGTACTCGTAGCCGGGGCCGAGCTCGAGGTCGGGCCACTGCCGCGCGATTTCGAGCCGCAGCTGCGCTTCGCTCTGCGCGTAGCGGCACATGGCCGCGGCGATGTCGAGGCGCTGGCGCGCGGCGGTCGCGGCGAGCCGTTCGCCGGCGGCCGGCTCGAGCTCGGGCAGCGCGGTGGGTGGCAGTTGCAGCGGCAATCCGGCCAGCGCCGCCGGTGGCATGCCGACGGCTGCCGCGAGTGCAGCACCTGCGGCCTCGGCCTCGCGGTGGCTGGTGGCGCTCGCCAGTGCCGCGCGCTGGGCGGCGGCGCGTGCAGTGGTGCCTGCGCTGGCGTCGGCGGCACCGGCCGCGGCGCGCACTTCGGCCAACGTCACCGCCATCCGGCGCAGGGCCACCAGCTCCTCCGCCAACGCTGCGAGTCGTCGCTGCTGCTCCACCGCGAACGCGCGTTCGACGACCTCGGCGCGGATCGCCTGGTCGGCCAGTGCCACTTCGATGCGCGCCGCCGTGATCTCGCTGGCGGCGGCTTCGACGCGTGCGCCGCGTTGGCCGAACAGCTCGAGCGGGAACGTGAGGCCGACCGAGGCCAGCCAACGGATCGCGCCGGCGGGATTGCCGACCACGCCGGGGCCGAGCGCGAGCCTGGGGTTCTGCCACTCGCCGGCGACCTCGTGGGCGGCCTCGGCCTGCGCGAGCCGGGCGCGTGCGGCCGGCAATTCCGGCCGGTGGAACAGCGCGATCGCCTGCAGCGCCGGCAGGTCGAGGGCCGTGGGCGGCCAGGTTGCCGCATCGCGGCCGAGGAACGTGCTGGCGAACCGACCGAGTGCCGGTTCGTCGAGGCGTCGTTCCGCGTAGGCGTGCGGCAGGCGATCGAGGTCGATCGGCGCCGGCTCGTAGCTGGCGCAGCCGCTGACGAGCAGCACCAGCAGGGTGCTGGTCCGGCGCGCTGGGCGCGGGCGGCAGGTGGGCAACACCATTGGCGGCGGATGCTAGAGCCGCCGACTTGAAGCCAGGATGAAATCTGCGGCGGCGTGAGCCGCGGCGATCGACTGCGTCCCGACGCGGCTATCCTCCGGCGGCCTCCCGCCCGCCGCACCGCCCCTCGATGCACGAGAACAGCAAGCTGATCTTCGCCCGCCACGCGATGCCGCTCTTCACCGCCGCCACGCGCGTGCTGGAGATCGGCCCCGACGGGATCCCCAGCACCTACCAGGGCATGGTGCGGGAACGGCTCGGCGCGGCGGCACCGGCGATCTGGGACACCGTCGACCTCGCGGCGCGGCCGGGCATGACGCACGCCGCGCGGAGCGAGTACGAGTTCCCGATCGCCGATGGTGCCTACGACCTCGTGCTGTCGGGCCAGGTGCTCGAACACGTGCGCAAGCCGTGGCGTTGGCTGCCGGAGCTGGCGCGCGTGTGCCGTCCCGGCGGCTACGTGGTCACGATCAGCCCGGTGACGTGGCCGTACCACGAAGCGCCCGTCGACTGCTGGCGCATCTACCCCGAAGGCATGCGCGCGCTCTGCGACGAGGCCGGCCTCACGGTGGTGGAGTCGCGTTGGCAGTGCCTCGAGCCGCACGGTCTGCTGCCGCGCTGGCCCAGGCCGGTCAGCGATCACGCGCCTGGGCTGCTCTACAAGGTCGCGCGTTGGCTGCACTGGCCGCTCGCGCGCAGCCACGACACGGTGACGATCGCCCAGAAGCCGACCGGGTGAGGTCGCTGTGTCTGCCGGCGTCGTTCGCGTTGCTGCAGCCGCGCGTCCGGCCATGCGCGCATGGACCTGCGCATGGACATCGAGGGCAACGTCTACGTGATCGAGGCCAACGTGAACGCCGACCTGACCGCGATCGAGGACTTCGCCGAGGCGGCCGAGGCCGCGGGCCTGGACTACGGCCAGCTCCTGCAGCGCATCCTCAACGTCGGCATCGGCTACAAGTCGCTCTGGAAGGTCGAGCAGGTCGGCGCGGCACGACGCGTACTGCCGAGGGGAAGGCGGCCTGCTCCCCGGTGCGACATGGGCCCGAGCGAGTCGTCGCGGGGTGCGAGAATCGGCAGAGCAGGTCCCAACGCGGCGCTCCCGGTCTATGCTGCGCCGCTCCTGTCGGTCTTCGGCAAGTCACCCCACGGGTCGGCCCGGCCGACGCTGCAACGAGGAGTCGCCTTCCTGTGAACATCGCACCGCGCTTCGCTGGTCCTCTGACTGCCCTCCTGTTCGGAACCTCGGTCGCCACCGCCCAGAGTTTCAACTTCCCGGACTTCGCCAGCGTCGCCGCCCTGACCCGGAACGGCTCGGCCGTGCAGTCCGGTACCAGCCTGCGCCTGACCAACAACGGTTCGGCGCAGACCGGCAGCGCGTGGTACACGACGCCGGTGCCGGTCGCCGAGGGCTTCGACACGCAATTCCAGTTCGCGATGACGAGCGGCGGCGAGGGGCTCGCGTTCGTCATCCAGGGTTCGCCGGCCGGTCCGGCGGCGCTCGGCGGCGGGCTGTGGGGCATCGGCTACGGCTTCGGCGCGTCGTCGAGTCCGATCACCAACAGCATCGCGATCGAGATCGACACCATCGCCGACGGCTTCCTCAACGACACCAGCAGCAACGAGGTCAGCGTGCACACGGTCGGTGCGCTCGGCAACAGCGAGAACGAGAGCGTGTCGATCGCGCGCATCACGCCGCCGGGTGGCCTCGCCAGCGGCGCCGTGCACACGATGCGGGTCAACTACGTGCCCGGCGTGCTCGAGGTCTACATCGACAACCTGACGACGCCGCTGCTGACGACGGTGTTCACGTTCGAGAACGGCGGCACGCAGCTGACCGGTGGCGGCACCGGCGGCCTGGGCCTCGTGGGCACGGACGCATGGGTGGGCTTCACCGCCGCCACACCGTCGGGGGTGAGCAACCAGAACGCCGAGATCCGCTCGTGGAGCTGGGCGTCGTTCTTCAGCCCGGATCCGTGCTACACCGGCAACGTGCACCTGGGCAGCGGCGGCCCGTACGACCTGCTGAAGATCAACGGCACGAACGGTGGCTTCTTCCGCACCGCGCGGCTCGCGGTCGCCGATCCGTTCATGGTGAGCATGGATCCGCCGCCGGGCGAAGTGACGGCGCCGTTCCTGCTGCTCGTCACGCTCGGCATCGCCGACGCGGCGACGGTCACGTCGACGCCGTGGGGTACGTCCTGCTTCCCGCTGATCTTCTCGATCGATCTCGGCGGCGCCGCGGCGCCCTTCGCTGCGATGCTGCCGCCGGGCCTGTTCCTGCCGATGGAGATGACGGTGCAGGCGGTCATGGCCACCGACTCGAGCGATCCGAACGTGCTCGAGCTGACCAACGCGATCGGGCTGCAGTTCAGCCTGTTGCCATCGCCGACGATCACGAGCGTGACGCCGAACTCGGCTGTGCTCGGGGGCACGATCACGATCAACGGCAACAACTTCTCGGCGTTCGCGACCGTCGAAGCGGGTGGCCAGCCGGCCACGGTGCTGACCGCGACCAAGCAGCAGATCACGTTCGCGATGCCGGCCAGCGTGCCGTGCGGCTCGGTCCTGCAGGTGCGCAACCCCGATGGTGCGGCGGCGACGGTCGGCTTCAATCCGACGCCGACGATCAGCAGCCAGATCGGCACCTCCGGTCCGATCGGGGGCGGCAGCAGCTACATCGTGCTCGGTACGGGCTTCGCACCCGGCACCACGGTGACGATCGGCGGCAATCCGGCGAACGTCACCACCGCGTCCGCCACCATCCTCGTCACGACAACGCCGTCCGGCACCGCGGGTCCGGCCCAGGTCGTCATCACGACGCCGGGCGGTTGCACGGTCAACGGCAACTTCACCTATCTCTAGTCTCGAGCAGCCCCGTTCCTCCAGCAGACCCGGTGCTGCATCCCCTCGCGCGCGGAGCCAGATCCACGTGAATCGAACCACCTTCCTCGCCGCCATGGCGACCTCTCTCGTGTCGATGTCGCTGACCGTTGGCGCCAGCGCGCAATCGACGCTGGATCTCGACGGCCAGACCTCGTTGATCCGCCCGCTCGGCAGCACGATCACCGCGAACGTGACCGCGCAGGTCGGTCAGCCGGTGGCGCTGATGGTCGACACCGACCCGGGTCCCACGAGCGTGCTCGGGCTCAACGTGCCGCTGGGGCTCAGTCCGGCGTTCGGCATGATCGTGATCGGCTTCGTGCCGCCGGGTGGCACGCTGAGCTTCCAGTTCCGCGTGCCCTATCAGGAGTCGTTCCACGCCGAGACCTCCTACTTCGCGGCGCTGTCGCTCGATCCGGGCGCGCCGTCGGGGCTGGCGGTCTCCAATGGCGTCGCGCTGCACATGGTGGCCCGGCCGCAGCTCGCCGGCAATGTGCTGCCGACGTTCCCGTTCTTCCAGCACGTGACCGCGGTCAACCGGCAATCGCCGGTGTCGATGGCGGTCGACCCGCGGCTGGCCTTCGTCGACGGCAAGACCGCCGATGTCTACGTCGTCGCGAAGAAGACCGCGGCGCAATGGGACAGCAACCCGACCCTGGTCGACGTGCGCGGTGCGCCGCAGCAGGTCACGTTCCCGAGCGGTGCTGGGACGATCCAACAGAACACGTTCCTGCTGGACTCGGGCATGCTGCTCGGCCCGAACGAATCGCCGAGCTCCGGCGATGCGCGCATCGGTGTCGGCTACGACGTCGTCGTCGACTTCGCCCAGAACGGTCAGTTCGACCCGGACCTCGACCTGATCGACGGCTACGGCGACGAGGCCGGCTTCTACGTCACGCGCAACCTGACGCTCGGCGCGCTCAAGACCAACATCACGCGCGGTCCCTACGCGGTGACGCAGATCAACTACACCGGCGGCAGCTTCCTCGGCCAGCGCACCTACTACCCGACCAACATCGCGTCGCTCGGCATGCTGCCGTTGGTCGTGATCAGCCACGGCAACGGCCACGACTACACCTGGTACGACCACATCGGCTACCACCTGGCGTCGTACGGCTACGTCGTGATGAGCCACCAGAACAACACCGGGCCCGGCAGTCACACGGCGGCCACGTCGACCTTGCAGAACACCGACTACCTGCTCACCAACCTGGCCGCGATCGGCGGCGGCGCGATGAACGGCCACGTCGACAGCCACAACATCGTCTGGATCGGCCACAGCCGCGGTGCCGATGGCGTCGCGCGGGCCTACGACCAGCTGTTCAACAGCACCGTCGTGCCGGCCCAGTTCACGATCGGCGACATCAAGCTGGTGTGCAGCATGGCGCCGGTCGACTTCGGTGGCTGGGCGGGTGCCGCGCCGGCGCTGGGTGGCATCGGCAACGGCTCGCATCCGCACAACGCGAACTTCAGCCTGCTGGTCGCGCAGGCGGACTCCGACGTGAACGGCTGCGCCAGCACGCCGGAGGTCTACTGGTACGCGCTGCACGAGCGCGCCACGGACCGGCGCCAGTCGATGTCGATGTACGGCGTCGGTCACGGCGACCTGCACGACGGCACCGGCGGCGAGTTCGCGTCCGGCCCGAACCTGATCGGCCGCCCGACGACGCACGACATCCTGCGCGGCTACCTGCTCGCGCTGGTCTCGTACCACATCCAGGGCGACGTCCCGTCGCGCGACTTCCTGTGGCGTCAGTACGAGTCGTTCCGGCCCGTCGGGGCGCCGACCTCGGCCGGCGTGGTCGTCAACATGACACTGAAGGACGGTGTCGCGTCCGGCCACTACGTCATCGACGACTTCCAGAACCAGTCGTTCGCCAGTCCCAACCTCGCCACGTCGGGCGCGTTCGTGACGGTCGGCGTGCAGTCGTTCGTCGAAGGTCGCGCCGACGACGCGAACGGCGACTTCACCGACTCGATCAACGATCCGTTCAACGGCTTCACCTACGACAACTTCGTCGGTTCGGCACCCAACAAGAGCGACAGCTTCGCGTGCATCTTCAGCTTCGACGGCGCCGCCAACTACGCGCTCACCTACGACATGGCGACGGCGGCAGGCCGGCCGGTGTTCGGCGACTACGCCTTCCTGACGTTCCGCGCTGCCCAGGGCACGCGGCATCCGCTGACGACCGCGGCGATCGGTGACCTGACGTTCTCGGTCGCGCTCGAGGACGAAGCCGGCCACCAGGGCACGATCCACATCGGCGCCTACGGCGGTGGCGTCGAGGAGCCCTACCAACGCAACACGGCGCCGGTCTGTGGCGTCGGCAACGGCTGGAACAGCGAGTACGAAGTCATCCGCATCCGCCTGACGGACTTCCTGAACAACGGCAGCGGTGTCGACCTGGGCAGCGTGCGCAAGGTCATCTTCCGCTTCGGCCCCGCGAACGGCTCCGCGCAGGGCCGCATCGCGCTCGACGACATCGAACTGGTCCACAACTGAACGAGGCCCGCACCATGAACTCCCCCTCGCTGTCTTCTCGCCTCCGTTCGGGTGTGCGCGCCCCGCTGTGGATGGGTGCACTGCTCGTCGTCGCCACCGCCGTCGTCGTCACGGTCGCGATGTCGCGCCCGAGCGAAGCCGCGCGCGTGCCGACGGCCGCCCCGCTGCAGCCGGTCGTGCAGCTCGAGCTCATGCACGCGGAACCGTTCCACACCGAACAGCCGTTCCGTCACCTGTGGCGCGCGGACCAGCCGCTCGTCGACCGTGGCTGGTTGCTGGTGCTGTCCGGCGATCCGGCGCAGATGGTGGTGCACCAGACCAAGGATCCGGTGCTCTACGTCGGTGCGCAGACTGCCGACCGCGTCAACACCGGCGAGGGCTCGGGCAAGCTGGTCGTGATCGTGCCGGGCGACTTCTGGCTCGAGGATGCACCGATCTTCTTCGGCGCGCCGGCGCTGCCCGAGGAGCTGCGGCAGCCATGGATCGACCACGAACTGGCGACTGCCCGCGCCGCCGGCGCCGTGGCGCCGACCGCTGAGCTGGCCGCGCAGGTGGCCACCGAAGCGCGCACGTTCCGCACCGACTTCGAGCTGCGCCGCCGCGCGATCGACCTGGTCGAACAGTACTCGCCGGGCGAGAAGGACCTGATCGCCGGTTGGCGGGTGCCGCTGGTGAAGTGATGGCGGGCGCGGCGTGCGGGCGGCGCATGCCGCTGCTGCTGTGCCTGGCGGCGTTCGGGTCACTGCCGTCCTGCATCACGTCCGGTCTGTGGCAGGACAACCGTACGCGTCGCCGGCTGGACGAGGTGGAGGTCCACACACCGTCCGTCGTCGATCCGACGCAGCGACAGTGGAATGCGGTCTTCGACGCCCACGGAACCGACCTCGTGGCCAAGCTGCTGCCCGGATCGACACAGGGTTGGGTCCGGCTCGAGCCCGTTGCCCATGCCGAGTCCGTGCGCACGATCCTGGGTGGCGGCCCAAGACAGTGGGGTGTGATCGAGTTGCTCACCGAGCCGGAGCCCGGTGTCGATCGGCTGTCGTTGCGTCTGTGGTTGGGCGTTGTCGACCGCCTGCCGGCTGGCTGGGGGGATCTGCCAGGCGTGCGCAGGCGATGGAGCTACAAGGGCACGATCGCCGAGCTGCACGTGCCGTGTGCCCTGGCGACAGCGGCGCCACCCACCGCCGAATGGCCGGCCGCCGGCCTGCATCGTCTCTACGTTCGGCGCATCGAGGTGCTCGACGACGACCACGCGGCGGCGGTCAAGGCACTGCTGACACCGGTCACCGTGCTGATGGACGTGCTGATCCTGCCGGTCGAACTGCTGACGATCCCGTGGTGGTGGTGAGCCTCAACCGAGCTGCGTGACGAGGTCGGCCAGCGTCGCCGCCATCGGCTCGGCGCGCGCCGGGCGCGCCAGCAGTTCGGCCAGCGCCGGCGGCACCGGCACGGTGCGGCCGATCAGCGGTTCGACGACGGTGTCGAACTTCGCCGGGTGCGCGGTGGCGGCGACGAGCCACGGGCCGTGTTCGCCGCGCGCGCGCAGCCGTGCGAGCACCGCGAGACCACACGCGGTGTGTGGGCAGACGACGGTGTCGTGCTCGCGCAGCGTCGTGGTGATCGTGGTGCGGATCGTGGCGTCGTCGACCCAATCGGCCTCGACGACCTTGGCTGGATCGGCGTAACGATCGCGCAGGCGTTCGAGGTTGCTCGGCGCGCCGACGTCCATCGCGTTCGCCAGCGTGGCAACGCTCGCCTGCGGCTCGTAGCGACCGGTAGCCAGGAAGTCCGGCAGCACGCGGTTGCCGTTCGTCGCCAGCACGACCTTGCCGATCGGCAGGCCGGCCTCGCGCGCGAGCAGGCACGCGAACGCATTGCCGAGGTTGCCGGTCGGCACGACGAAGTGCACCGGGCCCTTGCCGGCGGCTCTTGCCTCGAGCGACGCGTGCACGTAGTAGGCCATCTGTGGCAGCAGGCGGCCAAGGCTGATGCTGTTCGCCGAGACCAGGCCGTGCCGCGCGGTCAGTTCGCGATCGGCGAACGCGGCCTTCACCAGGCGTTGGCAGTCGTCGAAGGTGCCGGCGACGCGGAACGTGGAGACGTTGTGGCCGAACGCGCCGAGCTGGTGCGCCTGCCGCGGCGACACCCGCCCGTCGGGGTAGAGCACGACGACACGGATGCCGCGCCGGCGCCAGAATGCTGATGCGACCGCAGCGCCGGTGTCGCCCGACGTCGCGACCAGCACCGTCGCCTGCTTGCCGCGCGGCAGCAGCCGCACGAGGCACGCGGCGAGGAAGCGCGCGCCGAAGTCCTTGAACGCTGCGGTCGGGCCGTGGAACAGTTCCAGCAGGCCGGTGTCACCGTCGAGCCACCTCGTCGGTGCCGGGAACGTGAAGCTCTCGCGCACGCAGTCGTCGAGCTGGAGCGCCAGTTCGTCGCCGGCGAAGTACGGCCGCAGCGCGGCGGCGGCGCGCGATACCAGGTCAGAGCCCCACGGCCCCGACTGCGGCGGCAGCCGCGGCGGCATGTAGAGCCCGCCGTCCGTCGCCTGCCCGCGCGCGATCGCCACCGCCAGCGGCACCGCGTCGCCGCCGCGTGTGCTCTGCACCATCACGGCAGCACCGCCGCGGCCGGTCCGTTCACCGTGCTGACGAGCGTCGAACTCGGCAGGCCGGCCTGCGCGAACGCCTGCTGCATGCGGATCGTGCCCTGGGCTGCAGCCGCCGCCGATGGAAACCAGCCGAACACGCTGGGGCCGCCGCCGGCGATGCTGGCGCCGAACGCGCCGCTGTCGAGCGCCGCCTGCTTGACCGCGGCGAAGCCGGGGATCAACGGCGCGCGGCGCGGTTCGACCAGCACGTCGCGCAGGCCGCGGCGCAACAGTTCGGCGTCACCGTGGAAGCAACCGGCCAGCACGAGCGCCAGCCCCTCGCTCTGGGCCACGAACTCGTGCAGCTCG
This sequence comes from Planctomycetota bacterium, assembly GCA_044230075.1. Taxonomy (GTDB): domain Bacteria; phylum Planctomycetota; class UBA1135; order UBA1135; family UBA2386; genus JAEUHS01. The sequence continues at coordinate 7,530 of JBGARS010000103.1, read as the reverse complement.
TAGCTGCCGGCGAGCGCGGCGCGCGAGGTGCGCGTCTCGAGCGCGAAGTGCGGGCGTACGAGGCCGATGTGCAGCCAGTCGGGCACGGCGATGCGCACCGGGGCGCCGTCGCTGGTCGCGATCACGAGGCCACCGAGCAGCGACGGGCCGACGTTGTCGCCGTGCGCAGCACCGCTGGCGGCAGCTTCCCCCTGCATCGTCGCCGCGTAGAGCGTCGCGGTGTCGAGCGGTGTCGGCAGCAGCGCGTTGGCCGCGACGACGGCCGCGACCGCCGAGGCCGCGGAACCACCCATGCCGGAGCCCAGCGCGATGCCCTTGTGGATCTCGGCGTCGAAGCCGCGACCCTTGGGTGCGTGCGGCAGCACGGCCAGCAGCGCGCGGCCGGCGGTGTTGCGTTCCGCATCGAGCGGCAGTGCTGTCTCGGTGCCGTGGATGGCGACGATGCGCACGGTGCCGAGGTCGTTCCAGCGCACCGTGACACGGTCGCCCGGGCCGACGAGCGAGTGGCCGAGCACGTCGAAGCCGACCGCACAGTTGGCGACCGAGCCCGGCGCGAACGCGGTGGCCTCGTCGCGTGCGGTCACAGGCGCGCTCCCAGCGACGTCGCCACGCGCAGCAGGTCGGCGAACACGCCCATCGCGGTCACCTCGGGGCCGGCACCGGGGCCCTGCACGATCAGCGGGTTGTCGCGGTAGCGCTGGGTCGTGAACTGCACCACGTTGTCCGTCGGCCGGATCAGCGTGAGCGCGTGCCCCGCGGGCAGCGTCGTCAGGCCGACCGTCGCCTTGCCGTCGGCTTGCAGCCGCGCCGTGTAGCGCATCGCGCCGCCGGCCGCGCGCGCCGCGGCGAGCTTCTGCGCCATCGGTGCATCGAGTTCCGTCAGCCGGGCCAGGAACTCGTCGCGCGACACCTTGCGCAACACCTCGGGCACCAGCGATTCGAGCTGCACCTGTTCGAGCAGCAGTTCCTGGCCGGCCTCGCGGCCGAGGATCACCAGCTTGCGCGCGACGTCGAGGCCGGACAGGTCGTCGCGCGGATCGGGCTCGGTGTAGCCGAGTTCCATCGCGCGGGCCACCAGCGCCGAGAACGGCTGCTTGCCGTCGAAGTGGTGGAACAGGTACGCCAGCGTGCCCGACAGGATGCCCTCGATCACCAGCACCTCGTCGCCGGTGTCGAGCAGGTCGCGCAGCGTGGTGATGATCGGCAGGCCGGCACCGACGGTCGCCTCGTAGCGGAACGACGCGTGGTGCCGTTGGATCGCGCGGTAGCGTTCGATCGGGCCCGAGCCCGCCTGCTTGTTCGGCGTGATGACGTGCATGCCGCGGGCGAGCCAGCGGTCGTAGTGGTCGGCAACCGCGTCGCTGGCGCTGCAGTCGACGACGATCGCGTGCGGCAGGTGCTCGGCCTGCACGTGGGTGGCGAACGCGGCGAAGTCCGTGTCGCGGTCGTACGCGGGCGCTGTGCCCGGCGGCAGCAGCGTGTCGAACAGCTGCATGCGGCGCGAACCGACCACGGCACGCACGCGCAGGTCGAGGTCGTGTTCGCGCAGCAGGCGTTCGCGCGCGGCCTGCACCTGGGCCAGGAACGCCTTGCCGACGTGGCCGTAGCCGACGAGGCCGATCGAGATCGTCTGCGGCGACAGGTAGAAGCCGGCGTGCACGGCGCGCAGCGCGCGGCCGGCATCGGCGGTGTCGATCGCCACCGAGATGTTGCGCTCCGAGGCGCCCTGCGCGATCAGCCGCACGTTGACGTTCGCGCGCGCGAGCGCCGAGAACAGGCGCGACGCGGTGCCGGGCCGGCCGGCCATGCCGTCGCCGACCACGGCCAGCGCGGCGATGCCGCGCACGACGGTGACGTTGCCGATCTGGCGGCTCGCGAGTTCGCGGCCGAACTCCTCCAACAGCGCCTGTCGCGCGGCATCGGCATCCGGTTCGCGGATCACGCAGCAGATCGAGTGCTCCGAGCTGCCCTGCGAGATCATCACCACCGATACGTGCGCCTGCTTCAGCGCCGCGAACGCGCGTTCGGCGGTGCCGGGCACGCCGATCATGCCGGCACCCTCGAGGTCGAGGATCGCCAGGCCCTGGAACGTCGTCACGCCCTTGACCGGTTGCGTCAGGTCGGCGTCGGCGGCGATGCGGGTGCCGGGATGGTCGGGGCGAAACGTGTTGCGCGCGACGATCGGGATGCCGCGCTCGATCGCCGGTGCCATCGTCTGCGGATGCAGCACCTTGGCGCCGAAGTAGGCCAGTTCGCAGGCCTCGGCGTACGACAGCCGCGGGATGTGCACGGCCTCGGGCACGATGCGCGGGTCGGCGGACAGCACGCCATCGACGTCGCTCCAGACGTGCAGTTCGCGGGCCGAGAACAGCGCCGCGAAGATCGCCGCCGAGAAGTCGCTGCCGTTGCGACCGAGCGTCGTGATGCGACCGTCGCGCGTGCGCGCGACGAAGCCGGTGACGATCGTGCGCGCCGGCATCGCCGCCAGGTGCGAGGCGCAGAGCTGCTGCGAACGGTCCCACTGTACGACGGCGCCGAGGTCGGTCTTGTCGACGACCAGCACGTCGCGCGCATCGAGCCAGGTGCTGGTGGCGCCGCGCGCGCGCACCGCCGCGTCGACGATCGTCGACGACCAGACCTCACCGAGACCGGACACCAGGTCCAGCAGATCGGGCGACACCGCACCGAGCATGGCCTGGGCGCGCAACAGATCGTGCACCGAGGCGAAGCTGGCACGCAGGTGGCTGACCACCGGTTCGGCGCGGCTGCCGAGCAGCGTCGCGGCGGCGTCGACATGGCGCCGTTCGAGGTGCACGATGCCCGCCGCCCAGCCGTCGTCGCGCGCGGCCGCCTGCTGCACGACAGCGATCAACGCGTCGGTGACGCCCTGCATCGCCGAGATGACGACGACCTGCCGTTCCGAACGGGACAACAGGATGTCGACGACACGCGCGATGCGTTCTGCATTGGCGACGCTGCTGCCGCCGAACTTGTGGGCAATCACGCCGGCAGTCTAGCCGGCGTGCGTCAGCGCTCCAGTTCGAGCACGTGCCAGGTCGTGATCGACTTCGAGCCGGCGTTCGTGTCGAGCCGGCCGTCCCAGACCGCGAACGCGAACAGCAGCGGCGTCGCCGTGAGGTCGACTTCGCTCTTGCTGCGCGCGTGCAACGAGCGGCGGAACGTCGCCGTCCAGCGCCCGTCCTGCCAGCGCGTCGCGACCTGCAGCGGCAGGCCGGAGCCGGTCTGGCGCGGCGCCGACGTCATGCCCTGGAACTGCAGGGACTCGGCCTGCGGTCGCGGTTGCGTGCCGCTCATCGGCACGTCGAGCCCCTGGTGGGTCGGGCCGATCAGGTCGGCGATGCCGGCCATGCCCTTCGGGTCGTAGGCGTGCCAGCGCCAGACGTTGACCGGCCGCTCGGGGCTGCCCATCGCGAACAGCGGCGGGTCGAGCGTCGGCGCGAACTGGATCGCGACCCCGTCGCTGATGCGCGACGTCGGCACAGCCGTGTCGTCGCGGCTCGGGTCGGCCCATGAAAGGCGCAGCACCAGGTCGGTGCCGTCGTGCGCCGCCGCCAGGTGCAGCTCCGAACAGGCATCCGGGCGCCACCACAGGGGTGCCAGTGGCAGCCGCACGGTGTCGAGCTTCGCCCACGCGGCGTCGTCGTCAGCGGCCGGCAGCGCGGCCGTGCGCTGCACGCGCACGGTGCGCCGCCACTGCGTGTGGTGCGCGCTGGCGTCTTCGGCGATCAGGCTCTGCAGGTAGACGACGAGTGCCTCGGTCTCGCCCACGGACAGCCGCGTCGGCGGCATGTGCGAACCGGGCATGCCGGCGCGCACGCGGCAGGCGAGGTCGCGGTAGGTCGCGTCGCCGCGCAGGTAGCCGGCCGTGAAGTCGCGCGGCCACAGCCAGGTGCCGTCGGTCGGCCAGTCGCTGCTGGCCGGCAGGCCGCGGCCATCGGTGCCGTGGCAGCCGCTGCAGTGCTGGCCGTAGAGCCGTTCGCCAGGGGCGAGGGATGGCGCGGTGGGTGGGCACCGGCGCGCCGATGTCGAGCGCCTTGCCCGGCGCGAGTTCCTGTTCGGCCTCGGCGAACGCCTGCGCCGGCGTCAGCGGTCGGTTGGTGGCCACTGCCGTGCGCTCGATCGAGGCGGCGCGGCCTCGTGCGGCGAGCTGCCGCACCTCGTGGGCCAGCGCCTGCAGATCCGCGTCGGGCATCCAGCCCCACGACACCATCGTCGAACCCGGCATGCCGCGGCGCAGCGTCTGCACGAGGTCGTCGTCGGTCGGCATGCCGTTGTCGGTGCTGACCAGCTTGAACAGGCCGAGGCGGAACGCGTTCGGGCGCGGCCGCAGCAGTTCTGCGACCACCGTGTCACCGTTGCCGTCGGCGCCGTGGCAGACGGCGCAGTGGCGCGCGTAGAGCTGGGCGCCGCGGCCACCTTCGCGGGCGGGCGCGGGGGCCGGGGATGGGCCGGTCGCGCAGGTGGCGACGAGGAGAGCGGTGGCGATCAGCCAGGCTGGCCGTGCCAGCGGGTTGAGGTCCATATGCCCAAGGTTAGGGCGCGACGTGCGGTGCGGCGGTGCGAACGAAGGCCCGTTCGACCGGGGCACAGTGCGGGGGCGTGGCAACCGGCGGTGCCCCGAGAGGTCAATCGCCGCGGTTCGCCGATGGCGGCTCCAGGTCGACGTGGAAGCTGAGGCCGTGCTGCGCGAAGCCGAGCGAACGATAGAAGTCGTGCGCCCGCGTTCGCGCGCCGTTGCTCGACAGCACCAGCTTGTAGCAACCGTTCTGCCGGGCGATGTCCATGGCGAAGTCCATCATCGCCCGACCGATGCCCTGTCCGCGCGCGCTCGCGTCGACGCACACGTCCTCGACGATCGCCGACGGCGCGCCGCGATGCGCGAAGTTGTCCATCACCAGCAGTGCGAACGTGCCGACGACGGTGCCGGGATCCGTCTCCGCCACGTAGACCGCGTAGTTCGGATACCCAGCCATCCGCCGCAGCAGCTGCACGCCGTCTTCGACACTGAGGGGCGCTTCACCGGCGATGTCGAGCTGGGAGACGAGCCGCAGGATCGACGGCACGTCGCTGTCGTTCGCCTTCCGGATGTGCAGGGTCATAGATTCGTGCTCGTTGGCAGACGGTGCCTGCTCAGCCAGCGGCTACCGGTCGTGCAAACCCTCGCCGGCCAGGATCTTGGGGATGCACGCCTCGATGCGCGCGCTGCGGGTCGCCGATTGCCTGGCGCTGGTGAAGTGCAGCACGTAGCCCCGCTGCCGACCCGGCGTCAGCGCGTGGAAGGCCCGGTCGAGTTTGCGATCCCGCTGCAACCGCTGCGTCAGTTCCGCCGGCAGCACCAGCTCGTGCTTCGCCGCGAGGTCGACCTTGCGTCCCGACTGCGCGACCGCGATGGCCTGCTTCACATACGACTGCACCACGCCCTTCTCGATCTGCGCTTCGCCGGTGAACTCCAGCCGCCGCGCCGCCTGCGTGTTCTCGCCCTGGCTGCGCAGCAGGCCGGCGGTGTCTTCGAGCAGGGCCCCCTGGAAGAACATCAGCGCGCAGTGCGCTTTGAAGGGCTGGATGATCGCCACGTTGCGCCCCGCGAACAGGTAGCACGGCTTGCCCCACTTGAGGTCTTCATCGAGCCCGCAGCCGAGCAGGATCGATCGGAGCTTCTGGATCGCGCCCTGCCATTGCTTGGCGCGGCGGACGAACGCGGTGACCTTGGGGTTCTCTGCATTCATGGCGTCGTGCCGAGGGCCGGGCGCGGCGTTGCTGGATCTCGCGGTTGCGTGATCGCGAATCGATCGACGATCTCCCACTGCCACGTTCGTACGAAGGGCAGAGAGGCGGTGGCTGCGGTGCACTGGCTAGGCATCTGATGGAAGCTCCGCAACATGTGGAGGTCGTGCGGACAACACCAGCACGCAATCGTCGTCCGTCGCCACCAAGTACTCATGCAGCGTGCCGAGAGACTCCTGTGGCATCGAAACAGAGAGCACGCCGGGCCTCTGCGACAACGTCTCGAAGACGCTCCCTTGGACAACCTCGTAGAGTATCGAGGCGGGGACGTAGTGTGGTGACTCCCACACCGTGATCAGGTCGCCCTCATCCAGAACGACAAGGCAACGGAATGTGTCGAACCGATAAGAGAACCGGCGACCTGCAATGCTGTCCGACTCACCAGCAACCAGCAATTGAAGTGCGGCCTCAGGCCGGTAGGTCAACTCCAGTAGGGACGAGCGGCCGTCTGCCTTCGATTGGAGGGGTGCCAGAATCACGGGTCGCATGCCAGGCACCTAACGTCTTTGGCATTGAGCCGCGAGCGCCGGCTTGGCGGCGCTCGTCGGCTCCTATGCCTTGTCGGGCGGCCATGCGACACGCGCGCCCTCACCGAGTCTTGTCCGTGACGATGAGCCTGCCATCGTACTGCTCGGCCCCTGAGCGGACGAGGACCTCGTACTCTCCAGGCTCAACTGGCGTGAACCAGGCGCACTGGTATCGATCGGGGATCGTTGCCACTCGGACCCGCATGGCTGGAATCTGTAGGCTGCACTCCCGGTCCGCGAGCAAGAGGAGCTGAATCGACCGTCCCTTGACGATCCGAATCTCACGCGTGACCTCTGAGTTGCCGTGGCCGTCCTCGAGGCGCCAACGCGGTAATGTGCCACTGTCACGAGTCAGGCGGATGGTCTCGTCAACTGGAGGAGTGGACATGTCAGCGAGGCTGACGGGGCGCTCGGCCTCCACAGGTGGCAGTGGATGACCAACGCAGGCTGCGCCAGCGAGCCAACTCACCAACGCAAAGCACACGCTCTTGCAACTCATGACGAACAGGGCCCGCCCAGCCAGTGGTCGGCCGACCGGGCCCATTCCCAGACGACGCACACGCAGGCTAGCGCGCTCGGTCGCGGCGGCAAGTCCCGGGTGAACGCGCGCACTTCCGTAGCCTCTTGCGGTACGCCGCGTGTCGCGCGTCGTGGAGCCGGTCGCAATCCACGCACGGCAACACCATCCGCACACGAAAGTCGGCGCCGGACCGAAGCCCGCCGCTGAACACTCACACATCACGCACGGTCACACGCTCACAGTTCGCCGAGCGTCAGGTGTGCGCGACCTATCCGGCATCGTCGCTGCCATGCGGTGGCAGCACGTGCAGTTCGGTCACCAGCGGCAGGTGATCGGATGCGACGCGAGTCAGTGGCGTGCGCACCCGTTCGAGCCGCACGACCTCGACGTCACCGCGCACGTACAGCGAGTCGAGCGCGCGCACCGGCGCCCAGGCGGGGAAGGTGCGCATCGGGCGCGGCGGCCCGACGAAGCCGGCAGGCTCCAGCACCCGCTTGCCGAGCGTGCCCCAGACGTCGTTGAAGTCGCCGGCGACCAGCACCGGCGTGCGTTGCTGGATGCCCTGCAGCGTGCGGAAGGCGAGGAAGCGGCGCAGTTGTTCGCGCCGTTCGCGTTCGCCGAGACCGAGGTGCAGGTTGAACACATGCAGCGTGCGCGTGTGGCTGGCGGCCACCGGCA
>JBGARS010000102.1:0-17863 GCA_044230075.1 Planctomycetota bacterium | reverse complement strand
CGCTGCCGAGGCCGTCGCTGTGCGCGGAGAAACCGAGCTGAGTCCGGCCCAGGCGTTTGCCTCGGCGCGTCGGCGTGCCGAGGAGCATGTCCGGGACCAATGGGCCGAGCGTGCCGCGCGAGCCCTGGCCTTGCGGCGTCCGTTCTGGTTGCCGCAGGTGCTGGCGGACCGCGCCGTGCAGAACTGGCTCGCCGACCTGCCGGTGGAGGAGTGCCTGCGGTTGGTCGACCGTGAGGATCGGGAACGCGAGCATGAGTTCGGCAACAGCTACCAGACGACGTTGTGGGTCGCTGAGGAACCGCGGAGCGTGAAGCGTGGCGAGCTGGAGTTGCGGCAGCGCCTGCAGCGACTGGAGCGCACGACCGCAGTGAAGTTCGGCGGCGTGGCGGCGGCCTGGCTGGTGCTCGTTGCCGCGATCGCATGGTTGGATCGTCTGTCGCGCGGCTACATGACCGCTACCTGGCGTCTGCTCGGTGTCGCCGCGGGCGCTGCCGTGCCCGCCCTCCTGTTCCTGGTGTAGCATCGTGACCGCGCACATGGAGGCCCACCGCAGCGAACCCCTGCCCTCGCCACCGCGCGTCGATTGGGAGGCCTTCTATCTGAACTACCGCAAGCCAGGCTATGTGCCGGGCTTCGAGATCGTGCACAAGCTCGGCGGCGGGATGTTCGGGTTGGTGTTCAAGGCTCGCAAGGAGTCGATCGGCAAGGACTACGCCATCAAGTTCCTCAAGGTCGACGACGAGACCGTGCGAGACGCCGTGGCGCGGGAACTGGAGACGGTGCACTTCTTCGCGCAGATCGACCATCCGAACCTGGTGTCGATCGAGGACAAGGGCACTGTCGACGGCATTCCCTATCTGGTGATGAGCTACGCCGGGCAGGAGACGCTGCAGAAGCGGCTGCAGCAGGGGGGCATGACGCGAGAGGAAGCGCTGCACGTGTTCGTGCAGGCGGCGCGCGGGGTGCAAGCCCTGCACGAGCACTCGTTGGTGCACTTCGACCTGAAGCCGGCGAACATCTTCTTGAAGGGAGACGTCGCGCGTGTCGGCGACTATGGCCTGAGCAAGCTCGTGTCGGAATCGCGCAACTCCTTGAGCTTCGGTCGCGGCACGCCCTACTACATGGCGCCGGAGATGCTGCAGCGCCGTGGCGATGCGCGCAGTGACGTCTACTCGCTCGGCATCCTCCTGTTCGAGTGCCTCTACGGCGACGTGCCGTTTCGTGGTGACTCCGAGTGGGAAGTGCTGCGCAAGCACGAGGTGGCGGTGGCGGAGTTTCCGCCGGGCAGCTTGCCCGAGGACCGCGCGGTCGTGTTGCGTTGCCTCGCGAAGCGGCCGGAGGATCGTTTTGCGTCCGTCGGGGACCTGTTGCGTGCCCTGCAGGCGCCGGTGGCGCTTGGCGAGAGCCTGTTGCTGGACGGCAGGCGCCGACCTCTGGCCACGACGGATCCGGCCGTGGAACCGCCACCCGTGCGCGACAGCGAGAGCAGTCCGTACGGCGTGCCGTGGCGGGGCCCGTCGCCCGGCAACGACGTGGTGGCAGTCGTCGTGCGCACTATCTTCTCGGCCTTCGAGTTGTGCATCTTCCTTGTGCTGTTGCCGGTGCGTGCGGTCAGCGCGTTCGCCGGTCGCGGGATCGTCTGGTTGTTCCGATTGCCGTTCCGCATCCTCGGTCTGCTGGCTCGGCTGGTCGGGCTGTTGGTGATGCTGGGACTGGTGCTGCTCGCAGCGGTCACTCTCTACAACCTGCTCGCGGCGGCGTGACATGCATCGCCTCGGCGCACCGTCTGCTATCATCCCCCGCCGACGATGAGCGCGAACGTGCACGACATCGGGCGCCTGCAGCGCATGGACGAGGCAGCCTGGGCGGCGCTGCAGGGGGACTTCTTCCGGCGCATCTACTTCTACGTCAAGCGCTACGTCACCGATCATCAGACGGCCGAGGACCTGACGCAGGATGTCTTCCTCGGCGCACTGCGCGGCATCGGCGGCTTCGACACGAACTACACCCTCGAGCAGTTCCTGTTCGGCATCGCGAAGAACCGCGTCATCGATCACTATCGCAAGCACAAGCTGACGATCCTGCCGAGCAAGCCCGACGAGGACTCGGACCGCAGCCAGATCTGGCTGGAGAACATCGCCCACACGGCGACGCCGCAGCCGAAGGAGAAGGTCGTGCGTGCCGAGGACGAGAGTCGCCAGCGACGGATCCTGGCGCAGATCCTGCGGGACCTGGTCGGCGATTTGTGGGCCGCCGGCGAGTTCCAGAAGTTGATGGTGCTCGAGTACCTGTTCGTACTCGGTGGGCGCAACAAGGATGCTGCCGCCCGCTTCGGCATTGCCGACGAGAAGGCCGTGGCAGGGATCAAGTTCCGTGCGATCGAACGCTTGCGCGGCATGGCGCGACAGCGTGACCCGAACCACTCCCTCTTCGTCGGGCTGTGGGAACCGGGGGCACGATGACGGGCAACGAGGACCTCGAAGCCGAGTTGGCCTTCACCGTGGCCGCCATCTGGCGACAGGAGCGGATCTCCTGCCCGCATGCGCACGTGCTGCAGAGTTGGTTGCAGGGCGGACTGCAGGCCGGGGCTGCCGAGTTCGTCGAGTTCCACCTGCGGGACAGTTCGTGTCCCTACTGCAACGCGATCGTCGAGGACCTGAAGGCACAGGACGACAGCGCCCGGTCGCCGGCGCTCGAGGACATGCAGGAACGGCTGCTGCGGTCCACGGTCGCGGCAGTGCGCAAGACGCGCGCCTGAGCAGCGGGGCCTGGCGCCCGTCGCCGGCTGAGTGGGATTCTGCAGCTGCAGGCGAATATGCGTCGCCGTGCTGCGCATGTCGGACCACGGAGCCGCTATCTGGCGCCGGTCTTCCACGGAGACGACATGATCTGCAAGACCTTCAAATGGATGCTCCTCGGCGGCGCGGTGCTCGGCGGGGCTGGCTTCTTGTTCCTTGGCACCGATTTCCCCAGCTATGTTGGCACGATGGCCTCCTCGGTTCGCGAGAGCGTCACGGGCCAGATCCCGGTCGAGTTCGAACTCAAGCGGGCCGAGGGCCTGATCCGGCAGATCGATCCGCAGATCGAGACATGCAAGCGCGACCTCGCCCGGTCCGAGGTCGAACTCGACGAACTGCACCAGTCGGTGAACCGCTTGGATCAGGTCGTGCAGACCGAAGAGAAGAAGCTCAAGGTCGGGGCGCGGCTGTTGTCCGGCGACGGCTCCACGACGGTGGCCCTGGCGGTCGACAACGGGGCGCGTCGACGCGTCAGCGCCGACCTGCAGCGCACCAAGGACTCCTACGTCAACAACGTCGCGATCCTGAAGGCGAAGCGGGCCCTGATCGAGCGCCAGGCACGCGCCGTCGACACCGCCAAGCAACGCCTGGTAGCAGTTCGCAACGAACGCGAGGCGCTGGAGGACCAAGTGCGTTCGCTGAAGACGCAGCAGCAGCAGGTCGAGGCCCTTGCGGCATCGAGCCAGCGCTTCGATCTCGACAGCACCGCCCTGAGCCAGGCCAAGGAGGTGATCGCCGCCGTGCGCAAGCGTCTCGACATTGCCCAGCGCATGCTCGAGAACGACATGGTCTTCCAGGGCGACGATCCGACGCTGGTCGCCGTCGAGCAGCGCGACGTGCAGAAGGAGATCGAGGAACTGTTCGCCGCTGGCGGCACGCCGTCCGGCGCGATCGAGATCGAGGTGCCCGAAGAGCAGTCCAGGCTGGGGCGCCGCTGACCTTCGCGTCGGTGACGCAACCACCAATGGCAACGGCCGAAGGACCCCGCAGGGGACCTTCGGCCGTTGCTCGTCGAGGCGAACCCCAGGCCGTCTCGTCGGCCACGGGACGGCCGCGGATCAGCTGCCGGTCTTGCCGGAGATCACGGTGCCGTGGAAGCCCATGATGTTGCCGAGCACGCCCCAGAACGAGGTCCAGTCGGCCGGGGTCGAACCGGACGTGACCTGCATCGCGCCCGGGAACTTCTCGGCCAGCAGCATGGCGGCCGCTTCCTGGTCGTCGCCGGGGATGGCGAAGCCGAAGATGCGGAAGCACTCGGCGTGCACGGTGAACTGGCCGTTGGCCTGGCGCATGCCGGAGCAGCCGGCGCTGACGAGAAGGCCGAGGCAGGCGAGAGAGACGATGGTCTTGCGGATCATTGAGTGGTTCCTGGTTCTCTGGTCATGTGACGAGCCGTGCCCAGGGTCGCAACACAGCCTTCGGCTGCACCACCCCCGCTCGCACCGGTGTCCGCCACGCCGGGGAAGTTCCCGTGGCATCGGCTCGGCGTCAACAACTTTCGAGGGGCTCCAGACCGCGAACCGGCGCGCTGCGAACGACTTCCGCGAGTAGCAAGTCAGGACTGTCGACTCGACGCAGCCTGCTGGCTACGGTCCTCGCCCTCCGCTGCCATGAACATCCACGAGTATCAGGCCAAGCAGCTCTTGGCGAAGTTCGGTGTGCCCGTGAGCCGGGGCATCCCCTGCAAGTCCACTGACGAGGTCGGCAAGGCGTTCGTCACGCTGGCCGAGCCACTCGCTGTCGTCAAGGCGCAGATCCATGCGGGCGGCCGCGGCAAGGCGGGGGGCGTGAAGCTGGTCCGCTCCGTCGACGAGGCGAAGAAGGTCGCCGACAGCCTGTTCGGCAAGGCGCTCGTGACACATCAGACGGGACCCGAAGGTCGCGTCGTCAAGACGCTCTACGTCGAGGCCGGCAGCGACATCGAGCGGGAGATGTATCTCGCCGTCGTCATGGACCGCAGCGCGCAGGCGCCGGTCGTGATCGCGGCGGCCGAAGGTGGTGTGGACATCGAGGAACTGGCCGAACACAGGCCGGCCGCGATCGCCCGCCATCGGGTGCATCCGGTCAAGGGCCTGCAGGCGTTCCAGGCGCGAGCGTTGTGCAAGCACCTCGGACTCGTGGGCGACCAGGCCAAGGCTGGCGCGAAGCTGATCGGCGGGTTGGTCAAGGCGTTCATGGAACTCGATTGCTCGCTGGCCGAGATCAATCCGATGATCGTCACCAAGCAGGGTGAGGTGAAGGCGCTCGATGCGAAGATGAGCTTCGACGACAATGCGCTGTTCCGGCACAAGGACGTGGCCGAACTGCGTGACCTCAACGAAGAGGATCCGAAGGAGGTCGAGGCGAAGAAGTTCGATCTCAACTACATCGCCTTGCACGGCAACATCGGCTGCATGGTGAACGGCGCCGGTCTCGCGATGGCGACGATGGACGTCATCCAGCTGAAGGGCGGCGCGCCCGCGAACTTCCTCGACGTCGGCGGCGGTGCCAACAAGCAGCAGGTCACCAACGCGTTCAAGATCCTGCTGTCCGACAAGAACGTGAAGGGCATCCTGGTCAACATCTTCGGCGGCATCATGAAGTGCGACACCATCGCGGAGGGCGTGATCGCCGCCGCCAAGGAGGTCAAGCTGTCGGTGCCACTGGTCGTGCGCCTCGAGGGCACCAACGTCGAACTCGGCCGGAAGCTGCTGCAGGAGTCGGGGCTGAATCTCCACACCGCCACCTCGCTCGACGAGGCTGCGGAGAAGATCGTCGCCGCCATCCGCTGAACGGAGTCACAGGAACACACCCATGAGCGTTCTCATCGACGGCAACACCAAGATCCTGTGCCAGGGCTTCACCGGCGAAGCGGGCATGTTCCACAGCAAGAACTCGCTGGCCTACGGCACCAGGCTGGTCGCCGGCGTGACGCCCGGCAAGGGCGGCCAGACGATCGAAGGCGTGCCCGTGTTCGACACGGTGCGCGAGGCGAAGCAGGCCACCGGCGCCACGGTGTCGATGGTCTACGTGCCGGCCGCCTTCACGGCGGACGCGATCTGCGAGGCGGTCGATGCCGACCTGGATCTCGTCGTGACCATCACCGAGGGCATCCCGGTGGCGGACATGGCGTTCGTCAAGGACGTGATGAAGGGCTGCCGTACCCGGCTGATCGGACCGAACTGCCCCGGCATCATCACGCCGGTCACCGACAAGAGCGGCTGCAAGATCGGCATCATGCCGGCCTACATCCACAAGCCCGGCCGCGTCGGCATCGTCTCGCGCAGCGGCACGCTGACCTACGAGGCGGTGTGGCAGGTGACCAGCGCCGGCATGGGGCAATCGACCTGCATCGGCATCGGCGGCGACCCGATCAAGGGGCTCGACTTCATCGATTGCCTGAAGTTGTTCCAGGACGACGCGGGCACCGACGGCATCATCATGATCGGCGAGATCGGCGGCACTGCCGAGGAGGAAGCCTGCGAGTTCCTCAAGGGCTACGTGAAGAAGCCGGTGGTGGGCTTCATCGCGGGCGCCACGGCGCCGCCCGGCAAGCGCATGGGTCATGCCGGCGCGATCATCAGCGGCGGCAAGGGAACGGCGAAGGACAAGAAGGCGGCGATGCAGAAGGCCTCGGTGCACGTCTGCGACACGCCGTCGATCCTCGGTGCGACGATGAAGAAGGTCCTCGGCAGGTGAGGCTGCAGGCGACGCCGTGAAGATCCCGGGCGGTTTCGACGCACTGTTCCGCCAGCTGACCCCGCTGTTCCTGCTGGGTGTGCTGGCAGCGATCGTCTTCGAGCCGTGGGTTCCCGGTGGCGTCTGGTTGCGCGAGCGGTGCGGCGAGACTGCCGTGCTGCGGGCCTGCACTGCTGCGCTCGGCCTCTATGTGCTGCTGCTCTGGGGCGAGTCGTTGCGGCTGCATGCGTTGCTGACCGGTCTGCTGCAGGCGTTCCGCGACTTCCGCGGCGACCGCGCACCGGAGGCGTCGCGCAACCCGAAGGCGCGTCTCGAGGCGGCCCGGTTGCTGATCGCTGCGCTGGCGTCGGCGGATCCCGGCATCCGTGCGTCGAGCCATCACAACCTGCAGCGACTGGCCGGCGTCGACCTGGGGCCGGCGGTCGGGCCCTGGCAGCAGTGGCTCGCCGAACAGGAGCGGGCGACGGGCGCCTGAGGCGGGCCGAAACGGACTGCTCCGGCGAAAGGAAACTCGTCGTGACGACCTGGCATTCCCCGCTGGCAGCAGCTGGCACAATCCCGGCGTGGACTGGCGCGTCCGGTCTTCTCGGGCCATGATCTCTCCGCAGGTGGCTTCATGATCGCGATCGGTATTCCCAACGGTATGGAGTGGGTGATCATCCTCGTGGTGGTCCTGCTCCTGTTCGGCCATCGTCTGCCCGGGATGGCCCGATCGCTCGGTTCCGGTATCACCGAGTTCAAGCGTGGCCTGAAGGACGGCGCGGGCAAGGACGACCAGAAGCCGCCGACGGATGCTGGCGTGCCACCGCCGAAGGCATGAGCCTCTTCCCGCAGACGCTCGAGCAGGAGTGCTGGTGACCGATACGCTGCCCATTCACGATCTGTTGGGCCTCGTGCGGCCGCAGCTCGATCGGCTGAACCGCGAACTCGTACAGGATCTGGCGCCGGGTCACCGCGAGATGCTGCCGCTGATCGAGCACGTCGGCGGCTTCCGCGGCAAACAACTGCGTCCCCTCCTCACGTTCCTGTCGGGCATGGCCGTGCGCGGTGCGACGCACGGCGGCGGGCTGGGCGATGACGTCGTCACGGTGGCCAAGGTCGTGGAGCTGCTGCACACGGCGACGCTTGTGCACGACGACGTGCTCGACAGCGCTTCGGTGCGGCGGCGCATTCCGACCGTCAACCAGATGGCGGGGGTCGAGGTCGCGGTGCTGCTCGGCGACTACATCTACGCCAAGGCCTTCCACATGGCCGTGCAGCTGCCGGATCCGACCGCGGCGCGCTGGCTCGCCGAGACGGTGCGCGTCATCTGCCAGGGTGAGATCACCCAGGTGCTGCATCGCTTCGACTTCGCCTGGACCGAGGCGCGCTACTTCACCGTGATCGCCGAGAAGACCGCCAGCCTCTACGCGGCGGCATGCCGGCTCGGTGGCTACTACAGCGCGGGGGCCGGTGCGAACGACGTCGGTGCCAATGCGATCGGCCGGGAACGCAGCGGCGGCTCCGAGGTGCGGTTGCGGGCACTCGAGGAGTACGGACTCGAACTCGGCATCGCGTTCCAGATCGTCGACGACTGCCTCGACCTCGATGGCGACGAGCGGGTCGTCGGCAAGTCGCTGGGCACCGACCTCAGCAAGGGCAAGATCACGCTGCCGCTGCTCTACCTGCTGCAGCGCGATCCCGGCGAGGCCGAACGTCTGCGCTCCGTGCTGGGTCGCTCGGAGGCCGAGGCACTGCGGCGCCTGCGCAGCGAGTTCGCGCTCGAGCACGCGGTGGCCTACGCGATGGACGAGGCCCGTCGCCGGATCGCCAAGGCGCAGGCGTCGCTGTCGCCACTGCCGCCTGGTCTGGCGCGCGATGCCCTGCACCAGCTGGCAGGCTATGTGGTCACTCGCCGGCTGTAGCGCCGCCGCCGGCTGCAATTCCCCGATGTGGGCGGTGGTTCGGATCGTGGAGCAAGCGCCCGACCCGGAACGTCCTCGCCCTCTTCCGATATCCTGGTGGCCCCGAACGGGCTCGACGATGCACAATCCCGCTCTCCCTGTCCTGATCCTGACCTGCTTCTCGCTTGCCGGTTGCCAACGGCAGACTGTCGCGTGGAGTGAGCCGCACACGGTGACCTCCGAACAAAGGCCCACGCAGTGGGGGGCTGCAGCGAAGGACCGGCTCGCGCTGCCGGACATGCGTGCGAATGCCGCGCCCGCGGCGCGCCAGTTCGTCGGTGAGGCGCCGGCCGCCTGGAAGGAACTCCCCGCGCAGCCGGCGAGCTTCAAGGACCGCCTCTGGCGGCTCGGCGACGATGAGGCGACCGAGTGCTATCTGACGGCGGGCGTCGGCGGCGGCGTGGCTGTGAACCTGAACCGCTGGTACGGCCAGTTCGGCGCGCAACCGGGCCCCGTCGAGTCGCTGCCGTTGATCGAGTTCGCTGGACAGCCCGCCCGGTTGCTCGAGCTGACGGGCACCTACAAGGGCACGCCCGGCTCGGCGATGCTGCTCGCGTTCCGGGCGCAGGGGGACATCGTGACGACGCTGAAGTTCACCGGGCCCGAGGCAACGGTGAAGGCACACCGCGACGAGTTCCTCGAGTTGGCGAAGTCGCTGCGGTCGTCGTCGCCGAGCCCGATGCCGAGCGCGCCACCGATCGACCGCGGGCAGCAGATGCCCTCGGATCATCCGCCGGTCGCCGGTGGCGCGGACCGCGACCTGTCGCCGCCGCCGTCGCCGTTCGCTGCCGACGTGCCGCCTGGCTGGACGCTGGTGCCCGGCTCGCAGCGAGTGTTGCACCACTCCTTCGGTGACGGCGGCGAAGTCTACGTGTCGCAACTCGGCGGCGGCATGCGCGCGATGCTGGACATCTGGCGCGGTGAGGTCGGTGTCGACAAGGCGAGCGACGCGGAGTTCGCGGCGGCTGCCAAGGTGCCGATGCTCGGCGGCGAGGCATCGCTGCTCGACGTCGCCGGCAACTACCACAGCATGAGCGGCAAGCAGATCGATGGCGCGCGGCTGTTGGTGGCCGCCCTCGAACAGGGTGGCGCGATCACGTTCGTCAAGCTGGTCGGCAAGGCCGCCGACGTCGAGGCGCAGCGGCCCGGCTTCCTCGCGTTCTGCCGCTCGTTGCGGAGGCAGCCGTGAACGCCCCGGTCGCCGCACCGCCACGATTGCCGGCGACGGGCTCCGTCGTCTGGATGCGCCGCCTGCTCGACGCCCTGTCGTCGATGAAGTTGACCGTTGTGCTGCTGTTGCTGTTGGGCGTGCTGACGTTCGCCGGGACGCTGGCCCAGCAGGACATGGGTCTGTTCGCGGTCCAGCGGGACTTCTTCGAGTCGGTGTTCGTGATCTGGAACACCGAGGTGCCGCTGCCCGGCAACCGCACGCTGATGGTGCCGCTGTTCGGCGGCTACACCGTCATGCTGGCGCTGTTCGTCAACCTGGTGTTCGGCGGCGTGCTGCGCCACCGCTGGCATTGGCGCAACGCCGGCATCCTGCTGGCGCACCTTGGCATCGGGCTGCTGCTGATCGCCGGTTTCGTCAAGCTGCACTACAGCTACGCCGGCCACGTCGCCCTGTTCGAGGGCAAGCAGACCTCGACCATGGTCAGCTTCCACGACTACGAACTCGCGCTGCTGCGGCGCGACGGCGACAGCATCGTCGAGCGCACGGTGCCAGGATCCCTGCTGGAGCATGCGGCCGTGAAGCCCGGCGTCGTCACCATCGACTCGCCCTCGCTGCCGTTCGTCGTGCAGGTCTCGAACTGGCTCGACAACTGCCGGCCGCAGCAGAAGGGGCCGATGTTCTCGACCGACATGCCGCTGGTCAGCGAAGACGGCGGTTCCTACTTCCTGCAGGATTCGCCGCCGAACGCGGAGCGCGAACGCAACACTGCCGGTTGCTACGTGACGATCGTCGAGCGGGTCGGTCGCAAGGAGCAGCGCACGATCCTGCATGGGCTCGACGCGCGGCCGTTCACCGACGAACGGCAGCCGTTCACGTTCGAGATCGACGGGCAGACCTGGGGGCTCGACCTGCGACGTGTGGTGTGGGACCTGCCGTTCCGCGTGCGGCTCGACAAGTTCGAGAAGACCGACCATCCCGGCACGATGACGCCGCGCGACTTCAGCAGCTGGGTCTCGGTGTTCGACGGTGGCACCGAGCGCCAGGTGCACATCTACATGAACCACCCGCTGCGCAGCCGCGACCACGTGTTCTTCCAGACCAACTGGGGGCCGCAGCCCGGCAGCAGCATGCGCGGGCCGCCGTGGTGGTCCGTGTTCGAGGTGGCGAAGAACCCCTCGGACGACTGGCCGAAGTACGCCTCCTACGTGATCCTGGCCGGCCTGCTGATCCACTTCCTCGCCAAGCTGTGGCGGTTCCTGGGCTCGTCGACGCGGCGCCAGGCGCTGCCGGAGATGTCATGAAGCGAACCACTTCGTTCCTGTTCCTGTTCGTGAGCATGATCGCCAGTCTCGGCGCGCAGGCGGTGGAGACCCCGGCGCATGCCGTGCGCGAGCACACCTGGTCGGCCGCCACCGTCGACGCGATGGCGACGTTGCCGGTGCAGGAAGGCGGCCGCATCAAGCCGCTGTCCGCGCACGCCGCTGCCCTGCTACACCTAGTGCACGGTCGCCGCGACATGAAGCTGGACCTCGACAGCGATGGCAAGCCGGAAGTCACCCTGGCGCCGGCCGAGTGGCTGCTCGACGTATGGTGCTTCCCCGACGACGCGGCGACCTACCCGCTGTTCCGCATCGAGAACGTCGACGTGCTCGACGCGATCGGCATTCCGCACGAAGGCGGCCAGCGCTTCGACTTCGAGTACATCTCGTTCGCGACGATGGCCTCGCAGGCCCGCTCCGGCGTGCCCGGGCAGCGGTTGATGGAGTTGGCGCAGCAGTATTCGCGCAAGGAAGCGCTGCAGCGCAGCCCGGTCGAGTCGCACATCGTCAACACCGCGCAGCAGGTCAACGCCTACTTCGACCTGCACGGGCAGATGGAACTGCTGCGCAGCAGGTTCCCCGTCGAAGGCGACGCCTTGCGGGCGGTGCTCGGCGGTGCTGCCGATCTCGACTTCGCGACGCTGATGGAACGTCTGCCCGCATTCCGGGCCTACCTGCGCGAGAACGCCGACAAGCTGGAGGACCCGGCCCTCGCCGGCGCCGCGCGGCTCGGGGCCCTGCTCCAGCAGTTGAGCCAGGACGACCACGGCGCCGCGCTGTTCCCGCCCGATGGGTCGGTCAGCGAACACGAGGCCTGGCTCGGCTTCGGCGGTTTGCTCGACCTCGGCGTGCGCGAACAACTGTCGGCGGCCGAGCTCGCGATGCTGCGGCACCTGCAGCGTGGCGTCGACGCGCCGGACCAGGCCGTGCGCGAGCAGGAACTCACCGCCTTCCGCGATGCGATCGTCGCACGCGCCACCGACCGTGGCGAGTTCGCCAAGGTCGAACTCGAGAACTCGTACCTGTCCTGGTCCTTCAGCTACAAGGCGCTGCACTGGTTCCTGCTGGCGATCCTGGTGGTCGCGCTCGGCTGGATGGCGCCGAAGAAGAAGTGGCTCTGGGCCACCGGCATCGTCGCCACGATCATCCCGCTGGGGCTGCTGATCGCCGACATCGTGCTGCGCTGCGTGATCCGCAGCCGGCCACCGATCTGCAACCTGTTCGACACGTTCCTGTTCATCGCTGCGGTCGGCGTGACCGCCGCGGTGGTGGGGGAGATCATCGTGCGCCGCCGGTTCCTGATCGCGCTGGCGCCGATCTTCGGCGCGCTGCTGATCGCCTTGGCGCGCGCGTTCGAGGTCGAGGACGGCAAGGACCAGATGGCGCCGCTGCAGGCCGTGCTCGACACGAACTACTACCTGGCGACACACGTCACCTCGATCAACATCGGCTACGCGGCCGGCATGTTCGCGTCGTTGGTCGGCACCGCGTGGCTGCTGATGCAGGCGCTTGGCATCCGGCAGAACGACACCGTGTTCCACAAGTCGATCGTGCGCGCGACCTATGGCCTGGTCGGCTTCGGCCTGATCTTCGCAGTGTTCGGCACCATCTACGGTGGCGTCTGGGCGAACGACTCGTGGGGCCGCTTCTGGGGTTGGGACCCGAAGGAGAACGGCGCCCTGCTGATCTGTCTCGCCCAGGTCTCGCTGTTGCACGCGCGCTTCTGCGGCTGGGTCAAGGACCTCGGCTTCTGCGTCTGGGCCGCACTGACCGGCATCGTGGTCGCCTTCTCCTGGTTCCATGTCAACCTGCTGGGCATCGGCCTGCACTCGTACGGCTTCGCCAGCAGCACCAAGACGGCGCTGTTCACGTACTACTACGTCGAGCTGGCGTTGGTGGCGATCGGCACCACGGGCGTGCTGCTGCGGCGTGCCAACGCGGCGGCGAAGGCTGCCGCCGCGGCGGTGCCGGTCACCGAGTGAGTGTCAGACGGTGGCGCCGGCTGCACGCAGCGTGTTGCGCAGCAGCATCGCCACCGTGACCGGGCCGACGCCGCCGGGCACCGGGGTCAGGAAGCCCGCGACCTCGATCGTCGATGCGAAGTGCACGTCGCCGGTGATGCGGCCGTCGGCGCCCTGGTTGATGCCCACATCGATGACGACTGCGCCGGGCTTCACCATGTCGCCATGCACGAGTCCGGCCTTGCCGACGGCGACGACCAGGATGTCGGCGCGGCGCGTGTGGTCGATCAGCTTGCGCGTGCCGACGTGGCAGACGGTCACGGTCGACAGGTGGTGCAGCAGCAGCACGGCGATCGGTTTGCCGACGATCTCGCTGTGGCCGACGACGACCGTCTCGGCGCCGCGCAGGTCGATGCCGGTGGAGACGATCAGGTGCTGCGCGGCCGCCGCGGTGCACGGCGGCAGCAGCGGTTCCCGGTAGAGGATCGCGCCCATGTTCGCGGGATGCATGCCTTCGACGTCCTTGTGCGGATCGATCGCGGACTGCACGACGCGCGGGTCGATGCCCGGCGGCAGCGGCCGCTGCACGATGACGCCGGCGACCTCGGGCCTCTGGTTCAGCACCTCGATGGCCTCTACGAGCTGTCGTTCGTCGGTGCCGAGCGGCAGGTTGGAGACCTCCATCTCGATGCCGACCTCACGCGCGGCGCGCGTCTGGTTGCGCACATAGACATCGGCTGCGGGGTTCTGTCCGACCTCGACGGACACCAGCCGGATGGGCCGGTCGCCGAGCGTCTGCCGGGCTGCGGCCAGCCGTTGGCGCAGCCTCTGGGCGAGCAGCTTGCCGTCGAGAAGTTGGGCGGTCACGGACTACGTCTCGGCATGGGATCTGGCCGAAAGATACCGAGGCGGTCGACGGCCCCCAAACACGACATGAGCTACGACGGTCCGCGCCTGAACTTCCCGGCCTTGACGCCGGCGATCCGCTTCCTGCTGCTCGCCAACTGCGCCGTGTTCCTGGCCAACGCCGTGCTGCTCGGTCAGCTCAGCGATCCGGGCAGCGGCAGCGGCGGTTTCTGGTTCGCGTGCTCGTGGAACGGGCTGCTCGAAGGCTGGGGGCTCGGCCTGCTGCGGCTGGTCACCTACCAGTTCACGCACAGCTTTCGCGACCCCATGCACCTGGCGATGAACATGCTGGTGCTCTACTTCTTCGGCACCATGGCCGAGCAGCGGCTCGGCGCACGCGGCGTGTTGCGGCTCTACGTCGCCGGCGGCATTGCCGGGGCACTGCTGCATCTGGGCATCGCGGCGGCGCAGGGGCACGCCGACGTGCCGCTGGTCGGCGCCAGTGGCGCCTGCTACGCGTTCCTGCTCTACGCGACGTGCATGGCGCCCCGTTCGACGGTGTTCCTGCTGTTCGTGCCGGTGCCGCTGTGGGGCCTCACGGCGTTCCTGGTCGCGCTCGGCGTCTACAGCACGTTCGTGGAGCTGACGACCGGCTTTGCCGATCGAGTCTCGCATGGCGCGCACCTGGGCGGCGCCGCGCTCGGCGCGATCGCGTTCCGGGCCGGTTGGTTCGCCGATTGGCGCCAACCGGTTGGCGGCCAGTCCTGGCTGGGCACCTGGCGCGCGCGGCTGCGAGCGGTGCGCGAACGGCGCCAACACCGCGCCGCACAGGCGCACGAACTGCAGTTGGACACGATCCTCGTCAAGGTCAAGCAGCAGGGCATCGCGTCGCTGAGCAGCGCCGAGCGGCGGTTCCTCGAACGCGCGGGCCAGCAGAGTCGCGGCCCCGGCGCCTAGGCTCGGGAGCTGCAGGGCTGCGGGCGGTGGCGGCAGGCGTTAGGATGCGGGGCGACCCCGTGATCCGCCGCATGAACCGAGCCATCCTCACCGTCCTGTCCGTGCTGTTGTTGTCGTGCGGCTTCGTGCTGCGGGCGCAGGACTTCACGGCCGACCAGTTCCGCACCGACTTCAGCAAGGGCGTCGAGATCCACGACGACAAGTACGTCGACAAGGCGATGAAGCGCGGCCCCGGCCACGCGTTGCTCTACTACGAAGAGCTGTATCGCACGCGCGCCAGCGACCCGGCCGCGGTGGACACCAAGCTCGCGGCGATGCGCGCGTCCTGGCTGCGCACGTTCGAGAACAGCCAGACGCTGGTGAAGATGAACGACTGGCTCGAGCGGGCCTCGTCGACGGTGCTGGAGACGCTCGACAAGGGCCGCATCAACTCGCGCAAGCTCTGGGCCTTCTACACCGACCAGGTGTCGAAGGAGCAGGTCAAGCAGGAACACCAACAGCTCGTGCAGCAGTTCATCGAACTCGCGCGCGGCGCCGAGACGATCGGCAACGAGTTCGAACGCGCCGAGCTGTGGGGGCTGGCAGCCGTGATCGCGGATCACATGCCGGAGAAGGCCCTTGCCGACCGGCGCGACGTCGTGTTCACGCTGGAGCAGTTCGTCGCCGCGCGCACGGCGTGGGACTTCACGTTCGACCAGTACTTCATCACCAACCGCGAGTACGCGAAGGCCGAGAAGGGGCGCCTCGAGGAGGCCGAGAAGCAGGACCAGAAGCGCAAGGACGCCGGCTACAGCCCGGACGCCAAGGGCGTCGACAGCCTCGTCGTACCAGGCAAGCAGGACACGCTGCCGTTGGCCTTCGAGGCACTGACCAGCTGGGACGGCGAGCTCGACTACAGCGAGAAGGGCGGGCCGGTGCCGGCGTTCTGGTGGCTGGGTTCGACCGGCGAGAGCGGCACCAACCGCAAGCTCGAGTGGTTCCGCCAGGGCGAGCTGTATCTGGTCCGCCTCGGTGCCGCCAAGTTCGGCGTGGCGACGGATCCGAACGACCCGAAGAAGGTGATGGAGATCGACGCGTCACCGAAGGGCAAGCCGACGACGTTCTGGCTCGACGCCGAGAAGAAGCGGCCGTACGCGATGTTCTTCTGGGCCGGCAGTGACCGCGAGCGGGTCGGCGACGCCGAGTGCAATCTGGCGCCCTCCGACAAGTTCGGCAACGTCTACTACCGCAGTGCCGCCAGCTGGGATGCCACGTTCGGCAAGGAGCAGATCGTGCTCTACGACGACAACAGCAATGGCCTGCCGGCCGACGGCGATCCGTTCGAGCCGCCGTTGAAGAGCCCGATGCTGGGCGAACACGACAGCGAGGGCACGGTCGTTCCGCTGCTGGACTCGATGCGCATCGGCAAGGGCCCGCGGGTGCCGTTCTCGGAGTTCGTGCATCTGACGGCGGGCTGGTTCCACCTGCGCCGTGGCACCGGCGACGACATCGTGCTGCGGCCGCTGAACCCGGAGTTCGTGCCCATGGGCAAGGTGAAACTCGTCTGGAGCGGGCCCAAGCCGACGGCTCCCGTGCAGCTCGTCGTGCAGGGTTCGGGCGACTACCGCACCGCCTGCTTCGACCTCGCCGGTGGCAAGGAAGTCGACGTGCCGGCCGGTACCTACAGCGTGATCTTCGGCCGCCTGGTGAACGGCAAGGGCTCCCGCATCCAGATGGCCAACCTCTACCGCGGCAGCTCGCCGACGTTCGACGTCGCCGCCGGCAAGACCTTCGAACTGAAGATGGGGGCGCCGTTCTCGCTCGACTACACGCGGCGCGGCGACGAGAGCCTGTCGATCGACGCGCTGAAGATCCTCGTGCGCGAGGCGTCGGGTTGCGTGTTCGGCGAACTGCACGGCATGAGCCTCTCGCCCGACGTGATGGCGGCCAAGGCCGAGGACGGCAAGGGCGCCAAGAAGGTCGGCGAGTTCAAGCGCTTCACGGATCCGGAGCTGGTCAACAAGGCGGCGTCCAAGCACAACAACATCGGCACGCTGGTGGCCTGCTTCCCGATGCCAGACGGCTATCGCGAGGGCGAGATGACGCTGTCGATCAAGCTGCCCGCGGCGGGCATGAAGGTCGCCCTGGTGATGAAGAAGCACCCGGTGTTCGGGCCGCTGAGCAGCAAGTTCCAGTAGTCGCCGGAACGCTGCGCCGTGCCGGTTTGCGCGTGAGCTGAGGGCAGGGTGCTGGCTAGACTGCCGGCCCATGTTGGACATCAAGCTGCTGCGAGAGGACCCCGAGGCCGCGCGCGCCGGCGCGCGGAAGAAGCGCATGCCGGACCGCGCGGCGGCCGTCGACGAGGCGCTGCGCATCGACGCGGAACTGCGCGAACTGCTGCCGCGGGTCGATGCGATGCGCAGCGAGCAGAAGACCGCCAGCAAGGCCATGGGCAAGCTCGGTCCTGCCGAGCGCGAGACGTTCCTCGAGGGGCAGAAGCGGCTGAAGACCGGGATCCAGGCGCTCGAAGAACGCGAGAAACAGCTGCGCGCCGAGCTGCAGCAGCAGCTCGCCCTCGTGCCGAACCTGCCGGACGCCGAGGTGCCCGAGGGCAAGGACGACACCGAGAACGTGGAACAGAAGCGCTGGGGCGTCGTGCGTGAGTCCGGCTTCCCGCCGCGCGCCCACTACGAGATCGGTGAGGCGCAGGGCTGGGTCGACTTCACGCGCGCGGCCGACATGGCCGGCTCCCGCAACTACATCCTGTTCGGCGACCTGGCCCTGTTGCACGACGCTGTGCTGCGGTTCGCGGTCGACCTGATGGTGGCGCGCGGCTTCGTGCTGATCGACCCGCCGCTGCTGGTGCGCGACGCCGCGATGTTCGGCACCGGTTTCTTCCCCGGCGGCGAGGAGCAGACCTACCGCTGCGAGAAGGACGGCCTGAACCTGATCGGCACGGCCGAGGTGCCGGTGACCTCGCTGCACGGCGGCGAGATGCTGGCCGAGGACGTGCTGCCCAAGAAGTACGTGGCGCGCTCGGCGTGCTTCCGCCGCGAAGCCGGCACCTACGGCAAGGACACGCGCGGCCTCTACCGCGTGCACCAGTTCCAGAAGGTCGAGCAGGTGATCCTCGACGTCGCCGACAAGGCGCGTTCGCTGCAGCATCACCGCGACATCGTCAAGAACGCCGAGGACCTGCTGCAGGCGTTCG
>JBGARS010000101.1:17669-17953 GCA_044230075.1 Planctomycetota bacterium | reverse complement strand
TGGCCTGCACCCACCGGTCGCGCAACTGCACGACGTTGCGCAGTTCGCGCTGCACGTCGGCGTCGTCGGCGAACGCCTGCGCCTGCTGCTGCAGCCGGCCGAAGTCGGCCAGCCAGGTGCCCCGCGTCGACCGCCAGTCGGCGATCGTGCGCACCCGGTCCAGATCGCCCAGCAAGGCAGGCGCGCCGGCGAGCACGACCTTGCGCTGCTGCGCCTGCTCGAGCCGCGAGCGGGCGCCGGCCAACGCGTCGGCGGGCACGACCTGCTCCAGATCGTCCTTCGCC
>JBGARS010000101.1:0-17659 GCA_044230075.1 Planctomycetota bacterium | reverse complement strand
GCGCGTCAGCGTCAGCAGCGAGCCTTCGAGCTGCGCCACCACGGCCGTCGGCGCCTGGCTCTCGCGCTGCCAGGCCTCGAACGCGCTGCGGCACACCGTCAGCACCTTGCCCTGCAGCGCCGCCTCGTCGCGCAGCTTCGTGCGCAGGCTCGCGGCCCACGGCGCCAGGTCGGCCCCGTTCCGCAGCGAATCGAACGCCTGCTCGAGCTTGCCGAAGTAGGTCTCGATGTCCTCGAACGGCAGCTGTGGAGTCCGCGGATAGCTGTCGGCGTTCGCCTGCTCGGCCTCGCGCTTGCGGTCCAGGGCGCGCTGGAACGCGTTCAGGAGCCGGTCGCGTTCGTCGCGCTGGTCCATCTTGGTCGGCGCGAGCTTCTTCGCACGCTCGACCAGCGAGCTGGTCGGGCCATCCCGATCGAAGTCGGCCGCGATCTCGCCGAGCGCCGCGCTGACGTCGATGTCGTCGGCCGCCATCGTCTTCTTCGCCAACCCGAGCCGCGCGTCGTCCAGCGACTTCACCGGCAGCGCCGAGTCGAGATCGGGTTGCAGCGCCGGCAAGGCCGCCAGTAGCTGTCGACGCCCCGTTTCGATGCGCACCAGCTGCTCGCCGAGGGCGACCAGTTGCTTCTCGTCCGTCGTGCGGCGCCGCTCGTCCTGCCACTGCGTGAACGCCGACAGCAGCGCGACCCTGGCCTCGGCGCCGAGCGTGCGCTCGTCGCGCGCCGCACCGCGCACCTTCGCCAGCCATTCCTGCAGTTCCTTGCCGGGCGCAGCATCGGTCTTCACTGCAACGTCGACGGCGTCGAAGTGGGCCCGCAGGTCGTCGAACGGCAGCGCGAGGTTCTTCGGTGCCTTCAGCTTGTCGACGCGACCCTTGATCACGAGCCCGCGCTGCACGTCGCCCAGCAACTGCTCACGTTCGCCCTTGCTGGACGGCTCGATCGGCAGCGCCGACAGATCCTGCTGCAGCGCCGTGCTCGGACCGTCCTTCGCCAGGCGGGTGCGCAGCGTCACCAGCTGCGCCTTCCAAGCGACCGGATCGAGCGTGCCGGGTCCACCGGTGCCACCACCGCCGGTCACGGCCGTCGTCTTGCCGCTGTCGCGCTGCGTCCACCAGTAGCCGCCACCCGCGGCCAGGGCGACCAGCAGCCCGGCAACCAGCACGACCGTGCGACCCGACTTCTTCTCGACCGGCCGCACAGCGAGCTTCGGCAGCTCGCCCGGCTTCGGCTTCTTCGCGATGCGATCGATCGTGCTGCCCTGCTCGACCAGCACGATGTCGTTCAACAGCGCCTCGTAGCTGTCGTAACGATCGCCGCGGTCGAGCGCGGTCATGCGCTCGATGACGCGCGACAGCGGGTGGTTCTCGTCCAGCTCCGGCAGCGCCTTCCACAGGCACAGGTTCTCGATCTTGGTCTTGGTCTGGATCAGCTCGTAGACCGAGCTGGCGCGCACCGGCGGCTCGCCGGTCAACAGGTAGTAGAACGTCGCCCCGAGCGAGTACATGTCGCTGCGGAAGTCGAGGTCGTTGATGCCCTGGCACTGTTCGGGGCTCATGTAGAGCGGCGTGCCGATCAACTCCGACGACATCGTCAGGCTGAAGTCGTCCTGCGCCGGCTTGGCGATGCCGAAGTCGGCGATCTTCAGCACGCCACGATCGGTCAGCATCAGGTTGTCCGGCTTGACGTCGCGGTGGATGACGCCGAGCCGCTGCGCTTCTTCGAGGCCCTTGCACGCCTGCCGCAGCAGCGGGATCGCCTCCGCCGCCGGCAGCCGGCCACCGGCCAGCAGCTTGACGTGGTCGCGCAGGTTCTTGCCCTGCACGAACTCCATCACCAGATAGTGCACGCCGCGCTCGAAGCCGACGTCGTGCACCATGACGACGTTCGCGCTGTTGAAGCGGCCGACCGTGCGCGCCTCGACCTCGAAGCGCTTCAGCGTGCGCGGGTCCGTCATCATCTCGGGGCGGATGATCTTGACGGCGACGTGGCGATCGAGCCGCAGCTGCCTGGCGCGGTACACCGCGCCCATCGCACCGCGTCCCAGCAGCGACTCGATGCGACAGCCGCCGAGTTCCTTGCCGATCAGCGGGTCGTTGCTCTTCTGCGCCGGCGCCTTCGGCCGTGGCGACGACGGCTGGCCACCCTGGTCCATCGACGGCGCGGTGCGATCTTCGGCGTCCGCCGGCTCGCCGCCCTTCGGCGCCGGTTGGCCACCCTTCTTCATCGACGGCACCGTGCGGTCTTCGGCGTCGCCCGGTTCGCCCTTGCCGTCGGCTGGGTTCGTGCCGCCAAAGCGCGTCGGGGTCTCGTCGGGGTCGTTCTTCGGATTCATGGCGGCAGGCACGATGCCCCGAAACGGGCACCATGTGCTTGTAGTGGACAACAGCGGCCCGTGGCAACTCTGCGGGGCCCAACGGCTGGTTTCCCGGCGCCGCGAACTGGCACCCAGGACCTGCCCTGCGATGATCTGCCCCATGCCCCAGACACCCGCCAGGAGTTCGCGCTTCGTCCCGACCGAGCAACTGATGCCGCCGGTGCCAATTGCGCGCGCGCTGACGTTCGCCGGCATCGCGGCGCTGCTCGGCGCAGTCGCATGGGGCTCGATCGCTTTCTACGCCCACTACGAACTCGGCTACCTCGCCTGGGGCATCGGTGCGCTGGTCGGGTTCGCGGCGGTGAAGGCCGGCGGCCACGGCAACCTGATCGCATTCGCGGCGGGTGCGCTCGCGCTGCTGTCGATCGGCTCCGGCAAGAACCTGTCGTTTCGCCTCTCGGTCGATCGCAGCGCGCAGCGGTTCGTCGCGGAACGTGTCACGGCAGCCGCACACGCAAAGCGCACCAAAGACGCGACCGACTGGGTGGCACTCGGCAATGAGCCGACACCCGAACAGCTCCGCAGCTTCACCACCGAGCACGAGTTCGACTTCGACGACGCGGCCCTGTTCGCCCCGCGCCTGCGCCGCTTCGCCGAGCAAAAGCCGACCCTGGAGCAATGGCGTGACCAGATCCGCGGCGAAATCGTCGCCGAGGCTTCGTTCGTCGGGTTCCTGCAGGACGACTTCCATCCGGCAGACATCCTGTTCGTGCTGCTCGGCATCGCGTCGGCGTTCGGCCTGGTCGCCAACCACACGACCCGCCTGCACGTCGCCGTGCGCGAAGCGGAACGGCGGCGGCGCGAGGCCGAGGCCGAGGACGCGGCCCCCCGGCCCGCCGACTAGCCGCTCACTGGCCGCCCGGCGCGCGGGCACGATCGAGCTCCGCCGCCACCTGCTGGCGCAGCGGATGGTCGGTCAGGCCGGCGGCATCCAGCACCGACGCGGCGGCGTGCGCCGCCTGCTCCGCCTCGCTGCGTCGGCCCAACGCATCGAGCGCCCGCGCGTGTAGCAGATGCGTGAACGCGGCGCCCGGCGCCGACACGTCGACCGCACGCGGCAGGTCCTGCACCAGTCGCTCGATGGTCTGCAGGGACGCCTCGGCCTCGCCGGCGGTCAGTTGTGCGACGCTGAGGTTCTGGCCGGCGATGTAGGTGTCCGGGTTGCACGCCCCACGCTGCGCGACGGCCACCGCGTAGATGCGGGCGAACCGATCCCGCGCGGCCGGTGCCTCGCCCATGCGCAACATCGCGCTGGCGAGCGCCGCGCACATGTCCATGGTCCGCCGGTGTTCGGCACCGAACGTACGCTCGCTGCGCGCCACCAGGTCCTCGGCCAGCGAACGCATCGCGGGCAGATCGCCCTGCAGGTGCAGCACCTTCAGCAGGTGGTAGCCGCAGCCCAGCGTCAGTGGATGGTCGGGCCCGAGCAGTGCGCTGCAGCCGGCCATCGCTTCGCGATGCGTCGCTGCCGCACGGTCCAGATCGCCGAGGTCGCGCCACGCTTCGGCGAGGTTGTCGGCGATCTGCCAGGTCGACGCCGCCGCCTGGTGGCTGCGCTGGCAACGTTCGAGGCACTCCTGCAGCACTGCCTTCGCGGCTGCCGGTTCATCGCGCGCGAGCAGCAGCGTGCCCAGGCACTGCAGCGTGGCGAGTGTCGGCTCGGCATCCGGGCCGAGCACGCGTTCGCGCGCGGTCGCGACCTCGCGATACAGCTGTTCGGCCGCAGCGAGGCCGCCGGCGTCGCGCAGCAGCAGGGCCCGCGTGTGCAGCATGCTCAGCTGCAGCGGGTCGTCGCGATCGAGTGCCGTGGCGCTGCGAGCGCATAGGTCCGTGAGCAGTTCCGTGGCTTCCGCCAGGCGATCCTGTTCGCGCCGCAACAACACCAGGGACAACTCCGCGGCCATGGTCGCCGGCGCCGACGGTCCGAGTGCCTGGCGGCGCAATTCGATCGCCCGCACCAGATGCGGCTCGGCGGCCGCCGGCACGCCGAGCCCACGGTAGGTGTCGCCGACGAGTTGGCGCAGCTCGGCTTCGACCTCGGCATCCGGCAACAGCTCGCGATCGAGCCGCCGCGCGGCTTCGTCGAGCGCTTCGCGCACCGTGTAGTCGCTGCCGCGGCTGCTCATCACATCGGACTCGGCCAGGAAGCTGCGCGCGAACGCGGCGACGCTCTGCGCCAGCCGCTCGGTGCGCGCGAGCGCGACGTTCTGCAGCGCCAGCACGACGGTGCCGACGGCGACCAGCAGCACGATGGTCACGGTGGCGGCCACGAGCCCGCGCCGGCGGCGCGCGAACATGCGCAGCTGGTAGATCGTGCTGGCCGGCCGGGCCGTGACCGGCCGCGCGGCGAGGAACGCGCGCAGGTCGTCGGCGAACGCCGCCACCGAGGCATAGCGGGCATCGCGTTCGCGCCGCATCGCCTTGCCGACGACGTGGCCGAGATCCGGGTCGAGCGCCGGCACCATGCGCCGCAGCCCCGGCACCGGCGCGGTCTGCACGACCTGCGCCGCCCGCCAGGGCAGCAGACCGGTCAGCTCGAACGGCAGCCGCCCCGCGAGCAGTTCGTAAGCGACGACCCCGAGCGAGTAGACGTCGGTGCGCAGGTCGACCGCCTCGCCCGCGAACTGGTCCGGCGACATGTAGGCGAGCGTGCCGAGCACGCAGCCGCTAGCAGTGTGCGCGGCATGTTCGCCGTCGCCGTCGAGGCTGCGGGCGATGCCGAAGTCGATCACCTTGACGCGGCCGGCCGGATCGACGAGCAGGTTCTGCGGCTTCAGGTCGCGGTGCACGATGCCGTGCAGGTGGCCGTGGTGCACGGCGTCACACGCCTGCAGCAGCAGTTCGACGCGCTGCCGCACCGACAGGCCGGCCCGATCCGCGTAGTGCGTCAGGTCCTCGGCATCGGCGACGAACTCCATCGCGAACCACGGCTGCTCGAGCGCGCCGAGGCGCTGCACGCCGACCGCGTAGACCTGCGCGATGCCCGGATGGCGCAGGCGCGCGAGCACTTCGGCTTCCCAGCGGAACCGCCGCACCGACGCCTCGCCGCCGAGGCCCAACGACAGGACCTTCAGCGCGACCAGGCGCGCCGGTTCGTCCTGGCGGGCGACGTAGACGGTGCCCATGCCGCCACTGGCGAGCACCGCTTCGATCCGGAACGAACCGAGCACGCTGCCGACCAGATCGACGGTGCCTCCAACGACGTCGGCATCCGCGCACGCATCACTCGCGACGTCGATCCAGCCCGAGCCTGCGTCGCAGCGCAGCAGCTGTTCGACCTCCGCCCGCAGCGTGCTGTCGTCGCCACACGCACCGGCCAGGAACAGGGAGCGCGCGGCGGCGGGTTCTTCGAGCGCCGCTTCGAAAACGCGGCGCACCCGGGCGAAGTCGGGGCCGGTCGTCATGGCCCGGCACCCGGCGTCGGACCGAGTTCCCGCAGCAGGAACGCACGCGCCGTGCGCCAGCCGCGTTCGACGCTGCGCAGCGAGATGCCGAGCGTCTGCGCGGTGGCCGGGTTGTCCAGGCCACCGAAGAAGCGCAGTTCGACCAGCCGCGCCAGCTGCGCATCGACGGCCTGCAGCCGCAGGAGCGCCTCGTCGACCGCCAGCAGGCTGTGCGCATCGTCGTTCCCACACAGGGCCTCGGCGTCGAGGTCGATGCGGCGGCCGCCGCCGCGCTTCTGCGCCGCGCGGGCGCGCGCGTGGTCGATCAACACCCGCCGCATCGCCGTGGTCGCGACCCCGAGGAAGTGGCCGCGGTCGACGAAGCTCGCGCCCGGTTCGACCAGCCGCAGGAACGCCTCGTGCAGCAGGGCCGTGGCTTGCAGCGTGTGGCCCGCACGTTCGCCGTTCATCATCCTCCCGGCCAGGCGCCGCAGCTCGTCGTAGACCAGCGGCAGCAGCTTGTCGGCCGCATCCGGATCGCCGGCGCCGACCGCACGCAGCAACCGCGTCGTCTGCACCGCATCGTCGGCCGGTCGAGCCATGGTGGCCCATTGTGCCGCCGGCCAGGGACCGGGTGGGGTGACAAGGCGATTTCGGCGGCCACGACGCGGGACGGCGGCGAGCACCGCGACGCGACCATGCCCGGATCCTGCCATGCCCACAAGGCGCAGGGCCGACGCGCCGACCGCCACGCGAACGACGGAAATCGTGGCGGTGCCCGCGTGCCATCGCCGCATCTGCCACCGGCGCGGCCTACTGCCCCGCTGCACGACTCGCCATGAACCAACTCCTCCCCGCGGCGCTCCTCTCTTCGCTGTCCCTGTTCGCCTGCAGCGGCGGCGGTGGAGGCGGTGGCTCGACGACGTTCGATGCCACCACCTACGTCGGCACCTGGTCGGGCACCTGGACCAACACCACGTTCTCGAGCACCGGCGCGGTCAGCGTCGTCGTCGCCGAGAGCGGCAGCACCTACTCGCTGCAGTTCGACATGGACGGCAACGTGTTCGGCGGCAGCAATCCGGCGGCCGAGTCGTTCACGGCCTCGGTGTCGTCGGCGAACGCGCAGCTGGTCAGCATCACGTCGAGTGTCTACGGCACGCTGACCGGCACGCTGAACGCCGACGGCACGCTGACCGGCAGCGGCACCGGCATCCCGGGCGCGGTCGACACGTTCACGCTGACGGGCACCTGGTCGGCGACGCAGATCGTCGCCAACGTCACGATCACGTTCGACGCCGGCGGCACCGCCAACGCGACGGCGACGCTGACCAAGCAGTGAGTGCCGTGGCGCGCACGGCCTTCGTGTTCCCCGGGCTCAACAGCGCCGGGCATGTCGCCGAGGATCCGACGCTGGTGCGGCGGCCCGGCTTCGCGGCCCGCTGGCAGCTTTGCGCCGCCGCCTTCGCCGAGGCGCCGGGCTTCGCCAGTTTCGCGCACCAACTGCTGCACGGCGAAGCGCTGCCCACGCATGCGGCGACCTGGCCGTGGCGCGCGCTGGCCGTGACGGCGATGCAGCTCGCAGTCGCCGAGGAACTCGAACAGGATGGCGAACGCGCCGACTGGCTGTGCGGCTACTCGATCGGCGAAGTGGCGCGCTCGTGCCATGCCGGCGCGTTCTCGTTCGCGCAGCTGGTGGCGTTCGCGCGCGCGCTGCCACCGCTGCCGATCGCCAGCGGCACCACCGCCGCGGTGCAAGGCGCGTCCGTCGCGCGCGTCGAGCATGCAGCGCGCTCGCTCGCCGGTGCCGGCGTGCACGCCAGCCGCCTGTCGCCGCGCTTCCTGATGGTCGCCGGCCCCGATGCGGCGATGCAGCGGGCGCTGGCCGCGCTCGGCAGCGGCCTGCACGTGCAGGCGATCGCCGCCTGCGCGCTGCACACGCCGCTGCAGCTGCCGCTCGCGCTGCGCCTCGCCGCGGCGCTCGCCGGCCGCCGGCTGCCGCTGCCGCGCGCCGGGGTGTTCTCGACGCTGCTCGGCCGCCCGCTGTGCGAGGGGGACGACTGCACCGGCGAACTGGCGGCGAACGTCGCCGAGCCGTGCGACTTCGCGACCACGATCCGTCGGCTGCACCAGGACCACGGCGTCACGCGCTTCGTCGACCTGGGCCCTGGCCGCCACGCGCAGCGCTTCGTGCGGCATCACGGCCGCGGCCTCGTCGCAGTGTCGGCCGCGGAGTTGCTCGCGCTCACGGCGCGATCAGCGTGACGACCGTCGCCTGGTCGACGACCACCCGGCAAGACTGCCGTACCAGCAGCGTGCCCTCGGCGGATCGCAGCTCCGCCTCGTAGTCGCCGGGCCGAACGCCTTCGCAGAGGAACGCACCCGACGGGTTGACCGTGGCGCGGCGCACGAACGCACCTTCGCCAGTCACGGGTCGCAACACCACTTCGTGCCGGGCCGCCGGCTGGCCGCCGACGAACGCCGCCCCTGCCACCGAACCGGTGGTGGGAATCGGCCGCGACAGTGTCAGCGTGCGCACTTCGCCCGGCTGCAGCTCGATCGCGGTCGCAAACGGCGTCTCGCCGCCGACGATCCAGTCCTGGCTGATGCGATGCAGCGTCTCGGCGAGCGGCGGAGTCGCGACGCCGACCAGGTACGACCGCGGCGGCACATCGCCGAACGCGAAGCTGCCGTCGGCCCCGACACGCTGGCTGCGTACCACCCGCGGGCCGCCGTACAGGTAGACGCGATCGAGTCGCGTTCCGCCGACGACGGTGCCGCGCACGCGCGCCATCGCCGCGGCGACGAGTCCGACCCGCGTGACGCTGCCCGCCGGCAACGGACCGCGCCACGTACCGGCGCCGTGTTCGGGCGCCAGCTCGACCGCCGCGGTCGCGCAGAACGGCAGATCGTCGATCGCGAACGCGCCCGCTCGATCGGTCGTCGCGCGACCGAGCAGTTCCAGTTCGCGCCACGGCAACGAACCGGGTCGTCCACCGGCCAGCAGCTCGTAGGTGCTCCAGACCTCGACGGTTGCCCCCACCAACGGCGAACCATCGTCGCGCCTGGCGGTGCCCTGCACCGAGGCTGCCGGCTGCAGCGTGATCGTGAGCAGCACCTTGCCCTGGGCCGCGGCGGTGATCGCCGGCTGCACGAACGGCGCGTAGCCGTGCTGCCTGACCAGCAGGTCGCGCGGCTCGGCGTCGGGCCAGGCCAGATCGAAGAAGCCGCGGGAATCGGTGAACGCCATCGGCGTGCGCGGCGGCAGCTCGGCGGGACCGCCTCCACGCCCCGGCACCGGCGCCAGCAGCACCGTGCGCACGCCTGCGAGCGGCGCGCCGGCTTGGTCGAACACGCGCCCGCGCAACCGAGGCGCGAGCGGCAGCACGATCCGCGTCGTCGTCCCTGCGTCGGCGCGATGCCCGGTCGCGGGCCAGTAGCCGACACAGGTCGCGCGGTAGTCGAACGCCGAAGGAGCGCCGCGCAGCTGCAGTTCGCCCGCCGCGTCGGCGAAGCCCGATGCAAGGTCGTGTTCCCCATCGATCGCGGTGACACGTGCGCCGCCCACCGGCGCCCCCTGCTCATCGACGACGAGGAACGTGGCCGCCGGCCGTTCGTCCGCCGACGGCGGCGACGGCGCGATCGGCGCGGAGCTGCCGGGCACCACCGCGGCGCCGGGTCCGGCAGCCGGCTCGGCGACGAGTTCCGGCGATGCCGCGCGTCCCTCGACCTGCGTCGGACCGTTCGACCGCGGCGCACCAGCTGGCATCGGCGGCGCGACGTCGTCGACGCTCCCCCACTGCCACGCGAGCATCACCAGCAGCAACAACAGCAACCCGGCCAGCCAGCGCACGCCGCCATGCTACGCCGACGCCGCACCGCCCGCAGCCCCGCTCACATCAGGCTGCCGGGATCGACGTCGAGCGTGACCCGGCACGTGCGCGTCGCCAGGTCCTCGACCGTGCCGATCGCCGCCATCGCGGCCGCGAACGACGCCGGCTGGAAGCACTTCACCAGCATGTGCCAGCGCCACTGGTCCTTGACCCGCGCGACCACCGCCGGGGCGGGGCCGAGCACCTCGACGTCGGCGATGCCGTGCAGCGGCTTCACCGCCTGCTGCAGCAGCTGCTGCGCCTCGGCCTCACCGCGCGATTCGGCGAGCACGCGCAGCAGACGCGAGAACGGCGGGTAGCCGGCGAGCTTGCGGAACACCAGCTCCTGCTGCACGAACGAGTCGTAGTCGTTCTTCGCCGCCGCCTCGACCGCGTAGTTGTCGGGACAATACGTCTGGATCACGACCGTGCCGGCCTTCTCGCCGCGGCCGGCGCGGCCGGCGACCTGGTGCAGCAGCTGGAACGTTCGTTCCGCGGCGCGGTAGTCGGGCACGAACAGGCCGGTGTCGGCGGAGACGACGCCGACCAGCGTGACGTCGGGGAAGTCGAGGCCCTTGGCGATCATCTGCGTGCCGATCAGCACGTCGATGTGCTTCTTGCGGAACGCTCCGAGCACCCGTTCGTGGGCGCCGCGTTCGGCCATCGTGTCGGCGTCCATGCGGGCGACGATCGCCTCGGGGAAGCGCTGCTTCACCGCCTGTTCGAGCCGTTCGGTGCCGACGCCGAGTTCGTGCATGCCGGCGTGCTGGCAGGTCGGACAGGTTTCGGGGCGACGCTTCTCGCGGCAGCACCAGTGACAGATCAGCCGGCCGCGCCGCACGTGCCAGGTCATCGACACCGAGCACGACTCGCACTTCACCGCCTCGCCGCAGCCGGGGCACAGCAGCACCGGCGAGTAGCCACGCCGATTCAGGAACAGCAGCACCTGGTCCTTGGCGGCCAGGCGCTCCTGCATCATCACCAGCAGCGTGCGCGACAGCACGACGCCGGCGCGGCGCGACTCCTTCGGCTCGGCGCGCAGGTCCTGCACGACGATCTTCGGCAGGCGGCCGGCGCCGGCACGTTGCGGCAGCGTCAGCAGCTCGTAGACACCGCGGCGCGCCTTGCCGATCGACTCCAGCGTCGGCGTCGCCGAGCCGAGCACCACCACCGCGTTCTCGATCTGCCCGCGCACGATCGCCAGCTCGCGGGCGTGGTAACGCGGCGTGCTGTCCTGCTTGAACGACGTCTCGTGCTCCTCGTCGATCACGATCAGGCCGAGGTTCTGCACCGGCGCGAACAGCGCCGAGCGTGCGCCGACGGCGATCTTCGCCTTGCCCTGCAACAGCCGCTGCCACTGCCGACCGCGCTCGGCGTCGGTCAGGCCGCTGTGCAGCACGGCGACGTCGGGGAAGCGCGACGCGAAGCGGCCGACGGTCTGCGGCGTCAGCGAGATCTCCGGCACCAGCACGATGCCGCTGCGGCCGTGGCTGCGCACCTCTTCGAGGATGCGCAGGTAGACCTCGGTCTTGCCGCTGCCGGTGACGCCGTGCAGCAGGAACGTGCGGTGCGCAGAGGCGGTGACGGACTGCACGACCTGGTCGACGGCGCGGCGTTGGTGTTCGTTCAGTTCGTGGCGCACGGCGTGCTCATCGAGCGACGGCACCAGCTCCGCGAGGTCCTCGGCGATCAGCACCTTCTTCAGCAGCCCGTGCTTGACCAGCGTCTGCCATGGGCTGTCGCTGGTCTGCGTGCGGCGGCGCACGTCGTGGATCGGCATCGGGCCGCCGTACTCCATCACCGTGCGCAAGACGCGCGACTGCGCCTGGTGCTTCTCCTCCAGTTCGAGCACCGCCTGCTGCGCGAGGTCGTGTGGCGCCTTGACCTCGACGTGCGGGATGCGGCGTTGGCCGCGGCGCTTGGCGACCGACGGCAGCGTCGCGTCGAGCGCTTCGCCGAGCGAACAGCCGTACGTCACCGCCATGCGGCGGGCGAGTTCGAGCAGCGAGTCCGGCAGCAGCAGATCGTCGTCGAGCACCGACTCGATCGCCTTGACCTTCGCCGGCGGCAGGTCGGTGGTGTCGCTGACGGCGGTGACGATGCCGGGCAGAGCGCGACCGTGGAAGTTGACGCGCACGCGGTTGCCGGGCCGCGCGGTCGCACCCACCGGCAACCGGTAGGTGAACTCGCGCCGCAGCGGCAGGTTCAGCGCCACCTGCACGTAGGCGGCGGCGGGCTCGGGGCTGAGTTCGGTCATCGCGGAGGGACCAGTGGAGCGCCCCGGCGCGCGAACGCAACCCACGCCGTGCCCGCTACGACTCCAGCTCCATGCCGCCGGCGCTGTCGACGAACAAGACGCGCGGCAGCCGGCCGGCGAACGCTTCCATGCGCTGGAAGAAGCCGACGTCGCTGCCTTCGAGCGGCGGTTCGAAGCCGAGGATCACGATCGCCGCGTTGGCCGACGTGCTCTGCATCAGCTGCGCGGGCCGGTCGCCGACGACGACCACGGCCTGCGCGGTGATGCGCGCCGCCGCGCAGACCTCGTCGAGGTTCTGCGTCACCTCGTCGCGCGCCTCTTCGTTCGACAGCACGCGCAACATCCGGATCGGGTTGCGGCGCCATTCGGGATTCTGGTGCAGCAGGTGCGCCAGCAGCAGCATCAGGCTGCCATTCTGCTTGCCGCGCCACCAGACGTCGATCGTGCCGGCCGGAACCTGCCACGGGTCCTCCGCGTCGTCTCCTGCCTCCTCTTCGCGGTAGTCGAGGAAGCGCACCGCGATGATGCTGCGGCCGAGTCGCGCGCAGAGGCGGAGGTTGGCGCCGAACGCCTCGGCACGTTGGACCTCGTTGGGCCAGCCGAACAGCACCGTGTTGGGACGCAGGCCGCCGATGCCGTGGCACTGCACCAAGGCTTCGATGCCCGCCGACACGTCGCGCGAGATCACGACCGACGGGAACGCGAGCAGTTCCTGCTTGGCGATGAAGGCCCGCATCGTCGCCTCGAACTTGTCGCGCCGCGCCGCGTACTCGTCGATGTCGCCGACGACGATGTGCGCCAGCGACAGGATGCCGTTGCCCGCGGTCAGCCAGTGACCGCAGATCGCCAGATGCGGCCGGTTCCACGCCGTGCCGCTCAGCGCCAGGATCACCGGCCGCCAGTTCTTCGGATGGTAGGCCTCCGCCTCCAGCCGCAGCAGGCTCTTGCGCGCCCGCTCGAACGCGACGCCGCTCTGCAGGTCGCCCCAGCGCGATTCGATCTCGCGGTAGCGGATGTACCAGGTCAGGCCGCCGATCAGCACGATCGAGACGCCCGCCCACAGCCAGTTGATCAGGAACATCACCGCGAAGCAGCCGACGGCACCGGTCAGCGACAGCGACCAGTGGCAGTACTTGAAGGTCGGCCGGTAGCTCGGGTTCTTGGTTGCGGCCTCGTAGAACGTCGCCAGGTTCAGCAGGCCGTAGGTGATCATGAAGAACATCGTGATGATCGGCGCGATCGCATTCAGGTCGCCGAGCACGATGCACGCCTGCGCGATCACGAAGGTCAACACGGTCGCGCGGCGCGGCTCGTTGCTGCCGCCGCTGCCGGCGCCGAAGAACTTCAGCACGCCGAAGATCTCGTCGCGCGCGAACGCCTGCAGGATGCGCGGCGCGCCCATCATCGATCCCAGCGCCGACGACAGCGTCGCCGCGAACACGCCGGCCGTGATCCCGAGCGGCCACACCGAGATGTCCTTGATGATCAGGTTGTCGCCGACCAGCTGTTCGGCCGCGCGCGAACCACCGAGCAGTGCTGCCTGCGACAGATAGATCGCCGCGGTGACAGCGACCGCAGCGAGCGTGCCGCGCGGGATCGACCGCGACGGGTTCGCGAGGTCGCCCGACATGTTGGCGCCGGCCATGATGCCGGTGACCGCCGGGAAGAAGAGCGCCCCCATCGTGAACACCGACTCGCCCGGACCGAAGTGCGGCACGAGGTTCGCCTCGAACACGGCCGCGTCGAAGTCGCCCACCGCGCCGGCGTAGAAGGACACCAGCGCCGCCGCCATGATCAGCAGGATGAAGTACTGGACCTTGATGGTCCAACCGGCACCGATGTAGACGCAGACGAACGTGACCACGTTCACGACCGTGGCCGCGACCGTGAAGCTCGGGGCGAGGTCCGGGAACGTCGCCACCAGCGCCTCGGTGAAGCCGATCACGTACATCGCCACCGAGATCGCCTGCGCCAGGTAGAACACGACGCCGATCGCGCCGCCGAACTCGACGCCGAGGCT
This sequence comes from Planctomycetota bacterium, assembly GCA_044230075.1. Lineage (GTDB taxonomy): Bacteria > Planctomycetota > UBA1135 > UBA1135 > UBA2386 > JAEUHS01. The sequence goes on along the minus strand of JBGARS010000101.1, from coordinate 3,757 downwards.
GCGGCTGATCAGGTAGTAGGCGCCACCGCCCTTGACGCGCGTATTGGTGGCGATCGCCGACAGCGACAGCGTCGTCAACGACGTGATCAGCTTCGACACCACCACGATCGCCAGCGCAAACACGACCCCGGCCTGCCCGACGACGAAGCCGAACCGCAGGAACATGATCGCGCCGAGGATCGTCAGCGTGCACGGCGTGAACACCCCACCGAAGGTGCCGAACTTCGCCTTCTGCTGGTCTGCGGTCGTCATGCTGCTGGCGTGCGGAGATCAGGTCGGAGCGCGGGGCCGGCGAGTCTAGGCAAGCACGGCAGCGGAAGCGAAGAGCTACAGGTCGGTGCGCAGCGACACGGCGTCACAGGTGTACGCGCAACACCAGCACGCGGTCCGCCAACACGGCGATCGCGCGGTGCCCGGTCCCGACTCTCGCGACAGCACCAGCACCTCGCCGCACTCGCCCGCCGAAGCGATCCAACGACCGTCCGGCGACCAGGCGACGCAGGCGCTGCTGCCACCCCGCAGCACGATCTCCCGTTCCACCTGCAGCCGCGGCCCCGCCTGGGCCGACGCGAAGGCGGCGGCGAGCAGGCTCACGATCCAGGCTGCGGCGACGCATCGCATGCTCGCGTTGTATCGTCGACCATCCGACCGGCAACGCCCGTGCACGCCCTCGTCGCCGTTCGACCGCCGCGATCGGCGACGACCGCGAGCGCCGTTGCGAAGTGGCTCCCCAGCACCAACACTGCGCCCCCAGTCCCCGTAGGTGTGCCCGTGATCCGAACCCTGCCGTTCCTCGCCCTCCCGCTCCTGACAGCCATCCTCGTCGCCCAGTCGGCACCTGAACGGCCGCGCATCGTGCCGTACCCGATCGACCTGCCGCCGGCCTTCGATGCAGCGATCGCGAACGGCACCCGCACGACGACGGGACGCCCGGGCCCGAACTACTGGACCAACACCGCGCGCTACCAGATCGAGGCCGAACTCGACCCGGCGGCCGCCGTGCTGACGGGGCACGCGACGATGACCTACGTCAACCGGTCGCCGCACGAAATCGACCGGCTGGTCGTGCACCTCTACCAGGATCTGATGCAGCCCGGCGCAGAGCGCACGCGCACCGTGGTCACGACCGACGGTATGCAACTGCAGGACGTGCGCATCGGCGGCAAGTCGGTGCGCGCGCGGCCCTACGACACCCGCCTCGCGCTGCGGCTGCCCGAGAAGCTCGCCAGCGGCGGCGAGGTCACGGTGCAGATCGACTTCTCGTTCCCGGTGCCGAAGGCCGGCACGGCGCCGCGCATGGGCCACGAGGACGCGGACGTGTTCTACCTCGGCTACTGGTACCCGCAGTTCGCCGTCTACGACGACGTCGACGGCTGGGTCGCCGATCCGTACCGCGGCAACGGCGAGTTCTACATGGACTACGCCGACTACGACCTCGCGCTGACGGTGCCGCAGGGCTACCTGGTGCGCGCCACCGGCGAACTGCGCAATGCCGACGAGGTGCTGACCGGGAAGGCGCAGAAGGCGCTGGCGCAGGCCCGCGCGACGAACGACGTCGTGCACGTGGTCGATGCCGATGATCTCGCCGCCGGCACGCAGACCGCGACCTCGGCGACCGGCAAGCTGACCTGGCTGTTCCGCGCCGAGGGCGTGCGCGACGTCGCAGTCAGCATCGCGCGCACCTACCTGTGGGACGCGACGCACGCGGTGGTGAAGGACAAGGACGGCCCGGGCAAGGACGGCATCACGATGATCCATGCCGTCTACGAGCAGAAGTCGGGCGACTGGGTGCGCGCGGCAGAGTACGCGCGGCACACGATCGAGTACATGTCGGTGCACCTGCATCCCTACCCGTGGCCGCACATGACCGCCTGTGAGGGCATCATCGGCGGCGGCATGGAGTACCCGATGATGACCATCGTCGGTGGCAGGCGACCCGAGAGCACGATCGCCCACGAGTTGATCCACATGTGGTTCCCGATGCTGATCGGCAGCAACGAGAAGCGCTACGCGTGGCAGGACGAGGGCTTCACGTCGTTCTGGACGACCCTGTGCCGCGACGACTTCGCACACCGCACCAGTGGGCCGCGGCGCGACATCCTGTCGTATGCCAACACCGTCGCCCGCGGCGGCGACACGGTCTGCATGCGGCACGCAGACACCTATGGCGAGGACGACTTCGGCTTCGCCAGCTACAGCAAGCCCGCCGCGATCCTGCACCAGTTGCGCGGGCTGCTCGGCGACGAGACGTTCTTCGCCGCGTTCCGCCGCTACGCCGACGACTGGGCCTGGAAGCACCCACTGCCGTACGACTTCTTCCGCACGTTCGCGGACGTCTCGGGTCAGGACCTCGAGCCGTACTTCCGCACCTGGTTCTTCGAGACCTGGCAGTTGGACCACGCGGTCGGCAGCGTGACGCCGGACGCGAACGGCACCGTCGTCGTCATCGAGGACCGAGGCCGCGCCGCGCACCCCGCGGTCGTCGAGGTCACCTACGGCAACGGCGAGAAGGCGCGCCAGACGGTGCCGATGGACCACTGGCGGCAGGGCCGGCGCGGGGAGCTGCGATTCGGCGCCGACGTCGCCGAGGTCGAGATCGACCCCGACACGACGTCGCTCGACTGCGACCGCAAGGACAACCGCTGGCGTCGCGGCCAGTGATGCGGTTCAGCGGTTGCGGCGCAGGCTCTGGTAGGTCTGCCAGGTGCGATCGGTGTGGCCGACCTCGTTGAGGAACCACGACCACAGCTCACCGAGGTGCCGATTGCCCTGCGCGATCTCGGCGAGCGTGCCCGCGTCGACGAACGGCATCTCGGTGCAACCGGTCGCGCTCTGCAGGATCGTGTGCAGTCGTTGCGCCTGGTCGACTTCGCTGGCACTCGTGTAGTGGATCTGCGCCAGCCGGGCGGCCACGGTCGCCAGCGCCACCGGACCGATCGCTGCGAACTGGCCAGCCAGTTCGTCGTCGAACCGGTCGGCTTCGAGTGCCTTGCGCAGCAGTTCGTCGATCTGAAGCCGTTGTGGCGTGGAGACCGCACGTAGGCCCTCGAACGTCGGCAGGCCATTGGCAGCGGCACGCGCCTCGGGCAGGAACGGCACGCGCTCGCGCAGCTGGTCGAGGCGTTCCTCGAGTGCGACCGCCGCGCCGTCGCGATCGGTTCGGGCCAAGGCGACCCACGCCGGTTCCGAGGTCGACACGAGGTCGGTGTAGCGGCGCGGGACGCCGAACCTGGTGAAGGTCGCGCTGCGCGTGGTGTCGGGCAGCGGTGCGGGCGCCGCGCTGACGGCCAGCGCCTGCGGACCCTCGAGGTGGCCCGTCGACAGCAAGAACGTCGACAAGAACGCCAGGATGAACAGGCCGAAGACCAGGGCACCGACGATCGTCAACGCCGTGCGCCAGCCGCCGCCGCGGCCCGTCGCCACCGCCGGTCGGCGGGAGACGCGCGGCGGCCAGTGGAAGCGGGCGCGCAGCTTGGCCATCGCGCGACGGTGGCGCATCGAGCGACCGCTGCGGTCGCGCTGCAGCTCCTTCATGGTGTCGCCGATCGCGCCGGCCGTCGCCTGGGCGAACTTCCGCGCCCCCGACACCGCCTGCTCGGCGACGCGCTGCGCGTGGCGCCTGGCCTCGTTCGCGACGCGGTCCGATCCAGCCGGCTGGTCGGCCACCAGCGGCGGCGGCACCTTGGGCAACGGCGGCGGCATTGCTGCACCCGCGCCGGCGCGCACATCGATCCACGCCGCTGCGCCGACACCGGCC
>JBGARS010000100.1:0-18207 GCA_044230075.1 Planctomycetota bacterium | reverse complement strand
ATCGCCGCCGCGCACGACCGCAGCTGCGGCCTCCATCCACGCCTTGGTCTCGGCGTCCTCCTCGTGCACGGCCGCCTCGTCGAGCACTTGGGCGAACTCCGCATCACGCCGCTGCGCCAGCGCAAACGCGGCCGTCGCGCGGACCTTCGCCGACTTGTCGCGCAGGGCCTGCGTCAGGCCCTCGTGCACCTTCGCCTTGTCCTCGATCAGCGCCAACGCCAGCACGGCGTGGGCGCGCACGTCGACCGACGGCTCCTTGTCGAGCACCTTGTCGATCTGCGCGACGACCTCCTTGCTGGTTGGCGCCGAGCTGGCGAGCGCACGCAACAGGCGGCCGCGCACGGCATCGACCTTCTCCGCCTTCCACTGCTTCATCAGCGCCGGCAGTGCCTTCGGCGCGGCGAGGTGCTCGAGCGCGCCCGCCGCGGCGTAGCGCACGTCCTCGTCGCGCTCGTCGAGGTAGCCGCCGACGACGCCGTGATAGGCCGGCGGCGAAGTGATGCCGATCGTGTCGATGGCGGTCTTCAGCGGCGCGCCCTGGATGCCCTTCAGTGTCGCCTCGATGAACGCGATCGCCTCGGGTTCGTCGCTGCGCATCACCAGCTGCACCGAGTCGAGGTTGCGCAGGATGCCACCGCGCGACTTCTTCAGCTCCTTCAGCGCGTCCTGGACCTGGGCCTTCGCCGGCGGCGTCTTGTTCTGGCCGTGTTCGACCTGCCCGAAGCCGAGCCGCGCCGGTGCGCGCGCGGCGGCGCTGAGCTGCCAGACGAACGCCGGATCGACCTTCTTGATCGCGTCGACCCACGCCCACTCGAGTTCGCCCTTGGTGACGCGGTAGGCGACCGAACTGAGCACCACGCCGTCGGGGCCGAGGAACACGTGCTGCGGCGCGATCACGTCCTCGCCGGGCCCGATCTTCAGCACCTGCAGGCGCGCCTGCTGCTCGGCGGCCTGCTGCTGCGCGACGGTGACCCCGCGCACACGCGACTCGGTCGAGGTCGAACAGAACACATTGAGCGTGTTCGCCGACAGCCGCGCGAGGGTCGCATCCTGGTAGTGGTCTTCGACCAGTTCGTCGTTGGCGCGTTCGCCGGCCATGTTGAAGGCCAGCATCACGACCTTGCCCTGCGCCTTGGCGGTCGCCAGCGCTTCGTCGAACGACGGCGTCCAGTGGATGCCGGACTGGGCGGCGAGCGAGCCGAGCAGGCTCGTGGCGAGCACGAAGGCGATGGCGGGGCGAAGCAGCATGGTCGAGAGGGTATCCGGACGGTCGGGGCGAAGGACGGGCGGCGAGCGTTGGTTCCGCGTGCCTGGCCGGGGACGGGGGAAAACGCGGCAGCCGGTCTCAGGCGCCGCCGCGCATGCCGGGCCGCCGCGCCCGGCGCCGGTCGAGGAGGCGCCGGACCTGGGCCTGCTTGCGCTCGTCGAAGCGGTAGCGCCACAGCACCAACGCGGCGAGCAGGAACAGCAGGCCGACACCGGGCCCGAACAGCAGCACCAGCGCGGTGTCCACCGACTCCGGCTGGGTGGCCTGCCCTTCCCGATAGCCGGCGAGGCCGAGCACGAAGCCGGTGCCGGCGACGGCGACCGCGCGCGCGACCTTGCCGGCGAAGCGCCACACGCCGAAGAACAGGCCCGCACGCGACCTGCCGGTGCGCACCAGATCGTGGTCGAGCACGTCGGTGAGCATGGCATCGATCAGCACGATGCAGCCGACGAAGCTGCCGAGGCCGATCGCGCCGAACCCCATCACCACGGCGAAGCCCCCCGGCGGCGCCAGCAGGTAGAGCAGCGTGGTGCCGATGCCCAGCACGGTCGCACCGACGACCAAGGGCCGACGCTTGCCGTGGCGCCGCGCGAGCCGGACCCAGCCGAGGATCGAAACCGTGAACACCACCAGGAACACGACCAGCACCAGCTGCGTGCGTTCCCCCGACAGGTGCAGGTGGTGTTCGTAGTAGTAGAGGAACGCCGCGGCGTTGACGCCGATGCCGGCGGTGGCGATCGCGTAGGCGAGCAGCAGGGGACGGAAGGTCGGGTTCCGCAGCATCGCCGCGAACGTGTCCCTGCCGGTCGACGACGGCGCCGGCACCTCGACGAACCGCACGTTGCGCGTCGCACGCCAGCTCACCATCGCCGTGACGACGACGATCGCGGCAGCGACCACGCTGGTGGTCGGCATCGCAGCCGCGCTGCCCCCGTTCGCGGTCAGCAGCAGCGCCGGCACCACCGCCGCGGCGAGGGCGCCGACGTTCGCGAACGCGAAGCGCCAGCCGAACAGCACCGCGCGTTGGTGCGGGTCGTCGGTCATCTCGCCGGCCATCGCCATGTAGGGCACGCTCAGCACCGTCATGCCGGTGTTGAGCAAGCAGCCGGCGGCGAGCAGCCAGCCGAACTTCGCCGCCTGGCTGGTCAGCTCCGGCGGCCAGAACACCAGCAGGACGCCGACCGCCAGCCACAGACCGCCCGCCGGCAGGTAGCCGCGGCGGCCACCGAAGCGGTGTCGGGTGCGGTCGCTGATCGCGCCCATGATCGGGTCGGTGATCGCGTCCCAGAAGATCGAGATGCCCAGCGCCAGCGCCGCCAGGCTCGGATCGAGCGCCACGCGGTCGGTGTAGAACACCAACGCGTAGAGGCGCATCGTCGTCTCGGCGAGATTCAGGCCGACGTCGGCGATCGAGTAGCCGACCTGCACGGACAGCGGCAGCCTGGGTGGGTCGTTCCTGCCGGGTCGGTCGGGGCGGATGTCGGCAGCGCCGTGATCCGCGCCGACCACCTGCCCCGGCCCGCCAATGCCCCGCGCCGCGGTCACCCGGCACAACGGTCGCTGGTACAGCGGCGACCGAACAGTCGGCCCAGCGGCACGCGGTAGCGCGCGAACACGACGTAGCCGAGGTCGCAGAGCCAGCGCAGCACCGGCCAGCCGGTCCACACCATGACCCAGCCGAGCCCGGCCGCGCGCCACGCGGCGCGGATCGCCGGCATGCCCTCGACCACCGTGCCGTCGGCCATCACGCCGTGCAACCGCGCGTGCACGCGTTCGCGGGTCAGGCCGTAGCGCGCCGGGTCGAATCCGGGCCGGCTGATGTCCTCGGCCCGCAGCCGCCCGCGGCGATCGCGCCGCTGCAGCCATCGCACCTCCAGCCGGCAGAACGGGCACGCCCCGTCATGGAGCAGGGTGAACGGCTGGGCGGGCATGCGGGGGCGTTCGCCGAGCCAGCGCAGCGGATGCATCCGGCTGCCGACGAGCCGGCCGCCGACAGGGCCAGGCATGCGTAGCCGCGTTCGCAGCGCGCGGTCCGGGGCGACGCGCAACCTGGCCTCCAGACCAACAGATCCACCTTAGTGCTTGCGCTACCGCCCATTCCCCCAGCATCGTGCAGCGACCCTTGGCGTCGCCGACCGGAATCCACCGGCCGAGATCGCCCCGACGAGGATCACATGGCCAGCGAAGAATCACCCGAGAAGAAGAAGCGCAAGCCCAACCCGGCCCTGATGAAGCCCGTCCAGCCGGACGAGCTGCTGGCGAAGATCGTCGGCTCACAGCCGATGCCGCGCAGCGAGATCACCAAGAAGCTGTGGGAGTACATCAAGGCCAAGAACCTGCAGGATCCGAAGGTCAAGACGAACATCCGCGCCGACGACAACCTGAAGGCCGTGTTCGGCGGCAAGGCCGTGGTGACGATGTTCGAGATGACGAAGCTGGTCTCGGTGCACATCAAGAGCTGACCGCACGCAGCCGCCGCGACGAGGGGCAGGACCGATGCCGAGTGCTGGAAGCCACCAGGATGCCGGCTCTTCGGCTGCCCCCCGCGGCTCCCGGCTGCAGCGCCGGCTGATCCGGGCCCTGGTGCTCGCGGCGCTGGTGGCGGCCGTCGTGCTCGGCGGCAACGCGCTCGCATTCCTCTGCGACGACTCGTTCATCCACTTCCGCTACGCGTCGAACGCGCGCGACGGTCTGGGCCTGGTTTGGAATCCGCCGCCGTGGCGGCCGGTCGACGGCTACTCGAGCTTCCTCTGGTCGGTGTCGGTCTGGGCCGGCTGGAGCCTGACCGGCGTCGAGCCGCCGCGCTCCGCGAACTGGGTGTCGATGGCGCAGGGCCTGCTGCTGTTCGCCGTGGTCGCGCTCGCCGCGTTCCGCTGCCGCGATCGGCGCGGCGAACGGCTGCCCGACGTCGCGGTGTTCTGCACGCTGGCGGCCGTCGCCGGCAACCGCACGTTCCTGCAGTGGCTGACCGGCGGGCTCGGCACGTCGCTGTTCAACCTGACGTTGGTCGGCTGGGTCGTGCTCGCGTTCCGCGCGCGGCAACGGCGCGGCACCGGCTGGCTCGCGGCCTGGGCCGCAGCAGCGGCCGCGGCCGCGCTCGCGCGCCCCGACGGCCTGCTGTGTGTCGCCGCGACGGTCGCCGTGGCCGGACTCGGCGTCGTGCTGCGCACGCGCGGCCTCCGGGCGACGCTGCTCGCGCTGCTGCCGCTGCTCGCGGTCGCCGCCCACCTCGTCTGGCACCGCTGGTTCTACGGCGAGTACCTGCCGAACACGTACTACGCGAAGGTGTCGGCACCGTGGCCCGAGGCCGGCGTGCGCTACTTCCTGTCGTTCGCGTTCGAACACGGCGTCTGGTTGTGGGTGCCGCTGGCGTTCGTCTGGGCGATCACCGAGGTCGCGCGCCGCGGCGGTGCGACCGTGCGGTGGCTCTTCGCCGAACTGCCGGCCGTGGCTGCGGTCACCGCGGTGATCGCGCACGTCGGCTACTACACGCTGCGCGTCGGCGGCGACCCGTTCGAGTACCGCGTGCTGAGCCAGCTGGTGCCGCTCGGCGCCCTTTCGGCGGCGGCGATGGCCGCGCAGTTGCGCGCGGGCGCGCTGCTGCCGGTCGTCTGCACGCTGGGGCTCGGCCTCGCATCCTGCGTCGGGTGGGTGCACTTCGCCCTGACGGAACCGAAGCAGACGCTGTGCTACGTGCCGCTGGCGTCGCAGCTGCCGGGCTGGCTGCAGCCGATCTGGCGCTGGCACGACCGGCTGCAGGCGTGGCTGCACGTGCAGGTGCTGTGTGGCCGCCCCCACCTGCACGTGTCGTTCCTGCAGGCGCAGCAGCAGATCTTCCCGCCGCGTACGCGCGTGCTGGTCGACCCCGAGGACCGCCCGACGATCGCGCTGCGCGGCGTCGGCTATTCGGGCTGGGTGATGCCCGACTTCGCGATCCTCGACGAACTCGGCCTCAACGACTGGGTCGCCGCGCGTTCGCCGGCGCCCGAACTGGGCCACCGCCTGCTGCCAAAGCAGGTCCTGGCGTCGGCACTGGCGACCGCCGACACGGACCACGACGGCCGCCTCTCGCGCAGCGAACTGATGGCGGCGTTCGGCGCGATGCCCGGCGCCAGCCAGGCCGACGTCGAGAGCGTGGTCGGGACGCTGTTGCTGCTGTTCGGCGACGAACGCACGGACTCGTTGACCGCGCACGAGGCCGAGCAGATCGAGCCGTTCTTCGCCAACATGCGGTTCATGGCGCATTCGCGCCTGGCGCCGAAGGACTACATCGACGCGTTCGATCCCAACGTGACGATCGAAGGTGGCCGCGCCCACGTGCGGCCGCGCGCGCAACCGCTGACCGGCGACCGCGTGCGCGCGATCGAGACGGAGTGGCGCCAGCGCATCCGCGATGCCGCCGCGCGCTGATCCGGTCCACGCGGGTCAGATGCCCATCACCTTGACCAGCACGCGCCTCTCGCGGCGGCCGTCGAACTCGCCGTAGCGCGCGCAGCTGCCGACTCGCCATCACCGCCGTCCGCGGATACACAGGCGGGATGCCACCGGTCCTCTGGGTCTGTGTCGGCGGCGCGTTCGGCTCGGGCGCCCGCTACCTGTTGTGCGCGTGGATCGCGCGCACACCGCCACAGACGTTCCCACTCGGCACGTTGCTGGTGAACTGCGCCGGCTCGTTCCTGCTGGCGCTGTTGATGGCGCTGTCGCTGGGCACGGCGGCGTTCTCGCCGACGATGCGGGTCGCGCTCGGCGCCGGCATGCTGGGCGGCTTCACGACCTACTCGACCTTCAGCTACGAGACGTTCGTCAGCCTGCAGCACGGCGACTACGGCGTGGCGCTCGGCAACGTCGCGGCGACCTTGGGCGGCTGCCTCGTGGCCACCGCGCTGGGCTGGTTCGGCGGCCGCTGGCTGGTGGGCTGACCCGGACCCGGTCAGAAGCCGCCGCCGGCACCGGCGCCGGCGGTACTGGCGAGGCGCGGCTGGCCATAGCCCGGCAGGCGCACCACGAACGCGGCGCCACCGAGCGGCGCCTCCTCGCACCAGATCAGGCCGCCCAGGCGCCCCACGATCGCGCGGCTCGTCGCCAGGCCGAGGCCGGCGCCCGAGGGCTTGTCGGTCAGGTGATCGTGCAGCTGATGGAACTTGTCGAACACCGCGCGACGGTCGTCGGCGGGTACGCCCGGCCCCGAATCCTCGATGCGCAGCTCCCAGGCTTCGTCGCGCGCCCCGACCGTCACCGTCACCTGGCCACCGGGCGGTGTGAACTTCAGGCTGTTGTCGACCAGGCTGCGCACGACGTGCCGCAGCCGGCCCTGGTCGGCGACCAGCATCGGTGCGTCGCCGCGTTCGTCGAAGCGCAGCTCGATGCGCCGCGCGGTGGCGACCGCGCGCAGCGAACCGAGCAGCTCGCGCACGGTGGCCGCCCCGTCGACCTCCTCGCTGCAGAACACGGCCTCGCCGCTCTCGAGCTGCAGGTAGTCGAACATGCCGTCGACCAGCTGGCTCAGGTGCAACCCCTCTTCGTGGATCACCCGTACGAACTCGGCCCACTCGCGGTCCTCGCCGAGCGGCATGGTGCGCAGGATCTCGGCATAGGCGCAGACGTTCGTCAGCGGCGTGCGCAGCTCGTGCGACACACTCGACAGGAAGCGGTCCTTGAGCCGCTGCAGCTCGTGACTGCGCGTGCTGTCGACGAACAGGAACAGCACGCCGTGGTGCCGGCCGGTGCGCGCGGACGTGGCGTCGACGGCGGTCAGGTCGTAGACGTGATCGCGACACGGCACACCCGAGTAGCGAACCTGCGGCAGTTCGTCGGCGGTCACCTGCGAACGATCCAGCACCGCGCGCCACGCATCCTGTGCCAGGCGGGCGAGGTCGGGCGACAGGGCTTCCCACAACACCATGCCGGTCGGATCCTGCAGCGGGTGGCGCAGGATCTTCGCCGCCGCGGGATTGGCCGCGACGATGCAGCCGAGGCGGTCGACGACCAGTACGCCTTCGCCCAACGCCTCGAGCATGGTGCGCGCCTGTTCACAGAAGCGGTCGGGCGTCGGCTGGTCCGACGCGGCGGCGGACGCGGCAGCCGGCACACGAACGGCGCCCCCGGGCATGTGCGCCGCCGGCGACCGCGACAGCGCTCGTTCGATGACCAGCGCGAGCAGCGCCGAGCACAGAGCGACCAGCGCCATCTGCCAGCCGCCGCCGAGCAGCACGATCCCGAGTGGCAAGACCAGTCCCAGGCCGCAGGTGCGTAGGCACGCGGCTCGGCTGGCGGCAACCAGGGAAGCGACTGGTTCTCGCGCACTCTGCGACACCGGGGCTGCGCGCATGGCGAGTTCAACCGGATATCGAACCGGGACCGCTGCCCGCTTGACGGGGAACACTCTCTAGCTGACGCGGGTCGATGGCCGATGACGGACCCAAGTGAGGATTTGCATGGGCCTGCTCGAACTGTTTCTCCTGCCGCTGTTGTCGCCACAAGAACCGGCGCCGAGCACGGTCCCGACCGGCCCCGAGGTCACCGCGGCCAGCGTGGTCGACACCGGGCAGACCGTCGTCGACCCCGCCGATGGCGACCGCGAGAAACTGGTCGCCGCCGAACAGGCCGGTGCCAAGGCCGATGCGAAGCTGCTGCGCGAACTGACCCAGGCGACCGACCCGGCGATCGCCGCGCGCGCCGCCTGGCTGCTCGGCCAGCGGCGGGAGCCCGCCGCGATCGAACTGCTGCGCGAGGTCGCGACCGGCAGCCCACACGCCGAAGCACGGCGCCAGGCGATGCAGCCGCTGCTGCAGCAGGCGCAGGTCGCTTCGTTCGCGACCGCGGTCACCGCACTCGAAGACGAGGACCTCGGCATGCGCACCATGGCCGCCCAGCTGCTCGGCAAGCTGCGGCGACCCGCCGCCACCGCGCCGCTGATGGCGCTGATCGAACAGGGCAAGCGCAATAGCGACCAGACTGCCACCGACCTGCAGGCCGCCCTGCTGGCGCTGCAGGATCTCGGGGCCGGCGACCAACTGCTGCGCATGGCCACGGCGCTCGACGACCGCCCCGCCAAGGGCGTCGGCCAGGCGTTGACGTGGTGCTTCCAGGAACTTTCGCCGAAGCTGGATGCGAAGGCCCAGCCGACGCTGCTGGTGGCCGTGCTCGGCCACAAGGAGCCGCTGCTGCGGCGCTACGCGATCGGGCGACTCGGTGAACTCGCCGTGCCGACCACCGCGAACGCGCTCGAGGGCCAACTGGCCAAGGAGACCGCCGAGCTGCGACCGCTGATCGAGGTCGCGCTCGCCCAGGTTCGCGGCGACAACAAGGCGCCACCCGCCGACGAGGTGGAGCGCGCGCTGACCAACGCCAAGGGCCTGCTCGCCGCGGCGCGCGCGCGCTGGAACAGCATGCCGATCCAGGATCGGGTGATCGCCGGCGCGATCCCGATGTCGCTGCTGATGGTGCTGGTGCTCGCCGGCCGCCTGCGGCGTCGCCGCGTGCAAGCCGTCTCGACCGCCGCGACGATGGCCCTTCTGGCGCCGTCCGAGGAGCACCTCGAGCAGATGGCCGCCGAGGCCGAAGCCGAAGCCGAGGCGATGGCCGCCGCCGCCGATGCAGAGGCCGGGACCGACGACGATGGCGTGTTCGAACCGGGCGAGGCGGAGACCGATGGCTGGGGGGAACCCGTCGACGCCGAAGCCGACGCCGAAGCGGGTGAGTACGTCGGAGAAGACGGCTTTGGTCGCCGCTGACCGACGACCCGCCCGTCTCCCGCTGCACGCGCTGCGCCTCGCCGCCGCGTGCCTGTCCGTCGCGCTGGCCGCCACCTCACTGCCGGCACAGGTGCGACCTATCGTGCAGGCGACGTTCGCCGCCGGGGCGCAGCGCGCCGCGGTGCCCGGCATCGACTGGTTCTGCAGCAACTACCTGCCGCACCGAACCGACTGGCCACAGGGCCGCGATCCGTCGCGCCCGTTCGCGATGCAGTTCGGCCCCGCCGGCATCGTGGTGTTGGGCGACGGCGTGCCGCTGCCGCGCGGCGTCGTCGCCGCCGGCTCGTGCAACCTCGACGGCACCGTGATGCTCTGGAGCTGCCGCAACGACGGCACCGAGGACTGGTTCGTGCCGCTCGGCGCCAAGGTCCCGACGCCATGGCGACGGCTGCTGCGCGAACTGCAGGCCGACGTGCTCGACGAACCGCGTTCGCTCGACGCGTCGGTCGTGATCGCCCATCTGGCCGGCACGCTGGTCGAAGGCGACCCACGCGCCGAGCTGCTGCGGCTGGGTGCGGCATCGTGCGGCGACGTGACGTGGACGGCCTGGCAGACACCGACGCACGTGCGCGTGCGCGGCCGCAGCGATGGCGGCCTGCTGCTGCCCACAGCGCTGCTGCTGGTCGCACTCGCCGACCCGACGGCGACCACGCCGCCGCTGGCGCTGCGCGCGTTCGGTGCCCGCGACGGCGATCGCGCCGAGGCCGCGCGCCAGTCGGTGCGCGCACCCGGGCCGAAGACGGTGCGTTCCCTGGCCGCGCTGCTGCATGCCGACGACGAGGTCGCCTTCGCGGCGGTCGACGCACTGCGGCGGCTCGACGCGAGCGAAGTGCTGCCGCAGATCGTCGCGGCGGCGCGCGCCGATGCGCCGTGGACCGCACTGGCCGCCGCCGACGCGCTGCGCGCGCTCTGGCCGGATGCTTCGCCGACGATCCGCCAGGCGACCCGCGCCGCCGTCCAGAGGAGCGAGAGCCTGACGGTGCGCGCCGTCGACCTCGATGCGCTGACACCCGGCAACGTGTCGCCGCTGCCCGCCGAACGCGCGGCGGATTCGGCCGCCCGGCGCGTGCGCACGCTCGTGGTGCTCGCGCTGCTGGCGATCGGCCTCTACGGCCTCTGGTGCCGCGAACGCATGCGCCTGCGGCCGCAGCCCGCGCCGTTCTAGCGGTCTTTCAGGACCTTCGGCGGCCACTGCTGGGCCGTGTCGTAGATCTCACCGTCGTCGCCCTGCACGATCGCCGCCAGCCGGCCCGCGAGCAGCAACATCTTGGCGACGGTCGGGCGGTCCGGATCGGTGGTGAAGACGTTGCCCTCGAACCAGTCGAACCAGGCCGTCGCCTTGAACCGCACCGCGAACGGCCCGTGCGTCGGATCCGCGGTCAGGTCGACGTCGGCAGCCGCCAATTGCAGCCACTCCGCCTCGTCGATCTGCTGGCCCGAGTTGTCGGCCCAGTCCATGGCCCGAGTGATGTGCAGGTCGTAGCCCATGGTTCCTCCGGCGTGCGGTCTCAGCCCTTCTTCGGTCGACGATGTCGCGAACGTTCCAGCGACTTGTAGTTCGGGCGGCAGACGAACACCTCGTCGCGCTCGGCCTCGGCGGCTTCCTTGTCGCCGCACAGGCGGCCCCACAGGACCCTGGCTTCGGCGAGACAGCCGACGCGGTCGTCGTGCTCGCTGTGCACCGTGCGCACGAACAGCAACTTGCCGCCCTTGCCCTTGAAGTGGGAATGCACGACGTGCCAGCGATCGGAAGTGATCGCCTTCGTGCCCTTCTTGGTCTGGACTGTCTGGATCACGTTGGTTCTCCGGGGATGCCGAGGCGCAGTCGGTCAGGTCGGGTCGAGTCGGGATCTGGCCGGTGAGAACTCACCGGCCAGACCTGCGTGCCAGGGCGATTGCCCTAGCAGCCGTTCACTACCAGCGGTCGCGACCGCCGCCGCCACCACCACCACCGCCACGGCCGCCGCCACCGCCGCGGTTGCCGCCGCCGCCGCCGCCGCCACCGCCACCCGAGCGCGGCGCGCGCTCTTCGGCTTCGTTGACGCGCAGCGAACGGCCATCGAGCATGGCGCCGTTCATGGCCTGGATGGCGCCCTGGGCGTCACCGTCGTTCGCCATTTCGACGAACGCGAAGCCGCGCGAACGACCGGTGTCCCGGTCCATCATGACGCTCACGCTGGACACCTGACGGTTGTCCTGGCTGAAGGCGTCCGAGAGGGACGCTTCCGTGGTGTCGAACGAGAGATTGCCTACGTACAGTCGCTTACCCATCGAATCACTGTCACTCCGCCAGAGCCGAGAACCGTCTACGTCACGAGCCACACACGCGGCCGAATTGCCGCAAGTGTTCATCGCACCGGTCCTGGAGCCCTCGACAAGAGGGCGGCGGGCATTCGGGCAAACGCGCAGGGCGCAAAGGCGCCGGTCTGGAGATTGTCTGGCCTGGGGGACGGGTCTCGTCTTCCCAAGCGGCGAGCAGTGTAGTCGGTACCGGGTGCCCGCACAAGGCGCAGGCGCAGATGAGGTGGAAAGGCGCCCGCGCCGCGCTCACCAGTGCCCGATCACGCCTTCTGCCGCGTCGGAGACGACGGCACCGAAGCCGTTGCCGGCGGCCGGGTCGAGCACGAGGGCCTGGCCGAAGAAGTGCATGCCGACGAACTGCGGATCGTCGGGGCTCGGCAGGCTCCATTCGGCCTGCTGGTCCTGGCCGACGAGCAGCGCGTAGGCCGCCGGGTTCACGTGCTGGTCACAGCCGGGCATGCCGAGGAACGTCAGGTCGAGAGGCGACGCGGTGCTCCAGTCGAACGCGAGCATGGCGGTGTTCTGCGGCAGGTCGAAGAAGGTCACGTGCAGGTTCTCGCCTTGCGCGGGAGCACGGTGTGCACATCCGTGCCGCACCCCCATCACACGGCAAGTTCGCCCAACGCACTGGCCGCGGCACCGCCTCGTTATGCTCCCCGCCCCGCCGCATGACCGCCCCCACCACCACGCCACGCAGCTTCTGGCAACACGTCACCGGCAGCCTGCGCGGCGAACAGCACGACTACACCCGCGGCTCGCTGCCGGCAGCCATCCTGCTGCTGGCGATCCCGATGGTGCTCGAGATGGCGCTCGAGTCGACGTTCGCGCTGGTCGACATCTGGTGGGTCAATCGCATCGACGATGGCTGGTTCGGCGTGGCGCCGACCGGCGGCGCGGCGGTCGCGGCGGTCGGCGCGACCGAAGGCATGCTGTCGATGGTCTACGCGATCGCGTTCGGCCTCGGCATGGCGGTGACCGCGATGGTCGCGCGCCGCGTCGGCGAACAGGACCTGCGCGGCGCCGCGATCGCCGGTTCGCAGGCGATCGGCCTCGGCCTCGTCGTCGGCATCGGTCTCGGCGTGCCGGCGCTGCTGTTCGCACCCGAACTGCTGGCGCTGATGACCGACAGCAATGCGAAGGTCGTGACGGCCGGCACCGGCTACGCGCAGTGGATGCTGGGCGGCAATGTGATCGTCACGCTGCTGTTCCTGCAGAACGCGATCTTCCGCGGCGCCGGCGATCCGATGCTGGCGCTGAAGACGCTCGCCGTCGCGAACGGCATCAACCTGGTGCTCGACCCGATGCTGATCTTCGGCCTCGGTCCGTTCCCCGCGCTCGGTGTCACCGGCGCCGGCGTCGCGACCTGCACCGGCCGCGTGGTCGCCGTGCTCTACCAGTTCTGGCTGTTGCGGCGCGGCAACGGCCGCGTGCACCTGCGACCGCTGCTGCGCTTCGACGCGGGCCCGATGTGGACGCTGGTGAAGCTGTCGGCGGCGACCGTCGGCCAGTTCCTGATCGCGACCACGAGCTGGTTGTTCCTGATGCGCTTCGTCAACAGCTTCGGCGAGGCCGCAGCGGCGGGCTACACGACCGGCATCCGCATCCTGATCTTCGCGCTGCTGCCGGCGTGGGGCCTCAGCAACGCGGCGGCGACGCTGGTCGGCCAGAACCTCGGCGCCGGCAAACCCGAACGCGCCGAACGCGCGGTCTGGCTGACCGCGGCCTACGACATGGTGTTCCTCGCCTTCGTCACGCTGGTGATGGAGCTGTGGCCGCGCGAGATCGTGCAGATCTTCGTGACCGAACCCGCGGTGCAAGGCCACGCCGTCGACGCGTTGCGCATCATCGCCTCGGGCTACGTCTTCTATGCCTGGGGCATGGTCGCGCTGCAGGCGTTCAACGGTGCCGGCGACACCCGCACGTCGACCTGGCTGCACTTCTGGTTCTTCTGGACGCTCGAACTGCCGCTCGCGTGGACGCTGGCGTTCTGGCTCGGACTCGGGCCGATCGGCGTGTTCTGGGCGATCCCGATCGCCGAGACCAGCTTCGCCTGCGCCGCGTTCGTGATGTTCCGCCGCGGCCGCTGGAAGACCATCACGGTCTGAGAGCTGCCCCGGAACGACCGCGCGCCGCGAGCGATCGGCCGTTCGGACCGACCGCACAGCGGCGCGCGAGGTCAAAGGCGATCGACTACTGGAACTCGACCGTGATCGGCGTGCTCAGCTCCCAGCTGCCGAAGGTGGTCGGCGCGACGCTCTGGAACACCACGTTGCCGACGAAGCCCGGCGGGATCGGCAGCATCGGCCAGCTGGCGAAGCCACCGGCCGTGAGGGTGGCCGTCCAGTAGTTCGGCCAGGGGTAGAAGTCGGGGAAGCAGAGCGGGATCGCCAGCGGCATCGTGAACGAGCCCGTCGCGCTGTTGGGCAGGAAGGCGCCCGGCGTCCAGAACACGAAGTTGACCGGGAACGGCGACGAGATGTCGACCATCTGCGAGCCGACCGGCAGGCCGAGCGGCGGCACCGTGACAACGTGCTGCTGTGGCTCCATCGAGTAGCGCAGCGTGCGGGTCGAGGCGAGCGCGTTGACGTAGCTCGGTGCACCGATGTTGCCGCTGACCGGCTGGATGCCCATCTGCGAGCCGAGCGTCGGCCCGAAGCCACAGCTGCGGCCGGCAGGGCCACACAGGCCATTGTAGATCTGCCCGCCGAACGCAGTCGTGCACACGCCGGCGCCGGTCATCGTCTCGGTGGTGAAGATCAGGCTGGGCACCTGCAGGGCCAGACCCGAACAGGTTCCGATCGTGCTGACGGGGCCGTTCCAGTCGATCTCGAGCGCCTCGGTGTCGATCGCGTTCGGGATGCAGACACCGTTGCGGTTGGTGATCTGCGCGTTCGAGACCATGAAGTCGACCTGCGCCTCGGTGTAGACGACCTCGGCGCTGTTCGGCAGCACCGATGCGACGCGGAAGTCGGGCGTGTAGGTGATCGCGAAGTCCGGCACGCAGAGGATGGCGCCGTCCTGCACGAAGGTCGGGCCGCAGGTCAGGAATGCGGGCGTGTCGATGTCGAGCGAGAAGAAGACGCCGAAGCCGGGCGCGAAGGCGATCGCGTCGATGTCGAGCACGTTGGCGAGCGGCAGGCCGAGCGCCTGGTTGAACTGTTCCTGACGCATGAAGTACTCGACCTGGCCCTCGTTCAGGCTGGCGTCGCGCACGATGCGGCCGACGTCACCGGGCCGCAGGCCGGGCGCGCCGCTGAGGCCGGTGCCCATCGCCACGGACGGCGAGTAGAACACCGTGCGGGCGTTGGTCGGGCTGCCGGCCGCCGTGCTGATCCCGTCCATCAGCGCGTCGATCGAGCCGAACAGGCCCGGCTCCCACCAGCGGGCGTCGCCGTCCTCGTCGCCGGCCATCGTGTCGAAGCACGTGCGCGGCGCCCACTTCTCGGCCGACAGGCTCGAGCATGGGCCGGTGGTCCATTCGAGGTGCGAGATCTCGTTCGGATACAGGAAGCGCAGCACGGTGCCGGCGCTGCCGGAGAGGGTGCGTTCGGGCTGCGAGTAGGTCAGCAGGAAGTCGGCGTTCTGGGCCGAGAGGCCGGCGACCAAGGCCAGGGGGGAGAGCAGGGCGAGAGTGCGGCGGGTCATGTTCGGTTCTGGGTTGGTTGGGTGGACACCCGACAAGGACCGTTTCCCGGCCGGCGCACGCGCCAAGGTCACTTTTTCCCGCCGCCCGTCGCCCGCAGCCCGTTCGCCCGTCCGCCGATCAGACCACGACCATGACCTCGGCCAACGGCCGCCGCTGCAGCGCCGCCGCCGGTACCTGGCAGTCGTCCGCCGCGAACCCGACCGGGATCAGCAGGAACGGGCGTTCGTGCTTGGGCCGGCCGAGGATCTCGCCGAGGAACGCCATCGGGCTCGGCGTGTGCGTCAGCGTCGCCAGCCCGGCGAACTGCGCCGCCGCCAGGAACAGGCCGCACGCGAGCCCGACCGACTCCTTCAGGTAGTAGACCTGGCCACCGTCGTCCTGGTGCGTCAGCTGGAACACCACCACCAGCCACGGCGCCGTGGTCAGGAAGTCCTTGTGTTCGTCGGTGCCCAGCGGCGCCAGGTCCTGCAGCCATTCGGCGTTGGCGCGGCGCGAGTAGAACTCGCGTTCCTCGGCTTCGGCGGCCGTGCGGATGCGGGCCTTGACCGCCGGATCCTGCACGCAGACGAACCGCCACGGCTGCTTGTTGGCGCCGCTCGGCGCGCTGTGCGCGGCGCGCACCAGCCATTCGATCGTCGCCCGGGACACCGGCCGATCGCTGAACATGCGCACGCTGCGGCGGCGACGCACGACGTCGTGGAACGCGGCCGCCGCCGGCTCGGGTGGCAACGACGGCACGTAGCGATCGGAGTAGGGCACGAACCGGGGTCCGGTCATGCCCGAACTGTCGGAGCTGCTCCCCCGCCGTCAAGCACCGGGGTCACCGGCCGGACGGTGCACCCGTGCATACTTTGCATTGCAAAGCTACCGCCGGTATGTTGCCCGGATGCGCCGCACCCTCCCCAGACTGTTGGCCGAAGCGCCGCCGCTGCCGGATCGGGTGACCGCGCAGCCGACACCGCGCCACGCCCTGCTGATCAACCCCTTCTATCGCAAGGATCCGCATGCGAGCTTCGGCAAGCACGTGCTGACGCCATCGCTCGCGCTGACGAGCATCGCCGGCGCGACGCCGCCCGAGTGGACGGTCGACTACTGGGACGAGAACCTGCTGCAGGGCCCGCCGCCGAGCGCGCCGTTGCCGCAGGTCGTAGGCATCACCGTGCACCTGACCTTCGCCGCGCGCGCGTTCGAACTGGCGGCGTGGTACCGGGCCCGCGGCGCCCGCGTCGTGCTCGGCGGGCTGCACGTGATGTCGTGCCCGGACGAGTGCCGGCCCCACGCCGACGCACTGGCGATCGGCGAAGGTGTGCAGCTGTGGCCGCGGATCCTGCAAGACGCCGAAGCCGGTCGACTGCTGCCGGAGTACCGAGGTTCGTACCGCACGCCGGCCTACGCGCAGGACCCACCGCCGCGACGCGAGCTGGCACCGCGCCGCTCGTTCCTGACCACCAGCAGCCTGATCGCGACGCGCGGCTGTCACAACCGCTGTTCGTTCTGCTACCTGTCGACCGACGGGCTCGACATGCCGTACCAGATGCGGCCACCGGCGACGATCGCGGCGGAGTTCGCGGCCGATCGGCAACCATACGGGGTCTTCATCGACAACAACCTCGGCTCACGACCGTCCTATCTGCGGGCGTTGTGCGCGGCGCTGCGGCCGCTGCAGAAGATCTGGAGCGCGGCGGTGACCATCGACGTCACCGACGACCCGAGCCTGGTGCGCGACATGGCGTTGGCCGGCTGCACCGGCGTGTTCGTCGGCTTCGAGTCGTTGGGCGGCGAGAACCTCGTGAAAGCGCGCAAGAAGACGCCGCGGCCCGACGACTACGCGCGCCGGGTACGGATCCTGCACGACCACGGCATCCAGGTGAACGGCAGCTTCGTGCTCGGCTTCGACCAGGACGACGCCTCGGTGTTCGCGCGCACGGTCGACTGGATCGAACGCTCGCGGCTCGAATGCGCGACGTTCCACATCCTCACGCCGTATCCCGGCACACCGCTGTTCGTGCAGATGGAACGCGACTGCCGTCTGCTGCATCGCGACTGGTCCCGCTACGACACGTCGCACGTCGTGTTCCGACCGGCGCGCATGAGCGCCGAGCAGCTGCAGGCCGGCTACGAATGGTGCTACCGGACGCTGTTCACACTGGGCTCGATCTGGCGCCGGCGGCCGAGTGATGCCCACGCCGTGCCCGCGTACCTGGCGATGAGCCTGCTGTACAAGCGCAGCAACTGGCTCTGGCCGTTCCTGATCCGACACCGCCTGGTGGGTCCGGTCTGGCGGCCGCTGGTGGAACTGTCGCGCCGACGGCACCTGCGCTGCCGTCGACGGCTGGCGGAGCGTGGGCCCGACCCGGCGCATCGTGCCGACAGCGTCGTGTCCGCCGGCGTGTGACCGCGGCCTGCCAGTGCTGGAGCACGACCCGCACAGCGGCCATGATCGCCGCGATGAGCGCGCTGCCATCCGGCCAGCAACCCCTGCCGCAGTCGGTCGAAGACGCGGTGCTGGCGATCCTCGAAGGCGACGACAGCGCGCGCGACGCGGCATTGCAGGCACTGCTCGCCGCGCAGCCGCAGCACGATGGAGCCATTCGCGCGTGGCTGGCCGCAGCCGGCGTGGCGATCAGCGGCCCCGCAGGCACGGCCATCGGCTCGAACCAGAAGCCGGGCAGCGGCCGCGGCGACGAGGAGTTGCCACAGCGCGTCGGCGCCTACGTGCTGCAGGCGGTGCTCGGCCGCGGCGGCTTCGGCACCGTCTACCGCGCCGAACAGCAGGAGCCGATCCGGCGGCCGGTCGCGGTCAAGGTGCTGAACCCCGGCATGGACTCGCGCGAGATCCTGGCCCGGTTCGCCGCCGAGCGCGAGGCCCTGAACCGCATGGACCATCCCGGCATCGCCCGGCTGCTCGATGCGGGCACCACGGACAAGGGCCGGCCGTTCTTCGTCATGGAACTGGTCGAGGGGCCGACGCTGGTCGCGTACTGCCGCCGCGCCGGGCTGACGCTGCGCGCACGCATCGAACTGTTCCTGCGGGTGCTCGACGCGATGCAGCACGCGCACCAGAAGGCGGTGCTGCACCGCGACCTCAGCTCCAACAACGTGCTGGTCGCCGAGATCGACGGCCGGCCACAGCCGAAGATCATCGACTTCGGCATCGCCAAGTCGCTGCGCGACCCGCTGCTGCAGGGCGGTGCGATGACGTTCCAGGGCACGATGATGGGCACGCCGGAGTTCATGAG